>NZ_CP011254.1:4800000-5400255 GCF_001006005.1 Serratia fonticola | reverse complement strand
TCCTCCGCTGCGGGCGATCTCTAATCAGGTGATTGTGAACTATGAGTGAGGATGATAAGTCATCCCTGGCGTTATTTGCCTCAACAGCCAGTCGCGCAACGCCATGATATCCGGGCGTTGCGCGTTTTCTTCTGTGGTAACCAGGTAATAGCAGGCACCGGGTAATGACATCTCGAACGGTGCGGTTAACACGCCGCGCTGTAACAAATCTCGCGCCAGCAACTGGCTGGCAATCACCACCCCCTGTCCCGCAATCGCCGCCTGTAGCGCATGGGTTTCATCGCTGAAGGTCAGCCCCGCGTCTACATTCAGATCCTGTGGCCCATAGTTCCTCCGCCAGTTTTGCCAGCTCGGAGAGTCGGCGGGCACTAGGCGGTTTTCTACGTGAAACAGCGTCACCCCGCGTAAATCGCCGATATCTGCCAGCGCCAATGACGGGCTGGCTACCGCGATAAAACGATCCTCGTACAATAAAGTTGAGTGCAACGTTTGCTCCGGCATTTCCCGGTAGCGAATGGCGACATCGACGGTGCGCTGCGTTAAGTCGACCCGTTCTACGCTGGTATGTAACCGCAGGTCGATGTCCGGGAATTCCGCCTTGAAATCGGCCAGACGCGGCACCAACCAATGGGTCAGGAAATTGGAGGTGGTGGTAACCGTCAGAGATTGAGGCTGTTGGGAGTGCATAATCTGCGCGGCGGCCTGCTCCAGAGCTGCAAAGGCGCGTTGCGTACCGGCATATAAAATCTCGCCGGTTTCGGTCAGGCTAACCCCGCGTGCGCTGCGTTCGAAGACCCTACATGCCAGAATTGACTCCAGTAATTTGATCTGATGGCTGATTGCCGTTGCGCTGACGTTGAGTTCCTCCCCAGCCCGTTTAAAGCTGCTACAGCTGGCAACGGCATGAAAGGCGCGTAAAGCACCTAGCGGAGGGAGATGGATTTTTTTCATGGCTGAATTATTCTCATCCAAGGCTGAAAACTATGAGTTTGTTATGACTATATACCTTGGATAGGCTGATGGAATTCGATTAATGGAGTGAGAATAATTCATCATTCCATCTCAATGTCAGGAGCCGTTATGAGATCACCAGCAGAAATCAGTACCGCAGGCGCGGTAGGGGAACCGGGGGCGATTGCTCGCACCATCGTGTACAGCGTGTTGATATCGGCAGGCGTTTTGCTGTTGAACATTGGCTGGGGAAGGCCGGAGGTTGCCATCACGCTGTTGTTGGCGCTGCTGTTAGCCAATGCCTGTGGCGCGGCGTTAATGCGTTTGCTGGCGGTGGAAAAACAGCGAACCCTGGCGGCGTTATGGCGGAGCCTGGTGCTCTCTGCTACCGGGTTGCTGCTGTTGGGGCTGTTCGGCCGTAATGATTGGCTGATGATGTTACCGGGGATCGTTATCGGCGGCATTGGTTTAGGGGGCGCCCGCCAGGTGACGACAGCGTTGTTACAGCCGCTGAACAGCATCAGCCTGGCAACCAGAGCTGCCTCGTTGGCGGTCATCGGAGTCATTCTGTCGGTGACATTGCTGATCCAATCTCGGGCATCGACAAACCTTGCCAACGCGTGGTTGATCGATCTGGTTTTATTGGGCGCGTTGGTGGCGCGTATTGCAGAGCGTGAAGGCCCATCACCCCAAGCCTCTTCCATAGGGAGAGGGCGCTAGAGCGGTTTTATGGTTAGGTACAGGAGCCAATTCCAGCTGGCGCTAGCAAGGTGTAAATGAAATTGTGGGGATGGTATGAGATTCAGGCGCAGCAGCAGAGTTGTGGCACGTTCTGTCCCCTCTCCTTTTGGGAGAGGGCTAGGGTGAGGGGCGCATCAAACTCCAATCTTACGGCCCAGCAGGCTCCCCGCGCGGGACTGACCATCGGGCCCGTACAGCGATTTATTCTGCTTGTTTAAAATCGCCAGTGCCTGCGTATTGTGCTCAATATGATGATTGAGCAGCATACCGTTATGGTGATTCTGTTCGCGCAGTTGCAGGCTCAGCTGTTGCACTTGCTGCCAGTTGGCTGCCAACTGTGGCTGGCCCTCATAAGGTGCTTGGCAGTGCTGCAGCCGTTCCATCTCCAGCCGCTGTTGGTCCAGATAATTGACCGTCGCCAGCAGTTGGCTTTTAGCATCGGTCACGCGTTGCAGAGCCACGCCAGCCAAAGTTTTGGAGCACAGTAAAGTGTGCTCCTCCGTCTGCACCGTGCCTAACGCCTGCAAGGTGTCCAGCAGCTTATCCAGCAGTTGTGCCAGGTTTTCCATATCAATGACTCACCCTTGGTGTTAACCCCGATCGGCGCCGGACTGCCATTCGCTTTGCACGTCTTGTAACAAGGCGTCGGCAATCTTGCCGGTATCCATCTTCAGTTCGCCGTTGCGGATCGCCTGCTTGATGCTTTCCACTCGCTCCATATTGATATCTTGGCTGCCCGGCTGCATCAGGCGAGCCTGTGCATCGCTCAGCTTAACCTGGGTGCCGCTGACCGCAGTTTCCGCCGAGACCTTTTTACGTGCTTGCAACGTGCTGTCTGTCTGTGTTTCTCGCGGCTGCACCGTGGGCACGGGTTGCAACCGTTGGGTACGATCGATACTCATGTTCAATCTCCATCTGTACCACCGCCGCTAAGGCAACGGGGAATTCAAATCTGTGGCCCTGGTGGCCGGATAAATGCTGCTATGACTTTGTTATCGACAAGTATTGGCAAAGCTTTATTTTTTTATAATGTAATACGAATTGTGCCATCAATATTGGCAATGCCGCTAACAATCTGCCCGGAGGCCATGCGCACTCGCACGCCGTCTTCGGCGGCGGCGTTGGTCATCGCTTTCCCAGCACCGCTGATATTAAATCCATCACCCTGCGCCAACACCTGTACCGTTTGCCCGGCCTTGACCGCCCAGGCCCGTCTTAGCATGACCGTATTCAACGGCTGCCCAGGGCTGATATTGCGCAGGCTGACGGCACCGATCGCCTTGGCGTTATCAATCAGGGTACGAGGCGGCAGGGTGTCTAATCGGCCGGTTTTCAGCTTGATATCATCTGCGGTGAGTTTGCTGCCCGCACTGATCCCCCGTGCTGCCACCAGATAATGTCCCACCACCTGCACCTGCGCCTGAATAAAACGTCGCTCCTGGCCACAACGGGCCGAGATGCTGATGTTACCCCAGCGGCGAGCATTCTGAGGCATCGAAAGCTGCGGCAATTCGCACTGCGGCCAACGGCTTGCTGGCGTGCGCACCAGCACCTTGACGTCGGTCACGTTGGTACTAGTGGCAAATTGTGACTTGATAAAGTTCTCCACCTGTCCGTCCAGGCCCTCGGCGTGCGCGTTCAGGCCGATCAGCAAGCCGACCAACAGCAGGATACTTTTCATATTTTCCTCACAGACGCAGCGACCACAGGGGGACAAGTGTAACCGTTACGCGCGCAGGCTAAGCAGACAAATAGCGACGCATTTTGCCCTTATTCCCACGATAGGCTGACAGGTAGGGCGTTTATGCTGTCGGCTCCAAATTCTAACCTCGCGGAGGGAGCATGCTCGACAAATTGGACGCTGCTCTGCGTTTTGGCCAGGAGGCGCTGAACCTGCGCGCCCAGCGGCAGGAAATCCTGGCGGCCAACATCGCCAACGCAGATACGCCGGGCTATCAGGCTCGTGATATCGATTTCGCCAGCCAACTGAACAAGGTCATGGAGCAGGGGCGCGTCAACGGCAGCGGCGTGGCACTGAATCTGACCTCGGCTCGCCATATCCCGGCGCAGAATATGCAGCCACCGTCTCTGGATCTTATGTTCCGCGTACCGGATCAGCCTTCCCTGGACGGCAACACGGTCGATATGGACCGTGAGCGCACCAACTTTGCTGATAACAGCCTGAAATATCAAACCGACCTGACGCTGTTGAACGGCCAGATCAAGGGCATGATGTCCGTGCTGCAAGGAGGATAATTCCCATGTCGTTATTGAATATTTTTGATATTTCCGGCTCGGCCCTGTCCGCGCAATCCCAGCGTCTTAACGTCAGCGCCAGCAATATGGCCAACGCCGACAGCGCCACCGGCCCGGATGGCCAGCCTTATCGGGCCAAACAGGTGGTGTTTGAGGTTGCGGCGGCACCGGGCCAGTCGACCGGCGGCGTGCGTGTTGCGCAGGTGGTAGACGATCCCTCGCCGGAGCGCTTGGTGTTTCAGCCGGGCAACCCGCTGGCGGATGCCAAAGGCTACGTGCGGATGCCCAACGTCGATGTAGTAGGGGAAATGGTCAACACCATCTCGGCCTCGCGCAGCTATCAGGCCAACGTCGAAGTGTTGAATACCACCAAATCCATGTTGATGAAAACCCTGACGCTGGGTCAGTAACCGGAGCTTTTATTTATGGCCATTGCCGCCACCACCAATGAATCACTCGACAACAGCATTGCCGGTACCGGCGCCAAAAGCGGTGCGAATGGCAATACCAGCCAGGATCTTAGCAACAATTTCCTGACGCTGTTGGTGGCCCAGTTGAAAAACCAGGACCCCACCAACCCGATGCAAAACAACGAACTGACTACCCAACTGGCGCAGATCAATACGGTTAGCGGGATCGAGAAGCTCAACACCACGCTGGGGTCGATCTCCGGCCAGATCAGCGGCAACCAGTCAATCCAGGCCAGTTCGCTGATCGGCCACGGCGTGATGGTACCGGGCAAGGAGATCCTGGTGGGTAATGATGCTGGCAAGGTCAGCACCACGCCGTTTGGCGTAGAGCTGGAACGCACCGCCGATTCGGTGACGGCGACCATCAGCGATGCCACCGGCAAAGTGGTTCGCACTATCGAACTGGGCGGTCTGACCGCTGGTGTGCACTCCTTCTCCTGGGACGGTTCGCTGGAAGATGGCACCAATGCGCCCGACGGTTCTTACACCGTGGCGATCAACGCCAAAAACGGCGGTGAGCAGTTGGTGGCGCAGCCACTGCGTTTCGCCATGGTTAACGGCGTCACGCGCGGTACGGACGGGGCAAAACTGGATCTGGGCGTGGCGGGGACCTCAACGCTGGATGACGTGCGCCTGATCCTGTCCAAACTGGGTTCGCCAGACTAAGCGCAGTGATTTTCCACGTCGGCAATGGATCACGCGATCCTGAAGACACCTTTTTAAATGACCTATTTCGGAGAACGACATGGCTTTTTCTCAAGCGGTCAGCGGTTTAAACGCGGCTGCAACCAACCTGGATGTGATTGGTAACAACATCGCCAACTCCGCCACCTACGGCTTTAAATCTGGCAGCGTATCCTTTGCCGATATGTTTGCCGGCTCGCAGGTCGGGCTGGGGGTGAAAGTGGCGGGGATCACCCAGAACTTCAACGGCGGTACTACCACCAACACCAACCGGGCAATGGATATCGCCATCAGCCAGAACGGCTTCTTCCGTATGCAAGACGCCGATGGCGGCATCTTCTATACGCGTAATGGGCAGTTCATCATGGATGCCAACCGCAACATCACCAACATGCAAGGGTTGAGCCTGACCGGCTACCCGGCTGCTGGTTCGCCGCCAACCATCCAGCAAGGGGCCGATCCGGTACCGCTGAGCATCCCTGAAGGCATGATGAACGCCAAAGCCAGCACCAGCGGCAATATGGTGGCCAACCTGAAATCGACCCATAAGCCACCGGCGGTGACGCCATTCGATCCCAACAAGACCGACTCGTTTAACTACGTCAACACCATTACCACCTATGACACCCTGGGCAACGCTCACAACATCAACGCCTACTTTGTTAAAACGGCGGATAACAAGTGGGACGTTTACACCCAGGACGGCAGCGTGACGGGTGCTCCGTCGGCCAAAGCGGGCAGCCTGAACTTTGACAACAGCGGTACGCTGACCGGCACGCTGAATGCGCAGGGTCAGCCAAGCACCACGCCATTCAACCTGGTCGTGCCAATGTCGGCTAAAGACGGCGCGCTGGCGCAAAACTTTAACCTGAGCTTTGCCGGTAGCCTGCAACAGAACGTCGGCAGTGACTCTGTCAGCAAGATTTCCCAGGACGGCTATGCCACCGGGGAATACCAGGGTTTCCAGATCAACAAAGACGGCACCGTGGTCGGGGTATACAACAACCAGCAGACCCAGTTGCTGGGGCAGATCGTGTTGACCAACTTCTCCAACCCGGAAGGGCTGGCCGCACAGGGTGATAACGTCTGGAAGGAGACCGGTGCTTCAGGTCAGCCACGTGTGGGCCTGGCGGGCGGCGGCGGTTTCGGTTCACTGACCAGCGGAGCGCTGGAGTCTTCCAACGTCGATCTGAGTCAGGAACTGGTAAACATGATCGTCGCGCAGCGTAACTACCAGTCAAACGCGCAAACCATCAAAACCCAGGATTCGATCCTGCAAACGCTGGTCAGCCTGCGCTAATAGGATTGATTTATGGATCACGCGATTTATACCGCGATGGGTGGAGCCCGGCAGACGCTGGAGCAGCAGTCGGTCACGGCCAACAACCTGGCCAACGCCTCCACGCCGGGGTTCCGCGCACAGCTTTCGGCGCTGCGTGCGGTGCCGGTTGATGGGCCAAGCATGCAGACGCGGACGCTGGTGGCAGCTTCGACGCCGGGGGCTGACATGAGCCAAGGGCCGCTGAACTACACCGGGCGGCCACTGGATGTGGCATTGCAGCAGGACGGCTTTCTGGCGCTAAGGCTGCCGGATGGCACTGAAGCCTACAGCCGTAACGGCAGCATCCAGATCTCCTCCACCGGGCAGTTGATGGTGCAGGGTGTGCCGCTTATGGGCGATGGCGGGCCAATCGAAGCCCCGCCGCAGGCAGAACTGACGCTGGCGGCGGACGGCACCATCTCGGCGTTAAATCCGGGCGATCCGCCTAACACCATTTCCCAGATTGGCCGCTTGAAGCTGGTGAAGGCCGATGCTCGGGAAGTGGTGCGCGGGGACGACGGCCTGTTCCATCTGACTGCCGAGGCTCAGCAGCAGCGTGGCAACCAACTACCGAACGATCCTGATGTACGGATCATGCCGGGGGTGTTGGAGGGCAGCAACGTCAAACCGCTGGAGACGATGGTGGATATGATCGCCAACGCTCGCCGGTTCGAAATGCAAATGAAGGTCATCCACAGCGTGGATGAAAACGCACAGCGCGCCAACTCATTGCTGTCAATGAGCTGAGTGCAGAGGAATAAATCATGATCCCATCCTTATGGATTGCCAAAACCGGTCTGGATGCGCAGCAGACCAATATGGACGTGATCGCCAACAACCTGGCGAACGTCAGTACCAACGGGTTTAAACGCCAGCGTGCGGTGTTTGAAGATCTGCTGTACCAGACCATGCGTCAGCCCGGGGCTCAGTCTTCCGAGCAGACCACGCTGCCTTCCGGTTTGCAGATTGGTACCGGCGTACGTCCGGTGGCGACCGAGCGCATCCACAGCCAGGGCAACCTGTCGCAGACCAACAACAGCAAAGACGTGGCGATCAAGGGGCAGGGCTTCTTCCAGGTGGTGTTGCCGGATGGCACCCAGGCCTATACCCGCGATGGTTCATTCCAGATCGATCAGAATGGCCAGTTGGTAACCGCCAGTGGTTTTCAGGTACAACCGGCGATCACCATTCCGGCCAACGCCCTGAGCATTACCGTGGGCCGTGATGGCATCGTCAGCGTGACCCAGCAGGGCCAGACGGCGGCGCAGCAGGTCGGGCAACTGACGTTGACCACCTTTATCAACGATAGCGGTCTGGAAAGCATGGGTGAAAACCTGTACCAGGAAACCGAAAGCTCCGGCGCGCCTAACGAAAGTACCCCTGGCCTCAACGGGGCAGGCCTGTTGTATCAGGGTTATGTTGAAACCTCTAACGTCAACGTGGCGGAAGAGCTGGTCAACATGATCCAGACCCAGCGCGCCTATGAGATCAACAGCAAAGCGGTATCAACGTCTGACCAGATGCTGCAAAAGCTGACGCAACTGTAATCGACGGGCGCGGCTTGCTGCGCCCGTAATCCTTATCCAGAGCAACAAAGGCGATACCCGTGGTAACCACCTTTTTAGCGGCCAGCGTGCCGCAGCAAGGCAAACGCGTCCTGGCCGGGCTGCTGATGCTGACAGTCGGCGGCTGTGCCTATATTCCGCATACCCCCCTGGTTGACGGGGCTACCACGGCTCAGCCCGCTCCGGCAGGCGCTCCGGTGCCGAACGGTTCGATTTTCCAGACGGTGCAGCCGATGAACTACGGCTATCAGCCGCTGTTTGAGGATCGTCGCCCGCGTAATATCGGCGACACCCTGACCATCGTGCTACAAGAAAACGTCAGCGCCAGCAAGAGCTCATCCGCCAACGCCAGCCGCAACGGATCCAGCAAATTTGGCGTAGCCACTTCACCGCGTTACCTCGACGGGCTGCTCGGTAACGCGCGCGCCGACATGGATATCTCCGGCGACAGCACCTTCGGCGGCAAGGGCGGGGCCAACGCTAACAACACCTTTAACGGCACCATTACCGTCACGGTCAATCAGGTCTTGGCCAACGGCAACCTGCACGTGGTGGGCGAAAAGCAAATTGCCATCAATCAGGGCACCGAATTCATCCGTTTCTCCGGTGTGGTTAACCCCCGCACCATCAGTGGCAATAACTCGGTCACGTCCACCCAGGTGGCGGATGCACGCATTGAATACGTCGGCAACGGCTATATCAATGAAGCGCAGACCATGGGGTGGCTACAGCGCTTCTTCTTAAATGTTTCACCGTTCTAAGGATTGACCGATGTTGAAAAAGTTACTTCTCACACTGTCCATGATGCTGGTTTGCCTGCCCGCGACGGCGGAACGCATCCGCGATCTGGTGACGGTACAGGGCGTACGCGACAACGCGTTGATTGGTTACGGCCTGGTCGTGGGGTTGGACGGCTCTGGCGACCAGACCATGCAAACCCCGTTTACCACCCAGAGCCTGAGCAACATGCTGTCGCAACTGGGGATCACCGTACCGCCAGGCACCAACATGCAGTTGAAAAACGTGGCAGCGGTGATGGTAACCGCCAAGCTGCCGCCGTTCTCCCGTGCGGGGCAGAACATTGACGTGGTGGTGTCCTCAATGGGTAACGCCAAGAGCCTGCGCGGCGGGACATTGCTGATGACACCGCTCAAAGGCGTGGATAATCAGGTCTATGCGCTGGCACAGGGTAACGTGCTGGTCGGCGGTGCCGGTGCGTCCTCCGGGGGTAGCAGCGTGCAGGTCAATCAGTTGGCCGGTGGCCGTATCAGCAACGGCGCTTCCATCGAACGCGAATTGCCTACCACCTTCGGCCAGGATGGCGTGATCAACCTGCAACTGAACGACGATGATTTCACCCTGGCACAACAGATCAGCGATGCCATCAACCGCCAGCGCGGCGGCGGCACTGCCTCTCCGCTCGATTCCCGTACCGTGCAGGTGCTGGTGCCACGCGGCAATAGTTCGCAAGTGCGTTTCCTGGCGGATATTCAGAATATCAGCATTAACGTTGGGGCGATGGATGCCAAAGTGATCATCAACTCCCGTACCGGCTCGGTAGTAATGAACCGCGATGTGGTACTGGATTCCTGCGCGGTGGCACAAGGGAACCTGTCGGTGGTGGTCGATCGGCAAAACACCGTCAGCCAGCCGGATACGCCATTCGGCGGTGGCCAGACCGTGGTGACGCCGAATACCCAGATTTCCGTGCAGCAGCAGGGCGGCTCACTGCAAAAAGTGAACGCCAGCGCCAACCTCAATAACGTGGTTCGCGCGTTGAATGCCCTGGGGGCGACGCCGATCGACCTGATGTCTATCTTGCAGGCAATGCAGAGCGCTGGTTGCCTGCGCGCCAAACTGGAAATTATCTGATGAGCAGCGATCTGATGGCTATGTCGGGTGCTGCCTATGACACCCAGTCGCTGAACGGCTTGAAGCGAGATGTTGCCGCCGATCCGCAGGGCAATATCAAGCAGGTGGCCCAGCAGGTGGAAGGTATGTTCGTGCAGATGATGCTGAAAAGCATGCGTGCGGCGTTGCCGCAGGATGGCGTGTTGAGCAGCGATCAGACGCGGCTGTATACCTCGATGTACGATCAGCAGATCGCCCAACAGATGTCGCAGAAAGGCCTGGGGCTGGCGGACATGATGGTCAAGCAGCTCTCCGCCGGAAACAGCCGCCCAAGCGAAACCGCAGGGACGGTGCCGATGGCACTGGACAACGAGGTGTTGCAGACCTTGCCGCGTCAGGCATTGGAACAGATGGTACGCCGGGCGGTGCCAAAAATACCTTCGGCGCCTCCCTTGCCGTTGAGCAACGGCAATTTTGTGGCGCAGCTGTCTATTCCGGCACGGGTTGCCAGCCAGCAAAGCGGTATTCCGCATCAGTTGATCATGGCGCAGGCCGCGCTGGAGTCTGGCTGGGGGCAACGCGAGATCCCGGCGGCGGATGGCTCACGCAGTTACAACCTGTTTGGTATCAAGGCCGGTAGCAGTTGGGACGGTCCAGTGACGGAGATCACCACTACCGAGTTCGAGGAAGGGGTGGCGAAGAAGATCAAGGCCCGCTTCCGCGTCTATGGCTCCTATATGGAAGCGATTGGGGATTACGTCAAACTGCTGACCAACAACCCGCGCTACGTCAACGTTGCCAGTGCCAGCAGCCCCGAGCAGGCGGCACATGCGCTGCAAAAGGCCGGCTATGCGACCGATCCGCTGTATGCCAAAAAGCTGGTCAGCATGATCCAGCAGATGAAAAGCACTGGGGAGCAGGTAACCAAGGCCTATACCCACGATTTGCAGGATCTGTTTTAGCCGTCGGGCGCTGCATGCAGCGCCTATTTTTTTACTCAAGTTTGCCGTCAGATGGCCGATAACCCAAACAGGCTGGATGGCAACGCCCGGCACAATTTTTGACCTCTGTGGGCCGCTGGCACCGCAGCATAAGGAACCTCTATGTCCAACAGCTTAATCAATACCGCGATGAGTGGCCTGAATGCGGCGCAGGTTGCGCTTAGCACCGTCAGTAATAATATTTCCAACTACAACGTGGCGGGCTATAACCGTCAAACCGCGATCCTGGCGCAAAACGGCGGCCTGGGCACCATGAACGGATTTATCGGCAACGGAGCCACCGTGACTACGGTCAATCGCGAGTATAACCAGTTCATCATGACCCAACTGCGCGGGGCGCAAAGCGAAGCTTCGGCCCAGAACAGCTACTTCGAAAAGGTCTCCCAGATCGACAACCTGCTGGCGTCTAAAACCAACACCCTGGCATCGGGGATGGAAGATTTCTTCAAAAATCTGCAAAACGTCGTCAGCAATGCCGGGGATGACGCAGCCCGTCAGACCGTGTTAGGCAAGGCCAACGGCCTGGTGAATCAGTTCAACAATGCGGACAAGTATCTGCGCGATATGGATGCGGGCGTCAACCAGCAACTGAGCGACAGCGCCAACCAGATCAATACTTACAGCCAGCAAATCGCCCGCTTGAATAACGAAATCACCCAAGTGCGGGCCAGCAGCGGCGGCAGCGAGCCGAACGCCTTGCTGGATCAGCGCGATCAGTTGGTGACGGAGCTTAACAAGGTGGTCGGCGTTCAGGTCACCCAGCAGGACGGTGATGCCTATACCGTGACCTTCGCCAACGGTTTGACGCTGGTGCAGGGCAACTCCTCCTATCAGGTGACGGCGATGCCTTCCAGCAAAGACCCGTCTCGCCTGACGCTCGGTTACGATCGCGGCAATGGCGCTAACGAAATCCCGGAAAGCCAGATTGGCAGCGGCAGCGTCAGCGGCGTGCTGAAGTTCCGTAGTGAATCGTTGGACGGCGCACGCAACCAGTTGGGGCAACTGGCCCTGGCGCTGGCCGATAGCTTTAACCAGCAGCATCGCGAAGGCTTTGATATCAACGGCGATCCGGGGGAGGATTTCTTCAGCTTCTCAGGTGGGCGTACGGTCAACAATACCAACAACACCGGCAATGCCTCGCTGTCGGTCTCCTTTACCGACACCAGCAAGGTCAAGGCCAGCGACTACCGCATGGAGTTTGACGGTGCCAACTGGCAGGTCACTCGCCTGTCCGACAACGTCAAGGTACCTGCCACCGCAGGCACCGATGCGGATGGCAAACCGACGCTGAGCTTTGATGGCCTGGAGATCGGCGTGACGGGCAACGCGAAAAAGAATGACAGCTTTACCGTGAAGCCGGTTAGCGATGTGGCCGGTACCCTGAAGGTTGCCATCAGCGACTCGGCCAAGTTTGCTGCCGCAGGAACGGAAGATGGCGGTAAGGGCGATAATGACAACGTCAAGAAACTGCTCGATCTGCAAACCGCCAAAGTGGTGGATGGCAAAGCAACCTTGAGCGGCGCCTATGCCGGATTGGTCAGCAGCGTGGGTAACCAGACCGCTACCGCCAAGGTCAACGCCACCGCACAAACCAATATTGTGACCCAATTGCAAACCCAACAGCAGTCCATCTCCGGGGTTAACCTGGACGAAGAGTACGGCGAACTGCTGCGTTTCCAACAGTATTACATGGCCAATGCGCAGGTGATCCAGACCGCCAGCTCGTTGTTTGACGCCATACTGAATATTCGTTGATTTTACCGTTAACCGCAGCCGGTATGCTGGCTGTGGATGCCCTTAGTGAGGAACCCAACCCATGCGCATGAGCACCAGCATGATCTACCAACAGAATCTGTCGGGGGTCACCAATAATCAGTCTCTGTGGATGCAGTCCGGGCAGCAGCTTTCCAGCGGCAAGCGCGTGCTTTACCCTTCGGACGATCCGTTAGCGGCGTCACAGGCGGTGATGATCTCGCAGTCGGTGTCAGAAAACAGCCAGTACGCATTGGCGCGCACCTTTGCCCGTCAGAATATCTCGATGGAAGAAACCGTGTTGCGTAGCGCCGCCGACGGCATCAAGGACATGAAAACGCTGATCGTCAACGCCGGTGACGGCACGATCAGCGACAATGACCGTGACTCTTTGGCCACCCAGTTGCAGGGGCTGAAAGATCAGCTACTCAGCCAGGCCAACAGCACCGACGGTAACGGCCGTTTTATTTTTGCCGGCTTTGCCAATGACAAAGCCCCGTTTGTCGAGCAGGGTGGCAAGGTGGTTTACCAGGGCAGCAGCTCGGCCATTGAGCAGAAAGTGGACGCCAACCGCACCATGACCGTGGGCCACACCGGCAGCTCGATATTTATGTCGCTGACCAGCAATATCAAACCGGAACCGGACGGCAGCCCTTCCGAAGCCAACGTGTTCGAGAGCATCGACATGGCGTTGAAAGCGTTGAAGACCCCGCTGCAGGGGGCCGATGAGGCTACCCGTGAGCAGGTGACGGCAGCGCTCGATAAGGCAACCCGTGGCCTGGATAACAGCTATAACAACGTGCTGAGTACCAATGCGGTGCTGGGGACTCAGTTGCAAGAGTTGGACGTGCTGGACAGCATCGGCATCGAAAACAATACGGCTAACCAAAATCAGCTGACCGCGCTGGTTGATGCGGATGTGGTGGAGGCGATTTCGTCTTACTATATGCAGCAGGCGGCTTTGCAAGCCTCTTATAAAACCTTCAGCGATATGCAAGGTATGTCGTTATTTCAGATGAATCGATAAGAAATAGTTATTCACGCTTGTAGGGCACTGCGCCCTATAACGTGGATATAGAGCGCAGTACCGTTTTTACACAGCCTGATTTAACGGCGGGAAACGTCAGGATATTCAGGCTGGATAAGTGATCTTACTATTTTTAACGCTACGCATTAAAAACAGATTATTTTTTCTTTTTGGCTACGGTCCAGATTTTTCCGCAGGCGGACGCTGTGATCTGAATGCGATTAGTGGTCCAATGCGCCATGCCCAAGGCTCTGCGTGCTTTTCTGTTAGTTTTCGCTTTCATTTGATGCTCCTGGCTATATTGAGATAAATAAAGTCCCGCCGCCATAAGGTGCGGTTATTTTATTTTCTGGGTGTTCCGTTAATGTTAATAAATCACGTGACCAGCTTAATGGTCTGTTACCGTTTTTTATACGGCGTGGGATTTATTTAATGAGGCCATTCTAAGGGGGGTATTTTATTATTCAAGCCCGGCAGGATAATCGCCGCTAAATCTGGTTAATTTCACTTTTTCAACTTTTTATCTCGGAAAATATCTTTCCCTGCTAGTTTGTCTCGCGGCAAACCTCTGTGTTAAGGGGACATACCGCCGATCACTGCCGCCAGCCGATCGAAAAACTCACCGAACAGATGCTCGCAGAAGGGGGCCAGCATCGGCATCATCATGCCAAGGGTCAACATGCCGATGGTTAACGTGACCGGGAAACCGATCACAAATACCGAAAGCTGCGGGGTAACGCGGTTGAGCAGGCCAAGCGCCAGGTTCAGTGTCAGCAGCAGGCAGATCAGCGGCAGCGCCAGCATCATACCGTTAATGAAGATCAGTGTTCCTGCCTGGGTCAGCGCCAGGAAACCGTTGCCGTTCAGCGGCTGTGCCTGGATCGGCAGGGTATGGAAGCTGTCTGCCAGCAGCGAGATCAGCCACAGGTGACCATCGAAGCTGAGGAACAATAACATCGCCAGCAGGTTCAGCAGGCGCGCCAGCAGTGGCGTATTGGGGCCGCCGGAGGGGTCGAAGAAGGTAGCGAAGGACAGCCCCATCTGCATGCCGATCACCTCACCTGCCAAGCGCACTGCAGCAAAGGCGAACTGCATCGTCAAACCGATCGCCACGCCGATCAGGATCTGCTGTACGGCCAGCCACAGGCCGGTGACGGAAAACAGGGGGATATTGCTGGTAGGCAGCGTGGGAGCGATTAGCAAGACGATCAGGCCGCCCAGGCCAATTTTCACCCGCTTGGAGATCTGTTTTTCGCTGAACAGCGGGGCGGTGCTAATCAGCGCCAGGACGCGCAGCAGAGGCCAGAAGAACTGGCTGAGCCAGACGCTGAGTTGGGCGCTGTCAAAGGTTAGCATGGTTAGCCGATCAGGTTCGGCAGGTTGCTGAACAGCATGCGCATGTAGTCCAGCAGCAGGTTGAGCATCCACGGCCCGGCAACGATCAGGGTGGCGACCACGGAGAGAATTTTGGGAATGAACGACAGCGTCATTTCGTTAATCTGCGTGGCGGCCTGCAAAAGGCTGACGATCAGCCCGCTGAACAGCGCGGCCAGCAGCAGCGGGGCGGCTAGCGCCAGCGCCACTTTCATCGCTTCCGTACCCAGCGCCATTACCGATTCAGGTGTCATCTCTTTTCTCCAATATGGGAGGTTGCGTTCTGCCCCTCACCCCAACCCTCTCCCGAAGGGAGAGGGGGCTAATCTGTGCTCTTGGTAAGCCTGTGCTCCTTCGGCAAGAGCTCTAAAGTAACAACAAACTCGATAGGTCCCTTCTTCG
The DNA here is from genome assembly GCF_001006005.1 of Serratia fonticola. Taxonomy (NCBI): domain Bacteria; kingdom Pseudomonadati; phylum Pseudomonadota; class Gammaproteobacteria; order Enterobacterales; family Yersiniaceae; genus Serratia; species Serratia fonticola. The sequence continues at coordinate 5,384,860 of NZ_CP011254.1, read as the reverse complement.
AGGGGAGAGGGGGCTAATCTGTGCTCTTGGTAAGCCTGTGCTCCTTCGGAAAGAACACTAAAGCAACAACAAACTCGATCGGCCCCATCGTCGAGGGGAGAGAGAGCTAAATGCTGCTCTTGATAAATCTCTGCACCTTCGGCAAGAATACTACGGCATCAGCACACTCGATCGGTCCCCTCTCCTGGGGGAGAGGGTTAGGGTGAGGGCGAGGGGGCAACACCGATCTAGCTATAAAAACTCTGCGCCAGCGATCCCAACAGCAACTGCCAACCATCCACCAGTACAAACAACATCAGCTTGAACGGTAGCGAGATGGTCGCGGGTGGCACCATCATCATCCCGAGCGCCATCAGCACGCTGGCCACCACCAGGTCGATGATCAGGAACGGAATAAACACGGTAAAACCAATCTGGAAGGCGGTTTTCAGCTCACTGGTGACATAGGCGGGCAACAGAATACGCATCGGGACGGCCTCTGGGCCTTCCAACGCGGGCAGGTTAGCCAGCCTGGCATACAGGGCGAGATCGCTTTCCCGCGTCTGGCGCAGCATAAACTCGCGCAGCGGTTGCGAACCTTTGTCGATCGCTACCTCCATGCTGATCTTGTCCTGGCTGAACGGCAGGTAGGCATCCTGGTACACCTTGTCGAACACCGGTGACATGATGAAAAAGGTCAAGAACAGCGCCAGCCCCAGCATCACCTGATTGGGCGGTGCCGACGGGGTGCCGAGGGCGTTACGCAGCAGCCCCAGCACGATGATGATGCGGGTGAAGCTGGTCATCATCAGCAGCATCGCTGGCAGGAAGCTGAGTGAGGTGATCAGTACCAGCGTTTGCACCGGCAGCGTCCAACTTTGGCCGCCGTTGGCAGTAGGTTGGCTAATCAGCCCCGGCAACTGTGCCAAAGCCGCAGGGCTGAGAAGTAGCAGGCCAGCGGCCAGCAGCGGGCCAAAAGCCCGGCGATGGGAGAGTGGATTCATGCCGATTTATCCGGGCGTTTTAATACGTTTTGCATTAACTGGCGGAAATCTGCCGGTGATTTATGGTCGGTTGCTTCCTGTGCCGGTGGGGCGGGCAGGGTGTGCAACGGGGTGATCTGCTGAGCCGTAACGCCCAGCACCAGCCAGGTGTTATCCACTTCAACCACCACCACGCGTTCGCGTTGGCCAACCTGACAGCTGGCACGCAGGTTGAGCAATTTTTGATTGCCACGGGCCTGCGGGGCAAAACCCAGCCGGCGAAACAGCCAGCCAGCGAGCAGGATCAGCAGCAATATAGCGCCGAGCGCGCTGCTGACCTGCATCAATACCGAACCGGTGGGCAGCGCCGAACCGGCGGGCTGCTGGGTGCTTTGCGTCTGCACGCTGGCGTTGGGGTTCATCAGCGGCTCAGGCGGCGCATGCGCTCGGAAGGCGTGATGATATCGGTGATGCGTACGCCGAACTTGTCGCCGACCACCACCACTTCGCCCTGAGCAATCAGATAGCCGTTGATCAGGATATCCAATGGCTCACCGGCCAGACCATCCAACGCCACCACCGAGCCTTGCGACAGGCGCAGCAGTTCTTTGATGGTCATCTTGGTACGGCCCAGCTCCACGGTCAGCTTGACCGGAATATCCAGGATCAGATCGATATCTTGCAGGCTACCCAACGCATCCTGAGCTTCCAGCGACTTGAATACGCCTTCGGTAGAGGCGGATTTTTCGGTCGCCTGTTGCTCGTTAAACGCATCAGCCCACAGATCGTCTACGGAGTCCTTCTCTTCGCCAGACGGTTGTTTAGGATCACTCATTGGGCCGTTCCTCACTCAGGGCATTCAAAATAGGGTTAATCAAATGTTCAACACGCAGGGCGTACTGCCCGTTCAAGGTGCCGTATTGGCTGGTCAAGACCGGGACGCCGTCAACATGGGCGATCAGGCGTTCCGGCTTATCGATCGGTAACACGTCGCCCGGCTGGAGTTTCAGCACTTTCGACAGGCGCATCGGGATATCGACAAAGTTGGCTATCAGTTCAAGTTCGGAGTGCTGAACCTGTTTCACCAGCGTTTCTCGCCACTGGCTGTCTTCCTGGCGGGAGTTCTCCACCGGTGGGTTAGTCAGCAACTCGCGCAATGGCTCGATCATGGCGAATGGAATACAGATATTGAACTCACCGCTCAGCGCCCCGATCTCCACCTGGAACGGCGTGGTTACCACGATATCGTTGGGAGAGGTGGTGATATTGGTGAACTTGACCTGCATTTCGGCACGTACGTATTCCACATCGATCTTGTAGATGGCGCTCCAGGCATCGCCGTAGGCGTCCAGCGCCAAACGCAACATACGCTTGATCACCCGCTGTTCGGTTGGCGTAAATTCCCGGCCTTCGACCTTGGTAGGAAAACGGCCATCGCCACCGAACAGGTTATCCACGGCGATAAACACCAGGCTGGGGGCAAACACAAACAGCGCCGTGCCGCGCAATGGGTTCAGGTGGACCAGGTTCAGGTTGGTCGGCACCGGCAGGTTGCGGGCAAACTCATGGTATGGCTGGATCTTGATCGCCCCGACGGTAATGTCCGGGCTACGGCGCAACAGGTTAAACAGCCCCATGCGAAACTGACGGGCAAAACGCTCGTTAATGATCTCCAGCGCTTGCAGGCGCTCACGCACCACGCGGCGTTGGGTTGTGGGATCGTAAGGTTTGACCTCGCTTTCATGACCGATGACGGCGGCGGGTTCATCCCCCGCGCTGTCGCCATTGAGCAGTGCGTCGATCTCGGCCTGTGAAAGAATATTGTCGCCCATGGTTTATTACCGCAGTATGAAGGCAGTGAACAGCACATCGCTGACCACTTGCTTCGGTTGTCCCGTAACCAGCGGTGGGCTGAGCACGTCTTTTATCTGTGCCACCAGTTGCTGTTTCCCTTGCTCGTTGGCCAGTTGGCTTGCTTCCTGTCGTGAAAGCAGCATTAGCAGACGGCTACGCACTTCCGGCAGAAAATCGTTCAGCCGGCGGCGTGTTTCTTCATCTGGCAGGCGCAGCGTCAGGCCGATATACAGCACGCGGTCCGTGTTGTTATCCGGCGTCACCAGATTGACGGTAAAGGTATCCAGCGGCATAAACACCGGTGCCGGAGGTGGCTGTTTTTTTTCCTCGGCGGTGGGTTGACCGTTCTTATGCTGCTGCATCAACCACCAGCTATAGCCTGCGGCACCACATGCGCCCAAGGCGATCAGTACCAGCAGGATCACCAGTATTGGACGTTTTTTTGTTGCTGCTGTTGGAAGGGAGTTCTGAGACATTACTAAGCCAAATCCTGTTCTCTGCGTGCAGATAGGCAGCACGCAATACATGTAAAGCTATTATCCCGCTTATTCTGGGCTGCAATAGCCAGAATAGGCGGGGAAAAGCGTGCCAGCTTGGGCGTTTGCACGCCGTCAGGCGAAAATATCAACGCCGTCGACCGAACGGGCCATCGCCTGCAGCGCCGCTGGGGCGCTCAGGGCTTCAACGCCGGTTTCGGCGCTGCCGTGTTGTTCACGGTAAGAAGGCTGCCCGCCTTGGTGAGAGGCCTGCTGCTGTGACTGTTGCGGCTGCGGCAGTGACTCACCGCCAACGCTGCTCTGGCCAAGGTTGATGCCACTTTCCGCCAGCGCATGGCGTAGTTGGGGCAGCGCGGCTTCCACCGCCGCACGAACCTGGCCGTGTGCCGAGGCGATATGCAACTGGGCCTGGTTATCGTCGAGCTTCAGCGTGATTTGCAAGGCACCCAGTTCCTGCGGATGCAGGCGTAACTCGGCGCTCTGCTGGCCGTTGCGGTGGAACATCAGCACCTGCTGACTCAGCGCCTGTTGCCATTCCGGACTGCCGAGTTGAGCGTTCAACTGTGGCGTTGCCGGTGCGCTCACTGTCGCGCTGACGGGTTGGCTGGCGATCACCGGGCTGGAAACTGGCGCAGGGGCCGTGTGCTGTGGCGTTGCAGTAGATTGCGTCGATTCAGCCGCCAGTTTCAGTGGGGTGGTGCCGCTATCCTGATTGTCATCGGCCTGAGAAGACAGTACCGCCGCCGCGTCAGTTTTGGCGGCCAAGGCGGATTTATCGTCTGCGTTCGGCTGCGATTTTGACGCTGGCAGACCGGTAGTGGATATCGCGGGTTTTTCGCTCAGGGTGGCTAACAGTGATGCAGCTCCTGTCAGCGGCGTTTCGTCCCCGTTTGGCTCAGCGGCGGTTGCAACCCCATTCCCCGGTAACGACTGCACTACATTGGCAGGCAGCATGGCAAACAGGGCCTGCAAGCTGGCCGTATCCAAAGTATCGACAGGGTGCAACGGCTGTTCGTCATCGCGCTTGGTTAACCGGGTTTGGCTATCGTCTGCCGTATCCAGTTCCTGCGGAGCGGCCAGCAACCGGCCACGATCGCTAAACGAGGTCAGCAGTTGGTTAAGCTGTTGGCGGCTGAGGGTTGAGATTTGTGGATCTTCGGCCAGTAGCTGGGCCACGTTCGGCTTGCCTTTCAGTTGACCTTCGGGCGTGAAGCGCTCGCCGAGCAGTTGAGCAAAGCTGGCAGACAGTCCGGCATCATCCAACGACAGCGCGGTAAGGCCAGTCTCCGTGCCGTCAGCGGTCGCTGGCAAGCCAGAGAGAACGTTGAGATTCATGGGTTTAGATTCCTTTGTGAACTGCGTTGAGCGAACTCATCCATCAGTTTTTGGTCACGCTTGTTTTCCAGTATCAGTTCGGCGCTGAGGGCACGGGTGTTGAGCGTTTCAAAAGCGTTCAGCCGCTGCTGTTTGTCCTGCCACTGCTTGACCGCCCGTTCTACCTTCTCGCTCCACTGCAGCAACTGCTGGCGATGCTGGCTGATGGCCTGCTCGAGCGTGCCGATAAACTGCTGGTAGTTTTGCCAACTGGCGGAACCCATGCCGCTAGACAGAGTGTTGTTCAGCTTTTGCCGATACTCATCCTGGTAGTTGAGCAGCATGGCAAGCTGTTGCTCCGCCGCCTGTTGCGCCTGACGTGCCTGGCCGAGGTGCTGTGCGGCCTGTTCTACGGCATCCTGCGCCAGATCGCGCAGGATAATCAGCGGTGATTGTGGTTTCATGGTGCTCAGGCTCCGTGGTTAAACAATCAGTTGCTGCAACTGCTGGCAGGCATCGTCGTAGCCGCTACGCTCGAAGATGCCCTGTTGCAGATAGGCTTCCATCTGCGGATACAGCGTCATGGCCTTGTCCAGCAGCGGATCGCTGCCTGCGGCGTAGGCTCCTACACTGATCAGATCGCGGTTACGTTGGTAACTGGCCAGCATCTGTTTGAAGTTACGTACCCGCCGGTAATGCTCCTCGTCGATCAGCGAGGTCATGGCACGGCTGATCGAAGCTTCAATATCGATGGCGGGGTAGTGGCCCGCCTCCGCCAAGCGCCGGGAAAGAACCACATGGCCATCAAGGATGGCACGTGCCGAATCGGCAATCGGGTCTTGCTGGTCATCACCTTCGGTCAACACGGTATAAAAAGCGGTAATGGAACCGCCGCCAGTGATGCCGTTACCGGCACGCTCTACCAGCGCAGGCAGTTTGGCGAATACCGAAGGTGGATAGCCTTTGGTAGCCGGCGGTTCCCCGATCGCCAAGGCGATTTCACGTTGCGCCATGGCGTAACGGGTCAGGGAATCCATAATCAGCAGCACGTGTTGGCCACGATCGCGGAAATCCTCAGCTATGCGGGTGGCATAGGCGGCACCTTGCATGCGCAGCAGCGGCGAAACGTCTGCCGGTGCGGCGATCACCACCGAACGGGCACGCCCCTCGGGGCCGAGGATATTTTCGATAAAGTCTTTCACTTCGCGGCCACGTTCGCCGATCAGCCCGACAACGATCACGTCGGCCTGGGTGTAACGCGCCATCATGCCGAGCAGTACGCTTTTACCCACGCCAGAACCGGCGAACAGGCCCATGCGCTGGCCGCGGCCCACGGTGAGCAGCCCGTTGATGGTGCGCACGCCCACGTCGAGTACCTGTTCGATCGGGGTGCGCTGCAACGGGTTGAACGGGGCGGTGATCAGCGGCGCGCGGTAGCCGGTATCTGGTGCTGGCAGACCATCGAGCGGTTTGGCAGCGCCGTCGAGCACCCGGCCAAGCAATGCCGGACCAAGGGGTAACTGTTTACTGGCGCTTTGCCCTTCAGGGGAGACGCGAGCATAGACCCGAGCGCCGGGCACGATGCCGTCGACTTCTTCCAGCGGCATCAGGAACAACCGCTGGCCGTTAAAACCGACCACCTCGCTTTCTACCTCCTGCACCACACCGCTGTCATGGCGTTCGATCAGGCAGGTGGCCCCCAGCGGTAACTGCAAACCGGTGGCTTCCAGCACTAGCCCGGTGGCTCGGGTCAGGCGCCCATAGCGGCGCACCGCGGGCGCACGGGCAATGCGTTTTTCCAGACTGTCCAGCGAGTTCAGCCAGCGGCCGAGACGAACGGTCATCACAGCTCTCCCGGTGCGGCCAGACGGCACAGCTCATGCCAGCGGGTGGCCAGGCTGGCATCCAGATCGCCTTCTTCTGCGCTGACCTTGCAGCCGCCTGGGTGTAACTGTCCGTCGGCCAGCAGCCGCCAGCCGTGCAGGCTGAGGGTGACACCAAGCTGCTGCTCTACCCGTTCGTAATCATCCGGGTGTACGCGCAGCTGCGGTTTGCCGCTGAACATCGGTTCTTGCTGGATCAACTGTTGGATCTGGCCGAGCAGGGCGGTGCCGTCGCACACCGGCGCTTGGCCGATCACCTGTTTGGCCGCCGTCAGGGCCAGCTGCATCAGGCGTGAGGCAATCACGCTGTCGAGCGCGTCCAGCGTGTGCTGGAACTCGGTGACCAACTGCTGCCAATGTTCCGTGATCGGTTGCTGCTGCTGTTGGCCTGCCAGAATGCCTTGCTGACGGCCTTCCTCCAGCCCGGCCTGGAAACCGGCGTCATAGCCTTTCTGCTGGCCCTCGGCAAAGCCTTGTTGCTGACCTTGTTGTTGGGCCTGCAGACGCAGCATCTCCAGCCGTTGCTGTTCGTTGATGCTGTCATCCTGCGGGATGACGATCACCTCAGGTGGGGCTTCGGGTTCCAGCACCGGTTTGGGATCCGCCAGGTCGTTAAGCGACCAGGGCTGCCAGGGCAGGGTGTTGAGGCGATCAGACATAGGTGTCCTCGCCACCGCCGATGATCATTTCGCCGGTTTCTGCCAGGCGACGTACCACCAACAGGATGGCCTTCTGTTCGTTCTCCACCTGCGACATGCGCACCGGGCCACGGTTGGCCAGATCGTCGCGCAGGATATCGGCGGCACGTTGCGACATGTTCTTGAGGAACTTCTCGCGTAGTGGCTGTTCGGCCCCTTTCAAGGCGATCAACAGGGATTCGCTTTCCACGTCCTGCAACAGGCGCTGGATGCTGCGATCGTCCACTTCCACCAGGTTTTCGAACAGGAACATTTCGTCGATGATCTTCTGCGCCAGCTCGCCGTCGTAGTCGCGCATGGCACCGATAACCGCCTCTTCCTGCTGGGTTTTCATCAGGTTGATAATCTCGGCGGCGGTACGGACGCCACCCATTTTGCTGCGCTTGAGGTTCTGGCCGTCCAGCAGATTGTTCAGCACTTCGGTCAGCTCTGCCAGGGCGTCTGGCTGTACACCGCCGAAGGTGGCGATACGCAGCATCACGTCGTTGCGTAGGCGCTCCTCGAACTGGGCCAGGATATCCGCCGCCTGGCCACGCTTGAGGTGTACCAGGATGGTGGCGATGATCTGCGGGTGTTCGTCGCGGATCAGATCGGCCGCGCTCTGCGGCTCCATAAAGTTGAGCGTTTCCATGCCGGAGGTGTCTTCGCGTGATTCGAGAATATCCTCCAGCAGGCTGCTGGCACGTTCTTCACCCAAGGCTTTAACCAGCACCGAGCGCAGATAGTCGCTGGCATTGACGCTCAGCGCGGCATACTGTTCGGCATCGTCTTCAAACTCGCTGAGGACTTCCCCCAGCTGTTTGTGGGACACCTGACGCATGCTGGCCATGGTGCCACTCAACTGTTGCACTTCCCGTGACGAGAGGTGCTTGAAGACTTCGGCGGCGCGATCTTCGCCCAGCGTCATCAGCAGGATGGCGCTCTTTTCGGTACCTGTCAGGCTCATAGTTCGTTACTCATCCATTGGCGGATCACCAGGGCGACCACGCGTGGATCTTTATCTGCCAGTTCGCGGATCCGCTGGCCCTGGACTTCAGCATTGACGCGCTGCTGTGATTTCTTATGCAGCGCCTGCTCTTCATGACTTGGCTTGTTGACCTCCGCCGGGCGGCTAGCTGGCGCCTTGGCAGCGGTGATCGCGGCCTGTTGTGCGAGCTGACGGCTTTGCAGCTGTGGGCGAACCAGCTTGCGCCACAGGATCCAGGCCACCAGCAGCACCAGCAAATAGCGGCCGGCGTTGAACAACTGATCGATAAACGACTGTGACTGCCAGAAAGGCAACTCGCCGCCGGTCTGCTCTACATCGTTGAACTGGGTGTTGACCACGTTAAGCGTATCGCCACGGCTGCTGGAGTAACCCATCGCTTCACGGACCAGCGACTCCACCTGGGCCAACTGTTCTTTGCTCATCGGCAGCGGTTTGCCGTCCTTATCGGTGCCCAGGGTGTTGAGCACCACGGCGACCGACAGGCGTTCCACCGCCCCAGCCTTGTGCTGGGTATGACGAATGGTGCGATCCACCTCATAGTTGGTGGTTTCATCACGGCGACTGTTTTGCGCTACGTTACCGCTAGCCCCGGTACGGGTGCTGTTATTGGCATTGTTTGCCGTGGCGGGAGTATTAGTATTGCCCGCAGCCGTAGTTTTTGGTGTTTCTATCGGTGCAGTCGGTGCTGCACTCGGCTGGTTGGAAAGGGCACCCGGTACGCCGCCGATCGGTTGCCCGCCGTTCTGTTCACTCTGGCTGAACTGTCTGGAGCGTATCGCGGATTTATCCGGCTGCTGGTTGGGCTGGTACTGTTCGTCGGTTTGCTCGCGGGTGGAGAAATCGATTTGTGCCGTTACCTGTGCACGCACGTTCGCGCTGCCGACAATCGGTGCCAGAATGGCTTCAATACGGCGCTGATAGCGGTTCTCAACCTCATTGGCGTACTTCAGCTGTGCGGCATTGAGATCGCGCCCGGTGCCGTCGGATTGGGTCAGCAAGCGGCCAGCCTGATCGACCACCGTGACGTTGCCCGGCGGCAAACCGGCCACGCTGCTGGACACCATATACACCACGGCATTGATCTGGCCGTCGTCCAAGGTGCGGCCAGGTTGCAGCGTTAGCGTTACTGAAGCCGAAGGGTTCTTTTGTTCGCGCACAAACAGCGAAGGCTTAGGCAGCGCCAGATGCACACGGGCATTCTGTACCGGCCCCAGGGATTCGATAGTGCGTGACAGTTCGCCTTCCAGCGCGCGCTGGTAGTTGATCTGCTCGCTGAACTGGCTGATGCCGAATTTTTCCTGATCCAGCAGTTCAAAGCCGACGGCGCCTCCCTTAGGCAGCCCCTGTTGCGCCAGACGCAGGCGGGTTTCATGCACCTTTTCCGCCGGGATCATCAACGCAGAGCCGTTCTCGGTAAAGCGATAGGGGATGTTCATCTGCGTGAGTTGCGTGACGATAGCGCCGCCGTCGCGATCGTTGAGATTGCTGTACAGCACGCGGTAATCCGGGCTTTTGGCCCATAGCGTCAGCGCAACCACGATGGCGATCGCCGCCGAGGCCGCGATCAGCAGTGGAATTTTAGGGTTGGCACGCAGGCGATTCCATAGGGCCAGCAGGCCGTTATCACGGCTTTCACCATTCATGCTGGTACCCACTCTGGTGGGTTCGAGGTATGGCTAGCGTTGTTGTGTGATGACAAAACAGACTCCCTGAATACTCAGTTCTTTACGGCCTAACAAAAGCGCCCCCATTTTTGGGCATGCCATTATTTGCTCTAGGGGCAAATTTTGATGGCCCGATAAACCGGTGTTTTTGCAGTTAATTAGCCGCTTTAACCGGAAAACACTGTGGTAGGGTGTTCAGCATCGGGATCATGCAGGCGAATGAAGGCGCGGTTTTCCCGCCGTCTTTCAGGCCACCGCTTGAAATCCATAGGGTATGAATGAAGTGACGAGGTCATGATGGCAATTCAGGGTATTGAAGGAGTGGTGCAGCAGTTGCAAGCCACGGCAGTTCAGGCCGGAGCGCTGCGACAAAACGATCCGGTGCAGGGAGCAAGCTTTGCCAATGAGTTAAAGGCGGCTCTCGGTAAGATCAGCGAGACTCAACAAACTGCGCGCCAGCAAGCACAGAATTTTGAATTGGGAGTGCCGGGTATCAGTTTGAACGACGTGATGGTCGATCTGCAGAAGTCTTCGGTGTCTTTGCAACTGGGAGTGCAGGTGCGTAATAAACTGGTTGCGGCTTATCAAGACGTGATGAATATGGCGGTGTAGCGGTAAATAAAGGGTGGCTTTAGCGCAAGCTCTGTATTGGCGTAAGCCTCCCTAATGTGATTCTCAGTGGTTTTCGACCCATTTGCCTAATCAATAAATCATGGCAAGCCGGTGTCTTGAGCGTCGACGGTGTTTTTTATGGGCAACACCAATCTTTTTACTATCAATAACTTTGGCGTGTTTCTTAAAGGAAAAAAGGCATAAAACAGTCAGTGATGCTACCAAATACTCCATTATCTTATCCTCCTTGAAATTGGTTAATTAAGCTAATATTTGTAGTTATTGTCCTAAATGTCAATTAACCGGGATATAAATTAGATATATCCTTATGGCGTCAAGGAACTATCTCATATTTTTGAGTGGAGTCATTCTCTGTTGCTTTTGGCCCACGCAAAAAGTATAGGCCGACGGTGAGGCAATTGAGTCTCATTCAAGCACTGGCAGAAAACCGCGAACTGTGTAACTTAAAGAAATACCTCTATTTTATTGAAAGACCTAATTCCTAATGTACGGTGGTTGTTATTTTTTTGATCGTACTTTGGAGTCTGCTGATGCTGTTGTGGATAAGATGAACGATGCACAGCTTTGGCAAGGATGTTATTTCTTCTACGGAAATAATCGCGCTAATAGTATTTACTCAGGAAAGGTGATGAGCACTAAAAGTGAAGTGAGATGGCGTTTTTTCAGCATCGTTATGTTAATTGTGTTGGCCGCATTAATCTATGTGTTAGTTAAGTTCAACTGATGTACGGGCCACTCTGGGTGGCCTTCGTCACATCCTCAGCCTGCCGTTGTTATTCCTCTACCGTATTTAGCCATGGATATGCCGGGGGCTGCGCGGCGGTGGGCTGCATAATTCGCTGGTGCCCACGGATGGCGGTAGGCGCGAAGCCGAATCGTTTACGGAAGCGTTCGGCAAAACGGGAAGAACTCTCATAGCTTACATATTGTGCAATGGCGGAAATCGGCCAGTCTGTGGCCTGCAATAACAGCAGCGCGCGGCTCATACGTACGTCGATCATCAGGCTGCGCAAGGCGCTATTCTCCGCCGACAGTTTACGCCGCAGCACCACCTCGCTCATCATCAGATTCTCAGCCACTTCGGCGGCGGTCCAAATCCGTTGCGGATCGCTTGCCAGCAAGCGGCGCACCTGCTGGGTCAGATTATTGGCTTCCTGGTGAGTGAATCGGATCCCCAGGTGTGCCAGCCACAGTAGGATTTCGCACATCTTATGGCGGATAATCATCTGGGGGAAACGATCGTGCAGCGTCAGTGCCAGCGCCGCGGTTTCAAAACTGTGCAAAAACGGGCAGGGCAGCTTCGTCAGCGTAGTGACGCCGGTGAAAGGGAGCGGCGGCGGCGCGATAGGCGCATTAGCTAGCGTATCAAACAGCAAGGGATCGCAAATCAGCAGCTGGCAGCTGAATATTCCGCTGTCTGAAAGGCTATTAATCACATCGGCGGTTAGCCCACCTTCTATGATCAACAGCTCCCCAGCGCGAGCTACCACCTCCCGCTGCTGCCACTGTATACGTGTTTGCCCTTGCTGGATCAAAAACAGATGCGTCTGCTCAAAATAGAGCGACGGAAGTCGCAGTTCAGTATGCTGAATGATGTGTGCTGAAGCACCGATCCCAGGACAAAAATTAATTAAGCGTTCCATCAATATTCATTTCATCGTTATTATCTACGAATATCTTTACGCTTTGCTGGGGGCTGGAGCAACATTTTTTCGCCTGTTGCCGATCACAACTCGGTAATTTACTTGTCAAGAATCAGTTTCCTGTTGAACAGAAAACGTCCGTGTCGGGATAAGTGTTATCCATTAAATCGGCAATAGTGCCAGCGGTTTGCATTTTCATGCATTACCTGCCATACGAATTATTCAAATCTCATGCGTTTATATTATGGTGCAACGGGATAATAATAGTGTTTTATCCTATTAATTACTTAGGACAGGCGGTTAAACATAAGATTTATCTTGATTGCGGCTCACCAAGCAGCAAAGCGCGGTCATGGAATTGACCGTAGGTGCTGTTGACCGCGCTCTGGCGGGTAGACTGCCCGATCAAAACCGTTAATTCGTCCATGCGTAGCTGCATCAGTCGCTTCACTTCGGTTTCGTTGCTGAGGATTTGCTGCAATTTACTGCGTAAAATATCCTGCAAGGTCGAAGACGGCTCAGGGAAACCCGCCAGTTGGGCGGTTTTTTCTACCGCCTGGACGTAGGTGATCTCCATTTCAATCAGCGCATCCCACTGGCCAGCCTGTGCCAGTGTGATCATCTGCTCGCTCAGGGTATGGATCTGTTGATAGGCCGATAGCAGTTGTTGGTGGTGTTCCATTATACGCCGTCCTGAACGGGTTGATAATTTGGGCCAATTTGGCGCCAGGCGTCGGCAATGTTCTCCAGCAGCCCGCTGACCTCGTCAAGGGCTGCCACATCATTGTGCAGGTTGGCCTGCATCAGACGGCGTTTCATATAGTCATATAAGGCGGCGAGATTATCGGCGATCTCCCCCCCCTGTTCATGATTGAGGCCATTTTTTAGCCCGTTATCAATGATATTAATCGCTTTTGAGATCGCCAGCCCCTTGCCGGCGATATTCCCCTGATTCATCAGGATGCGTGCACGAAGCAGGGCGCTGAGCGCCCCGTCGAATAGCATCACGATGAGCTGGTGCGGGCTGGCACCCATCACGCCACTTTCTACACTAACCTGGGCGTAAGCCTGGGTTCCGCTGCGGTTGTACATGCTATTTTACCTGGTTAACGCGCCTATTTAGACGTGAACTGTTGGGTTAAATAATTACTGGTACCATTCAGTTTCGACATCATGGTATCCAACTGAACAAATTGCTGTTTGTAACGATCGATGGAGTTTTGAATGCTTTCGGTCACGCGGGTGATTTGGGTATTCAAACGGTCGAGGTTGGTGTTGATACTCTTGGTCGAGTTCTCAATCACGCCACCGGCCTTGATATAGTTTTGGATCTCATTGTGGATTTCCGTTGCCATACCGCTCTCCTTACCATCTCCAGCGAAGAAATTGGCTACCTGATCGGGTTTTTCATCGATAGCTTTTTTCAACTTGTCGCTGTCCAATTCCAGTTTGCCGGTTTTGGTATTGGTAGTAATACCCAGGTTACCCAGGCCCTTCAGCTCTGGATTGTCCTGTGCGGCGCTGAGCGCGCTCTTAATTGAGGATTGGATGCCGCGCAGCGTGTTGTCGCCCAGCAATGCCCCGTTTTTGGCGTTCTGCTCTTCGCCACTCTTGACCGGGGTGTATTTGGTCAGGGAATTAAAGGTATCCAATAGCGAGTTATAGCTATCAACCCAAGCCTTGACCTTGTCCGAGGTGCCGCTTTTATCGGCGGTGACCACCAGGTTCTGCGGTTCGCCCGGTTTGGTGGTGGTTTTCAGATCCAGCGTCACCCCTTGCAGGGCGTCGGCGATCGAATTGGTACTGCGCTTGATGGTGGTGCCGTTAATGGTCAACTCGGCATCCTGGCCTTTGACCGTTTCCTTCATCGCGTTGCTGGTGCTGGTAGGATCATAATTTAAGATCGCCCCCAGTTTATCGTCATTGTTAACCTGCACCTTAACCGTATTGTTTTCGCCGGTAGTGGAGGAACTGATGGCCAACTGATATTCGTTGTCGCCTACGCGCATGATGGTAGCGTTTACCCCGGCCTTGGCGCCGTTAATCGCATCGCGCATTTCCAGCAGTGAGGTTTGATCGTCACCCAGCGGGATTTTGACCTCTTTGGGCGGGTTGCCGGCGGTGATCGAAATCGAACGATCGCTGGCGCCACTAGTGCCCAGTTTCTCCGCTTGATCTTTAATATCCGCCTTTGTCGTCAAGGTTTGCGGCTGCGCCAGGTGCAGAACCTCGACGCTGTAGTTACCCGGGACCGATTTGGCGTTGGTAGTCACGTTAAACTGATCGTGAGTGGTGGCAGTAGTATTGTTAAAGAATTCTGGCTTGGCCAAATCCTTGCTCAGGTTATCGAATTTTTCCAGCGAGCTTTTCAGCGTGCCGTAGGCGGTCAGCTTGGCGTTATAGCTGGTTTGCTGGGTAGTATAAGGTGTCAGACGTTGTTGTTCCGCCTTGCTCAGCTTGTCCAGCAAGCCGTTGAGGTCCAGCCCTGAGCCGATGCCTAATGAACTAATCGATGCCATTCGTGATTCTCCTATGGTCAATGACTTTTACGCTCTATGCGTTATCGGCTCAGTATTCAAAAAGTTTACGGGTAAATAGAAAAAACGATGGCGCAGTAGAAGAGGGAAAAACAGCGTTATTCGCGCCATTGGCGAAAAGTGAAAAAAACGCAAAAAAAATCTAAAGGTTGCGGGGGGAGCGCCGATACCTGAGGAGACGGTGGTTGACGCCGTGGACCAACAAGGTCCGAACCCTTTAATTGTGAATGCGAACGTCGCAACTGATTCGTAAGGAAAGCAAATTATGGCACAAGTAATTAATACCAACAGCCTGTCGTTGATGGCGCAGAACAACCTGAACAAATCTCAGTCTTCTCTGGGGACCGCTATCGAGCGTCTGTCTTCCGGTCTGCGTATCAACAGCGCGAAGGATGATGCTGCGGGTCAGGCGATCTCTAACCGTTTCACCGCTAACATCAAGGGCCTGACTCAGGCTTCTCGTAACGCTAACGACGGTATCTCTCTGGCGCAGACCACTGAAGGCGCACTGAACGAAGTCAACGACAACCTGCAGAACATCCGTCGTCTGACCGTACAGTCTCAGAACGGTTCTAACTCTTCTAGCGACCTGCAGTCAATCCAGGACGAAATCACCCAGCGTCTGAACGAAATCAACCGTATTTCAGAGCAGACCGATTTCAACGGCGTGAAAGTGCTGAGCGGTGACCAGAAGCTGACTATTCAGGTAGGTGCTAACGATGGCGAAACCATCGATATCGATCTGAAAAATATCAATGCCAGCACTTTGGGCCTGGATAAATTCAGTGTTGCTGATGGTGTTGATGTTGGTAAAGTTGGAGCGGCTCCAACTACAATAGCAACGGGTAAAACCTTGGCTATCGATAGCGATGGCAAGCAAGCTGGCGGTGCTGCTCCAGCCAGTTACAAAACAGATGATGCAACTGGCGATCTGTATGCCATCGGCGCTGATGGTAAGTCTTATAAAGCCACCATTGACAATGCCACAGGCAAAGTGGGCACCATCGCCGGTACAGAAACAGATACTACATCAATGACTCTGTCTTCGGCCACGACAGTTAAACAAGAGGTAGCTCCAACAGGTGCTGATGCTGCTAATCTGAAATCTTATGATAGCGGTAAGTCATATGTTATTCAGGAAGGCACTGGCACTGATGCCAAGTACTTCAAAGCTACCGTAGATGGTGACGGTAAAGTTAGTAAAGGCGCGGAAATGAGCACCGATCCTAAAACCACCGATCCACTGGCAGTACTGGACAAAGCTCTGTCACAAGTTGACGGCCTGCGTTCTTCCCTGGGTGCGGTACAGAACCGTTTCGATTCTGTTATCAACAACCTGAACAGCACAGTGAACAACCTGTCTGCTTCCCAGTCTCGTATTCAGGATGCCGACTACGCGACCGAAGTGTCCAACATGAGCCGTGCCAACATCCTGCAACAGGCTGGCACCTCTGTTCTGGCCCAGGCTAACCAGTCTACCCAGAACGTACTGACCCTGCTGCGTTAATCGACTCTCTCCGATTAGCCTTGTCATCCAAACCCTGCTTCGGCAGGGTTTTTTGTCTTCGGCTGCCGTCAGAGTTTTTACATGGCACAAATAAAGCCCGTTTTGTACGGCTGTTCAGACGATTGGTATTGCGCCTGCTACGGATAATAGCCATGACTCCGTTATCCGCAGGTTAGACATAGTGAGCGATCTGTATACCGCCGAAGGCGTCATGGACAAAAATTCTCTCTGGCTACGCTACGTACCGTTAGTGCGCCACGAGGCGTTACGCCTGCAGGTTAGGCTGCCCGCCAGCGTGGAACTGGACGATCTGCTGCAAGCAGGGGGAATAGGGCTGTTAAACGCGGTTGAGCGTTACGATGCCCTGCAAGGAACTGCCTTCACGACCTATGCCGTGCAGCGTATTCGCGGAGCAATGCTCGACGAGTTGCGTAGCCGCGACTGGGTGCCGCGCAGCGTACGCCGCAACGCTCGGGAAGTGGCGCGCATGATGCAGCAGTTGGAACAGCGGCTTGGCCGCCCGGCCAGCGAAATGGAGGTGGCACAGGGGTTGGATGTCTCGCTGGACGAGTATCGCCAGATCCTGCTGGACACCAATAATAGCCAGCTATTTTCTTACGACGAATGGCAGGAAGAGCATGGCGACAGCGCCGAACCGGTGCTGGAAGGTCATGAAGCTGCCAATCCGCTACATCAACTGTTGGAAGGCAATCTGCGCCAGCGGGTGATCGATGCCATCGAGGCGCTGCCGGAACGCGAAAAACTGGTGCTGACGTTGTATTACCAGGAGGAGTTGAATCTGAAGGAAATTGGCGCAGTGCTTGATGTGGGCGAGTCGCGAGTCAGCCAGTTGCATAGCCAGGCAATTAAACGCCTGCGGGCACGTCTGGCCCAGGACAACTGAACCCCAAAGCCTGCCCCCCTAACCAACCTGATTACTGCCGCAATAAATGGACTGCAAATGATGCCAGGAAAACAGTTGAAGAAACGGCCACTCAGCCGCTACCTGAAAGATTATAAACACAGCCAAACCCATTGCTCCCAGTGCGAGAAGGTGCTCGACCGCATGGCACTGGTGTTCCGTGGCAAGATCATCAATAAGGAAGCCATCGCCCGGATGGATCAACCGATTGACGATCTGGTCTGGCAAAACGTGCAAAGCGAGTTGACCGCGCTATGCCGGTTTTGTAGTGAAATCTCCTGTAATAGTCACCCCAGCTACTTCGACATCATGGCGTTTAAACAATATCTGTTTGAACAGACCGAGATGAACCACAGCACCATCCGCGAATATGTCGTACGCCTGCGGCGCCTGGATGAAATGCTGGTGGCACACAACTATCCTGCCGATCAGTTTGCCAGCGCGTTCAACCATCAGCGTATTATTGACGATCTGCCACCGGCGGCGAACGATAACTACCGTATCGCGCTGCGTAAATACGACCAATACCTGGCCTGGCAAAAAAGTTACTGAGACTGCGGACCCTTCTCCGCCAACTCACAATGTAGGGGCGCTGCATGCTGCGCCCGTTCAACTCCGTATTAATTAACTCGACTCGGCCAGCCGGGTTACCCTGCAGCCACCCCCACGAATAAAGAGTGATTATTCAGAGCACATCTGATAAATCTATCACTCAAACACCGTTATTTTATTCCCTGGGGGAAGTTGTGGATCTGCAACAGCAACTGGCGCAATTCCCGCGCCTGGATTTGGTTGGCTCTGCCACGCCGCTCGAAAAGTTATCCCGCCTTTCAGACTACCTTGGCCGCGACATTTACATCAAACGTGACGATGTCACGCCGATGGCCATGGGTGGTAACAAGCTGAGAAAACTGGAGTTTTTAGCCGCCGATGCGGTACGCCAAGGGGCCGATACCCTGGTTACCGCCGGTGCCATTCAATCCAACCACGTTCGCCAGACCGCCGCCGTGGCGGCCAAGCTCGGCCTGCATTGCGTTGCGCTGTTGGAAAACCCCATTGATACCAAAGCGGAAAACTACCTCAGTAACGGTAATCGTCTGCTGCTCGATCTGTTCAATGTTGAAGTGGTGATGTGCGATGCCTTGCACGATCCGCAGATGCAACTGGCCGATCTGGCCACACGTTTGGAAGCCCAGGGTTTCCGTCCTTATGTCATCCCCGTAGGAGGTTCCAATGCGCTCGGCTCATTGGGCTATGTGCAGTGTGCGCTGGAAATTGCTGCGCAAAGCCATGGCGTCACCTTCAGTTCGATCGTAGTGGCATCCGGCAGTGCCGGGACTCACGCTGGCCTGGCGGTGGGGCTACAGCAACTGCTGCCGGAGAGCGAACTGATTGGCGTGACCGTTTCCCGCAAGGTGATCGATCAGTTACCGAAGGTTGAACAACTGCAAAAAGCGGTCGCCTGTTCGCTGGATATTGACGAGCTGGCCCCCATAACCCTGTGGGATGACTATTTTGCCCCGCAGTACGGTATGCCGAATGACGAAGGTATGGCGGCGGTGAAGCTGCTGGCGCAGCAGGAAGGTGTACTGCTGGACCCGGTCTATACTGGTAAGGCGATGGCGGGGTTGATTGATGGCATCAGCCAGAAACGTTTTCGCGATGAAGGTCCGATCCTGTTTGTGCACACCGGTGGGGCACCGGCGCTGTTCGCCTATCATCCACAGGTCTGATGCCGAGCACAGTTGTTATTCCATTTAGAACTATAGTTATTAGGTTATATTCCTTTATGAAGTGTTTATGACTGTTAAAGTCATGAAATCAAAAAGATAAACAACAGATGGGGTGTCTATGGTCTTTTCAAAATTTCGTCGTCAACTGCTGCTGGGTGTGATGGCTGTGGCGCTGACCACCGGCTTGAACGTCAAAACCTACGCTGCCGATAACCTGCTCGATCAGGTCAAGCAGCGCGGCACGCTGATCGTTGGGCTGGAAGGCACCTATCCGCCGTTCAGCTTCCAGGGTGAGGACGGCAAACTGACTGGCTTTGAGGTGGATTTCGCTAATGCACTGGCGGAACATCTGGGGGTGAAGGCCAAGCTCAACCCAACCAAATGGGATGGCATGTTAGCCTCGCTGGAGTCCAAGCGTATCGACGTGGTGATTAACCAGGTCACCATCTCCGATGAGCGTAAGAAAAAGTACGATTTCTCTACCCCGTACACCGTTTCCGGTATCCAGGCGCTGGTGAAGAAAGGCAATGAAGGCATTATTACCAAGGCCGACGATCTGAAGGGCAAGAAGGTCGGCGTGGGTCTGGGCACCAACTACGAACAGTGGCTGCGTGAAAACGTGCAGGGTGTTGATGTGCGTACCTACGACGATGACCCAACCAAATATCAGGATCTGCGCGTAGGCCGCATCGATGCCATTTTGGTCGACCGTCTGGCGGCGTTGGATCTGGTAAAGAAAACCGGTGATACGTTGGCCGTCGCTGGCCCGGCATTCTCTCGTCAGGAAGCTGGCGTAGCGGTGCGTAAAAACAATCCGGAACTGCTGGCCGCTATCGATCAGGCGATTGCCGAAATGCAGAAAGACGGGACGTTGGCGAAGATCTCTGAAAAATGGTTTGGCGCGGACGTAACTAAATAATGCAAGAGAGTATCCAACTGGCGCTGGATTCAGCGCCATTTTTATTACGGGGTGCGCTGTTAACCCTCCAGCTCAGTCTGGGGGGCATGGCGCTCGGTTTGATCCTCGGTTTTTTGCTGGCGCTGATGCGCCTTTCGCCGTTATGGCCGATCTCCTGGCTGTCACGCATCTACGTTTCCCTGTTTCGCGGAACGCCGCTGATCGCCCAGCTGTTTATGATCTATTACGGCTTACCGCAGTTTGGCATCGAGCTGGATCCGTTCCCGGCGGCATTAATCGGCCTTTCATTAAACACCGCCGCCTATACGTCGGAAACGCTGCGTGCGGCGATTTCCTCGATCGATAAAGGGCAATGGGAAGCGGCGGCCAGTATCGGCATGACGCCCTGGCAGACTCTGCGCCGGGTTATCCTGCCGCAGGCGGCTCGCACCGCGCTGCCTCCGCTGGGCAACAGCTTTATCGGGTTGGTCAAGGATACCTCGCTGGCGGCGACTATTCAGGTGCCGGAGCTGTTCCGTCAGGCGCAGCTGATCACCTCACGTACGCTGGAAGTGTTCGCCATGTATCTGGCGGCATCGCTGATCTACTGGGTGATGGCCACCTTGCTTTCCGCGTTGCAGAACCGTCTGGAAGCGCACGTTAACCGTCAGGATCAGGAGTAGCCGATGAGCGCCATCGAAGTCAGACAGTTGGTTAAAAAGTTCAAAGGGCAGACCGTATTGCACGGTATCGATCTTGAGGTGAACGCGGGAGAAGTGGTGGCGATTATCGGGCCGAGTGGTTCCGGTAAGACGACCTTGTTACGCAGCATCAACCTGCTGGAGGTGCCGGATTCTGGCACTATCCGTGTCGGTGACATCTTGATCGACAGCGCTCGCCCGCTGAGCAAACAAAAAAATCAGGTACGGGCCCTGCGCCAGCAGGTGGGCTTTGTGTTTCAGAGCTTCAACCTGTTTCCCCACCGTTCGGTGTTGGAAAACATCATTGAAGGACCGGTGATCGTTAAAGGAGAGGCCAAGGCCAGCGCTGAAAAGCTGGCGCGTGTCCTGTTGGCAAAAGTGGGGCTGAGCGGTAAAGAGCAGGCTTACCCTAAACGTTTGTCTGGCGGTCAGCAGCAGCGCGTAGCCATTGCCAGGGCGTTAGCGATGCAGCCCGAGGTCATTTTGTTTGATGAACCGACCTCTGCGTTGGATCCTGAGCTGGTTGGCGAAGTGCTCAATACCATTCGCGCCTTGGCAGAAGAGAAACGCACCATGGTGATCGTCACCCACGAAATGAGCTTTGCCCGTGACGTGGCCGATCGCGCCATTTTTATGGATCATGGCCGCATTGTTGAGCAGGGGCCAGCGAAGGCGTTGTTCGCCAACCCGCAGCATCAGCGCACCAAGCAGTTTCTGGATAAGTTTCTCAATCAGTGATCTTGTCAGGGGGCGATGCCCCCTTAACCTCGTTATCCTGCCTTTAACAACTCATTACGCGCTGCGGCGGCGAGAAATGCGCTGCGGCTGCCATAGCCCGGATGCTGCTGCACCAGCGCATCAATGCGGTTGAGCAGCCTGTGGGGCAACGTGATATTGATGCGTTCTGCCCGGCCATCGAACTTGTCCATATTGATATCCACCAGCAGCCACTGCCCGCCGTTGAGGGCGTCGTTGCCCTGAGCCAGATGGAAGGACACTGTTTGTGGGCGTGGAATGGCCTGATTCTCTTCGCTCAATAATTCAAAGTGGGCATCCAGAGCGCTTTTGGCATCCTGGAAGGTTTGATCGAGACTGTCTCCGGCAAAGTAGCAGCCTGGCACATCGGGAAAGAAGCCGCTGGCGCTGCCATCCGGCTCGGCATGTATATAAGCGGGATAAAACATAGCGTTACCTCGTCATTGCGAAATGGTCTAGGAATTAAGCAGCCCTGCATCCTTCATGATTTGCCGCAGCGTTCCCAATTTCACATCCTTATTGGGATGAGGCACGGTGATCACCAACGATGAGTTAGGGTGTTTGAATTGATGGTGGCTGCCTTTGATCCGTTGTAAAACCCAACCATGGCTTTCGAGTCGTTTAATCAGTTCTGAACTTTTCACCTGTTCATTCCTTATAATACACACCATACACATTTATTGGCAAGGAGATGAATACGGTATAGGCTGACTTTTATGCAGGCAATAAAAAACCCCGCGTCAATGCGGGGTTTGCGAAAAGGCTCGCAATTGGGGCTTTCTGCTAGGGCTCTTTGGATGTTCGTGGTGCTACTGGCTACTCAACAGAATCTATTAGTGAAAGGCAGAAGAGAATTCGCAGACCACTTCCTTAACGCTGCTAATCTTGCCAATGCCGCCAGCGGCGCCAGACACCGTGATCACCCCATATTGGTGGTCTCCGTCTAACATACCTGTCTTGATGATGCCCACTTCGCTCTCGCCGCGTCCCGCGCGGATACTCTCGGTGGCGATGACGCGAATATCTCCCGCCGGAGTATTAATTTCGACCAACTCCTCAGACTGAACGTCGACAATGGCTTGCTTGGTATTGAGGCTGGCAGGGGATTCAAACGTGGTGATAAAGCGTGTACCAACATAGATCCCGGCAGCTCCCATTGCCATGGCCGCCTTTGCGGTTTTCAGGTTATAGATACCTCCGGCGGCAATCACCGGGATTTTGACTACATCGGTGACCTGGGGCAACAGAACCAGGGTGCTGATACGGTGTTCACTCAGGTGTCCTCCAGCCTCATGGCCGGTGACAATGATCGCATCCACCCCGATATTTTCCGCCATAATGGAGTTCTCAACCGTCGGTGAGATTTCGCGGTGAATAACGATAACCCCGGCCTCTTTCAGCCTGCGGATGTATGCTTCACCTTTGGTAATATCCTTACCGCTGGTTATGACGATGTTAATTTTTTCCTGCAGGATGACCTCCAGTAACGGCTCGGCGTATTTAAAACTGATATCGACTCCTTCGATGGGTAGGAGGTAATTAACGGCAAAGGGTTTATCCGTTAAGCTTCTGGTTTTCCTTATTTCCTGGCGGAAAGCCTCTACGGTCGCAACTATTCCGCCATTGGCAACCTGGCGTCCGGCATTAGGGCCTAATACACCCAGCCCCCCGGCGTTTGAGACCGCAGCGGCCAGTTCGGCAGAGTTCAGCCACACCATGGAGGCTTGAATAACCGGTGTTTCGATAGCTAATAAACTCTGTAATTTCATGATTCCATTCCTTAGTAAAGTTTTGCGTAGGACGATCCTTACAGGTTATGTAACGATCGTTATTTAATGACCATACGCGCAGAGTGGTGATGATGCAATCATATTTTGTAATGATCGTTATTTTAAATGGCGCCATGGTATAAACTGGGGCAATATTTTATAGTGATCGTTACATAAATGGTGTCACCAAGGCCCTGGAGCCCTATACATGAGAAAGGATCTACCGGAGCGGCCTGCACGTGGCAGGCCTAAAAAACTCGATCGCGACGATGTGTTGGAAAAGGCTATGGGGTTGTTCTGGCGCTTTGGCTATGAACCCACGTCGATGTCTCAACTGATTGAGGAAACAGGAACCAAACCCTCTTCGCTATACGCTGAGTTTGGTAGCAAGGAAGGCCTATTTTGTGCTGCGGTGGATAAGTATCTGGCTACTTACGGCCACGCCAGAGATGTGATCCTTGAACAGGACGATCTCCCTTTGCCACAGGTGATTGAGCAGTTGCTGCGTACTTGTGTTGATTGGTTTACCGACACAGAGACTCCCGCCGGCTGCTTTATGGTTGTTGCCACTTTTGGGATGTCTGCTGAGGATGAGGCGTTATTTAACCAGCTTAGCCAGCCAAGAAATTCCGCAGAGAAAAAAATTGTCGAGTGCCTGGAGCTGCGCGTTCGCCAGGGAGAACTGCCGGAAAACACCAACTGTGTTCTGTTGGGTAAGTACATTGCCAATGTCATCCAGGGCATGTCTGTGCAAGCCCGCAATGGAGCAACCCGAGAAGAGCTCTCTGGTTTGGTGGATATCTTTATGGATCAATGGCAAGCGATATCTGCATCCTGACGGCTTTTGAACTGCCATACCTCAGACAATAAAAAACCCCGCATTGCTGCGGGGTTGGTGGTGTCACTCGAATTTGGCGATTAACCGATAGTCATCAGGCTGGCGTTACCCCCGGCGGCAGCGGTGTTGACGCTCAGTGAACGTTC
Organism: Serratia fonticola; assembly: GCF_001006005.1. NCBI lineage: Bacteria > Pseudomonadati > Pseudomonadota > Gammaproteobacteria > Enterobacterales > Yersiniaceae > Serratia > Serratia fonticola. Next base: position 5,360,917 of record NZ_CP011254.1, on the reverse strand, counting down.
GATCAACAGGCGTTCCAGCAGGATGTTGGTTTCACCGCGAGCGAAACCTTGCACCGAGACAATGGCACCGCTGCGTTGTGCGATTTGCTCACACAGGGTACGCAGTTGATCGGCGTCGCCGTGATAGATGGCCGCATCAAACTCGACTTTATCCTGCGCCCAATCCTTGGTGAAACCGATCCGTGCCTGTACGGCGGCTGGCAAGCTGCGATACAGCGTGCGCTGCAATTCTGCCTCCGGCCACAGCGCCTGGCTGCCAACCGCCAACACGGCGGCCAACTGGTTCAACGCATCGGCGTTGTTGTCCGCCAGGCACAGCACGCGTTCGCGTGGCAGCAGGGCGTAAGTGTTGCGTTCCCCGGTTGGGCCAGGCAGCGGACGTACGGTGCCACCCTGGCCCAGTTCGGCGTATTGTTGCGCCAGGACTGCCAACTCGCGATGGTTCTCCGCCACGGCCCATTGTTCCAAGGCCTGATGCGGCACAAGCAGCGTAGGGCGTACGGTAGCTTCCAGAGGACGCTCGTTATCCTGTCGATTCAGAGTACGCTGCACGGCATCCTGTGGACGGCTGGCCAGCAGGCGGTACAGATAGAGTGGCCCACCGGCTTTCGGCCCGGTGCCAGACAATCCCTCGCCGCCAAACGGCTGAACGCCTACCACTGCACCCACCATATTGCGGTTAACATACAGGTTACCGACCTTGGCATGATCGGTGACTCTGGCGATGGTTTCATCGATACGCGTATGGATACCCAGCGTCAGACCATAGCCTGAAGCATTGATCTGATCGACCAACGCGCCCAGATTGGCACGCTGGAAGCGAACGACGTGCAGCACCGGGCCAAAGATCTCTTTTTGCAGCTCGTCAAAGCTTTCCAGTTCGATCAGCGTTGGCTTCACAAAGGTGCCGCGAGCCCACTCTTTCTCATCATCTCCCAGGCTTTTTGCCGCCTGATAAACCTTGCGGCCTTTGGCACGCATGGCCTGGATATGGCGTTCAATGCCGGTTTTGGCTTCGGCGTCGATCACCGGGCCAATGTCCGTAGACAGGCGTTCTGGATTACCCATCCGGCATTCGGCCATCGCCCCGCGCAGCATTTTCAGGGTGTGTTCTGCCACGTCTTCTTGCACGCACAGGATGCGCAGGGCAGAGCAACGCTGTCCGGCACTGTCGAAGGCGGAGGCCACGACGTCGGTCACCACCTGTTCGGTCAGGGCGGAAGAGTCGACGATCATCGCGTTTAAACCACCGGTTTCGGCAATCAACGGGGTCGGACGGCCTTGAGGATCCAGACGGCCTGCGATATTGCGTTGCAGAATGCCCGCAACGTCAGTAGAGCCGGTGAACATCACGCCGCGTACGCGGGCATCATTGACCAAGAGGGAACCGACGGTTTCACCCTGGCCAGGCAACAGTTGCAGCACACCCTGAGGAATGCCAGCCTCCAGCAGAATACGCACCGCCTGGGCGGCGACCAACGGCGTCTGTTCTGCCGGTTTTGCCAGCACGCTGTTACCCGCGGCAAGGGCGGCGGCAACCTGGCCGGTGAAGATGGCCAGCGGGAAGTTCCACGGGCTGATACAGACTACCGGACCTAACGGGCGATGACTGTCGTTGGCGAAGTCGTCACGCACTTGGCCAGCGTAGTAATGCAGAAAATCAACCGCCTCACGGACTTCTGAGATAGCGTTATTAAAGGTTTTACCCGCCTCGCGAACCAGGATCCCCAGCAGGCTTTGCAGCTGGCTCTCCATCAGTTCTGCCGCGCGTTCTAAAATAGCGGCACGTTCGGAAGGTGGGGTAGCAAACCAGATCGGCCCAGCCGCGGCAGCGGAGTCTAATGCCCGGCTGACTTCACCTTCGGTGGCCTCGCGCACATAGCCGACGATATCACCCGGTTCGGCTGGGTTGATCACCGGTTGTTCAACACCTTGATCCAACGGAGCATCAATAATCGGTTCGGCACGCCATTGTTGGCTTGCGCTGGTGAGCAGGGCGCTGGACAGTGAAGCCAATCGCTGTTCGTTAGCGAGATCCAGACCGCTGGAGTTAACGCGTTTTTCACCATATAGCTCACGCGGCAATGGAATGCGCGGATGTGGTAAACCTATGCGGCCTTCGCTAGCCGCCATGGCCTCGACCGCGCTGACCGGATCGGCTACCAGCTCGTCGAGCGGCAGGGTGGCATCGGCGATACGGTTAACGAACGAGGTATTGGCACCATTCTCCAACAGACGGCGTACCAGATAGGCCAGCAGCGTTTCGTGCGTGCCAACCGGCGCATAAATACGGCAAGGGCGGTTCAGCTTGCCGTCGGCCACTTTGCCTACCACCTGCTCGTACAGTGGTTCACCCATGCCGTGCAGGCACTGGAATTCGTATTGGCCCGGATAGTAGTTATTGCCTGCCAGATGATAAATGGCGCTCAGGGTGTGGGCGTTGTGGGTAGCAAACTGCGGATAAATCAGGTTCGGCACCGCCAGCAGCTTGCGGGCGCAGGCCAGATAGGAAACGTCGGTATACACTTTGCGGGTATACACCGGGTAGCCTTCCAGGCCATCCATCTGGGCGCGCTTGATTTCGCTATCCCAGTAAGCGCCTTTAACCAGGCGGATCATCAGGCGACGGCGGCTGCGGCTGGCCATATCGATCACCGCATCAATGGCAAACGGACAGCGCTTCTGGTAAGCCTGAATAACAAAGCCGATGCCGTTCCAACCGGCCAACTGCGGCTCAAAGCACAGCTTTTCCAGCAGATCGAGGGAGATCTCCAACCGATCGGCCTCTTCGGCGTCGATATTGATGCCGATATCGTATTGGCGTGCCTGCAACGTCAACGACAGCAAACGTGGATACAACTCTTCCATCACGCGATCGTACTGGGCGCGGCTGTAACGTGGGTGCAGCGCTGAAAGTTTGATCGAGATGCCGGGGCCTTCATAGATGCCACGGCCATTGGAGGCTTTGCCGATAGCGTGGATTGCTTGCTGATAGGAAACCAGATAGGCCTGCGCATCGGCTTCAGTCAGTGCGGCTTCACCCAGCATGTCGTAGGAGTAGCGGAAACCTTTGTCTTCCAGCTTACGCGCATTGGCCAGCGCTTCGGCGATGGTTTCACCAGTCACAAACTGTTCGCCCATCAGGCGCATTGCCATATCGACCCCTTTACGGATCAACGGCTCGCCGCGTTTACCGATGATGCGATTCAGTGCGCTGGAGAGATTGGCTTCATTATGGGTAGACACCAGCTTGCCGGTAAACAGCAGGCCCCAGGTTGCGGCGTTGACGAACAGCGAAGGGCTGCGGCCAAGGTGGGAGTGCCAGTTGCCGTTGCTGATTTTGTCGCGGATTAACGCATCGCGCGTTGGCTTGTCTGGAATACGCAGCAGCGCTTCGGCCAGGCACATCAGAGCCACCCCTTCCTGAGAAGAGAGAGAGAACTCCTGCAGCAACCCTTGCACCATACCGGCACGGCCGTTGGCACTCTTCTGGTTACGTAGCTTTTCGGCAATGCCATAGGCCAGTTTATGGGTGGCCTGTGCCAGATCGGCGGGTAAGCGCGCCTGTTCAAGCAGCATTGGCACCGCTTCGGTTTCCGGGCGGCGGTAGGCGGCGGTGATAGCCGCACGAGTAACGGACTGCGGCAGGATCTGTTCGGCAAACTCGAGGAAGGGTTGATGGGACTCTTCAGGCACCTGCGGCGCGACATCATCCGCTTCTGTTTGACCGGCAACGGCAAGTGCTGGAATTTCTGGCAGATCGGAACCGCTCTCCAGACGTTCAAGATAATTGAAAATAGCCTGCTTGATTAACCAGTGTGGCGTGCGGTCAATTCGTTGTGCCGCGCTCTTGATGCGATCGCGGGTTGCTTCATCGAGCTTCACGCCCATTGTGGTAGTGCCCATGCCAATCCAGCTCCTGTATTTGGACCCCTCATAACCGGCTAGATTAGGGGCGATCCGTAGCGTAATTAGGTTGTTGATGCCGACAATATCCTGCATGTTGCAACTTTGTGCAACCTTGTTAAATGCACTCCATAACGAAGTGTGACTCCAATCGATTTTTTAACATCTTGAGTGCTACGGATTACGTGCACAGAAGTGGGATTGTGGTGTGAATCTAGGTTATTTCCCTGTATTAATCAGGGTTAAGTAAGAGGTGCAACTCATTTCGGCTATGGCGAGTGCAACCTTAACAGCGAATAAATGTGACCTGGCGTGAGTTTCGTGTGACTTTTTTGTTAAATCTCTTGTTGGTTGTTGACTGCCTCAACTAGGATAGCCAGCGTTCAGACCATGATGGGTATAAACGCTGTTTATCCGCCACCATCGCAATGCGCCCCGTTCCGGCGCGTGGCGGGTGAAATTACTGACATAAAAATACCCGATAACTTTCAAGAGGCTGCTAACATACGGTGGCTTGAAAGGGAGAAGGGAATAAGAAATGGAGAGTTTGAAATAATGAACACACCTATGCTGGTGACCTTCGTGGTCTACATTCTTGGGATGGTGGTGATCGGCCTGCTGGCCTATCGGGCGACCAACAACTTTGACGATTACATTCTGGGTGGCCGCAGTCTGGGCAGCGTGGTGACCGCGCTCTCTGCTGGGGCATCCGATATGAGCGGCTGGCTGCTCATGGGCCTGCCGGGCGCGATTTTCCTTTCCGGTATTTCGGAGAGCTGGATCGCCATCGGGCTGACCATTGGTGCCTACCTGAACTGGAAGCTGGTGGCAGGGCGGTTACGCGTCCATACCGAAGCCAACAACAACGCCTTGACGCTGCCGGACTACTTCACCAGCCGTTTTGAGGACAACAGTAAACTGCTGCGGGTGATTTCCGCCATCGTGATCCTGGTGTTCTTCACCATCTATTGTGCTTCCGGCATTGTGGCCGGTGCGCGTCTGTTTGAAAGCACCTTCGGTATGACCTACGCCACCGCGCTGTGGGCCGGGGCAGCCGCCACCATCCTATATACCTTTATCGGCGGGTTCCTGGCGGTCAGTTGGACCGATACCGTGCAGGCCAGCCTGATGATTTTTGCGCTGATCCTCACGCCGGTCATCGTCATCTTCGCCGTGGGCGGCATCGACAGTTCGATGCTGGTGATCGCGGCTAAAAACCCGGCCAATCTGGATATGATGAAAGGGCTGAATCTGGTGGCGATCCTGTCGTTGCTGGGCTGGGGCCTGGGCTACTTTGGTCAGCCGCATATTCTGGCGCGCTTTATGGCTGCGGATTCCCACCGCACCATCCGTAGCGCTCGCCGCATCAGTATGATCTGGATGATCCTCTGCCTGGCGGGGACCATTGCGGTTGGCTTCTTCGGCATCGCTTACTTTGCCAATAACCCGGATCAAGCGGGCAATGTGACGCAAAACGGCGAGCGGGTGTTTATCGAACTGGCCATGCTGCTGTTTAACCCATGGATTGCCGGGATCCTGCTGTCGGCTATTCTGGCGGCGGTAATGAGCACCCTGAGCTGTCAACTGCTGGTTTGTTCCAGTGCGATCACCGAAGACCTGTACAAAGCCTTCTTGCGCAAAGAGGCCAGCCAGCGTGAGCTGGTGTGGGTAGGGCGTGCGATGGTACTGGTAGTGGCGCTGGTGGCGATTGCCCTGGCGGCTAACCCGGAGAACCGCGTGCTGGGTCTGGTAAGCTATGCCTGGGCCGGCTTTGGTGCCGCATTTGGCCCGGTGGTGCTGATCTCGGTGATGTGGTCGCGCATGACCCGTAACGGCGCGCTGGCCGGTATGCTGGTGGGGGCGATCACTGTGATCGTCTGGAAGCAGTTCGCCTGGCTGGGTCTGTATGAAATCATTCCTGGTTTTGTGTTTGGTTGTATCGCCATCGTGGTGGTCAGCCTGATGGGGCGCCAGCCTTCGGCAACCATCACCAAACGTTTTGATATGGCAGAGGCCGAGTTCAAAACGGTCTAAATCCGTCTTAATCTCTCCCCGGTAATCGGGGAGAGATCCGCTTTCCCCATCACTCCTCTCACCAAGCTGTAACAACTAGCGACATTTGATTAATAAAAATCACACTTCCGCCTCTTGTTTTTCTTTTCAGTAGAATGATAATCACTATCGTTCTGGTTTACTTTTCTTTACATTGCCGCAGTCTGGTCGACCCAGCGCCCGCGGCTGACTACAAACGCCTTTTCAGGGGTTAATATTCTATGTTTGTTCCTTTCCTTATCATGTTCCGTGAGGGGTTGGAGGCTGCGCTGATCGTCAGTTTGATCGCCAGCTATCTGAAGCGGACTCAACGCGGTCAATGGCTTGGTGTGGTATGGATTGGAGTGATCGTCGCCGTTGCTCTGTGCCTGGCGTTAGGTATCTTCATCAATGAAACCACCGGTGAGTTTCCGCAAAAACAGCAAGAGCTGTTCGAAGGGCTGGTAGCGGTGGTGGCGGTGTGCATCCTGACCTATATGGTGTTCTGGATGCGCAAGGTTTCCCGCTCGGTGAAGGTGCATCTTGAAGGGGCGATTGATAACGCTCTCAACTCGGGTAAAAGACAAGGATGGGCATTGGTGGCGATGGTGTTTTTTGCCGTTGCCCGTGAAGGACTGGAGTCGGTGTTCTTTCTGTTGGCCGCGTTTCAGCAGGATGTGGGCATTGCCGCGCCAATCGGTGCGATGCTCGGCCTGGCGTGCGCCATCGTAGTGGGCATGCTGATCTATTGGGGCGGTATCAAATTGCACCTGGCCAAGTTCTTCAAATGGACCAGCCTGTTTATTCTGTTCGTGGCTGCGGGCCTGGCTGCCGGGGCGATCCGTGCTTTCCACGAGGCCGGATTGTGGAACCACTTCCAGGATATCGCGTTCGACCTCAGCAACCAGCTATCCACGCATTCACTGCTGGGCACCCTGTTAGAGGGAATGTTCGGCTATCAGGAAGCGCCATCGGTTAGCGAAGTGGCGGTCTATTTCCTGTATCTGATCCCTGCTCTGATTTTCTTTTTCCTGCCGCAGCGTACGGAGTCTTCAACGATCCCGGCGCAACGCAAGACACATCACTAATTTACTAGGGAATTCCGTATGTCTACTCCGTTATTTCGCCGCAAGGCATTGCATGCCGCATTACTGGCCGTTCCTGCTTTCGCGCTGAGCCTCAACGCGCTGGCGGCGGATATCCCTCAAGTTAAGGTGACCGTAAACGACAAACAGTGTGAGCCGATGCAGTTGACCCTGCCCGCCGGTAAAACCCAGTTTGTGGTGCATAACACTAGCCAGAAGAACCTGGAGTGGGAAATCCTCAAAGGCGTGATGGTGGTGGAAGAGCGCGAAAATATTGCGCCAGGTTTCACCCAGAAAATGACGGCAAACCTCGAACCGGGCGAATACGACATGACCTGTGGGCTGTTGAGCAACCCGAAAGGCAAGCTTGTCGTCACGGCTGCGGGTGCGGTAGCTGATGGCAAACCGAATGTGATGGATTTGGTTGGCCCGATTGCCGAATATAAAGTCTATGTCACCAAGGAAGTTGAAGGGCTGGTCAAGCAGACCAAGCTGTTTACTGATGCGATCAAAGCCGGTGATGTGGCCCAGGCCCGCAAGCTTTATGCGCCAACCCGTCAGCACTACGAGCGTATTGAACCGATTGCCGAGCTGTTCTCCGATCTGGACGGCAGCATTGACGCCCGTGAAGACGACTATGAGAAAAAAGCCGAAGATCCAAAATTCACCGGCTTCCACCGTCTGGAGAAAGCGCTGTTTGCCGATAACACCACCAAGGGCATGAATGAGTATGCCGATGGTCTGTATAAAGACACGCTGGAGTTGCAAAAACGCATCGGTGAACTGACCTTCCCGCCAAGCAAAGTGGTGGGCGGTGCTGCTGGCTTGATTGAAGAAGTGGCGGCCAGCAAGATCAGCGGTGAAGAGGATCGCTACAGCCGTACTGACCTGTGGGATTTCCAGGCCAACGTCGATGGCGCCCAGAAGATTGTGAACCTGTTGCGTCCGCTGTTGGAAAAGGCCAACCAGCCACTGCTGGCGAAGATCGACGCCAACTTTAAAACCGTCGATAACATCCTGGCTAAATACAAGACCGCAGAGGGTTATGAGTCTTACGAGAAGCTGACCACCGCGGATCGTAATGCGATGAAAGGGCCGATCACTACGCTGGCAGAAGACCTGTCACAGCTGCGTGGCGTGCTGGGTCTCGATTAAGGCTGAGCATGATGAACTACAAGACCGGCCCGCAAAACGGGCCGTTTCCTCAAGATGAGCAGGCCGCTTCACCTTCGCGCAGGCGGTTGTTGCAGGGTTTGGGCATTATGGGCGGTGCTCTGGCGTTGGCGGGGCCATCCCTGGCGCGGGCTGCAGAAGAGCCGCTGGCTACCTCGCAGGACGAACGCTGGCAAAAACAACCGTTCTACGGCCAGCACCAAGCCGGTATTTTGACGCCGCAGCAAGCGGCCATGATGCTGGTGGCTTTCGACGTGTTGGCGACCAACAAACAGGATCTTGAACGGCTATTTCGGCTGTTAACCAGCCGTATCGCGTTCCTCACCAGCGGCGGTAAGGCACCGGAGGTTGATCCCAAGCTGCCACCGTTGGATTCGGGCATTATGGGGCCGGAAATTTACCCTGATAACCTGACCATCACCGTTTCCGTTGGCACTTCGCTGTTTGATGAGCGCTTTGGCTTACAGGCGCAGAAACCGCTGCATCTGCAAACCATGACGCGTTTCCCCAACGATTCACTCGATGCTGCCCTGTGTCATGGTGACTTGTTGCTGCAAATCTGTGCCAATACCAATGAAACGGTGATCCACGCGCTACGCGATATCATCAAGCATTCGCCAGACTTGCTCAGCGTGCGCTGGAAGCGGGAAGGTTTTATCTCGGCACACTCGGCCCGCAGCCGGGGCAAAGAGACGCCAATTAACCTGCTGGGCTTCAAAGACGGCACCGCCAACCCAAAAACCAGCGATAAGCCGTTAATGGATCAGGTGGTATGGGTCGGTGATAAAGCGGGAGAACCTGCGTGGGCCGTTGGCGGTAGCTATCAGGCTGCGCGTATTATTCGTTTCCACGTCGAATTTTGGGATCGGACGCCGTTGCAGGAGCAGCAAACCATCTTTGGCCGCGAAAAGCACAGTGGTGCGCCGTTGGGGATGAAGCACGAGCATGACGAACCGGACTATGCCAAAGACCCGGAAGGTAAGCTGATCCGTATGGATGCCCATATTCGGTTGGCCAACCCGCGTACGCCACAAACCCAGAGCAACCTGATGCTGCGCCGTGGTTACAGCTATTCGCTGGGCGTTTCCAATTCGGGTCAGTTGGAAATGGGGTTGCTGTTTGTCTGTTACCAGGCAGACTTGGAACAGGGTTTCCTGACGGTGCAGAAACGATTGAACGGTGAGGCGCTGGAGGAATACGTCAAGCCTATCGGTGGCGGCTATTTCTTTGTGTTACCGGGCGTCAAGACGAGTGGCGATTATTTGGCCAGCAGTTTGTTGCAAGCTTGAGACGCTAAAGTTGTTAGTTGGACAGAGAAGCGCAGCGCAAAGGCTGCGCTTTTTTATGTGCTCAATTTTTAATCCGGCAACCTAAATGTCATTCGCCGAAATTAATATCAATGCATTGATATTTAACAATAAAATAATTTAATGCCAAGGCGGTTATGCTTTGATATAGTGGTGTTGCAGCGGGTTAAAACAAAAAATATTAAATTTTTTTACATTTTAGCAACGCAGCGCGGTTGAATGTCATTATACTGTAATCATCTGGCGGTAGTTTTCACACGGTGCACAGCTCAATGCTGTAAATATCACTGCGGGGATCGCTAATGGTAAAGTCCTTGGTTGGGCTACAAACAGCAAATAACATACCTTCACTGATTTCTCGTTGTAACGAGGGCGCTCTCTACGACTCTCAATTTCTGACCGACTCTTGGCTTTCCTTTCGCATTAATCCGGCTGACACACACTCCTGTTTTACGCAAATCGCGTTGTCCTGTGAATCAAGGCAGCATGCTTTTTCACGTCATTCTATGGCTTTAAAGGGGGCCACAACCTGATACGTGTGTAACATAATCGCTCGGTTTTGTATTGCCGTTGCGGTAGGTGAAACAAACTGTAAGGTGCCACTATGGGAAGACAGAAAGCAGTGATCAAAGCACGTCGTGAAGCCAAACGCGTCATTCGTCGTGACGCTCGTAGTCATCGCCAGCGTGAAGAAGAAAGCGTGACCTCGCTGGTACAAATGGGTGGTGTGGAATCTATCGGCATGGCTCGTGACAGCCGGGATACTTCTACCATCGAGGCTAGAACCGAAGCTCAAGGTCATTACTTATCAGCCATAGAAAACAAGCTGTTGATATTTGCTACTGGTGAAGCTGGGTGCGGTAAAACCTTCATCAGTGCTGCCAAGGCAGCTGAAGCCCTGATACATAAAGAGGTGGATCGGATTATCGTCACTCGTCCGGTTTTGCAGGCGGATGAAGATCTCGGCTTTTTGCCGGGGGATATCTCTGAGAAGTTCGCCCCTTATTTCCGGCCGGTGTATGACATTCTGCTACGCCGTTTAGGATCGTCGTTCTTGCAATACTGCCTGCGCCCGGAAATTGGCAAGGTAGAGATCGCGCCTTTCGCCTATATGCGCGGGCGTACCTTCGAAAATGCGGTAGTCATCCTGGACGAGGCCCAGAACGTGACGGCCAGCCAGATGAAGATGTTTTTGACCCGTCTGGGCGAGAACGTCACGGTGATCGTTAACGGCGATATTACCCAGTGCGATTTGCCACGCGGCGTGAAATCCGGCCTTAGCGACGCGCTGGAGCGCTTCGAAGAGGACGAGATGGTCGGTATCATTCGTTTCGACAAACAGGACTGTGTGCGCTCGGCTTTGTGCCAACGCACGCTTAATGCTTACGATTAATTTGTCTGAAAGCTTGCAAAAGGCCACTTCGGTGGCCTTTTTAATGCACCAAACATTTTGTAATCCGTAGTTTACTGATGAAACGAAATTTATATTTGGTTAGGCCTTCTTAGAAACGATGAAACTTACAGATCAAGGCCCAAATTTAAATGAGTACATTGTTCGCCAATGTGGATTTTTTTACCGTTGAGGGGCGTGTAATCGATAGCGAATAAAATGAACGCCGTCATATTCAATGTCACCATCAAACTGAAATCCCAGCCGAAATATCGCTTTAATTTTCAAACGTGTTGGGGGCAGCAGGATTGTGATTGACTTGAGCCCCATCTCATTGAAAGCATAAGCTAAAATTTTGTCATAGATTTTTTTTCCGAGCCCCCAATGGTCAGGGTGGAGCACTAAAGCCAAGTCAGCATCTCCGTTTTCGTACTGTAAGCCTCCCCAACCGACAAACCTGTCGCTTACTGTAAAAGCCCATGGCCCATATCCGTATTCATCCCATTGGGATTCTTTGCCTGTTACCCATTCCAGACATTCAGCATCGCCAAAACTCGAATCACCCAAGGGCATTTGGCGTAAAACCAATGGGTTAGTGTTTAGGGCAATAATTTCGCTTCGATCGATATCGCTAAGGCGTTTAAACACAATATCCATTACTAACTCTTTGTATATGTGGTAGAAACTATGGTGTGCTGGTGGCCAGCAGTGCATGGGATGATACCAATAAAGCTGCGCCATTGCGGCCAATTTGAGTACAATAAATCGCAGGATCACTAAGGAATAATATTATGGACGATATTCAGCGCTGGCGGTCCAGCGTAGGGAAAACGTGGTTACTGGGGGCGATGCTGCTGGTGGGGAGTTTTACTGCCTCGGTAAATGCAACGACCCCAGAGAACTACCATCAGGTCTCGCCAGAACTCTACCGCTCCTCTCAGCCATCCGCTGCCCAGATGCAAACGCTCGAGCAGCAGGGCATTAAAACCGTACTCAGTTTACGCCAGTGGCATGACGACGACAGCGAAGCCAGAGGCACAGACCTGCTTCTGCGCCGGGTGGCGATCAACGCCGCCGTAATTAATGATGACATCGTGGTTGCAGCACTCAGAGAAATTCGTTTTGCCCTGAAACCGGTGTTGGTTCACTGCTGGCACGGCAGCGATCGTACCGGGCTAGTGGTGGCAATGTATCGCCTGGTGTTTGAAAATGCGGATAAGCCTGCGGTGCTGGCCGAATTGAGAAAGCCGGAGCATGGCTATCATGAAAAATATTATGCCGGGATTGCGCGCTATATTGGTGATGTCGATGTCAGCAAGATACGGCAGCGGGTTTTTGCCGATAACTTCACCAAGGGGAAGTGATTTGCTAGCAAAGGGTGGGGCATTGGCTACGGCGATCGTCCCCTCACCCTAACCCTCTCCCACAGGGAGAGGGGACTGGCCGTGCTACCAATTAGCCGCTTTACCGGTTTACAACACCGTAGCGATTTCCTTCGTGAATAAGCTGCAGATTGCTTCCTATAACTAAATACAGACCGTATCAATCCCTTGCGTGAATAAGCTACAGATTGTCTTCTATACCTGACTACGGCTCTGAATCAGCTCCCTCGCCCTGCCGGAGAGGGCTGGGGTGAGGGGAGATCTCGATTGCCTGACCGACAATCCGGTATCTCTCCCCTGCATGTACTTTTGCTCCCCCCAATCCGACTCTGCTAAATCGTTCTCTCCCTCCTAGCGTAAATCCCATTCTCGTTTAAGCTTTGTGTAAATTTTTGCGGCTTTTTGTATAGAATTTTAGTTTCAATAACGTTAACTATTGGTGTCTTGTGGCCGTTAAACCGATCTTAACGGAGCTAAGGGAATTGTTGGGTTGTGTGCCGTGCTTGGCATACTGATGGTCGTATTTTGGGGTTCTGAAGTCATCATGAAATATATCATTCTGATTTTATTGGTTTTGTGCGTTATTTACATTCATTTTCGTGGCCGTGTTCGCTATCCTTTTTGGCGTCAGCTTTCCGACCATTCCACCTTTACCGCGCCGCTGAACGTGTTTATGTACCTGTTCTCACGGGTGCCGACCACGCCTTACCTGCAACCGGAGCAGTTCCCCGATCTCATTATCCTGCGTGACAACTGGCAGACCATTCGTGAAGAAGGGCAGCAACTGATGGAGATCCAGCAAATCAAGGCGTCGGATAAATTTAACGACGCCGGATTCAACTCCTTCTTCAAAACCGGCTGGAAGCGCTTTTACCTGAAGTGGTATGAGGATAACCATCCTTCGGCAATGGCGTTATGCCCACAAACCACAGCGCTGTTACGCAGCCTGCCTTCGGTGAAGGCCGCGATGTTTGCCGAATTACCCCATGGCAGCCGCTTGCCACGCCACCGTGACCCTTATGCCGGTTCGTTGCGCTATCACTTGGGGTTGATCACCCCGAATGACGACCGCTGCTTTATCGAAGTGGATGGCGAACGTTACAGCTGGCGTGACGGCGAAGGGGTAATGTTTGATGAAACCTATCTGCACTATGCCGAAAACCAGAGCGGGGAAAACCGCCTGATCCTGTTTTGCGACATCGAGCGGCCGATGCGTTACCGTTGGGCGCAGGCGGTGAATCACTGGTTGGGGCGTAATTTGATGAGTGCTGCGACAGCACCGAATGAAGAGGGCGATCGTACCGGCGGCGTCAATCGGCTGTTCAAATATATCTATGCCGTGCGTAAGGTTGGCAAGCGATTAAAAGCCTGGAACAAGACGGGGTACTACATTATCAAATGGCTGCTGTTTGGCGGGATTGCTGCACTGATTTTCTTTGCACTATAAATAGAACGGGGGCGCAAATAATGCGCCCCGTTGATGTTTTGTAACCACCCGGTATCAGGCAAATATCGTCATCATATAAGCGGCAAACAGCGCCAGGTGCGCGGTGCCGTTCAGCACGTTGGTTCTGCCGGTAGAGAACGAGATATGGCACAATATCAACACCGTCAGCATCACTACCATATGCGGTGCCTGCAGGCCGAAGATTAGCGTCTGGCCCGTCAGGGTGGCAATAATCGTTACCGCTGGCACCGTCAGTGAAATGGTCGCCAGCACCGAGCCGAAGAACAGGTTCATGGCGCGCTGCACCTGATTGTTCAACACCGCGCGCAGAGCACCCAATCCTTCTGGGGACAGGATCAGCAACGCAACCAGGAAACCGGTGAACTGCGTTGGTGCGTTCAGCTTGGTGAGCAAGCCTTCAAGCGGGTTGGCGTTGAATTTGGTTACGGCAATTACCGCGACCAGATGCACGATCAACCAAGAGGCATGCCACAGGCTGCTGTGGGACGAGGGTTTACCGTGGTGCGGGTCGCCATCGTCATCTTCGTGTTCATAAACAAACAGACTCTGGTGGGTTTTGGTCTGGATCAGCAGGAACACGCCGTACATTGCCGCTGAGATGGCCGCAACCAGCAGTGACTGGCCCACGCTGAAGTTGCCCCCCGGCAAGGCGCTTGGCAACACCAGCACGATCACCGCCAGTGGGAGGATCGCCATCAGGTACTGTTTGATACCGCCAAGGTTAACGTACTGGGTAGCAAACTTGCGCCCGCCGAGCAGCAGGGCAACCCCAACCAGTCCGGCAGTCACAATCATGATAATTGAATACAGTGTGTCACGCATCAGGGCCGGGGCCGCGTCGCCGGTTGCCATCAGTGCTGAAATCAGGCTCACTTCCAGGATCACTACCGACAGGCTGAGGATCAGCGAGCCGTAGGGTTCACCCAGGCGGTGGGCCAGTACGTCGGCATGGCGTACCACGCTGAAAGCACTGCTGAGGATACCGACCAGGGCAATAATGTTGATGGCCACAATCAGTGGGAAACTGCTGGTACCGCTCCATAAGTTGAGCACAACCAGCGCGGCGATAGGGAAAATCAGGGAATACTCTGTGTGGCGAGATTTGGATCGGCCAGGATCGTTGTGCGACTTCATTACGGTACATCTCCTTCTCAAACTGCGTGGCCCGTCATCGCTGTTCACCTGCAGATAGGGTCAGCGTATCCAGAAAGTTGTTAATAATAATAGGATACACTCTGCGCATGACGCCGAGTAATAATGTGATGTTGTGTTTGGTTTTTAGAAAGCAAAACTTTGCTTGATGCGATAAGAGTAACAAAAAAACCGCATTTGATGCGGTTTTTTTTACTTACTTTTACGTTAAACACCAGTCATTACTTGTTAAACGCCTATAAAAGGGGTTTAACCGGCATTTTCAACGGAAAATAAGGCAGATAATGGCGATCAGGAGTCAATATTATCCATGATATCGTGCCTTTTCTGGTGGTAACCCTCCTCATTTAACCCTTCACGCCAGTAAGGCACCGCATAAAGCTGATTACGCTCACATTGGCGCTCCCGGCGCAGGTAACGACGCAGTTCGACTACCAGACGATCCTCACCTGCCAGCCAGAACTGGGTGCCGCTTTGCGGCAGTGGCAAGGCGCAGAATTGCGTGATGAGATCGGCCGTTTTCTCCGTGCCGCCAATGATCCAGCTGAGTTCAACACCGGCAGGTTTTTGCAGATTGATAACGTCCGCAGGGGTATCGACACGGATAAAAGCGTGGCCTTCGCTACGTGCTGGCAAGTTTTCCAGCAGTGCGGCGATGGCCGGTAACGATGAAGGATCGCCTGCCAGGCAGTAAAAGTCGGCTTCTGGCAACATTGGCTTGGGGCCGCCAGGGTTGCTGATACCAATTTTATCCCCCGGCTTGGCCTGACGTGCAAAGTTCACCGCTGGCCCGCTGTGGTCGTGCAGGGCAAACTCAATATCAATCTCACCCTGTTGCGGGCGAACGGCTCGAATAGAGTAGGTGCGAATTAGCGGGCGCACGGCATCGGCGGCCCACACCGGGCCCTTCTCGGTGAGCGTGGGCAGGTCTGGTTGCGTTTGGCCTGCGAGCGGCAAGAACACTTTGATATGCGCTGCGGCGGCTTCTGCCGGGTAATAATGCAGGTCTGGCGCGCTGAAGGTGATACGGCGCAGGTGCGGCGTGATGTCGCGTAAGCGGGCAACTTCGATCAAATAGGGGGCGCGGCTGCGTGGGGTTTCGGTTGTCACAGGACTCTCCTTTATCATTCTGCGGCCAGTATATCACGCCATTTGATAATGAGAATTGTTTGCTGGTTGGCATGGCACATCAGGCCAAGCGGCGTGATCCGCCCGGATTGTATTTTTTTGCGGTTAAAACGCTGAGCTCTGTTAACAAAACGCAGGGGAAGAGTAAAGTTTTACGTCTATAATTATTATTGCTTCTGGGTACAAATACTTTTTCACATTAAATATGCCTGGAAACTTGATTGGGAGGTCAGAAAAGAATATGGTCATTTATACCCGTCGTCTTTCAAGTTGCAGCGTTGTTATCTGCACTTACTCACCCCAGTCACTTACCCAAAAGTAAGCTCCTGAGGATGAGTAAGCTTGTTGCCTAGCTGCAACTTGAAATCCATAGGGTATATATTTTTTGCTGGGCGGTGGAAATAAACACGCCCCGCATCCCAAAAAAGAAATTGCATACACAGTGGCGAAGGGTTTAGGGCAATCCTATTCCCAGGAGGTTGTATTAGGTGTTAACTCGAGATTTTCTGCAAAAAGCAGACTGCAAAACGGCATTCGGCACGATCGAAGAGTCGCTGTTGCTGACACCGGAACAGCGCTCGGCCTCACTGACATGTACACTCTCCAGACGGCCGGATAATAGCCCGGTATGGGTTTTTGGCTATGGTTCACTGATGTGGAACCCGGTATTTGAATCCGAAGAGGTGCGCCCGGCGACGCTGCAAGGCTGGCATCGGGCATTTTGCCTGCGTTTGACCGCCGGACGGGGCACGCTGCATCAGCCAGGGCGCATGCTGGCTCTGCAGGAAGGGGGGCAAACCACCGGTCTGGCCTTCCGCCTGCCGGAAGATAAACTGCGTGAAGAGCTGGAACTACTGTGGAAGCGTGAGATGATCACCGGTTGCTATCTGCCAACCTGGTGTGACCTGACACTGGACGACGGCAGCGTCGTTACCGCCTTGGTGTTTGTGATGAACCCGCAGCATCCGCTATTTGAAGCGGATACCAGCCATCAGGTGATCGCTCCGTTGATCGCCAGCGCCAGCGGCCCGTTGGGCACCAATGCGCAGTATCTGTTTGCCTTGGACAACGAGCTGAAAAGTCACGGCATGAAGGATGACTGCATTGGCGATCTGGTCGGCTATGTCCGTCAGTGGCTGCAACAAAATACCTCAGGGCCAATAGGTGGCGAAGCCACGGCCTAACCCTCAGTTACCTTCGGGGCGTCGTATTGCGCGCCCCAAATGTCTAAACAACCCTCGCGTTGATATATCTTATCCCTCTAGGTAATAACTTTTTCTGCATAGCTTGTTTAACCATAATATTCTGATGGTTATTTATCTCATTAATTTTAAAGCTATTTGTAATTTTAAGAAAAGCGGTGGTGAATTTTTAATGCATAAAAAATGCACTTAGCATTAAAAGCTATAAGTAAAGATTATTCCTTATTTGTTCTGTCTGCGCAGACTCCGTATCAATATTGTTAACGATTTTGGGGAGAGAAGGGGACGGAATGAATTTTCAGCAATTAAAAATCATTCGTGAGTCAGCGCGTTGCAACTACAACCTGACTGACGTCGCGAATGCGTTATTTACCTCACAGTCTGGGGTTAGCCGTCATATTCGCGAGCTGGAAGAAGAGCTGGGGATTGAGATATTTATCCGCCGTGGCAAACGGTTATTAGGCATGACCGAACCGGGCAAAGAGCTGTTGGTGGTCGCGGAGCGTATCCTCAATGATGCCAATAATATCCGCCGTCTGGCCGATGTGTTCAGCAGTAAAGACGCGGGCCAACTGCATATTGCCACCACCCATACCCAGGCTCGCTATAGCCTACCGGGGGTGATTAAGGAGTTTCGGGCGCTGTATCCGCAGGTGCGCGTGGTGCTTAATCAGGGGAGCCCGGAGGAGATTGCCGCCATGCTGGCCTGCGGTGAAGCGGATATCGGTATCGCCAGTGAACGCCTGATGAGCGAAGAGTCGTTGGCTGCTTTTCCCTATTACCGCTGGAACCATGCGATCCTGGTTCCGGAAGGCCATGAGTTGACACGCCAACCGCTGGTCACGTTGGAGATGCTCAGTACGCTGCCGTTGATTACCTACCGCCAGGGTATCACCGGGCGCTCACGGCTGGATGCGGCATTTAAAGCTGCGGGGCTGACGCCGGATATCGCGCTAAGCGCCCAGGATTCTGACGTCATCAAAACCTATGTTGAATTGGGGCTGGGTGTGGGCATTCTGGCGGATATGTCGTTTGAAAAAGAGCGCGATCGTGGGCTGGTCAGTCTCAATGCCGAACATTTGTTTGAGCCTAATACCGTCTGGTTGGGCCTGAAACGCGGTCAGTTACAACGTAACTATACCTGGCAGTTTATCCAGCTATGTAATCCCACCTTGTCACTCACGGAAATTAAAGAGAAAGTGTTCTCCGATCAGTTGGAACAGGTTATCGATTATCAGATCTGAGGCGGTAATGCGCTGGCATGGTGCAAAGCGCGCCATATCACTGTGCAATAGTGAGGGGTGGATTACAGTTTGCACGGCAATAACCTTCTAAAATCTGTGGCTTGGCAAACTGGCATGCAAGCTGCTTACTTTAAAGGCGGAAACGTTGAGTATCCGCGATGAATTTCAACAGGCGTCCGTGCAGCACGTTTGCCCCAATGGTGGAATGTGCTGTTCGGACGTCTTTTTTATCGCTGGTTATGCCCCTTGTTTAAATCCCCGATTACAGGTTTTTCCGATGGCTTCTTTTTGCCGATCGCTTACCCTATGGCTTCAGGTTGCATTATGCTGTGCGGCAGGTTTTTTCTACCGGCCGGAACGGTAGTGTCAACGAGGTGGGTTTGCCATGCGGCAAGGAAGGCGAAGGGCAAACGTGGTTATGAGCAAGGTTATTCAGCAAAAGATGTCACAGTTGTTATCCAGCACGCGCTTACTCGGGTTATTAGCACTACCGGTGATAATGTTTAACGCCCAGGCGGAAGCTCCCCCGGCAGTGGTTGGCGTGCCTGACGCCCAGGCTGAGGCACCTGTTGCAGCGAAAAGCGTAGCTGAGGCCACGGCGGAGGCTCCTTCGGTTGGGACGAGCGTGATTGACGATCTGGCTAAAGCGCCCCCGACAGCAACAGCAGAAACACAGCCGGTACCACCGGCGGCAGTTGCAGAAGCTCAGGCAGTAGCACCAGCAGCAGAAACCCAGACGGTAGCGCCACCGGCTACGGTAGCAGAAGCTCAGACAGTGGCACCAACCCCCGTAGAGCCCCAGGCCATTGCCCCACCGGCGGTGGCAAATGCGGCTGATATCGCGGCTAAAGTGCCTGCGGCCGTGACCCCGATAGAGAAGCCAGCGGCAGTGGTCAGTGAGGTCAAGGCGCAGGCATCTCCGGCGCAAGCGCTGCCGGAACTGGGCAGCGCTGGCGTCAACGATGCCGAAAAAGAAAAAGAGTGGGCTACGCGGGCGAAAAAGCTGGCAGAGCAGAATCTTAACCAGATATCCAGCGAGCGGGCGCGCGCCGATACCAAAGATTACCTGACCAACCAGGCCAGCTCGGTTCTTCAGCAGGAGACCGAGGAGTTACTTTCACCACTTGGCACCGCTAAACTGTCGCTTGCGGTAACACCTGAAGGGGATTTCACCGGCAGCAGCGGTCAGTTGTTCAGCCCGCTCTATGACGTGGATGGCTTGTTGACCTACAGCCAGGTGGGTTATCTGCAAAAGGCTAACGGTTCACAGGGTAATTTTGGCCTGGGGCAGCGCTGGGTGGTGGGGGATTGGCTGCTGGGCTACAACTCCGTGCTCGACAGTGATTTCCAGAATCAGCGCAACCGTGGCAGCATTGGTGCCGAAGCCTGGGGTGACTATCTACGCTTGTCGGCCAACTATTACCACCCGCTATCGTCATTTTCTCCACAGGCAAACAATGCCGTCTTTCTCGGCCGTCCGGCGCGTGGCTACGACATTACCACCCAAGGTTATCTGCCGTTTTATCACCAGCTTGGCGCCTCGCTCAGCTTTGAACAGTATCGCGGCGCCAGTGTCGATCTGTTAGGCAATGGCAACAAACAAACCGATCCTAGCGCTATGCAGGTGGGGCTCAACTATACGCCGGTCCCGTTGGTCACGGTCAAAGCCTTGCACAAACTGGATAATGTGGGCGAAACCCAGGACAAGGTCGAGCTGGCCATGACCTATCGCCTTGGGGTACCGCTGCTCAAACAGATTTCTCCGTACTACGTGGAACAGGCCAAATCATTGCGCGGTAGCCGCTATGACAGCATTGAACGTAATAATGTGCCGGTGCTGGAGTTCCGTGAAAGCAAAACGTTGCAGGTGTTTCTGGCCACGCCGTCATGGAGCCTGAATCCAGGGGAAACGCTGCCGCTGGTGCTGGAAATCAAAGCGGCCAATAAGATCACTGCGGTCAACTGGCAAGGGGACACTCAGGCAGTCAGCCTGACGCCGCCGGCGAATATCAACGATCCGCAAGGGTGGACCTTGACGGTGCCCGCGTGGGATGAGACGCCAGGGGCCAGCAATCACTACCAACTGTCCGTCACCCTTGAGGATGAAAAGCAGCAGAAAGCCACCTCCAACTGGATCACGCTACAGGTTACCGCTCCCCTGAGCTTGTCTATTGAAGGGGAGCCTGGGTTACCGCCGCCGCAAACCCTGCAGCCACCGGCCATCCCGGCGGTTACCGGGCCGTTGCACCCAGAGGGTAACTAATCTTTCTTATTACCCAACACCCAAACGGCGGCTTCGACGCGGGATTTCAGTTTCATCTTCTTCAGCAGGTGTTTCACGTGCACCTTGACGGTACTCTCGGTGATCGTCAGTTTACGGGCGATCAGCTTGTTTGGCAGCCCCTGCGCGATCAGCTTGAGGATGTCGCGCTCGCGCGGGGTTAACTGCTGGATGTCGCGTTCTACCGCCGGGCGGTTTTCCCTCAGGCTGGCCGCCAGCACTGGCGTCAATGCTTCGCTCAGTACCATTTGCCCTGCTGCCGCCTGATGCAGCGCCTTGAGCAGTTCCTCTGGCTCCATATCTTTCAACAGATAACCATCGGCACCGCGTTTTAGTGCGCTCACCACATCGTCTTCATGGTTGGAGACGCTGAATACCACCACGCGGCCGGAAAGGGCGGTTTGGCGCAGGCGATCCAGCGTTGCCAGACCGTTCATTCCGGGCATATTCAGATCCAACAGGATCAGGTCGGGATCGTGCAGCTCCGCCAGTTCCACCCCTTGTTCGCCATTGCTGGCTTCGGCGATGACTTGTAGCCGCGGATCCATGCTAATCAACTGCTTGACGCCGTTACGCAACATGGGGTGATCGTCAATCAGCAGTATGGTGGCAGCTTCTTCGGTCGTCATAATATTTCCTTATTCGATAGCAGAGTTATCCGGGCGGAACGTCACCCGTACTTCGGTGCCGCCGCCGCTGCACGGCAAGATTTCGCACTGGCCGTGCAGGCTTTTGGCGCGATCGCGCATGATGATCAGGCCGTAGTGATCGGGCCGTTCGCTGATATCTGGCAGGCCACGGCCATTATCGCTGACGCTCAGGGTGACTTTGCCCTGCAGGTTTGTTACCCGAATCGCGACCTGGCTGGCCTGCGCGTGTTGGTGAATGTTACTCAATGCCTCTCGCGCGATTTGCAGCAGGTGGATCGCCTGATAGGCCGGTATGCTTCGTGGGCCTAACTGATAATCCAGTTCGATGGTGATCCCCAGCCGCTGATTGAATTCTTGCACCGTAGACTGTAGTGCCGCCAGCAGGCCAGGCTCGGTCAGGCGCAGGCGGAAGGTGGTTAACAGCTCGCGTAACTGACGATAGGCGGTACTGATCTCTTCACGCATCTGTTGCACCAGCGCCAGACTGGCCGGAGGGAGCTCGCCCCCCTGCATTTGCAGGCAGCTGGTCTGCATTTTCAAGCAGGTGAGGGATTGAGCGATGGAGTCATGTAACTCGCGGGCGATCGCGGCCCGCTCTTCCATCAACATCAACTGCTGCTGGTGGTCAACCTGGCGCTCTATCGCCAATACGCTGGTCAACTGCTCTATCAGGGTATTCATCAACTGGCATTGCTCATCGCTTAGCCGTTGTTCTGGCGCATGTTGAGCGACGACGATGCCATAATTGCCCAGTTGGTCACTCAGGCTCCAGCTAAGAGAAGGGTGGCCCTGACTATGCGGCTGATGTTCGCTTAAGCAGGCGCTACAGACCGGATTATGGCAATACTCCGGCCTCAACGGTTGGTTACCGCTTAATTGCAGAAACTGTTCCTGACTGTTGTTTTCATACAGCCGTACCTGGATGCTGTGTAGCGGCGTCAGCGTTTGCAACTGGTTGAGGATCGGCGTCAGGCGGCTACAGATCGGCTCGCTGGTGTGTAACTGGCGGCTGGTGTGATACAGAAAGCCCAGCACCTGGTTTTTCTGTTGCAGGTCGGCGGTTTTTTCTGCGACACGTTGCTCCAGCCTGGCATAGATGGTGGCAAGCTCGTCGGACATGGTGTTGAGCGCAGCGCCGAGGGAAGACATCTCGTCCTGATGCCCACGTTGGGCAAAGCGGTGGCTGAAATCACCGCGGCCAACCGCCAGCGCCAGTGCCACCAATTGACGCCAAGGGTGCAGCAAACGGCGGCGTAGATAACAGATGGTGCCGACCAGCAGCAACAGCGTCAGGGCGATAAATCCCCCCTGGACCAGCGTCACCATCAACAAGCGCCGTTCGGTTTGATGATCGATATCGGAAACCAGCTTGTCCAACAGGCTGACAAAATGGGCCACTTGGGGAGCTGCATCGGCGGGGCGTTGCGCCTGACGCAGCCGTGGTTGCAGCTGGTTTAGCCAATAGTCACGTAGCGTCAGCAACTGCGGGGTTAGCCCTTCGCGCTCCAGCGCCTGCTGCAAGTCGCGGCTGGTTTCATCCTGATCCAATCCCTGCATCAGTATGTCACTTTGGGCATCCAGAGGGACCTGAGAAAGCAGACGGTAACTCTGCATCCGTAGGGAACCCGCTTTGTTGATGGCATGAGCATTGCCCTGGATGCTTTGCGACATCCAGGCGGAAATACTCATTCCGGCGATACCCAGCACCCCCAGCAGTAGCATTAACAGGGCAACCTGGTTAACGATGGAAAGCGGAGCCAGCAAGCGTTTCATCGAATACGCGTCCCCTATAGAGCAGCAGAAACCAGAGAGTGGATACCAGCAACTCCGGCCGCCAAATTACGTCAATAGCAGCCATTTTTCCTTATCCCCCGGCGTAACCCCATACCCCTAACGAAGTACCCCTTAGTTTCCGGCTACCTGACCCATTGCCAAACCTTTAGCACTACTGTGCTATAACCTGCTGAATACCAATAGATTAGCTGGCCTTAATGAGCTACTCACTAAGGGATGTATGAGGTTTTTGCGCCATGAGTTACCTGCTTGCTCATTGATTTGCGTCAACTTTACCGCTTGAGGGGATCAACTAGGGTGTGCGCAGTTATCACCGTGTTTCTGAGGTTATTATGTCGCAATCTGCAATGCCTTTAGCAAAAAAAACGGGTGCGGTTATTCAGGACTGGCAACCTGAGAACAGCGAATTCTGGCAGCAGAGTGGGCACCGCATCGCCCGCCGCAACCTGTGGATCTCCATACCCTGCCTGTTGCTCGCCTTCTGCGTATGGATGCTGTTCAGCGCCGTGGCGGTTAATCTGAATAAGGTGGGTTTTAACTTCACCACCGATCAGCTGTTTCTGTTGACCGCATTACCTTCGGTTTCCGGCGCGATCCTGCGCGTGCCGTATTCCTTCGTGATCCCGATGTTTGGTGGCCGCCGTTGGACGGCCATCAGCACCTGTTTCCTGCTGGTACCTTGCCTGTGGTTGGGCTATGCGGTGCAGGATCCGAGCACCTCATTCAACGTATTTATCATTATTGCGCTGTTGTGTGGTTTTGCCGGGGCCAACTTTGCCTCCAGCATGGCGAACATCAGCTTCTTCTTCCCGAAGGCGAAGCAGGGTGGCGCGCTGGGGCTGAATGGCGGTCTGGGAAATCTGGGGGTCAGCGTGATGCAACTGGTGGCTCCGTTAGCCATCTCGCTCGCCATGTTTGGCTTCCTGGGCGGTACGGGGCAGATACAGCCAGACGGCAGCCAGCTGTGGTTGGAAAACGCCGCCTGGATTTGGGTGCCTTTCCTGCTGGTGGCAACGCTGGCGGCCTGGTTCGGTATGAACGATTTGGCCGCCTCAAAGGCTTCTTTGCGCCAACAGCTGCCGGTACTCAAACGGGGGCATCTGTGGGTTTTGAGCCTGCTGTATCTGGCAACCTTTGGTTCCTTCATTGGCTTCTCTGCCGGTTTTGCCATGCTGGCGAAAACCCAGTTTCCTGACGTGGTGATCCTGCATTATGCCTTCTTCGGGCCGTTCCTTGGGGCACTTGCTCGTCCCGTGGGTGGGGCGCTTTCCGATCGCTTTGGTGGCATTCGTGTGACGCTGCTGAACTTTATAGTCATGGCTATTTTCGCTGCCTTGCTGTTCCTGACCTTGCCGGGTAGCGATCATCAGGGCTCGTTTATGGCCTTCTATGGCGTGTTTATGGTGCTGTTCCTTACCGCCGGATTGGGCAGCGGTTCGACCTTCCAGATGATCGCCGTGATATTCCGTAAAATCACCGTGGACAGAGTGAAAGCCGAAGGAGGAAGCGATGAGTTGGCACAGCGGGAGGCGGTAACCGATTCGGCTGCGGCGTTGGGCTTTATCTCGGCGATTGGTGCGGCAGGGGGGTTCTTTATTCCCAAGGCGTTTGGGACTTCGCTGGCGTTGACGGGCTCACCGGCTGGGGCGATGAAGATCTTCCTGGTGTTTTATATTCTGTGTGTCGTGGTCACCTGGGGCGTTTACGGCCGTAAAAAGGTTTCACGCTAGTTGAGTTAAGCGGGCGCAGTATGCTGCGCCCCTTCGGTCGAATATGTGCGACGCCTACCCATTCAGCAACATTGCCTGTCAGTCATCTGATACTCCCCGTTCGCCGGGGAGTGTCTTCTCTCTCAATTCCCACACGGTGTTTCACTGATAGCCAATCGGTGAGTTCACCGCTACTTTGGTCAAAACTCCGTTGTGTCATGTTACCGACGCCTGGCGGTTTTATAGGTATATATTAACATCGCTTTTCTTTTGTTGATTGAGGATAAGATGATCCCATCTTTATCTATTAATGAAATCTTAATGTCCACTGTATCATCATAAAATAAACCCTCAAATCCTTGGTGTGGAGTGGTTTATGTCTGATTTGACCATGGGCCAGGAGGGGGGGTGATTTTTCTCGGTGAGTTGCATGATTTCACTAAGTTATGAAAAATAGGTGAAATATAAAGTAAGTCTATTTCACTGAGTTTATATTTAAATTCTTGAACATTTTTTCATGTTTCTATACAAATGAGGACGCTGTGAACTCATAAGGAAAATGAAAAGTGGACGCTGAACAGGAAATAAAAATCATAAATTTTGATGTTTTGCTCCCCTCCAGGCAGCGTTCACGCCTACGTTGGAAAGAGCTTCAGATCCTTTCCCTGCTGGTTAACCGCTCGCCAGAGTTGGTGAGCCGCTCAGAAATCATTGAGACTATCTGGAAAGGCACCTATTGCTCAGACTCGACAATAAATCAGACGATTAAGTCCATTCGCCAGAAAATTGGCGACACGGAGCATGCTCTCATCAGGACCATTCCCCGTCTTGGTTATAAGGTGGATGATAAAACGATTTTTAACTTTATATCATCAGGGGAATCTGCCGTCGTTACGGGGATTATTCCTGGAAATGATGATACTGAAACTTTCAATGGTGATTTATCTGAGGGTAAATTAAATCATATGGCCGATGAAATTATTGAAAATGCAACGTTACCGGAAGGTTATTCCCTCATGAATCCGCTATTAAGTGAAACGTCTTTGGTTGATTCCAGGCGAAACACGCTAACGCCTTGGGGCAGAATATTGAAGTATCTGGCGGCGTTTATTGCGCTGTTGACAGTTTCACTTTTATCCTATGCATTGGGCAGTCGAACCAGGCCTGCAATACAGCATGAGCAGCTCAATAGCCCTCGTATGGTCCTCTCTTTTTCATTAGACACCTCACCTGGTGTTAATCCACAGGCGCTGAACTGCGTGTATCTGGCGGGGAATGAAAAGGAAATGCGGGTTGAATGTCGCACTCGCTAGCAGGGACCCCTCCAAGCTGTTTAAAATATGAGTATTAAACTGCGCAAAATTACCCCGTCATTTTGTCATTAACCTCGCCTCACACATCCGTTTTACCGCCACTACCCCCAAATTTCCGCGCCAGGGTACTCGTCAGGCGCTTAGCTGTGTAAATTTAATATTCTTGTTTTATTACAGAAGGATAGGGTGGTTTCCAATTGTCATCCTTTAGTGGTATTTGTGCCTTCCCTCTGGTTTTCTCTCCCCGAATCCCTTGATCGCAATCAAGTTACGCCCAGCAGAGCATCAGTAGCCTTGGCCGCAGATTGAGCAATGTCACTTGGCAACTTCTTACAACAATATGCCCGTCGTCTTTCAAGCTGCGGCTTGAAACTCGTAGGGTAATGAGCCTTCAGGAGAACTCCGGATGAGCAAATTTCTAGATCGGTTCCGCTACTTCAAGCAGTTGGCCGAACCTTTCTCTGGCGGTCATGGCCAAACGCTAAACACCAATCGCGATTGGGAAGACGGTTATCGCAGCCGCTGGCAGCACGACAAAGTGGTGCGTTCCACCCATGGTGTTAACTGTACCGGCTCCTGTAGCTGGAAAATCTATGTGAAAAACGGTCTGGTCACCTGGGAAACCCAGCAGACCGATTATCCACGCACCCGTCCAGATTTGCCCAACCATGAGCCCCGTGGCTGCCCACGCGGTGCCAGCTATTCCTGGTATCTCTACAGCGCCAACCGCCTGAAATATCCGCTGATGCGCAAACGCCTAATCAAGCTATGGCGCGAGGCTAAAGCCTTGCACAGCGATCCGGTGGATGCCTGGGGTTCAATCGTTTCCGACCCGGAAAAAGCCAAAAGCTACAAAGTGGCTCGTGGCCGCGGTGGTTTTGTTCGTTCCAGCTGGCAGGAGGTCAATGAACTGATCGCCGCCTCCAACGTCTATACCGCCAAGACCTTTGGCCCGGACCGCATTATCGGCTTCTCGCCGATCCCGGCGATGTCGATGGTGTCCTACGCGGCGGGTGCCCGTTACCTATCGCTGATTGGCGGCACCTGCTTGAGCTTCTACGACTGGTACTGCGATTTGCCACCGGCCTCGCCGATGACCTGGGGCGAACAGACCGACGTGCCGGAATCCGCCGACTGGTACAACTCCTCGTATATCATTGCCTGGGGCTCCAACGTGCCGCAAACGCGCACCCCGGACGCCCACTTCTTCACCGAGGTTCGCTACAAGGGCACCAAAACCGTCGCGGTGACGCCAGACTACGCGGAAGTGGCCAAGTTATGCGACCAGTGGCTGAACCCGAAGCAGGGCACCGATAGCGCCATGGCGCTGGCGATGGGCCACGTGATGCTTAAAGAGTTCCATCTGGATCGTGAAGTTGGTTATTTCCGCGACTACGTACGTCGCTATACCGATATGCCGATGCTAGTGCTGTTGGAGCCGCGTACCGAAGGTTATTACGCCGCTGGCCGCCTGCTGCGTGCTGCCGATCTGGTAGATGGCCTTGGCCAGGAAAATAACCCCGAGTGGAAAACCGTCGCGCTGGATCAGACCAGCGGTGAACTGGTGGCGCCGCAGGGCTCTATTGGTTTCCGTTGGGGTGAGAAGGGCAAATGGAATCTGGAGCAGCGTGAAGGTAAAGCCCAGCAGGATGTGGAGCTGCAACTCAGCCTGCTAGGCAGCCATGATGAGGTGGTTGACGTTGGCTTCCCATACTTTGGCGGTGCCGAGAGTGAGCATTTCAACAGCGTGGCGCTGGACGACATCCTGCTGCACAAACTGCCGGTAAAACGCTTGCAACTGGCGGACGGCAGCCAGGCGCTGGTAACCAGCGTCTACGACCTGACGCTGGCTAACTACGGTCTGGATCGTGGCCTGAATGATGCCAACTGCGCCAACGGTTATGATGAGGTCAAAGCCTATACGCCAGCCTGGGCAGAACAGATCACCGGCGTCTCACGCCAAAACATCATCCGCATTGCGCGCGAGTTTGCCGAAAACGCTGAGAAAACCCACGGCCGCTCGATGATTATCGTTGGGGCCGGTGTCAACCACTGGTATCACATGGACATGACCTATCGCGGGCTGATCAACATGCTGATCTTCTGCGGTTGCGTAGGCCAAAGCGGCGGCGGCTGGGCGCACTATGTCGGCCAGGAAAAGCTGCGCCCGCAAACCGGTTGGACGCCGCTGGCCTTTGGTCTGGATTGGCAACGGCCGGCGCGCCATATGAACAGCACCTCGTTCTTCTACAACCACTCCAGCCAATGGCGCTATGAGACGGTTGGCACCGAAGAGCTGTTGTCACCGATGGCGGACAAGAGCCAGTTTGCTGGCAGCCTGATCGACCTGAACGTGCGTGCAGAGCGCATGGGGTGGTTGCCATCGGCCCCGCAACTGGATACCAACCCGCTGCATCTGGCCGCTCAGGCTAAAGCGGCCGGTCAGACACCGCTGGACTTCACCGTGGATAGCCTGAAACAGGGCAACGTCCGCTTTGCTGCCGAACAGCCGGACAACCCGCAGAACTTCCCGCGTAACCTGTTCGTCTGGCGCTCCAACCTGCTGGGCTCCTCCGGCAAGGGGCATGAATACATGCTCAAATACCTGCTGGGGACCGAGAATGGCATCCAGGGCCAGGATCTGGGTCAGCAGGGCGGCGTAAAACCGCAGGAAGTCGAGTGGTTGGATAATGGTGGTGAAGGCAAGTTGGATCTGGTCGTGACGCTTGATTTCCGCATGTCCAGCACCTGCCTGTATTCCGACATCGTGTTGCCTACCGCCACCTGGTACGAGAAAGACGATATGAATACCTCGGATATGCATCCGTTTATTCATCCGCTGTCTGCGGCTGTCGATCCAGCCTGGGATTCGAAGAGCGACTGGGAGATCTACAAGGGTATCGCCAAAGCGTTCTCCGAGGTGTGCGTTGGCCACCTGGGCCAGGAGACCGACATTGTCACGCTGCCGATCCAGCATGATTCCGCCGCCGAACTGGCGCAGCCCTACGGCGTGAAAGACTGGAAGAAAGGCGAGTGCGATCTGATCCCGGGCAAAACCGCGCCGCACATCATGGTGGTAGAACGCGATTATCCCGCGACCTACGAGCGCTTTACCTCGCTCGGTCCGCTGTTGGACAAGCTTGGCAACGGCGGCAAGGGCATCAGTTGGAACACCCAGACCGAAGTCGACTTCCTGAAAAAGCTCAACTACGTGAAGACCGAAGGCCCGGCAGTTGGGCGGCCTAAGATCGAAAGTGCTATCGATGCGGCGGAAGTGATCCTCTCGCTGGCACCGGAAACCAATGGGCAGGTGGCAGTGAAAGCCTGGCAGGCACTGAGCAACATCACCGGGCGCGATCACACCCATCTGGCGTTGAACAAGGAAGACGAAAAGATCCGTTTCCGCGATATTCAGGCCCAGCCGCGCAAGATCATCTCCAGCCCGACCTGGTCTGGCCTGGAAGACGAACACGTTTCTTACAACGCCTGCTACACCAACGTGCATGAGCTGATCCCGTGGCGCACCCTGAGCGGCCGCCAACAGTTGTATCAGGATCACGAGTGGATGCGAGCCTTCGGGGAAAGCCTGCTGGTCTATCGCCCGCCGATCGACACCCGTGCCGCGCAGCCGTTGCTGAATAAAAAGCCGAACGGCAACAAAGAGAAGGCGCTGAACTTCCTGACGCCGCACCAGAAGTGGGGCATTCACTCCACCTACAGCGACAACCTGTTGATGCTGACTCTGTCACGCGGCGGGCCAATCGTCTGGTTGAGTGAGGACGATGCCAAAGATTTGGGCATTGAAGATAACGACTGGATCGAGGCCTTCAACGCCAACGGCGCGCTCACCGCTCGTGCGGTGGTCAGCCAGCGTATTCCGTCGGGTATGACCATGATGTATCACGCTCAGGAACGTATCGTGAACATTCCAGGCTCGGAAATCACCAGCCAGCGTGGCGGGATCCACAACTCGGTGACCCGCGTGTGCCCGAAACCGACCCATATGATCGGCGGCTATGCGCAGTTGGCGTACGGCTTTAACTACTACGGCACCGTTGGCTCGAATCGCGATGAGTTTGTGGTGGTGCGCAAAATGGACCATATCGACTGGTTAGACGGCGAAGGTAACGACTACGCACAGGGCAGCCAGCAGGAGAAAGCCAAATGAAAATTCGTTCGCAAGTTGGCATGGTGCTCAACCTGGACAAGTGCATCGGTTGCCATACCTGTTCGGTGACCTGTAAGAACGTCTGGACCAGCCGCGAAGGCATGGAATACGCCTGGTTCAACAACGTGGAAAGCAAACCAGGCATCGGCTATCCCAACGCCTGGGAAGATCAGGATAAATGGAAGGGCGGCTGGATACGCAAAATCAACGGCAAGTTGGAGCCGCGCATGGGTAACCGCGTTGGCCTGCTGTCGAAGATCTTTGCCAACCCGGACGTGCCCGCACTGGACGATTACTACGAGCCGTTCGATTACGACTACCAGAACCTGCATACCGCCCCGCAGGGCAAGCATCAGCCGATCGCCCGTCCGCGCTCGCTGATCACCGGCCAGCGGATGAACAAGATCGAAAGCGGCCCAAACTGGGAAGAGATCCTCGGCGGCGAGTTCGACAAGCGTGCCAAAGATAAAAACTTCGACAACATGCAGAAGGCGATGTACGGCCAGTTCGAAAACACCTTCATGATGTATCTGCCACGCCTGTGCGAGCACTGCTTGAACCCGGCCTGTGTGGCGACTTGTCCGAGCGGTGCGATCTATAAACGCGGCGAAGACGGCATTGTGCTGATCGATCAGGATAAATGCCGCGGTTGGCGGATGTGCCTGACCGGCTGCCCGTACAAGAAAATCTACTTCAACTGGAAGAGCGGCAAATCCGAGAAGTGCATCTTCTGCTACCCAAGGATTGAGGCTGGCCAGCCGACCGTATGTTCAGAAACCTGCGTGGGGCGTATCCGCTATCTCGGCGTGCTGCTGTACGATGCCGACCGCATTGAACAAGCGGCCGCGACAGAGAACGATAAAGACCTGTATCAGAGCCAAATGGATATCTTCCTCGATCCGCACGACCCGGCGGTGATTGAGCAAGCGCTGAAAGACGGTATCCCGCAAGGGGTGATTGAGGCTGCGCAGCAGTCGCCGGTTTACAAGATGGCGATGGACTGGAAGCTGGCGCTGCCGCTGCACCCGGAATATCGCACCTTACCGATGGTGTGGTACGTGCCGCCGTTGTCTCCGATCCAGTCGGCTGCTGATGCCGGTGAGTTGGCCCACAGCGGCGTGTTGCCTGATGTCGAAAGCCTGCGCATCCCGGTGCAATATCTGGCGAATCTGTTGACCGCCGGGGATACCGCTCCGGTGCTGTTGGCGCTGAAACGGATGTTGGCGATGCGCCACTACAAGCGGGCAGAAACCGTGGACGGCGTGGTGGATACCAGCGCGCTGGAGCAGGTGGGACTGACAGAGGCGCAGGCGCAAGAGATGTATCGCTATCTGGCGATCGCCAACTACGAAGACCGTTTCGTCGTGCCTTCCAGCCATCGTGAGCTGGCGCGCGAAGCCTTCCCGGAAAGCAAAGGCTGTGGCTTCAGCTTTGGCGACGGTTGCCACGGCAGCGACAGCAAGTTCAACCTGTTTAACAGCCGCCGCATCGATGCCATCGACGTGACGCAGAAAACCCCGCGCAAGGAGGATGCCTCATGATCGCTCTGCGAATTATTGCCCGCCTGCTGGATTATCCTGAGCAGGAGCTGTTTGACCATCAGCAAGATCTGCTGGAAGCCCTGGAACCGGCCTGCGAACTGGATTTGCATCACAGCGCCCAACTGATTCTGTTTATCCGCCGCTTCTGCGCCCGTCCGTTGCTGGACGTGCAGGCGGAGTATTGCGAACTGTTCGATCGCGGCCGTGCGACCTCACTGTTGTTGTTTGAGCACGTTCACGGTGAATCCCGCGATCGCGGCCAGGCGATGGTCGATCTGATGGGGCAATACCGCGAAGCCGGGCTGGAGATCGACAGCCGCGAACTGCCGGACTTCCTGCCGCTGTACCTAGAGTATCTGGCTAGCCGCAACAAAGAGGAAGCTCAAGGCGGATTGCAGGATATCGCCCCCATTCTGGCCCTGCTGGGGGCTCGTTTGCAGCAGCGTCAAAGCCCGTATGCGGTGCTGTTCGATCTGCTGCTGGTGTTGTCTGCTAGTGGCGTTGCAGCCAACAGTTTGCAGCCACAAGTTGCCGGTGAAACACGTGACGACACGCCACAGGCACTGGATGCCGTCTGGGAAGAAGAACAGATCAAGTTTTTGGGTGAGCAGGGCTGTGCTTCGGCGCAGCAAGCCACTCACCAGCGGCGCTTTGCTGGGGCGGTGGCGCCACAGTATCTGGATGTGGGCTCAATGACCACGGCAACCAAAGGACGCTAATCATGCACTTTCTGACGCTTTTCTTTTTCGATATCTATCCGTATATCGCCGGGGCGATCTTCCTGATCGGCAGTTGGCTGCGCTACGACTATGGGCAATACACCTGGCGTGCTGGCTCCAGCCAGATGTTGGATAAAAAGGGCATGCGGCTGGCCTCTAACCTGTTCCATATCGGTATTCTGGGCATTTTTGCCGGGCACTTCCTCGGCATGCTGACGCCGCACTGGATGTATGAGTCTTTCCTGCCGATCGCCGTGAAGCAGAAAATGGCGATGTTTGCCGGTGGGGCCTGCGGCGTGATGATGTTGGTGGGCGGTGTGCTGTTATTAAAGCGCCGTTTGACCAACCCACGTATCCGCGCCACCAGTAGCGTAGGGGATATCCTGATCCTGACGTTGCTGGTCGTGCAGGTGTGCCTGGGGCTGCTGACCATTCCGTTCTCTGCTCAACACATGGACGGCAGCGAGATGCTGAAGTTGGTCGCCTGGGCGCAAGCGGTGGTGACCTTCCATGGCGGTGCGGCTCAGCACCTGGAAGGGGTTGCATTGATATTCAAGATCCATATCGTGCTTGGCATGACCCTGTTCCTGATATTCCCGTTCTGCCGCCTGGTGCATATCTGGAGCGTGCCGGTGGAATATCTGACTCGCCGCTACCAGTTGGTACGTAACCGCCGTTAATTCCCCGCGTTACCCAGCGGCAAGGTCTTTGGACGTTGCCGCTGTTCTGCTTTCCTCGTATTGCTGCTTAACCAATACTCTTTTACCGTTGATTCAATTATTGATTTTTCCCCTCACCCCAACCCTCTCCCCCGTACAGATCGGAGACATCATTAACCCTTTCAAAGGGAGAGGGAGCGGCTCCAGTGTTGTGGTTGGGCGCAGAAGTTAAACTGTGGCACGTTCGGTCCCCTAGCCCTGTGGGGGAGGGTTAGGGTGAGGGGCAACTTTGACCCGCCTTGTTTTCCCAGAGCAGGCCAAATAGCTTATTCTTATAGATCTCTTTTCGGCGTTGATCTAGGCTGTGCCATTAGGTTAACGGCATGGTTTACCAGGTTAGTTAAGCGAACGGAATCAATCAGTAAAAATTCCTGTTAGGATTTTCATTATGCTGATGTTAAATAAGGGCTAGATCAAAAGAGCGTAAATGGTTTGATTAATTACGCTGGATGCTAAGCCAAACGAGTTAGGGATAAGCAGACTGAACACCTATGACCATTGATAACCTGTCCCACCCCGTCCTGCCGCTGAAAATCATCGCGACCGGCGCGGCTTTGCCTCCCGGCTGCATCGAATCTTCGGCGTTGGATCGGCAATTGAACAAACCCGTCGGCTATGTAGAAAAACGCTCGGGGATTATTCATCGCTTTCATGCCAGCAATCAGGCCAGCCAGGCCGAACTGGCCGTCGCCGCATTGGATGACGCGCTGGCTCGCCATGCTATCCCGCGTGATTCCATCGATCTGTTGATCTCGGCCTCGGCCATTGCCGTACAGGCATTGCCCTTTAGTGCCGCGCATATTCTTAAAATCGCCGGCTTAGCCTCAGGTACCGCAGGTTTTGATATCAATACCAGCTGCGTCAGCTTTATTAGCGCATTGCAGGTGGCGGCTGGGCTACTCAACGCCGGCGTTTACCGGCGAATTGCCATCGTCTCTGCCGATATTGCCTCGCGCGGTATCGACTGGGAGGATGAAGAGTCCTCACTGATTTTTGGTGATGGTGCCGCCTGTGCCATTGTGGAACGCGGCGATGGGCGCAGTGGGATTTTGTCCTACCTGATGGAAACCTATCCGGAAGGCAGCGATCTGTGTGAAATCCGCGCCGGTGGCACACGCCGTAATCCGCGTGCCGGGATGAACGACAGCGATTTTCTGTTCCATATGAAGGGCAAACAGTTGTTCCGCCAAGCCTCGGCGCTGATTGAAGGCTACCTTGAGCGCTTGCTGAGCGCCGCAGGGCTCACCTTGCCACAAATCGCCACCGTGGTGCCGCACCAGGCCAGCCATCTCTCGCTGGAACATATGCGCAAAAGGCTGCATGTAGCGCCAGAGGCGTTGGTGGATATCTATCGTTACCGGGGCAACCAGGTGGCGGCATCAATTCCATCAGCTTTACATGAAGCGGCGATCACCGACAGGCTGAATGTCAATCAGCCGGTAATGTTGATCGGTACCGCTGCTGGGCTGACCCTGGGCGGCATGGTTCTGCTGCCATGAAAGTCTTGGTAACCGGAGCAACCAGTGGGTTAGGGCGCAATGCGGCCGAGTGGCTGTTGGCTGCCGGGCATCAGGTGCATGCCACCGGGCGTGATGAGGCCGTTGGTCGTGAGTTGGTGGCATTGGGGGCAAAGTTTACCCCGTTAGATCTGACCCGTGCCGGGATGGAACAGTGCGAACAACTGATGAGGGGTTATGACATCGTCTGGCATTGTGCCGCCAAATCTTCCCCGTGGGGCGATCGCAAGGCGTTTTTCCAGGCCAACACCTACGTCACGGAAAAGCTCGCCAAAGCTGCCGGGCGCTGCGGGGTGAAACGCTTTATCCATATCTCGACGCCAGCGATCTATTTTGATTTCAAACATCATCACAACATCACCGAAGGTGAGTCTGCCCGCCGGTTTGCCAATCATTACGCTGCCAGCAAGTATGCTGCCGAACAGAGCATTAGCGCGCTGCTGCATCGCTATCCGCAAACCACCTACCTGATCCTGCGCCCGCGTGGCCTGTTTGGCCCGCATGACCGAGTGATCGTACCCAGGATCCTGGCCCAGATGCAGCGTGACAAAGGTGCTCTGCGCCTGCCCGGTGGCGGTAAAGCCTATCTGGATCTGACCTTTGTGCTCAACGTAGTGCATGCAATGGATCTGGCCAGCAACCGGCCGAATTTGCCTTCCGGCGGCATTTATAACATCACCAACCAACAGCCGCAGCGGCTGGAGGATATGCTGCACCAACTGCTAGCCCAGCAGTTAGGCTGGCAATATCGGGTGCAGGCATTGCCTTATCGGCTGTTGTGGGCGGTGGCAGGTGGCATGGAATTGATAGCCCATTTTACCGGCAAAGAGCCGATGCTGACGCGTTACAGCGCGGCGGCCGCCTATTTTGATATGACGCTGGATAACAGCCGCGCGATTGAAGAGCTGGGCTACCGGCCACGTTATAGCCTGGAGCAGGGGATTGAGCTGACCGGGCAATGGATGAAACAGCAGGGGATGGCGGCGCATGGCTAACATCACCACCTTTGAAATCGGCTATTGCACCCACCTTGGCTGCATGGCGCTGCGTGGCTCGCCGATGCGTAGCTGCAAATTCCCTTCCCGTGCCTACCTGCTGGAGGTGGGCGAGCGTCGCTGGCTATGGGATACCGGTTATGCCAGCTATTTCCAACAGTACACCGCCAGCGGTATTTTCCGGTTGTATAGCCAGATTACCCCGGTCTATTTCAGCCCACAGCAGGCGCTGCTTGAGCAGTTGCGTAGCCGGGGTGTCAGTGTGGGTGATATTGAGGCGGTGATTATTTCCCATTTTCATGCTGACCATATCGCTGGCCTGCGTGATTTCAGCAGCCTCAACATGATTTGTTCCGGTGAGGGCTGGCAGCAAACTCGTGAGCTGCGTGGCTTTGCCGCCCTGAAGCGGGCGTTTATACCGGGGTTGATCCCCGAGGAGTTTGAATCCGCATTGCAGTTTGTGGAGTCATTCCCGCTACAGAGTCTGCCAGCCGAACTGGCACCGTTCCAGCAGGGATATGCGCTGCCGGGCAGCGATGGGCAAATCCTCATTGTGCCTCTGCCAGGCCATGCGGCGGGCCATCTTGGTGCCTTTGTCCAAACCGACGCGGGCTGGACGCTGCTGGCAAGCGATGCCGCCTGGTCGCCGCTGAACTACCAGCAACTGCGTGGTCCTTCACGGCTGGCGAACCTGATCATGGATAATCCGCGTAGCTACTACCAAACCCTTGAAGCGCTCAACCAACTGCATCACGGCGGCGCGGCAGAGATCCTGTTGTGCCATGAGGGGGATTTATGATCCCGCTGATGACGCTATGGCACTATCTGCGAGCACGCAGGCTGCATTTCACCGAACGGGCAGAACTGGAGGCTTATCAGGCGCGTCAGTTAAAACGCTTTGCCCGTCGGGTATTGGCGCATAGCCCCTATTTCCGGCCATACTGTCTGTTACCTGTGAGCGAATGGCCAGAAATGGACAAAGCGATCATGATGACGCATTTTGATCGGATGAATACCGCCGGGCTGCAACTTGAGGCTCTGTTGGCCTGTGCCCGGCGCAGCGAAACCGATCGCGATTTCACCCCAAAAGTGGGCAAATACAGCGTGGGTTTATCGACCGGCACCTCTGGGCGACGCGGCGTGTTTGTGGTCAGCCCGCAGGAACAGCAGATCTGGGCTGGCGGCATGCTGGCCAAAATGCTGCCGCAAGGGGTGTTTGCCGGTGAGCGGGTCGCGCTGTTTCTGCGTGCGGACAACAATCTGTACCACAGCGTCAACAACCGCTGGTTGAGCCTGACGTTTTACGATCTGTTTGCTCCCTTTGCCGAGCACTTACCGCAGATTGAACGCGAGCAACCCACCATCGTGGTCGCACCTGCGCAGGTATTGTGCGCGTTGGCTAATGCGGTCGAGCGGGGCGAGTTACGACTACAGGTGAAAAAGGTGATCTCGGTGGCCGAGGTGCTGGAGCCGCAGGATCGCCAACTGCTAAAGCGGGTATTTGCCGACGTGGGCGAAGTCTATCAAGCCACCGAAGGTTTTCTGGCTGCCACCTGTAGCCACGGCACCTTGCATCTGAACGAAGAGTTTATTCACGTGGAACCGCAGTGGATCGATGAGCAGCGCTTTACCCCGCTGATCACCGATTTTACCCGCCGTACGCAGCCGATCGTGCGTTATCGGCTGGATGATATTCTGGTGCGGCGTGCGGAGCCTTGCCCATGCGGCCAGGCCAGCATGGCGTTGGAGCGGATTGAAGGGCGCTGTGACGATCAACTGTTGCTGCCAGGATTGCAGGGCGCAGCGCAGCGAGTCTTTGCCGACCTGTGCCGCCGGGTGATTGCCAACGCGTTGCCCGCTGTGGCGGATTATCGCCTGACCCAGTTGTCTAGCCAACGGCTGCACCTGATGGCCGACTGTAGCCCTGCCGAGCTGGAACATTGTCAGCAGCAGCTAATCGCGCTGTTTATCCAGCAAGGTATCGCGGTGCAGCAACTGGAGTGGCAACTGACCGCGCAAAGTATCATGCCGCAGTTTGATGCTAAACGCCGACGCATCGTGCGTTTGCCGGAGGCGCCATGAAAGAGGTGATCTATCGCCTATGGCAAATGCTGCTGGGCTGGGGCTTTGTTGGCCTGATTTATAACGCTACTGACCGATGGCAAGGAGCGGGTTATCAGCTGATGCCGAGTTGGCTGGATCGCGCTATCCCCTTCAGCCCGCATGCTATCTGGCTATACCTGTCTTTTTTCCTGATCGTTCCGCTGTGCTATCTGCTGTGTCCGCTGAGCCGGATCAAATGGCTTAGAAGCTCAATGCAGCTTGCCGCTATTGTTGCGGGGGCCATCTATCTGCTGTGGCCGACGACGATGGACTACCCGGTCGATCACGGCAGTTCACTCAGCTCCACCATGCTGGCGGCATTGATCGGAATTGATTCAAAACAAAACTGCTTACCCTCTTTGCATATAGCCTTGACGGCCCTGGCCGTGTGGGGCGTGGCGGACAGCCGGAAAAAATGGCGCAGCGTACTGTTGTCAGTTTGGGGGTTGGCGATTGCCTTCTCAATCCTGCAACTGCGCCGTCACCTGCTGGTGGATTTGCTCAGTGGGGCGGTGCTGGCCATGGCCGTCGGCTATGCTTGCCAGCATGTTCGATGGATTGTCAGTGATTATCGTCAGGGAGAACGACCATGACCGATCTGGTAATACCGATAATATTTATGCTGTGCGTGGTGCTGGGCGAAGCCCTGTGGCTGCAAAAGCGCAACCGGGGCAGCGTTGATTGGCACGATGTGATCTTCAACCTCAACTCCGGGCATATCATGCTGTGGCTGTTCCGGGGGCTGGAGATCTTCTGCTATGGCTATGTGGCAAGCCATTACAGCCTGGGCTTGGTAGATAGCTGGCCGGTCGCGCTGGTGTGGTTGTTTGCCCTGCTGGCGTGGGACTTTGGTTTTTACTGGTTACACCGTCTGCATCACCGTTTCCGCCTGCTGTGGGCGGTGCATGTGGTGCATCACCAGGGCGAACACTTCAATCTGTCGTTGGGCGTACGTAACTCGTGGTATTCGTCATTAACGTCGATCCCGTTCTTTATGCTGCTGGCGCTGGCCGGTGTGCCGCTTTCGGTGTTTATCACCGTTTCGATCCTGCATTACGGCATTCAACTGTTTAACCATAATGCGCTGACCCCAAAGCTGGGCTTGCTGGAAAAAATCTTTGTTACCCCAGCGCATCATCGGGTACATCACGTCAACGATCTGGCCTATTCCAACCGTAACTTTGGCGGCAGCTTTATCTTCTGGGACAAGCTGTTTGGCACCTTTGGCCCATCGCTGCCAACCGAGCCTTTCGCCTATGGCGTACGCGGGGAGAAATCTTCGGCTAACCCGTTCTGGGCCAGTAATCAGCCGTTTTTGCGCTACTTCAAACTGCCTTTCAAACCCTCGGCCAATAGCGGCCGTTTCCGCAGTTCCGCCTGGTGCATGGTGAGTGGTGCGTTGCTGCTGTTCGCCCTGGTGCTGGGCTATGTTTATCGCTTCGGGTACGGCTACAACGGCCTGACTGGCGAGCAGGCGGCGCTGTTTATGCTGTTGGCGGTAGGCGCGGTGGCGCTGGGTGGGATTGCCGAAGGCCGTAGCTGGGGCGTAAAGACCTGGTTACTGGTGGCGTTGGCCGCTCCACTGCTGTTGTTGTTGGCGCTGGGGTGGCACCAACCTTACTGGTGGCTGATGACCTGCGGCATTGCCGTGCATGGCTGCGCCGTCGCCGCTGGTTGGGGACGCCAGAAGGAAGCTGCGCATGGCTGACTCGTTGCCGCCACTCTCTTTCCCTGCGGATGGGGAGCAGGCGTTTCATCGTGAATTGAAACGTCGAGCCCATGCTTATCTGAGTGGTCGCGACGATCACCGCTTTGCCGATGTAGCCCGCTGGGTCAAGGCTATCGTCCTGCTGTTGCTGTGCGTGGGGTTCTACCTGCTCAGCCTGGTGCAGCAGCAGGGGCTGGCGTTTATGCTGTGCTATTTCGCTTTTGTCATGATGGGCATGTTGCTGAACGTCAACGTCAATCATGACGCTTCGCATAATGCGTTCGCCCGCACTCCTTGGGTGAATCGCCTGGCGGGGCGTTTGGTGACGATCCCATTGGGGGTCGATCCGGATTACTGGCGGACGCGGCACGTCAGCTATCACCATGTGTATGCCAACGTTGAACATTACGATCTGGATACCGAAGAGAACGGCTTTTTCCGCCAGACGCCGTTCCAACAATGGCGGGCGCACATGCGCTATCAGCATCTTTACTGGCCGCTGATTGCCGCCTTGTCGCTGCCCTATATTGCGCTGGTGTTTGATTGGTCGGACCGATTGGGCAAAACTCCGTTGGCCGCTGAGGGTGTGCTGGCTGGGCGCAAAGGCTGGGCAGTATTTATTGCTAGCAAACTGTGCCACATTTTGGTGGTGCTGGTGATCCCGTTGGTAGTTTGCCAGCAACACGGCATTGGCTGGCAGACGGTGCTGATCGCCTATCTGCTGAGCCAGATGCTGGCCTCGCTGCTGGTGGTGTTCTTACTGTTGGGGACTCACTGGGCGCAGGCTGAGTTTTACGAGGTGCCAGAAGGAAGCCAAATGCCGCAGGGCTGGTATCGGCACAACTTTGCCACCGCCTGTGACTGGGAAACCTCGCCGAAGTGGATGCATCATCTGACCGGCGGGCTGAATTATCATCTCACCCACCATCTGTTCCCCGGCTGGAATCACCGCCATTATCCGGCGCTGGCCGCCATACTGGCCGAACTTGCGCCACGCTATGGCATGGATTATCGCTGCATCGGCTATCGTGAGCTGTTGCAACAGCAGCAGCGCTTTCTGCGTGCGATGGGGCAACAACCGCTATGAAGATGCCTGATACCACGCCGCTGCGGCCCTTGACGTTCCAACGGGAGAACCGCGACATTCATCTGGCGCTGATGCGTGGCAGCCAGGCCTATCTGGCGGAGCGGGGCGACCACCGCTTTGCCGACCGTGGGATGTTCGCTAAGGTGTTGCTGCTGATCCTGGTGTGCGCGGGCTTTTATGCACTCAGTTTGCAGCAGCAAAACGCCTGGGCCTATTTCGGCTGCTACGTCGGCTTTATTTTCTCCGCCATGATGTTGACGGTGAACGTGGTGCACGACGCCTCACACAATGCCTTTTTCAAACAGGCACGGCTGAACCACTGGCTTAACTTTATTGTGAGCATCCCGTTGGGGTTGGATGCGGACTGTTGGCGGGTGCGCCACGTCATCTTCCACCATGCCTACAACAATATCGAAGGTTACGATCCGGATATTGAGCCGAACGGCGTGCTGCGGCAAACGCCGTTCCAGCAGCGCAAAACCTTTATGCGTTTGCAGCAATACTACTGGCCGATAGTGGCGGCACTGACTTTCCCGTATTACATCTGGCTTTTTGACTGGTTGGATCGGGCTGGCAAAACGCGCATGACGCCCAAGATGATGTTGCAGGGGAGCAAAGGCTGGGGCGTTTTCTTGCTGAGCAAGCTGGCGCACTTCACGTTGGCGTTGGCAATCCCGCTCTGGCTGATGCCACCTGAGATCAGCGCCACGGCGATATGGCTAACTTACCTGCTGAGCCAGATGCTGTCGTCGTTGGTGTTTGTGATGCTGATTGTCGGTACCCATTGGGCCAAAGCCAATTTTTATCAGGCTCCCGAGCAGGGCAAGATGGTGCATGGCTGGTATCAACATCTGTTTGCCACCACCTTCGACTGGCAGGCCAAGCCGCTCTGGGTTGGCTACTGGCTGGGCGGCGCCAACCTGCACCTGACCCATCATCTGTTCCCGCATTGGAGCCATCGGCATTACCCGGCTCTGGCGAAGATTATTGCCGAGGTTGCGGCTCAACACGGGCTGGATTATCAGTGCCTGGATCTGAAAACGCTGTTGCAGATGCAACAGCGTTTTTTGGGATCGATGGGGAAGCAGTAAAGTTATTCCGGCTTCATCCCGGCGGCGGTCATCAGCAGGCGGAATAGCGAAGCGACCAAAAACAACCCCAAGACGCTCGCACTCCAGATAACCACCAACCAGCCGACGCGTTTCCACCAGGGAATGGTGGCGCTCTTCTCATTCATCGTCTTGTTCATCATCAGTGATACCCATCCTCATGGCTCACCTTGCCGCGGAACACGTAGTAGCTCCAGAAGGTGTAGACCAAAATAATCGGAATAATAAACAGCGCGCCCACCAGCATAAAGCCCAGACTTTGTAGCGGCGCAGCGGCTTGCCACAGGGTGATGGTCGGTGGGATCAGCAGCGGCCAGATGCTGATACCCAGACCGCTTAGCCCCAGAAACACCAGCAACAGCGTCAACAGGAACGGCGAATAGTGGGCATCGTGGCGTACGCCGTGCCAGATACCCCAGGCGCTGAGCAGCACCAACAGCGGCACCGGTAGCAGCCAGAACAGGTTCGGCAGGCTGAACCAGCGGGTCGCAATTTCAGGGTGAGCGATTGGCGTCCACACGCTGACGGCCAGCAAGATTAGCAGCAGGCTAGCCAACAGCGGGGTGGTCAGACGATGCATCCGGGCCTGCAAGCTTCCGGCAGTCTTCATCACCAACCAGGTGCAGCCAAGTAACGCATAGGTCACTACCAAGCCCAAACCACAGAACAGGGCGAACGGTGTGAACCAGTCGAAGGGGCCGCCAACATAGGCACGGCCTTCCACCGGGAAGCCGTCGATAATCGCCCCGACCACCACGCCCTGGCAGAAGGTTGCCAGGATTGAACCGCCGATAAATGCCTTATCCCAGATATGGCGCTTTTCCGGTTGGGCCTTGAAGCGGAACTCAAAGGCTACGCCGCGAAAGATCAGGCCAAACAGCATCA
Organism: Serratia fonticola; assembly: GCF_001006005.1. Lineage (NCBI taxonomy): Bacteria > Pseudomonadati > Pseudomonadota > Gammaproteobacteria > Enterobacterales > Yersiniaceae > Serratia > Serratia fonticola. The sequence goes on along the minus strand of NZ_CP011254.1, from coordinate 5,318,151 downwards.
GGGTGAGGGGAATGGCCAACGCGTCCAGGATCACCGCATACGCCAGGGGGAAAGCCCCAAACAGGGCGGCTCCGCCGAGCACCAGCCAGGTTTCGTTGCCGTCCCACACCGGTGCCACGGTATTCATCATCACATCGCGATCGTGGCTGTTTTTCACCCACGGGAACAGAATGCCAATGCCCAGATCAAAGCCGTCCATGACCACGTACATCATGGTGCTGAACACGATGATCACAAACCAAATCAACGGAAGATCGATACCCATGTTCAGCTCCTGTCGTCCAAAGTTTCGTGTACCGCTGAGAGCGGGCGTGCCGGTGTGCCGTGGCCGCTGGGCTCGTCACCTTCATGGGTCTGTGGGCCTTTGCGGATCAGACGCATCATGTAGGAGTAGCCGACGCCAAACACCGAGCAATAGACGGCGATAAAGGCCAGTAGGCTCACGCTCATATGGATGTCACCGTGGGCAGAGACGGCATCGGCGGTGCGTTGCAGCCCGTAGACGACCCATGGCTGGCGGCCAATCTCGGTGGTGAACCAGCCCGCCAGCAAGGCAATCAGCCCCGAAGGCCCCATCCACAGAATGAAGTACAGGAAGGGTTTGGACTGATACAGTCCGCCGCGCCAGCGTAGCCACAGGCTCCACACGCCAGCCAGGATCATCAGCATGCCCAGCGCCACCATGATGCGGAACGACCAGAACACCACGGTGGAGTTAGGGCGGTCTTCCGGTGCGAAGGATTTCAACGCCGGAACCTGCTCGGTGAGGCTGTGGGTGAGGATCAGGCTGCCCAGGTAAGGGATTTCCACCTTGAAGCGGGTTTCTTCACGTTCCATATCCGGCCAACCGAACAGGATCAGCGGCGTGGCCTCTCCCGGCGGGTTTTCCCAGTGGCCTTCGATGGCGGCGATTTTGGCCGGTTGATATTTCAGCGTATTGAGGCCGTGTGCGTCGCCGATCACCGCCTGAATAGGGGCGACGATCAGTGCCATCCACATGGCCATCGACAGCATTTTGCGCATGGCTGGCGTATCACGGCCACGCAGCAGGTGCCATGCCGCCGAGGCACCGATAAAGAAGGCCGACGACAGGAATGCCGCAGTGGTCATATGCAGCAGGCGGTAAGGGAAGGACGGGTTGAAGATCACTTTGAACCAGTCAACCGGCACGACGACGCCGTTGATGATCTCATGCCCCTGCGGGGTCTGCATCCAGCTGTTGGAGGCCAGGATCCAGAAGGTGGAGATCAGCGTGCCGAGTGCTACCATACAGGTGGCAAAGAAGTGCAGACCGGGGCCAACACGGTTCCAGCCAAACAGCATCACGCCCAGGAAACCGGCTTCGAGGAAGAAGGCAGTCAGCACTTCATAGGTCAGCAATGGGCCGGTGATACTGCCAGCAAACTCGGAGAAAAAGCTCCAGTTGGTGCCGAACTGATAGGCCATCACCAGGCCCGAGACTACGCCCATGCCGAAGTTAACGGCGAAGATTTTCGACCAGAAGTGGTACAGATCCCGGTAAGCCTGATTGCCGGTTTTCAGCCATAGGCCTTCGAGCACCGCCAGATAGCTGGCCATGCCGATGGTGATCGCCGGGAAGATAATATGGAAGGAAACGGTGAAGGCGAACTGGATCCGTGCCAGCTCCAATGCATCAAGTCCGAACATGGAGCCTCCTTGATTTGTTCATAATCGGCCTCTTAGGAAAGCGATAGCTTGCTTATTAAAACTTGCGCTAAGTAGAGCATGGAGTAGAGTAACGATAACAGTGACAGTTATTTCACTTTTTACTATAACAGTTGGAATTGTATGACCAGATATGAACAGCTTGCCCAGCAGATCCGCGAACAGATCCAGAGCCGGGTTTGGCGTGCTGGGGACAAACTGCCCTCGCTGCGGGAAAGTGGTAAACGTGCCGGGCTGAGCCTGATGACGGTGGTGCAGTCATACCAGCTGCTGGAAAGCCAGGGCTGGATCGTAGCGCGGCCGCAGTCTGGTTACTATGTGGCCGCGCGTTCACAGGCGTTACCACAGCCCGTCCGGGGTGAAAAACTGCTGGTGAGCGAACAGGTAGATATCAACGCTTTTATCTTTGACGTGCTGCAAGCCTGTAAGGATCCAGAGATTGTGCCCTTCGGCTCGGCTTTCCCCGATGCCACCCTGTTTATGCAACCCAAGCTGGCCAGGGCGCTGAGCAGCGTGGCGCGGAAATTCACACCTCACAGCTCGCTTGCTAATTTGCCGCCCGGCAACGAGGCATTGCGTCGCCATATTGCCCAACGCTATGCGCTGAATGGGATGCAGGTCTCCCCTGATGAGATTGTGATCACCGCCGGGGCGATGGAGTCGTTAAGCCTCAGCCTGCAAGCGGTGACGCAGCCGGGAGATACGGTGGCGATTGAATCCCCGGCATTTTACGGTGCGTTGCAGGCGCTGGAACGCCTGAAGCTGAAAGCGGTGGCGATCGCTACCCATCCGCAGCATGGGATCGATCTGGATTCGTTGCAGCAGGCGATTGAGCAGTATCCGATCAAGGCCTGCTGGCTGATGACCCATTTCCAGAACCCGCAAGGGTCGAGCATGTCGGACGAGAATAAAAAACGGCTGGTGACGATGCTGCGCGAGCATCAGATCTCGTTGCTGGAAGACGATGTCTACGGCGAGCTTTATTTCAGCGCCGAGCGGCCCTTGCCTGCCAAGGCGTTGGATCAGGGCGGGCAGATTTTGCACTGCTCGTCGTTCTCAAAATGTCTGGCTCCGGGGTTCCGTGTGGGCTGGGTGGCGGCAGGGCGTTTCGCGCCGCAGATCCAGCGCTTGCAACTGATGAGCACCGTTTCAACCAGCGTGCCGACCCAGATGGCGATCGCCGATTATCTGCTGCATGGCGGCTATGATACCCATCTGCGTCGCCTGCGGCGTTTATTGGCCCAGCGCCAAAGCGCCATGCATCAGGCGATCGCCCATCACTTCCCGCCCACGGTGAAGGTCAGCCAGCCGGACGGAGGCTATTTCCTGTGGCTGGAGCTGGAGGCGACACAGTCATCCATGGAGCTTTACCAGCGTGCGCTGGCAGAGGGCATCAGTATTGCGCCGGGGCGAATGTTTACCACCGGCGATCGTTTCAACCACTGTTTCCGCCTGAACGCCTCCTTCGAGTGGAGCGACAGGCTTGAAACCGCCATCAAGACCTTGGCCAGGCTGATCCGGGGGTTGGGTTAACTAGCTGCGTAGAATAGTGCTACAGGTGGGAATATGCAGAACGCCGACACGCCGTGAATCCGTCCTTGGAGGCTCGTATCGCGCATCCTTGCGCTCAACGGTCAGCTAACCTGCAATATTCCCACCTGCCTCAGGCTTTGGTGGCGCGGTAGTAAACTCAGTCATCTAGGCCAGATAATGCTTCAATGCACGTCCGGCCTGATGAATAGCCGAATGCACCGCCGGAACCTGGGCGAGCGGGTTTAACAGGCCGTAATCGTGGATCAGCCCATTGTAGCGGGTGGCGGTCACCTCGACGCCAGCCGCGTTCAGCAAGCGGGCGTAGGCTTCCCCCTCATCCCGCAATACGTCCAGCTCGGCGGTCTGGATCAGCGCGGGTGGCAGCCCTCGCAGCTGCTCCAGGCTCGCATTGAGCGGTGAGGCGTAGATCTCCTTACGCTGGGCCTTGTCGGTGGTGTAGTTGTCCCAAAACCACTTCATCATATTGCGCGTCAGGAAATGGCCTTCGGCAAATTGATGATAGGAATCACGATCAAAACTGGCGTGGGTGACCGGCCATAGCAGGATTTGGCAGCGCAGTGCCGGTGTGCCTCGCTCTTTAGCCATCAGGCTGACCACCGTCGCCATATTACCGCCAACGCTATTACCCACTACCGCCAGCCGGGTACCGTCGACGTTGATTTTTTCTCCGTATTCCGCCACCCATTCCGTCGCCGCGTAGGCTTGCTCGATGGCGGTGGGATACTGGGCTTCTGGCGACGGTGTGTAATTGACAAACACCGCGACCGCTCCTGAACTGTAAACCAGATCGCGCACCAATCGTTCGTGGGTAGGGAAGTCACCCAATACCCAGCCGCCGCCGTGGAAAAACATAAATACCGGCAATTTACCTTTCACTCGTGGCGGACGCACGATGTGCAGCAGGATGTCCTGACCAGCCACGTGAATGGTTTTCTCTTCGATCTCGACCTCACGCTGTACCACCTCCACGCTGCGTTGCGCGCCTTCCAACACCTTACGGGCTTCCTTCGGCTTCATCTGTTCCATCGGTTTGCCGCCGCTGGCATTTAACTCCGCCAGAAAGGCGGCTACGTCTTTAACTGCTGCGGGCTGGGTGGCATCAAAGGTTTTCTTGCTCATGTTGGGATCCTTAACGTTGAGGAGGATCATTGAGTACGGGGTAGCTTAACAGTGTAGTCAAAGACTGGGGGTTAACCCGTAATCTGCTGAGGGGCATTTTGCTGCGCTAAATGAGGGCGCATTGCACAATTGCGGTGCAAAAAGGCGCCGAACCCGTCCTCTAGCGCAATTATTTTTGCGAGCAGGATCAGAAAAGCGGAAGAATTTTGCGATTGAATAGGATTTCTCCGTCGCTGATGATTTTAGGCCCTATTTTTGCCATTAATCATTACAAATGCATAATTATTGAATATTTATGCAATATAACTCCTTGTTTTAACGAAAAAAATTAGTAAATCCGTCAAAAAGCCCGTTCTGGCACGATAGCTGCTCTACACTATTTATCAAATGGGCTGTATTTTAACTACTCATTAACATTTATTCCCCGCTCCGGGGTGCTAAATGCGGCATTAATAGCGAATAACCGATTTTATGTAACAAGTTTGTATCTGAATAGGCGGCGGTGAGCAGCATTATCGTCGGCCAGAAAAGACACTGGATAATAGGGTTAATTTGCTTTTTCGCCGGCCTTGCGCCGCCAGAGCGGTCCTTACCGCCAAAATTCAGCCTTTGCTGACGTTATGAGGTCATTATGGAACAGCCAATCGCAGTTACCCGCCAGTCTTTCGACGACTGGATGATCCCGGTTTATGCCCCTGCGGATTTTATTTTGGTGCGGGGAGAAGGCTCACAGGTTTGGGATCAGCAGGGGAAATCCTATATTGATTTCGCTGGAGGCATTGCCGTCAATGCTCTGGGCCATGCCCATCCGCAGGTGTTAGCGGCGCTGGTCGAACAGGCAGGCAAGCTTTGGCATCTGGGCAACGGTTATACCAACGAGCCGGTGTTACGCCTGGCCAAACAGCTGATTGATGCCACCTTTGCCGACAAGGTATTTTTCTGTAACTCCGGCGCGGAAGCCAACGAGGCCGCGCTGAAGCTGGCGCGAAAACATGCGCTGGATAGTGGCAACCGAGAAAAGAACCAGATCGTCGCGTTCAATAACGCGTTTCATGGCCGCACCTTGTTTACCGTGTCTGCCGGGGGCCAACCAAAATATTCACAGGATTTTGCGCCACTGCCTGGCGGCATTACCCATACGCCGTTTAACGACCTGGCAGCGGCTGAGCAGGTGATTAACGACCATACCTGCGCGGTGATCGTTGAGCCGATTCAGGGCGAGGGCGGGGTGGTTCCGGCACAACCGCAGTTCCTGCAAGGGCTGCGTGAACTGTGCGACCGCCACGGCGCACTGCTGATCTTTGATGAGGTGCAAACCGGCGTGGGCCGCACGGGATCGCTGTATGCCTATATGAATTATGGGGTGGTGCCAGACGTGTTGACCACTGCCAAGGCATTGGGCGGCGGCTTCCCGATCGGCGCGATGATCACCACCGACAAGCTGGCGAAAACCCTGGGCGTTGGCACTCATGGCACCACCTACGGCGGCAACCCGCTGGCGGCGGCGGTAGCTGGGGAGGTGTTCTCGCTGATTAACACTCCGGAAGTCCTTGATGGGGTGAAGCAGCGTCTCGAATGGTTTATCGCCGGACTGACGGAAATCAACCTACAGTATCCGATCTTTAGCGAAATCCGCGGGGCGGGCCTGTTAATTGGCTGCGTGCTGAACCCGGAATATGCCGGTAGAGCCAAACAGCTCACCCAACTGGCTAACGAGGAGGGGGTGATAGCCCTGATCGCTGGCCCAGACGTGGTGCGCTTTACGCCTTCGCTGATCATCCCTGAACAGGATGTGAAAGAGGGGCTGGCGCGGTTCGCGCGTGCTGTGGCGCGGATTTGCAGCTAATCAAGGCGGCTGCGCCCGGTGCGCAGCCGATGACTTCCGAGGTTCGCATTATGATGATTATCCGCCCCATAGAGCGCCGTGACCTGGCTGACCTGCTGACGCTCGCCGGTAAATCCGGTATTGGCCTCACCTCTTTGCCGCAGAATGAAGAGACGCTGTCGGCACGTATTGAGCGGGCGTTAAAAACCTGGCAAGGCGAACTTCCCCAGAGCGATCGCTGCTATCTGTTTGTTATGGAGGATACCGAACGGCAACAGGTCGTTGGCGTCAGCGCGATAGAAGTCGCGGTTGGGCTGACCGAACCCTGGTACAGCTTCCGCGTGGGTACCCAGGTGCATGCCTCAAAGCAGCTTAATGTCTATAAATCGGTGCCAACGCTGTTTTTAAGCAACGACCATACCGGCCATTCGGAACTTTGTACGCTGTTCCTCGATCCGGACTACCGTCATGGCGAGAATGGCAAGCTGCTGTCAAAAGTGCGCTTCCTGTTTATGGCCGCATTCCGCAACCAATTCTCCCGCAAAGTGATCGCGGAGATGCGCGGTTATTCCGATGAAAATGGCCGTTCCCCCTTCTGGGAAAGCGTTGGCCGCCACTTCTTTTCTATCGAGTTCGCCAAGGCGGACTATCTCAGCGGCACCGGGCAAAAGGCGTTTATCGCCGAACTGATGCCGAAACACCCGCTGTACGTCGACTTTCTGGCCGAAGATGCGCAGAAGGTGATCGGCGAAGTTCACCCGCAAACCGCACCGGCGCGCAAGCTGCTGGAAGCCGAAGGGCTGCGCTACCAGGGCTACGTCGATATCTTTGACGGGGGCCCGACGCTGGAAGCCGAGATTGACGAGATCCGTGCGGTGAAGCGCAGCAAAATGGTGAAGGTGGTGCTGGATGATACGCAGGTATTCAGCGAGTCCCCGGCCTACCTGGTGGCCAACGACAACTATCAGAATTATCGCGCCCTGTTGGTACATGCCCAACTGCATGATGACCGCTTGCGTATCAACGCCGAGACGGCTGCGGCGCTCGGTGTCGAACAGGGGAGCCCGGTACGGGTCATCAAGCTTATCGCTCAGGAGAAAATGTAATGTCACATCCTGCATTGTTAATTAATGGCGTCTGGCAGGCCGGCCGGGGCGCTGAGTTCAGCAAAACCGATCCGTTGGATAACCTGCCGCTGTGGCAAGCCAATACGGCCAGTATTGACGACGTGGCTTCGGCCTGCGCAGCTGCACGTGAGGCTTTCCCTGCCTGGGCGCGCACGCCGTTTGCGCAGCGCGAACAGTTGGTAAAACGCTTCGCGTCGTTGCTGGAAGAGCATAAGCAACATCTGGCTGAGACCATCAGCCGTGAAACCAGTAAACCCCGCTGGGAAACCTTGACCGAAGTCCAGGCGATGATTGGCAAGGTCGGCATTTCATTGCAGGCCTATCAGGCGCGTACTGGGGTGACGGAAACCGCGATGGCCGACGGAGCCTCGGTGTTACGCCATCGGCCGCACGGCGTGCTGGCGGTGTTTGGCCCATATAACTTCCCTGGCCATTTACCCAATGGGCATATCGTTCCGGCGCTGCTGGCGGGCAACTGCGTGGTGTTCAAACCCAGCGAATTGACGCCGTTGACGGCGGAGGTGACGTTACAGCTGTGGCTGCAGGCGGGTTTGCCGGATGGGGTGATCAATCTGGTGCAAGGTGGACGTGAAACCGGTGAGGCCTTGGCAAGCTGTGCCGATATTGATGGGCTGCTGTTTACCGGCAGTGCTGGCACCGGTTATCACCTGCATCGCCAATTGGCTGGTCAGCCAGAAAAGATCCTGGCGCTGGAGATGGGTGGCAACAATGCGCTGATCGTCGAACAGGTAGAAGATTGTGACGCGGCGGTGAATCTGGCCATTCAATCGGCGTTTATTTCTGCCGGGCAGCGCTGTACCTGTGCTCGCCGCATTTTGGTGAAAAACGGGCCACAGGGCGATGCCTTTATTACACGCCTGGTTCAGGTGGCATCTACGCTGCGCATTGGCCGTTGGGATGCTGAGCCTCAGCCGTTTATGGGCGGGGTGATCTCCTCCTCTGCGGCAGAAAACATGCTGGCAGCTCAGCATCACCTGTTGGCATTGGGCGGCAAAGCCTTGTTGACCATGAAATCGCTGGAGAGCGGCAGCGCGTTATTAAGCCCCGGCATTATCGATGTGACAGGCGTGGCGGACGTGCCAGACGAAGAGTATTTTGGCCCGCTGACCACGATCATCCGTTACGACCATTTCGATCAGGCGCTGCGCATGGCTAATAACACGCGCTATGGCCTGTCCGTTGGGCTGGTGTCCCCGCAGCGGGAGCAGTTCGAACGGCTGCTGCTGGAGGCGCGAGCCGGTATTGTCAACTGGAACAAGCCGCTGACCGGCGCTTCTAGCGCGGCACCTTTCGGTGGTGTGGGAGCTTCTGGCAACCATAGGCCAAGTGCGTTCTATGCGGCAGATTACTGCGCATGGCCGATGGCTTCGCTGGAAAGTGCCAGCCTGACGCTGCCAACCAGCCTGTCACCGGGCCTGATATTTAACTGATTGCCAGGTTTGTTTCTAACTTATTGAAATAGATTGTTTAACGGTTGTGTTGCCATTGATGTTTCCCCCTCACCCCAACCCTCTCCCTCAGGGAGAGGGGGCCAGAGCGGCGTCGAGGTCAGGAACGGAGATACCTCTGTAGCATCAGTTTATATCTGACACCGGTCAGGTAGCAGGAGAAGTTAATGTTGGCACGTCCGATTCCCTCTCCTTGGGGAGAGGGTTAGGGTGAGGGGGATAGCACCCGGTGACAGGTATCACCCTTCGCAGTTTACAGGAGAGCAAAATGTCCGGATATGAAGTCAATTTCGATGGGTTGGTTGGCTTGACGCACCACTATGCCGGGCTGTCGTTTGGCAATGAGGCTTCGACGCAGCACCGCAACAGCGTATCGAACCCCAAGCTGGCGGCAAAGCAGGGGCTGCTGAAAATGAAAGCGCTGGCAGATATGGGCTTCCAGCAGGGCGTGCTGCCTCCGCAGGAACGACCTCATCTTCCCACGCTGCGTAAATTGGGCTTCAGCGGTAGCGACGAGAGCGTGCTGGCCCAGGCGATGCGAACCTCACCGCGCCTGCTCTCGGCGCTCAGTTCGGCCTCATCCATGTGGACGGCCAATGCCGCGACGGTTTCGCCTTCGCCAGACAGTCTGGATGGCAAAGTGCATTTCACCGCCGCCAATCTGAATAACAAATTCCATCGTGCGATTGAGGCTGAAACCACTTCTAGCGTGCTGCGAGCCATCTTCAATGATGAGCAATACTTTACTCACCATGATGCCTTACCGCAGGTGGCACTCTTTGGGGATGAGGGCGCTGCCAACCATAACCGCCTTGGGGGTGACTATGCCAAACCCGGGGTGCAGGTCTTTGTGTACGGCAAGCAGGAGTTTGGCGGGGAAAGTGCCCCCACGCGTTACCCGGCACGCCAGACGCGCGAGGCCAGTGAGGCGATCGCCCGTCTACATCAGTTGCACGAGCAACACACGGTATTCCTGCAACAAAATCCGGCGGTGATCGACCAGGGCGTTTTCCATAACGACGTGATCGCCGTCAGCAATCAGCAGGTGCTGTTCCATCATCAGCAGGCGTTCCTGCATCAGCAGCAGGGGCTGGATCAAATCCGCCGTAAGATGGCCTTGCTGGAGACGGAGCTGGTGGCGATAGAAGTGCCAACCTCTCGTGTCAGCGTGGGGGATGCGGTGGCGACCTACCTGTTTAACAGCCAGATCCTGACCAAAGCCGATGGCAAGATGATGATCGTGGTACCGGAAGAGTCCCGCCAGCATCCGGGCGTTTGGCATTATCTGTCGGAGATGGTGGCCAGCGGTGGGCCAATCGACGAGATCAAGGTGTTCGACCTGCGCGAAAGCATGCGCAACGGCGGTGGCCCGGCTTGCCTGCGTTTACGCGTGGCGCTGAACGAAGCTGAGTTGAGAGCGGTGAACCCACGGGTGATGATGAACGATACGCTTTTCACCACCCTGAACGACTGGGTAGACCGCTATTACCGCGATCGCTTGGTACAAGAGGATCTGGCAGACCCGCAATTGCTGCATGAAGGGCGTGCGGCACTGGATGCCCTGACTTCTATCCTTGGGCTGGGTAATGTTTACCCGTTCCAACAGTAACCGGAGGCAATAGTGAACAATTTATTGGCTCTGACGTTGGCTGGAACGCCACCCGCCACCCCCGAGGGTGAAAACGCTGCACTGCGCTGGAAGTGGCTGGGGGAAGGGGTATTGGAGCTCAGCCCGCTGCAGGGCTATCTGCAAGCAGTGGTGCTTTCTGCCGGTATTCACGGCAATGAAACGGCCCCGATCGAACTGTTAGACCGGCTAGTGAACGAGATCTTCGCAGGCGTGCGGCCATTGGCGGTGCGCTTGCTGGTGGTGTTAGGCAATCCACCTGCGATGCGAACCAATCAACGTTATCTGGCAAGCGATATGAATCGCATGTTTGGTGGGCGCTATCAGCAGTTTGAGCCCTCTGGCGAAACGGCGCGGGCGCAGCAGTTAGAGCAAGCGGTCAGCAGTTTCTTTGCCGGAGAGCAGGCCACACGTTTTCATTACGATCTGCACACGGCGATCCGCGGATCGCTGCTGCCACGCTTTGGTATCTTGCCCTATCAACCACAGAGTTACAGCTCCGAGATGTTGGCGTTACTAGACGCCGCCGAGTTGGATGCATTGGTGGTACACCAAGCGGCCGGCGGTACGTTCAGCAACTTTTCCAGCGAGCATGCGCAGGCGGCCAGCTGTACCCTCGAATTGGGCAAGGCGCGTCCCTTTGGCAGCAACGATCTGCAGCAGTTTTCCGCTATCAATAAAGCACTGCAGGCGCTGGTCTGCGGGCAATCTCTCCCTTTGCGGGGGGAGGCTCCGATTCGGGTGTTCCGTGTCGAGCGGTCGCTGATTAAACGTAGTGAATCGTTCAAACTCTATTTAAGTGACGATACCGCCAATTTTACCGCTCTGCCGCAGGGCACTTTATTGTATGAGCAGCCGGGGGAAAGCTATCGGGTGCAGCATGAAAAGGAGTGGGTGCTGTTTCCCAACCCCAAGGTGGCATTGGGGTTACGTGCAGGCATGATGTTGACCGAAGTCCCGCGTAGTACCCTGTTTTAATCTCACCTATTCATTACGCCACAGGTAAGTGACCTGTGGCGACGTTTTTCCTTTCAAACTTTAATAGCGTAATTTATTTAATCAGTTGATAGGGTATTTTGCCTGTTACGTGTCATTACTCGCTATGATTTACCCCAATGAGTAAAAAACAGATTAAAGATAGAATTATTCGCGCCATTTCCGCTAATCAGATTGATATAAGTTAAAAGTGTGAAATAAGTAACGTTATTACTTAGCATACTAATTTTGTGGTTATTCAAAATCGTAGGTAAATCACACAAAGTGAAACGTTATTGCACCATTTTGGTGCTTAAAAACGTAGCCATCATGGCTTATGCACTAAATATCTATTTAAATCATTATATTAGAATAACGTTTTTGTGTAATATTTAGTTACAAATAAACATGCTTTATGCGCACTGTTTCATGAACTTTTTTATTTTAAGTTTTTATTCATGATGCTAATGTCACATGGCGCTTTATTAAGGGGCGTAGATAAAAACAAAATGATAAAAATCACAGCCCAAAGCATAAATTGGGCGTGACGGGCAGCTTTTAATAAAATCTAGGAAAATAAATGATGAAACGCAGTGTAGTAGCCCTGGCGGTTGTTCTTGCCACCGCCGCCTCAATGGCCAATGCGGCCGAAATCTACAACAAAGATGGTAATAAACTCGACCTGTACGGCCGTGTTAACGCCAAGCACTTGTTCAGCGATAACAAATCTGCCGATGGCGACGCGACCTATGTGCGTTTTGGTTTTAAAGGCGAAACGCAGATTAACAGCGATTTGACCGGTTACGGCCAGTGGGAATACAACGTCCAGGCTAACCACGCTGAGTCAGCGGGTACCGAAGGCACCAAAACTCGTCTGGGCTTCGCCGGCCTGAAATTCGCCGACTACGGTTCCTTTGACTATGGCCGTAACTACGGTGTGGTTTACGATGTAGAATCCTATACCGATATGCTGCCGGAGTTTGGCGGTGACACCTATACCTACACCGATAACTTCATGAATGGCCGTTCCACCGGCCTGGCTACCTACCGTAACCGCAGCTTCTTCGGTCTGGTAGATGGTCTGAATATCGCCTTGCAGTACCAAGGTAAGAACGAGAACGACCGCAGCAACATCCACAAGCAGAACGGTGACGGCTATGGTATGTCTGTGGACTATCAGGACATCGGCGGTAGCGGTATTGGTGCTGCGGCAGCCTTCTCTGATTCTAATCGTACTAAATATCAGAAGGATGCTGCCTACGGCGCTACCTACGGTAAAGGCGACAGCGCGACGGCCTGGACCACTGCGCTCAAGTATGACGCCAACCAGGTATATCTGGCGGCCATGTATGCTGAAACCCGCAACATGACTCCGATCACGGTTAACGGCGTTGCTGGCTTTGCCAACAAGACGCAAAACTTTGAAGTGGTCGCGCAATACCAGTTCGAAAATGGCCTGCGCCCATCACTGGCCTACCTGCAGTCCAAGGGTAAAGACATTGAGAACATTGGCGATGTCGATCTGGTGAAATATATCGATATCGGCGCGACTTACTACTTCAACAAAAACATGTACACCTACGTTGATTACAAAATCAACCAGTTGAATGACGATAACAAGCTGAAACTGAACACTGACAACATCGTGGCAGCCAGCTTGACCTACCGTTTCTAAGTCGTATTCAAACCTCATTCCTGTGTCGGAAAGTGGTTCAAAAGGCAGGGCGCAAGCTCTGCCTTTTTCAGTTTGCGTGTGGATCAGAAAGGAGCGTACTCGCTGGCAGGCAGCCAGAAGCCGTCGATAAAGTCCTCGATCGGAAAACAGCCGGCATGTCGTAACCGTTGTTCTTTCATTGCTACCAGGCATTGATGCTCATCACGTAGCACGTCGACAACGATATCGGCACAGCCGCCATCCAGATAGCAAACGAACATCACCAATGCGTACATAACCTATCGCGTCCCCCCATTAAGGCTTCAACCCCCATTGTAGGTAAAATTTGGCTGAATTTAGCTAATTAATACAAAAAAATAATAATTGGCCAGACAAAAACGGTATTTTCAGAATTATGGCAGCGTTTAATCATCCTTAAGAGGATTGAAGTTCCGCTCTGTACTGCTAAGCTTAATGAGTTTTAAAATTTCTTAACTATCCAATCATTAACGGGAGCGAATATGGGATTGTTTAACTTCGTCAAAGAAGCTGGTGCAAAACTGTGGGATACGGTGAGTGGTAACGCTGAGGATCAAAGCGCCAAGCTGAAAGCACACCTTGATAACAGTGGCCTACCAGATACGGATAAGGTGGATGTTCAGGTCGTTGATGGCAAGGCTGTGGTCACCGGGGACGGTATCAGCCAGGAACTGAAAGAAAAAATTCTGGTAGCCGTGGGTAACGTGGCAGGTATCAGCGGCGTAGAAGATAATGTTGCAGTAGCGCAACCAGAAGCGGAAAGCCGCTTCTATACCGTCAAGAAGGGCGATACCCTGAGCGCCGTTGCCAAAGAGATGTATGGCAATGCCAACCTGTACAACAAGATCTTTGAAGCCAACAAACCGATGCTAAGCCATCCAGATAAAATCTATCCGGGCCAGGTATTGCGCATCCCACAATGATGCTGGAGGCCTAAGTAATCGAAGCTCGGGCTTAGAACTGTGTAATCCGGCGCCCCATCTGGGGCGCTGTGCTGAAACTCCTCAATCGATGCGTATGTTCATACAGATGTTCGCCCCTCTATAAGTTTCCCAGTCGCAATTCGATAAATCCAATGAATGTTTGCAGCCTGCACGCTGTCAACTTACCCTGAGAATCTTGACCCTGTTGCAGAAAATTGGTAGCGTCTGTGCGCAAGAAAAATCTTAGTTGCCGCTGGTGTAAATCTGGCTGTTGCTTAAGCGTAGGGTTACCCCTTTTGGCATCAATGCGTTAATGCTGGTGGAAAGCGAGTAGAGGGTGTGAACACCCTTGCTAGACAAGAAGTATCAGGAATACCAAGGACTATGCGCAACGTTCCTCACAATGTTGACGGCTGCTGCTGCATATTGATCATTTTTACGTTGACGATCACACAGTAAGTGGGAGTAACTTACTGTTTTCAGGAGATAAAATGGAACACAATCCGCATGATGAAACCAAGCTTATTGCGGTCATTGCCTTATTGGTCTCAGTGCTGCTTGTCGTGTCGATATTGTTTGGCATCACGTATTTATCCGATCTGCGGCATATCGATCATGAGGTCGATGCCAAAAGCTGTTATATCAAAGGCGGCTGAAGCCAGAGCTGCGATTATCCCAATCCTTGATTCGACGATGAAAAATTTTTGCCATATGCCTTGGTTTATTTGGGCCTTAACGCAGTAGCTGCGATTTAACCACTAATAAAGGTTATGGCGAATTATTCATCGGCGGTGTGCCGTTAAATAGACAACGCTGGTTGGATGGCGTTTTCCCGCCACGGCAAAGCCGCTACATCTCAGACGTAGCAGGGGGTAGCACGTTTTTTGACCGTCTTCGCTTATGATGGTTAGAGGGTATGGCCTGCGGACTTGGTTGATTAATAATTCTAAATAAATTCACTTTAATTATATTAAAGTCACAATTAATGATTAAAGTGAATGTATTTCTTAAATGTGTTTGTGATGTTAATCAAACATTGTTATTTATCCCGAATTAGCACGCTGTCGTTAATAGCCAGGTCCTGCTAAGCTGAGATTAATCTGTACGGAAATTCTGTCAGTTCTATTGCCGATGTAAGCGAGGTGTTTATGAGTCAATTACTCTCCCATGCAAGATTATCCCATGTAGTGATCGCCACGGCGGTGTTTTGGGTTTGCATTGCTGTACTCGTGGCGGTAGCACTAAAGTAACGCTGGATGATTAATCAACAACCCAACATAGCTAGCACACTTAGCCAACGGCTCCTTTCTGGGGCCGTTTCTTTTCGTCATCAGGTCATTAACCTTTGTGATGATTATCAATCGTCAAACTGATGCGATTAGCGCGGCAAAACAGTTCGGAGCAATGAACCGGTCGTTTCTGTTGGTCGTAGGCGATTTTACTGATGCGGAACAGCGGTTCGCCAAGCTCACACTTAAGCCATTTTGCTTCGGCCTTGGTGGCGGTATAGATATCAATGAGCTTTTTATCGCTGACTATCTGAGTGTCGTAGCGCTCTTGCAGCAACTGGTAGGTAGAATTACCGGGTTGATAATAGCTATCGAAATCCTGGTAGCGGGCGAGGGGAATATAAGAGTAGTCGATAAACAGGGGTTCCAACTCAAGGTACATGACCCGCACCAGCTTGAACATCTGGCTATCGTTGGCAATATCCAGCCGTGAACAAAAATCATCGGCCGGTATCAACTCCTGTTTGATAATTTCCTCACGCGTTTTTTTGCCTTGCGAGACGCCAAAGTCGGTAAAACCGCTGACGGTAAGCAGTTCGTTTTCAATCTTCTTGCTTTGGACAAAGGTTCCTTTACCCTGCCAGCGGATCAGCACTCCGTCCTTGACCAGATCGGTGATGGCTTTCCTGATGGTGATGCGGCTCACGTCATACAGCTCGCAAAGTTCGGACTCGGTAGGGATCTGCTGATTCGCTTGATATACACCCTGTTCGATATCGGTCAGGATACGTTGCCTTACCGTGGCATAGAGCAATTGGTGTGAGTAACGTTCCGAGCCTGGCATATATCAACCCTAATCAAATTATGTCCTTGCTGGATTATATGTCGATTATGTCGCTGGTACCAAGTGTCATCACTTTTGGTGGGGCAACAGGCCGGGCACCAGACCCGGCGCAATTTTTAACCTTACCATGCTCCGTGGTATTGAATAGTGATGGCCGCATTGGCCGTTCCCTGCTGCATGGCAAGATCAATAGACAGATCGTCTGCGATGGCACACAGAAAACCGGCAATAAAGGAGTCTCCAGCCCCCATGGTATCCACGACGTCAACCGGCTGAATGCCGTGGCGGTAAAAACGTTGCCCATCGAAAGCCAGGCTGCCGTTGCTCCCTAATGTCGCGATTGCTACCCCAGCACCACGCTGAACTATCGTCTGCAAGCGTTCGCGCAGGGCTGGTGTATCGTCATCGGCAGAGGCGAACGCATAATCCAGAGACGTGGGCAGCGTTTCCCACAGCGGGCTGTCCCATTTATCGGCAAAGTCGAAGGCAATGATTTTACCGCGTTGCTTTAGCAGTGGCAGATAGGACTCCACTCGTCCCCAGATACCGGCATGAACGATGTCAAAATGGTCGATCCAATCAACGTCCGCTGCGGTGAGCACAAAATCGGCCATAACGCCTTCAATATATTGTCCCAACACGCGATCGTTACCTCTAAGGGTGACGAAGGTCTGTGCCGTGACGCCCGGCTTGGTATGGACATGAGAGATATCAATGCCTTGAGCCGCCATTTCACGGCGCAACTGCCGGCCATACTCGTCATCCCCCACCCAGCCGATATAGGCTGGGCGCAAGTGGTAACGGGTACAATACACCGCAACGTTAACGGCATTGCCACCGGAAAAAGCTTTGTTTAATGCCGGATAAACATCAACGCAGTTATCCCCAAGCGTAATCAATGTTTTCATTTATGCCTCACTTCGCCAGCAGCGCCTTGAACCGCTCCAGTGCCAAGGCGGCATGTAGCCGGGGTTCGTTCATATACATGGTCACCAGTTCAATGGTGCAATAGCCTTGATAGCCACGCTGCTGAATATCCTGCATCAATGCTGCGAGCGGGATTTTACCTTCGCCAGGGATATAATGGCTGTCGCTGGCACCGTCGCTGTCGACGATATGCACATGGCGTAATCGATCTCCCAGCTTATCGAAATAACTCATGATGGGTTCACCTTGCACAAAGGGGGCGCAAATATCCACCATGCTGTTCAGGTGCGGTGAAGGGACAGCATCGAGCACCCGCAGCACATCATTAGCGCTGCAGACCACGTTGGATTCATAAGGCGTGAGCGGTTCTAACAGTAACTCCATACCGATATCCTCCGCATGCCTAACCAACTGTTGCAGGTTATCGACCAAACGTGGCCAGATTTGATCGGGAGTGGCCAGGTAACCGGCATGAGCTGCCGAGATGAGCGTAAAACCGGCGTTCATCTCTTTGGCCATATCCATCGCCAGCATAATCATATCCAGGCTTTCGCGCCGCATCCGATCACTACCGATCATCATGTTATATGGATAGCCATTGGTTTCTGGGGTATAGCCGATGATCGGCAGTTGGTAAACCCGCGCCAGCTCCTTCAGGTGGTGGATGTCTCCCGCCTTGAGGTCCGGAGCAAAGGCATGTGGCCGTCCTCCCCAGATCTCAATCCCGTCGTAACCGAGCTCGTGGGCGTCCTTGAAGGCTTGCTCCAGCGGTAACCGCTGGTGTCCACAGGTAAACATACCGGTTTTCATGTTGATTCCTTTATCCGTTGTTATCGTTATTAAAAGGGGTAGGGCAGAGCGGGCGGCGTGTTACCGCCCGTCGTCAGGATTAGTAATCCACCAGACCACCGTAGTAGCGGCGATCGTCCGGGTTGTGGTCTTTGTAAATGGAGAGGTAGTAGCAAAGCCATTCCATTGGCACAAACATCAGGAAGGGAGCCATCCATGGGTGTAGCCCTTGACTGATTTCGGCGTAATCAATCACGATCACGTTATCGGTACGCGCTTTGACGAAATTAATGGCGCGTTGGGTGGTGTGACGGCTTTCATCGTTGCCAAGCAGGAACAGGAAAGGTACGCCGGGTTCAACCACCTCTAGCGGTCCGTGGCGGAACTCGCCGCTTTCAATCACGCTGCCGTGGGTCCAGGTGAACTCCATCAGCGTCACAATGCCTTCCTTATAACCAAGTGGGCGTAATGGACCAGCCGCCACGGTATAGATCATCGGCCAAGCGGAGGCCTTTTCACCCAATACCCGGCCTTTCTCTTCCCAGTTACGTACCAGTTCACCCAGCGCCTGCGGCAGTTGTGCCAGGTCGCGAGTCAACGCTTCGATCTCAGGATGTGGTTGCAAACGGGTGATCATTTCCAGCGCGAAGGTGTAGCACAGCAGCAGGTGGATCTCCCAGATACAATCGGCTTCATAGGCCACCAGGTGTTCGGCGACGCTGGCAATGGGGCTGTCGCTGCGTTTGGTGATGGCGGCGGTTAGCGCACCACGGCTACCTGCAAGCTCTAACGCCTTGATCACTTCTTCAGTTTTACCGTAATCCGACACACCAATCACCGCGCAACGTTCATCGAGACGGTGTGGCGTATTGTCACAGAACTCCCAACCGGAATAGGCGTAGCACTGGAGAGAGGAGAAGCGATCTACCAGATGTTTGGCGGTTTGCGCCGCGTTTAGCGGTGAGCCACAGGCCACGAAGTAAAACCGGTCAATGCCGCGAGCGAGCATCTCGTCAACAATCGCTTTTACCTTTGGCACATCTACCCGCATCACTTTTTCAACTTCCTGCACCATATTCTCGGTAACCAGGAAATCCACGGTGCTTTTATCGATATTCAACATACAACGTTCTCCAGACAGGTCATTACAGAAGGATTAACACTCATTCGCCACACGCCGATTGCGACGTTCCCAAAAGGCGTAGGCAGGTAAACCGGTGGCAATAACGATCAGTGCGCATACCAGACCGGGGATTGGCGCCCATACAAAAGTGGATGCCACCAAAATCAAGCTGGATGCCATTGCGGCAAAGGTCATCAGCCCAAATGCCGGGGTGCGCCACAGCGGGTGATAGTCTTCACGTTTGCGACACCAGATAATGGAACCGAAGGTGAGGGTATTTTTGAAACACATCACCAGCGTGAAATAGCCGAGCAGGCTGGTCAGGTCTGAGACATAGATAAAGAAGATCCCCAAGGCGCATTGCAGAATGATCGAGTAGTCCGGCGTTTGGTATTTGGGGTGGATATGGGCGAAGCATTTGAAAAACAGCTGGTCCTTGGCCATCGCGTATTCAAGACGCGGCTGATACATCACGCAGCTTGAGAGCGAACCAAGGATCACGATCACTGCGGTGATCGCCACGAAGATCCCGGCGATACCACCTAGAGTTGGCAGGTAGGTCAGGGCATCAGAAATCGGCGTGCCGGATGCGGCGAGTTTGTCAAACGGCATCAGGCCAGTGATCACCAACGCCAGCAGGGAATAGAGCACCAGAACCAGCAGGCAAGAGCCGATCAGGGCTTTGGGCATGGTTTTCCCAGGGTTTTTTATTTCCCCGGTCATATAGCAGATCGAAGCCATGCCGGTGTACGACCAACTGGTGGCCGAGATCCCGGCCAGTAAGGCCATTAAGCTGGCACCAATACCGATTGGGGAGACGCTGCTGGCGGTAGTTACCAGGTTTTCTCCACGGATATAAAAGATCCCCAGACCGATAACCAGTGTGAAAGGGATGATTTTTGCAATGGTGATCAGCATCTGGAAGTTGGCACCGCCTTCAACGGAGCGCAGGTGCAATAGCATGAACAGCAGTATCAGCGCCGTTGCGATCAGTTTTCCCATCAAGGGATCTACCGGGAAAATGAAGTTCAGGTTACTGACAATCGCCAATGCCATGATGGACAGAGATGGCGCATCATTTGCCCAAAAGCTGGTCCAGCCTGAGAGGAAGGCCAGGGGGCGACTCCCGGCTTTCTTGAGATAGATGTAATCCGCGCCGTTTTCTGGATAAGCCGTTGAAAGTTCGGCATAGACGCACATCTGCGGGATCACGATCAGGCCACCGATAATAAAAGCGGCGATGGTCAGCATCGGGCTGCCCGCGGCTTTCGCAACCTCTCCGACCGAGACAAAAATGCCCGATCCCACCGTGGTACCCACCGCAATCGCCAGCACGGCCCAGAAGCCCAGCTTGCGTTGTAACTCTTTGACTTCCATACAGTCACCTTCTCGTTGTAGGTCGAGGTTTTTACCGAGTTTTCCCCAGTAAAATGTTCAAGGCGGTACCCATCAGCGTTTTTTAGGTATAGGGATCCTCACTCATTAATAAAATGAAATTAATGGGTTAGCGCATTTCTTTGTGAGGCCACTGCGTTGAATTTATCGCTTTATGATAACGTATAACCAATATAACAACATATGATGTATTATTTTATTTATCGCGATCACAAATTTTGTAAAAGGGGTGTCAAACAGCGAAAAGGATCGCAGAAGCTTCATTCAGGGTAGGGCAGAACAGTAGCGGGACGCTTCAGCGTCTGGCGCGGCGATGATGGGGGCGGGTTGAGTGTTGGTGGCAGGCAGCCTGGCAGCCAGCAGTCAAAGGCTCTGGAGGCAGGCTTTACCCATTCTGATGGCTATCTTGGCGTGATTAGATCAACCATTGCGGCTTACGCCATCTTCTGGTGAATAATATGTAGCGGAGGCTCGATATGCAGATCGACACTCAGATCCTGGCGGAAATCATAGGGCGTAATGTTGAAACGCTTTCTGAACATGTAGGTGAAGTGTGACTGGGAACCGAAACCAAAATCCAAAGCGATATCAAAAATGGAAGCCTCGCTGCTGCGCAACTGGTACACCGCTCCGGCAAGGCGACGCTCGCGGATGTACTTGCCCAGCGAGATCCCCGTCGCTTCTTTGAACAGCTTCTGCATATGCCACAGTGAATAGCCGGAATACTCGGCTAACTCTTCAAGGTGGATCACTCGTCCCAAGTGGGTTTCGACCCATTTACTGAGTGCGCAGACTAGTGCGAGGTGATGTTCTTGTATCAATAACTTTACCCAATTGATTTTGTTGTTTAACCGCAGCGCAGAGCTTACGGCAGGCTCACTTAGCGTACCTTACAGGCCCCGGGTTGTCACCTTCGTGCCGGTTAAAGCGGGATCGTTTTGACCTTCGCCATCAGGCGACCTGCCAGACGGACAATCTCTGCCGGATCGTCAGGAATAAACCCCATGGTGATCGCCATCCCCAACAGGACGTTATCCTGGCTGAAAATCGGGCAGGCTATCGCACGTGCCCCGGGGATGCCTTCGGTAACATTGTAACGTACCGCATAGCCCTGCAGACGGATCTTTTCGAGCTCTTTAGCCTCGAGCAGTGGCGTAATAGAGCTATCAAACGCCTGATAGGCATAGCCTGCCGCACTGGCATTCATGGGGATGAGGGTGTTTTCGAGGTAATCGATATCGATATTTTTATGGCTGCGATTGTAGCGCGTCAGCAAGATATTACCCCCTTGGCGCACCGCCCAGCCGGTGGAGTAGTTCAACTCATCGCGCAGCTCACAGAGCGCATTATTGATGATTGTCGCCAACGTCTGCTGTTTGCCTGCCGCCGCGGCCAGCGCCAACAGCTTGCTGCCAAGCGAGTAGCGGCTGGTCTCCTGCTCCTGATACAGCATCTGGCTTCGGCACAGCGAAACCAGGTATTTATGCAGCCGGCTTTTCGAAAGCCCACTGTGTTTGGCGATATCCGAAGCGCGGGCGTTTCCCCCAAGAGCGGTGACACTCTCTAATACCGACACGGCAATTTCGACCGAATTTACGCCTTGAACTTCCGACATTCTCTTACCTTACTTGCTATTACCTCGATCCGATCACTTTACCAGTTTAAGGCGGTGAATGCCCCCGCTAACCTGAACCTGGCATCGGCAGCAGGAGAATTTTTAGCGTGCAATGACTAACTATTTTGAGGTGGATTGATCTGCTTCAATATACCATTGGTTAACTAGGTTTATTTATGGTGAACACCAGGAAGTGATCTAACCGAGAATAAAACTATGAACGACATTGCTTCACTCAGACTAAAACGGCGCACGTTGCTAAAAGGGCTGGGCGTTATTGGCCTGGCTTCACTTTCACCTTGCGCTTTTTCCTTATCAACGGGTCAACAAGAACCCTTACGCCGCATCCACCTAAAACTGACGGATTATCAAACCTTTCGCTCAACCTGTGCGATGGAGTGCCTGCACTGTAACCTGACCGCTTATGTCTATCAGAAGAAGCTGATGAAGATTGAAGCGACGGAAGGCTTTAATGTGAAATGTTGCCTGCGGGGCATCAGCCGTACTAAATGGGTTTATCACCAGCAGCGCGTCACGATGCCTCTGCTACGGGTTGGCAAGAAAGGTGAGGGCAAATTCGAGCCTATTACCTGGCAACAGGCACTGGATTTAATCGAAAAAAACATCCGTACCACCATCAAGGAACAGGGCAACGAAGGGCTGCTGTTGTCCACTCATGCTGGCAACATGGACTCGATAAAGAACGATATGGGCAAGGCGTTCTTCGACTATCTGGGCGGTTCGGTGAAACAGGCGGGGTCGCTCTGTTGCTCGGCAGTGACGGCGGCGATGATGCCAATGGTGGGGCTACGCTATGCCGATACCCGCGACACCATTGCCGACAGCCGTTTGATTATCTGTTGGGGTAACAACCCAGCGGTAACCATGCAGGCCTATTTTAAAAACTATCTGCGTGCGCAAGAGCAGGGCGCACGCATCGTGGTTATCGACCCACGTTTCAACGAAACGGCCGCCAAAGCGGACGAATGGATCCCGATTGTGCCGGGCACCGATACGGCGTTAGCGCTTGGGATGATGAAGATCATTATCGAAGAGCAGCATATTGACGCGGATTTCCTGCGCCGGCATACCGGCGCGGTGTATCTGGTGGATGCCAAAGATCAATTAGTGCGGGCCGATGCCAACGACAGTGAAAGCTATCTGGTTTATGACTGCACCAGCCAAAGCCTGGTACGGCATGATCAGGCGGATATCACCCCAGCGCTGTTCCAGCATCAACTGCCAGCCGACAGCGGCTACCGTACTGTGTTCGAAACCGTTTACCAACAGGCTGCACCATGGACGCTTGACCGGGTCGCGGCTGAAACCGACATTCCTGCCCACACCATTTTGCGTTTGGCCCGCGACTATGCCACCACCGCTCCGGCGATGATTGTGCAAAACATGTCTGGTGCCCAGCGCACCGAATTTGGTACCTACGTGGCCGCCAGCCAATTCTACCTGGCCTTGCTCACCGGCAACATCGGCAAACGGGGAGCAGGGATCTGTGATGCGGGCGGAGCACGCCAAATGGCGAAGTTCGGTCCGATCATTCCACCCGCGCCTGCGGTGAAGAAAATCACTCCGATACCGGTTTCCAAGGTGGGCGAGTGGGTGGTCAATGACCGACCTTATCCGATCAAATTCTGGTGGATTATGACCATGGGGGTCATGACTCAGTTGCCTAACACCAACATGGTCAGAAAGGCGTTGGAAAAGGTCCCCTTCGTGGTGGTGGCCGATAACCTGATGAGTTCTACCGCGCTGTATGCCGACCTGGTGCTGCCGGTGACGACCATTTTTGAAGATGTCAGCCTGATGGCGGGCGTGCGTAGCCACTATGTACAACTGATGGAACAAGCGGTCGAGCCACCGGGTGAAGCCAAGCCAGATTATTGGATCTTTGCGCGTCTGGCTGAGCGTTTTGGCTTTGGCGACGTGTTTAACCAGCCAATTGAGCATTACATCAATGCGTGCCTGCAAGGTTCCGGTATCACCCTGGAACAGCTGAAAAAAGGGCCGGTGCTACCGGTGAGCGGCGACTGGATCCCATTTGAAAATGGGGTGTTCCGCACGCCGACCCGTAAAGCCCACTTCTTTATTGAAGAGTGGCAGAAGAAGGCGTTCTCGCCGGTCGTTACTTATCTGCGAGTGAATGAATCGCCACAAGGCTCGCCGGAATTGGCCGCCAAGTACCCGCTGATGGCGGTACAACGCAAGCTGGCCCGCAGCATTCACTCAAGCCACGGTATGAACGAATGGATCCTTGAGGTGCAGCGCAATAAGCCTAACGTGATGATCCATCCGCAGGATGCACAACAGCGCCGGATCAAACACGGCGACTGGGCCATCGTATTTAACCAGCGGGGAGAGCATCGGGCGATTGCCGTGGTGACGACGCATATCAAACGAGGCGTGGTTTCCCTGGATAACGGCTGGTGGGAACAGCAGGGAGGTAGCAGCAGCCACGTCACCAATGACGCCGTAGAGGCGTTGGGTACCGGGCATTGCTGTAACAGTACGCTGGTTGATGTACGGGCGGAGGGATAACCCATGACCAAACAATATGGCTTTCTGATTGATATTAAACGTTGTTACGGCTGTAAAACCTGTTCCATGGCCTGTAAGTCAGAGAATCAGACGCCACCCGGCGTGCTTTGGCGGCGGGTGCGGGAGTATGAAACCGATGGCCCGAATTCTGAAGGGTTTATTTCGATGTCCTGCAACCATTGTGACGACCCGCAGTGCATGAAGGTATGCCCGGCGGATACTTACCATAAGCGCCCGGACGGCATTGTGGTGCAGGATCATGAGAAATGCATCGGTTGCCGCATGTGCATTATGGCTTGTCCGTACAACGCCCCAGTCTTCGATCCGCAGGAAGGTAAAACCAGCAAGTGCAATATGTGTGCCGAGCGTCTGGATGAAGGATTGCCGCCGCGTTGCGTGGCGTCTTGCCCGGCGGGCGTATTGAAGTTTGGGGATATCGAGGAATTAAGGAAGATCCACTCAACGGATTGGGCGGTACTGGAGGCTCGGTATCACATGCCTGACCATCGCATCAGCGGCCCGAACGTGGTCATTATTCCGGCGGATAAATAATAGGGTGCTACCATGAACGAATATGAACTGCCGTTGGTGTTTTTTACCGTGCTCTGCCAATGGGGCATTGGCGGTATTATCGCCTTGACGCTCTATCGGTTGCGACCAAACTCCCAGATGTCCGTTGGGCAACTGAAATATCTGGTTCTGGGATTGTGGCTGGTGGAGGTCGTTGGCTCCAGCTTGTCACTGCTGCACCTGGGGAGCCCGTTTGGGGCTTACCGCGCGGTGCTGGGCCTGCCGCACTCCTGGTTAAGCCGTGAGGTGATCGCCTTTATTCTGGTGAATATCAGCCTGTTCCTGATGTTGGCAGTTTGCTGGCTGCGGCCGCAGAAGTCGGCCTTGATCACCACATTGGGAATGGTGACCTCGCTATTGGGGATTGCCGCCATTCTGGTCTCGGCACAAATCTACTACCAAATGGCCAGCCATCCGCTGTGGCATACGCCACTGACCCAATTGGCGTTTCTGAGTACCGCGTTACTCTTGGGGTTCGCTACCTTGGGGATCTATTTGAACTGCTGCGGCCTGGCCGCTCCGCGTACGGTTCGCTACGGTTTGCTGGTGGGCTGCCTGTTACTGCTGGCCACGCTGGTGGGGCGTTACCAGATTGCCGGGGCCAGCGCTCAAGGGATCATGCTTTGGTGGCAGCTGGTTGGCAGCATGCTGGTGGGTGGTGTGCTGTTCGCGGTGCTTAGCCAGCGCACACGTTTGGTCCCATCGATGGCCGTGATAGCCGGGGTGGCACTGGTGTCGGGGGAAATTGTCGGACGTATGCTGTTTTATCATAACGTCATGGGCCAATTCCCCTGGTTCTGATGCAATAAACAGAGGTCGGTCCAGCCCGTGCAACCGCCGAGCGGCGGGCCGACCCAACATCCTGCAGAAAAAAGCCTCAATACAGGGCTTGCCAGCATTCGGAAAAACCAGCTAATCTGAACTTGCCCGCTACCGCAAATGCCAAGTAGTCCAGGCCAGCAATGTAATTAACCAAAACAGAGAGTCAGCCGTAACAACGCCACGTTGATGGGGTGATCGCATGTTAATGACAGTGATTATTACTCTTTTTGTGATCGTGGGCGTCGCCGCTTTTCTGGCAATGCCAGTGATGATGGTCAATAACACGCAAGGCGTGGGAGGTGAAGAACCGTGAAACTGGCTAGCAACCGGAACCTGCAATGTTAACTCGAAATTCACTCGCAACCTGTTGACCGGCTCAGATATGGGCCGAGTCATCAACACTTTGTCAGCACCGCAATTCCCGCACGTTCCACAACAAATCAGCCCGAAACGCTAAATCACCGCGTGAAGTGATGCGCATACTGCACTAAATGCTTGATGGCGCTACAATGAGCCTATCTCCTCAACTTGCTCACGCATCAACGCGCTATCCACTTTTCCGGCCACAGTAAAGAGACCATAGCATTATGGAAATCAAGGATTACTACGCCATTCTAGAGGTTAAACCCTCAGATGATATCAAGGCTATCAAAACCGCCTACCGCCGCCTGGCACGCAAATATCACCCCGATGTCAGTACCGAGCCCGATGCCGAAACGCGCTTTAAAGAAGTCGCAGAAGCCTATGAAGTGCTGAAAGACAGCGAACGCCGGGCTGAATATGACCAAATGCGGCTGCATCGAAACGAACCCAACTTCGGCCGCCAGACCCGGCGTGAAGAGTATGGTGGTGCCGAGGATTTCTCCGACATCTTCTCCTCTATGTTTGGCCAACGTGCGCGTGGCCGCCAGCAGGGCCAACCGCGTGCTGCCCGTGGGCAGGATGTTGAGATCGGCGTGGCGCTGTTCCTGGAGGAAACCCTCACTGAACAAACCCGCACCCTGAGCTATAAGGTGCCGGTGTACAACGCATTTGGTCAGACAGAGAAAGAGATCGCTAAAACCCTGAACGTGAAAATCCCGGCGGGCGTGGCAGACGGGGAGCGTATCCGCGTGAAAGGCCAAGGTGTGCCGGGTATGGCAGGCGGAGCCAATGGCGATTTGTACCTGATCATTCAGCTGGCACCGCATCCGTTGTTTGAGGTGATCGGGCACGATCTGGAAATCGTTCTGCCGTTGGCACCTTGGGAGGCTGCGTTAGGCACCAAGGTTTCTGTCCCCACGCTGGCGGACAATATCCTGTTGACCATCCCTGCGGGGAGCCAGACCGGGCAGCGGTTACGCGTTAAAGGGAAAGGGCTGGTCAGCAAAAAAGAGACCGGCAACTTGTATGCAGTGATCAAGATTGTCATGCCTGCCAAACCCGATGCAGACAGCGCCGCACTCTGGCAACGACTGGCCGAGGCGAATCAGGCCTTCGATCCTCGTACGCAATGGAGTAAAGCATAATGGCCAAGCTACAGATAACCCTCACCATTACCGAGTTTTGCCTGCATACCGGCGTAACGGAAAGTGAACTGGCCGAGGTGGTCGGGTTGGGAGTGATCCAGCCCCGCGATCTGACGGTGGATGATTGGCTGTTTGATGATGGGGCGGTGGCGGCGTTTAATCGCGCCCAGCGTCTGCAACGTGAACTGGCTCTGGATTGGCCCGGCATTGCGGTGGCACTGACGCTGCTCGATGAGATTGAACAGTTGCGCAGGGAGAACGCTCAGCTACGTCATCGTCTTGAGCGCTTTATCGCCGAGTGAAAGTGTAGTTATTCATCACACGGCATTGAATCAGCGCTTTTTATGGAGTGAAACGGATCGAACACGGTACCTGACTACATCGCTGTACTAACTCCCTCTCCCTGTGGGAGAGGGTTGGGGTGAGGGGCCTCAGACGTTTTTACGCTCGATGGTTTCTTCGCCCCAGTACAGTTGGTCGGCTTCGGTTTTACTGAACGCCAGCGGTAACACCTCGTCGCTGCCTTCTTCCCAAATTTTTTGCGCCAAAACCTCGTCATTACCGGCCAACTCAAAGATCGCTTCGGCAATTTCTACCGAGGTTTCACGCACTGTTGCCCAAGATTTCACATTATGATTTGCCATGATTGCTCTCCTGTTGAGTGTGGGGCACAGCCTAGTATAGGCCACAATTCTGCCGCTGGTTTTTGCAAGGCATGCGTATTATTGCTGAAAATTCAGGGCGGAACGCCTGCGGCAAAATGCAAAACGGCGTGGTATTCTTTGCCGCGTTTAAATCAACAGAGGAAAAATTATGTCTAGCGCACTGAGCAACGATCAAGAACTGGTTTCCGATCTGGTTGCCTGCCAACTGGTTATCAAGCAAATCCTGGATGTGATCGACGTGATCGCGCCGACCGAAGTACGGGACAAGATGGCCAGCCAGCTCAAGAGTATCGATTTTAGCAGCCACCCGGCCGGGGCCGATCCAATCACCAAGCGGGCGATTGAAAAAGCGATTGCGCTGATTGAGATGAAGTTTAACCGCGAGTAACCGGGTTATCTTCTACCCCTGATGGGCAGGGAAATCTAAACGGCCGGTTAAACTTCGTTTAAGTTGCCTATGCTAGCATTGATGATTAGGTTAACAACATAATCATAAGGCTGCTAAGGTTTGGGGCGTAAAAAACTGCTGGTGCTAGCGGCAACGCTGGTTGCCTGTTTGCTTTTCTATCTGCTGGCTCTGGATAGCTATTGCGATCAAGGTGGGAAGTTTGCACTGGGCATTTGCTCTATCACGCGTATTGTTCCCTGGTAACATGGCGAAATAACAATTTTTCGCAAACTTGTCCCTAGCCTTGGTGAGAATGTTACTATATCGGCTTGGTTGAGGCAGTAGAGTAGATAGGGTTGTCCATGTTTGATTTAGCTTCTGGCCCGTCCGGCCTGATTTCCATCGCCGTTATGGTGTTGGCTGTATTGCTTGGCCTGTGGGTCTGGTTCATCGTGAATCGCGCCAGCGTACGTGCCAACGAACAGATCCAGCTGTTGCAGGAAATCGCCGAGCAGCAGCGCCAGCAAACTGCACTGTTAAAAACGTTGGTGCAAACCGCCCGAGGGGACAAGGCATCGGTTGACGATTATGATGATGACCTTAGCCCGGCACTGAGTTATAAAGGGTTTATCCCAGAGCGTTAATCGCGCACCTCATTTGGTGAGAAGGTTAAGGACACGTCGGTTATCTCAGTTTCAGTTTTAACCGGATCGCCTTCTCACCATTCCGTTTCAGTAAAACACCATCCCCTGATAGGGTTTCTCCCGGCAGGCTGCCAACCGGCTTGCCAGATCGCCACAGTGAATTTCCAGCGCGTGCCGATCGGGATCGAGAAAGTAGCAAGATTCGCCCTCACTGTGATTACTCTTCCACTCCTGTACACCTGATTTGCGCAAACGCTCCACAATGAGGGCAAAACTCACCGGCGCCACGCTAAACGCGTAATGTGTATAGTCACTCGACGTCCGATCTCTTCGGGCATCATCCAGTGACAGGCATAGCCACAGCTCACCCAATGTAAGATAGGCACCTTGATGCCAGCGGGCTTTGGGGGTAAACCCCAGCACCTCCACATAAAAGCGAAAGCTGCGTTCTACCTCACTTACCGCAAGCGTCAGGTGGTTAAGACCCAGCAACATAATCAATTCATCCGTTAGTAAAAATAATGTTTACGGCACGCGAGCTGTCATAAATCTGTCGTACTGGCGTCGTAATGTAGCGCCAACTCTACGAAAGATGGATATCAGCAATGATTAGATGGTACGAAGAAAGCGACGCCGAAGTAAACCGCAGTATTGCGTTAATCACCGGGGAAAATCCGGACAAATGGTACCCTTACGGCGGCGTGAAAGGGAAAGATTACTGCAAGAACCCCTCCGATGCCTGGCCGATTATCTGCGCCAACAAAATAAGCCTCAATGCCCCCGAACAAAGTGACCAGCCACAGTGGCAAGCCAGTATGATCACCCAGCAAGGGGAGTGGCAGGCTGGCAGTCATAGTCCGTTGCGTGCCGCAATGATCTGTTTTTTATTGAGTCAGCAAGCGCAATAAATCAAATGTTAGTCGATAATGTAGATGACCCGTAATGATGAGACACCGCCTTATTCTGACAATGGACCTGTCGCTGACGGAGACTGTTTTATGAAGCGCATTATCAAAGGTGACACCACTCTCTCTCATTTAGTGATTGCCCATGCGGCGATCGATTGTCATGCCAAAAGCTATGGGCTGCACCGACAGGGCTGGCCCTCAACCTACCTGATAAAGTATCAAAACGATCGCGTGGCGGTGGAGGTCATCACCCGCCGTCAATCCTATGTGGCGACGCTGATGATCGGCGCACGTAACCTCAGCAAACTGTGCGGTATGCCAAGCTAGCTGGCGTAGCAAACCTCCTGAAACCCTCTGGCCCGGTTAACGATCGCCGGGCTCTAATCCTTGATGCCTGAAAGGTTAAGTGTTAAAACGCCCGCAGGTTTATTTATTGGTTGGCGATATCTTGCGCAATGCAGCCTGGATACTCAGCCGGACGAGGATAAGATGGGCGGTCAGCTTCAGGATACCCCGCTAAAACGCGGTTTAAAAAACAGACATATACAACTTATTGCCCTGGGAGGTGCCATCGGTACCGGCCTATTCCTGGGTATTGCACAAACCATTCAGATGGCCGGGCCTTCCGTGCTGCTGGGCTATGCGATTGGCGGTTTTATTGCCTTTTTGATCATGCGCCAGCTAGGGGAGATGGTAGTGGAAGAGCCGGTGGCCGGTTCCTTTAGCCATTTTGCCTATAAATATTGGGGGGACTTTGCCGGTTTCTTATCCGGTTGGAACTACTGGGCGATGTTTATTCTGGTCGGTATGGCGGAACTGACCGCGGTAGGGATTTATATTCAATACTGGTGGCCAGAAATCCCAACCTGGGCATCGGCGGCGGTTTTCTTCGTCGTGATTAACCTGGTCAATCTGGTGAACGTACGCCTGTATGGGGAAACCGAGTTCTGGTTTGCCATCATCAAGGTGGCGGCGATCCTGGGGATGATCGTATTTGGCGCCTACCTGTTGGCCAGCGGCAACGGTGGCCCGGAAGCCAGCATCAGCAACCTGTGGGATCAGGGCGGCTTTATGCCGCACGGCATCAGCGGCCTGGTGATGGCGATGGCGGTGATCATGTTCTCGTTTGGTGGGCTGGAAATGGTGGGCATCACCGCAGCAGAAGCCGCCGATCCACGCCGTAGCATTCCTAAAGCCACCAATCAGGTGGTGTATCGCATCCTGATTTTCTATATCGGCTCGTTGACGGTGCTGCTGTCGCTTTATCCGTGGGGCAAGGTTGTGGAAGGGGGCAGTCCGTTTGTGATGATCTTCCATGCGCTCAACAGCAACCTGGTGGCGACCATGCTCAACGTGGTGGTCCTGACGGCGGCGCTGTCGGTCTACAACAGCGGCGTGTATTGCAATAGCCGGATGCTGTTTGGCCTGGCGACACAGGGCAATGCACCCAAGGCGCTGACCAAGGTCAACAAACGTGGCGTACCGGTGCTGTCTATCGCGTTATCGGCGTTGGCCACCTCGGTAGGCGTATTGATTAACTACGTCATGCCCGGCGAGGCGTTTGGCTTGCTGATGGCGCTGGTGGTCTCTACGTTGGTGATTAACTGGGTGATGATTTGCCTGGCGCACCTGAAATTCCGCGCGGCCAAGGATCGCCAAGGGGTGATCACCAGCTTTAGGTCGCTATGGTATCCGTTTGGCAACTATCTGTGCTTGGTGTTCCTGTCGTTGATCCTGGTGATCATGTACTTCAGCCCGGGGATCCGCATCTCAGTACTGTTGATGCCGGTTTGGGTACTGTTGTTGTGGGTTGGATTTTTGCTGACCCGGCGTAAAAAGGCGGGTGGTAACAAGAGGTAGTTTTCACGTAGGAGGCGCCGCAGCGCCTCCAAACGGTTAGCGGGCGACGGCATTGCCCTGATGGTGGCGCCCCAGCCGCAGCAGCTTTCTGCACAGCAGGAACAGGGTGCTGATCACATCAATCACCACTACGCTAAGCATCAGCAGGCCCAGCATAAAAAAGCCTGCCAGGGTGCTTGCCAGTAACAGCAGCGGTGACGGTACGCGTAGCCGGCGCAGCTTCATTGCCAGATACATTTTCCAGTATTGCCCTCGCGTAGTCAGCGCTCGGCGATAGCGGCCCATACGAACGCGTGACTTGCCTGATGCAGTCCGGCTCATAACTCCTCCTTTTTCAGAATGTCCTAGTAAGTAAATCACAAGGTTCTTAAGAAAGGCTTAACAGGTTCTTGGCGACCTTGGCCTTCTTACTCTGGCTATGACAACAACATCCACAAAAAGGTCAGTTGTTTGTCATTGCGATACTATAAGCTATTGGGTAGGCAATCTTGTAACGATTGCGGCACCACTATGGTACTACAGGGAGAGAATGGGTTGAAAATAACCAACAAATATTACGACGCCAGCAAAGCGCATCATACGCCACAGGGATTCTGCAACCCGGAGCCGTCGCTACACCAGGCCGGGGATCTGAAGCGCTGGCAAGACGAACGCAAGAAGCTCGGCCTGCCCAAACCTCCTCAGGCAGGCTACGAGCAGTTTATCGCCAACTGGTGGCAAGCTGCCGATCTGAGCGGCGAACAGGACCGCGTCTGGTGGTTGGGCCATGCTTCTCTGCTGTTGCGCCTGGGGGGCCGCCATGTGCTGATCGATCCGGTACTGTCGCCAAGGGCATCACCTGTGAGTTTCTACGGCCCACATCGCAAGACACCGCCTCCGCTAACGGTAAAACAGCTGCCGGCGGTAGATGTGGTGCTGATTTCCCATAATCACTACGACCATCTGGATCGTCAAACCATCAGGGAACTGACCAAACGCTTTCGCAATGCCACCTTCGTTGTACCGCTGGGCCTCAAACGCTGGTTCAGCCATTACCCGGCCAAACGGGTGGTCGAACTGGATTGGTGGGAGAGCCTGACGCTGGACGAAATGACGGTCTACTCCACACCAGCACGCCATTGGAGCATGCGTACACCGTGGGATCGCAATCGTTCTCTATGGTGTGGCTGGGTGATCCATCACCCGGCGCTGCGTTTTTATTTCTCTGGTGACAGCGGTTACAGCGAGCGGTTGGTCGATATCGGCACCCGCCTTGGGCCGTTCGATATTGCGGCGCTGCCCATTGGTGCTTACGCCCCAAGATGGTTCATGCAAGAGCAGCATATGGACCCGCAGCAGTCGGTGAGGCTGTATCAGCAATTGAATGAACCCAGAGTGATCCCTATCCATTGGGGCGTGTTTGAATTGGCCGATGAATCGTTGGATGAACCACCTGCGCAACTCAGCCTGGCACTACGCGAGGCCGGGGTTGAACAGCACCGCTTTTATCCGCTGAAGATTGGTGAACATCTAGAGGTTAGCCCTAACTCCTAATGAGTATCATGGGGTTGCGGCGTACCCCGCATCGGATGGCGCTTGGCGTGGTGCGGCTTTGCGGGGTTTACGGCGGGTAATGGATAAAACAGTCACGCCAAGATGAGTGAAAAAAATGCCTTGGCGATTTCGTTAATCTTCGGCGGAAATAGCCGCAGAGTGGGTAGGTGGTATTTTTATTATTTGTTTTTATCCTTACTAACTTAGCTACGGATATAAACTTGCAGGATGGGGTGGCTATTTCGTCCGCTTGCACTTTCTTGGTGCAAAATTTGGCTCGCTGCATGATTATGCACTGGCCTACGTGAGCTTTTTGGCCTGAGTGAACGATTCTGTTGTGGCTGGCCAAAGCAGAACTATCCTGCTATGACAGGCTTTGCTAGCTAAAGGTCGGATCAGTTGGCCGTTTGGTCCCCGGTCATCGATATTCAATAGTTGCATATAAAATTCCATAAAGATTCAAATTTTTTTACGTTCTTTAGCCTGTCCGCGGCTTATATGTGGTGAAAATCGCTCGCTGCCGAGTTGAAAGAATTGTTAAAACTGAGGCGCCACGCGGAGTACAGCGCGGCTTCTTTACAAAGCAGAAAATAGCCAAGGCTTCAACCTCTTTTGCCCTATTTAAGCTATTCTTGCGGCTGACCGTTTCAAATATGTGCGACACGTCCATGAGTGATTAAAAATGGCTTGCCATCGATTCCAGAGTATGTGATAACGCACTTGGGTAAAACGAGGTACAGTTCTGTATATGTGTGGCATTTTCAGTAAAGAAGTTCTGAGTAAAGACGTTAGCGTTGAATACCGCTTCTCTGCCGATCCTTATCTTAGTGCCTCAAGCAGTAACGACTCTAGTTTGTCTATGTAACGCCTACGGGCGGTTTAAACAATCCAAAGGAAATACTCAAGATGGCAAAGATCAAAGGTCAAGTTAAGTGGTTCAACGAGTCTAAAGGTTTCGGTTTCATCACCCCAGCTGACGGCAGCAAAGACGTGTTCGTACACTTCTCTGCAATCCAGGGTAACGGTTTCAAAACCCTGGCTGAAGGCCAGAACGTTGAGTTCGAAATCCAAGATGGCCAGAAAGGCCCATCTGCAGTAAACGTTACTGCAATCTAATCAGCGTCAGCTGAACAAAAAACCCGCCTTAGTGCGGGTTTTTTCGTTTCTGGCGTCGGTGAATGTCACCCGGTGATGATGATGCCGGAATACTGATTACGGCCTTTAATCCCCGGATGATTGGGATCTTGCGCGCGGCGATGGCTGTTGCGGCGATAGCTGGTGTATTTAAAGCGCTGGGGCTGCCGTGGGTCGCTGTTGAGTGTGCAGATGGTGCAAGAGCCTGCGTGATCGACTGCGGCGAATCCCAGGGCATTGAGCTTGTTTACGGCGATGGCGGCCAGATCCAGATGGCGGTGGGTCGGGCTGATCAGCTCTGCTGGCAAGGGCAGCGCCTGCTGAAACTGTTCGACCAGCTCCTGGTTAACCTGATAGCAGCAAGCGCCCGCAGCGGGACCGATGGAGGCCACCCAATTGGCGGTATCGTCATCCTGGCCGATGCGTTTGGCCATTTGCTCCAGAATGCCATCCAGCAGGCCGCGCCAGCCTGCATGTACCGCAGCAATGGCGCTACCGTCTTTACGGCTGAAAATCACCGGCAGGCAGTCTGCGGTTAATACGCTAATCAGGATCCCTGGCTCGCGGGTAAAAAAGCCATCGGCTTCGCCGCATTGCTGGCCCGCCTGATGGATATCGACTATGCGAGTACCGTGTACCTGTTTTTTCTCAGGCAGCGTATTGCGAAAGGGCTGTAACGGCGTTGGCAGAAGGGCACCTTTATTGCCAAAGCCATGAGCGATGCCAGGAACGCCGCTGAGCAGCGGGGAATAGTCGGTCATAGAACGTCTTTGCCTGTGGCTGAGAAGAGACATTCAGTGTAGCCAGCTTTTGGATTACTTGGCTAGTGGCAGATGGGCATCCACCTTGCATCGTACACCAGCCTTCTTTAGACTACCCGCGCCATCTCTCTCTGGGATCTCTTCCATGTCTTATCAGTGCCCCCTGTGTTTCCAACCGCTTGATTTCGCAAACCAACAGTGGCGTTGCGAGAATAACCATCAATTCGACCGTGCTAAAGAAGGGTACGTCAACTTAATGCCGGTGCAACACAAGCGTTCTAAACAGCCGGGTGACAGTGCCGAGATGATGCAGGCCCGCCGCGCATTTCTTGACGGAGGCTACTACCAGCCGTTGCAACAGCGGGTGGCTGAACTGTTAGCCAGCACTTTGCCTATTGAGCCACAGGCACTGCTGGATATTGGCTGTGGTGAAGGCTATTACACGGCCGCCGTGGCGGCACGCTTGTCTCAGGAGCGGACCGTAGCGGTGTATGGCCTGGATGTCGCCAAGGTGGCTATCCGCTCGGCGGCCAAACGCTACCCGACGGTCTCTTTCTGCGTGGCTTCCAGCCATCGCCTACCGTTTGCCGACGCGTCGCTAGATGCTGTGTTACGTATCTATGCACCCTGTAAAGCCGAGGAATTGGCGCGGGTCGTCAAGCCGGGTGGGGTGGTTGTGACGGTGTCACCGGGGCCGCGGCACCTTTATCAGCTAAAACAGCAGGTTTATCAGGAGGTTCAATTGCATGCGGAGCATGATGAGCAGCTTGAGGGCTTCAGCTGTGAATTGGCCGAGTCATTGGTTTATCCGATGGCGCTGCCGGGTGAGCAGGCTGCCAATCTGTTGCAGATGACGCCGTTTGCCTGGCGCGCTTCGCCGGAAGTGCAGCAAGGTTTGCTCGACATGGCTACCTTTGCCTGCGAGACGGATTTCGCCATCCGCTTGTACCGCCGGGGCTGAGTGGCATCAATGTTAACTGGTTGCCCCTCACTCCAACCCTCTCCCACAGGGCGAGGGAGCTGATAGCCCCTGCTTTTTTGGAGGTAAAGAGATCACCTGAGCAACTCGAACACCCACCTTATCCAAGGTGAGGGAACTGCCCGGAGTGGGTAATTGGCCCGTGTAGCTTCGGAAAGTAGGGAGTAAAAGCAAGAAAGTTGAGGTATTACGCCGAAAAATCACGAACTCGATCGGTTCCCTCTTCTTGGGGGAGAGGGCGAGGGAGGTGCCCGGAGTAGGTAATTGGCCCGTGTAGCTTCGGAAAGTAGGGAATAGAAAGCAAGAAAGTTGAGGTATTACGCCGAAAGATCAACGAACTCGGTCGGTTCCCTCTCCTTGGGGAGAGGGTTAGGGTGAGGGAGTATTCTTTGCTGCCAAGGATTAAGCCAGGTAGCCCAAGTGCTCCAGCAGGATATTAAAGCCAATCCCGATCAGCACCACGCCGCCAAGAATTTCTGCGCGTTTGCCCAGCAGCGGGCCGATAAACCGGCCAACCATCATCCCCAGCGTAGCCATGATCATGGTCGCCATACCTATCGCCATCGCGGTATGCAGGATATTAACCTGCAGGAATGCCAGACCCACACCGATTGCCATCGCATCCAGACTGGTGGCAATGGCCGTAGCAACCAGCACCCAGAAACCATGACGATTGACTTTCTCTTCTTCCGGCTTGTTTTTCACCCCTTCAACGATCATGCGTGCGCCAAGGATAAACAGCAGGCTAAAGGCGACCCAGTGGTCCCATTCCATGATGTATTGGCTGGCAAACAGACCGATGCCCCAGCCGATAAGCGGGGTAATGGCTTCAATGATGCCAAAGATCAGACCAGTACGGATAGCTTCGCGAAAACGCGGTTGATGCAGAGTGGCGCCTTTGCCGATCGACGCGGCAAACGCGTCCATAGACATGCCAAAAGCCAGGATAAGAGTTGCGGAAAGGTTCATTGAAATAGTCTCGGCCGGGTGGCTCCATATACACGTAACCCACCCCCAACCATACGACGGAGTTACGTGCCTATGGTCTCGCCAACCTACCTGGCTGCCCGCACCACGTTTCGCTGACGAAACGAGTATGTTGATACGGGCGTTTCTGGTTATGACTCCCCAGAAACCGGCTACTCCCCAATGACGGCGCA
Source organism: Serratia fonticola (assembly GCF_001006005.1). Taxonomy (NCBI): domain Bacteria; kingdom Pseudomonadati; phylum Pseudomonadota; class Gammaproteobacteria; order Enterobacterales; family Yersiniaceae; genus Serratia; species Serratia fonticola. The sequence goes on along the minus strand of NZ_CP011254.1, from coordinate 5,280,749 downwards.
ACCATACCATAATATTTTTGCTGCGGACAACGTTTAATTTCACCGGGGTATTGGGTGAAATTGAGACTTATTTTCATTAACGCGTTTGTTGAGGGTAATAATGGCGATAGTTGCATCAATGGTGTGGAAATAATAAGCAGAAAAAACACCAGCCATGCTGATTAATTACCCATAAAAAATCATTGTTAATTAATCAGGATGGGGTGGCAGGGTTTTAACTCATTTATTTTCAAGGAAAAAATGATAGATTTTTTCCAGGTCATCCAGGTGTGTAACCTGGATTAATAACCGGCGCTTTTCTAAGTCGATAACAAGAATGCCGTCTTCGGATAAATTCATGGCTTTGATGCGTCGATAGTCAATAAACGCATTGGCATAGAAGAAACCGGTGGTTTTAAACAACATTTTGGGCTTGCGGATATAGGAGATATATACTGCAATTATGGCCAGGGAAATTAGCAGGTAGGTAGTTATCGGCGCTCCCTGCTCGACCAGGTTGCGGTAGATCAGGATAGCGATCAGACCGACGAAGATCAGGCAGTCCAACCGGTTACCCCGCTTGAGCTGCACCTTTAACAGCGTTTTTCCTTTCAGCAGGTTCATGCCGAACTCGTCATACAGCGCATACGTCAGCATCAGCAGAATAAAAATCAGTATTACGCCATCGGTCAGCGACATCTTACCACTCCATAAATAAAAAAACCGGGGGTTGCCCCCCGGCTATCAATTGCTATTACAGACCTAACAGACCAATCCAGTAACCGAAGATACCAATGGCGAAGAAGCCGATGATGATCCACAGCGCGTTGACCTTCCTGCGCAGCAGCCACATACAACCGAATGTCAGCAGTAGCGGTACCAAGCCAGGCATCAACTGGTCAAGGATGGTTTGTACCGTAGTGACGTGGGTTTGCCCGGTCTGGTCAGTGATTTTCGACACTACCAGCGGGATATTGACGTGCGTCCACTTGTTAACCAAGGCCCCCATGACAAACAGGCCGAGGATGGACGCCCCTTCCGTCAGTTTTTGCAGGAAACCACCGCCCATATCGCTAACGATATCGACCCCTTTTTGGTAGCCGTAGGCGACACCGTAGTAACGAACCAACAGGCGAACCAGGTTAAACAGGACGAAGAACAACAGCGGGCCGAGCAGGCTGCCACTCATGGCAATACCGGCACCCAATGCGGCAAACACCGGGCGAACGGTACCCCAGAATATCGGGTCACCTACGCCGGCCAGTGGCCCCATCAGACCTACTTTGATGCCGTTGATGGCCGCATCGTCGATCGGTGCGCCGTTGGCACGCTGTTCTTCCATCGCCATGGTGACGCCAAGGATTGGCGCTGCGACGAACGGTTGTGTATTGAAGAACTCAAGGTGGCGTTTAATGGCCTGTTTGCGTTCGTCGTTATTGTCCGGGTACAGGCGACGGATCACCGGCACCATCGAGAAGCAAAAACCTAGCGCCTGCATACGTTCGAAGTTCCATGAACCCTGGAACAGGTTGGAGCGTACGAATACGCCTCGAATATCGGCAGGTGTCAGTTTCTTTTGAGTCGTTGTATCAACCATTTCTTTCACCTATTCCTAGTCCAATTCGTTATCGAGGTCGTTGGCACCGGCAGGGTTGGCCTGAACCACCTGAGACTTGTTGTATTTAGGGCTGAGCTGGATGTAGAGCACCGCCATCACCACACCGATCACACCGAGTGCGACCAGGTTAAAGTTGGTGAAGGCTGCGGTAACGAAGCCCAGGTAGAAGAATGGCATCAGATAACCGGCACGCATCATGTTGATGACCATCGCGTAACCGACTACCACGATCATGCCACCGGCGATGTTCAGACCGCCTGTGACCACTTCCGGAATTGAGTTAAGCAGGGCGTGGACGCCAGCTGTCCCGACAGAGACCGCAACGATCACCGCAGGAATTGCGACACGCATTGCCTGTACCAGCAGGGCCGCGATGTGGATCACGGTAATGCCGTTCAGGTTACCCCGTTCTGCCGCTTTGTCCGCCGCATGCTGGAAGGCCACGGTGATGGTACGAACGATAATGGTCAGTACCTGGCCTGCTGCTGCCAGTGGGATCGCCAGGGCAATACCGGCACCGATGTTTTGCCCACCGGCGATAACCAGAATGGTGGAAATAATCGACGCTAACGCCGCATCGGGTGCAACCGCAGCCCCGATGTTCATCCAACCCAGTGCGATCATCTCCAGCGTACCGCCGATGATGATACCGGTTTTGATGTCACCGAGAACGAAGCCAATCAGCGTACAGGCCACTAACGGGCGGTGGAATTGAAACTCATCCAGGACGGAACCCATCCCGGCGATACAGGCAACGATAAATATCAGTACAATCTGAAGAGTGGTGATCTCCATTGCACTTCTCCTATATGACCAAACAGCTCTGAGTAAAAAATTAACGACGTTGCCGTTAATTGAGTTTGTTAATCAGGTCCATCATTTTTAGCTGACTGTCGGAAGAGACCTTACGGACTTCAAGTTCAATCCCGCGCTCGTTTAACTTCTTAAACGCCTCGATGTCTTTCTCATCGACGGACACCGCGTTATTCACCTGGGTTTTACCCTGGCGGAACGCCATACCACCGATATTCACCGAGGTGATATTCACCCCTTCCTCAACCAGACGCCAAACGTCGGTTGGGTTGGTGAACAGCAGCATCACGCGCTCACCTGCATATTTCGGGTTGTTCCAGACGCGGATCGCCTTCGCCACGTCAACAACGTGAGCGGTAACGCCTGGGGGGGCAACCTGAGTCAGCAAGGTTTTACGGACGTGGTCGGCGGCCACTTCATCACTGACTACGATGATGCGGCTGACGTTAGTCTCTTTGGTCCAGCGGGTAGCAACCTGGCCGTGGATCAGACGATCGTCGATACGCGCCAGGCAGATTTTCATATGGTCATTGGGGCCGAGAGGCGCTTGGGGCGCAGCGGCTTTTGGAGCTGGGGCACTTTGTGGCGCGACGGGCTTAACACTCTCTTCCACCGGTTTCTTCAGCGCTTTCACGCCTTCACGACCGGTTTCCAACGCCAGCGCGACCAGTTCGTCAAAGCTTGGGTTGTCATCACGGGCCATGAATGTTTCCACCAGCATGGGAATGTTAACCCCGGTGATAACCTCATAGTGTGGTTTGTCTACTGCGATGCGGCTGGCCGCGTTAAACGGGCTGCCGCCCCAGGTATCAACCAGAAACAGGACGCCATCGCTGGTATCGAGCTCACTGATTTTCCCATTGTATTTCTCAATTAACGTTTCAGCATTTTCACCGGGAACGAAATCTATGTAGGCGACGTTGGCTTGCTCACCCAATAGCATTTCTGCTGTTTTCAGCAATTGTTCCGCTGCAGTCCCGTGTGTGCCGATGATAATAGCTATTGCCACTCGCTACCTCCTCGTTGAACTTAAGGCACGGATCGTGTCTTGACTCATCACCATCCTGGCAGTCACTTCCGCGGTTCAGATACGTTGGTTCAAATACATTATGGTAGAAAAAAAGAAACTCACACTTAACATTTATCACGCAGTTTCAAAAACCTGTGGCCGTTAATTCCCGTTAACGCCATTTATTTTAGTGCGTGAAAAAATAAATTTTGTGACATTGCTCTGCTATTAGTGGATCGATTAAGCCGAATAGTTAGTTTGCGGAATTAAACAGCAAAGCTGTTACAAAATGAGACGTAAACTGAACAAAGCCACTTTTCTGACGAAAAATTTCCTGTTAGAGTGCATTCTTCTTTCATAACCAAGGAGTGAAGGGCCTCAGCCCTCCCTATGGACTGTCACCGAAGTTACTGTTTTACAAGGTTTCACCCGCCACCTGTTGGCGCAACAACGTTCGCTCGGCCTTATGGCTGCTTCCTGTTAGTGCCATCCTGTTTTCTCTCTGTCATCGCCAACGCCACGTCTGCGTTTGCCTCCCTACGTCTGAGCGCAGCTCTGCCAACCTGTCTTTCTTCTGGAGTCTGATATGGAAATATTAATGGACCCCTCGATTTGGGCCGGGTTATTGACCCTGGTGGTCTTGGAAATCGTGCTGGGTATCGACAACCTGGTATTCATCGCCATTCTGGCCGACAAACTACCGCCCAAGCAGCGTGATAAAGCGCGCATTATCGGCCTTTCATTAGCCTTGGTGATGCGTCTTGGGTTGCTGTCGGTGATTTCATGGATGGTGACGCTGACCAAACCGCTGTTCAGCGTGGGGGAATTCGCTTTCTCTGGCCGCGACCTGATCCTGCTGTTTGGTGGGGTATTCCTGTTGTTCAAAGCCACGATGGAGTTGCATGAACGGCTGGAGGGCAGCACCCATCAGGAAGGTGCTAACCGTGGCTACGCCAAATTCTGGGCGGTGGTGGTGCAGATTGTCATCCTTGATGCGGTGTTCTCGCTCGACGCGGTGATCACGGCAGTGGGGATGGTCAACGATCTGCCGGTCATGATGGCAGCGGTAGTGATTGCGATGGCGGTGATGTTGCTGGCCTCGAAACCTTTGACCAACTTCGTGAACGCCCATCCGACCATCGTGGTGCTCTGTTTGAGCTTCCTGCTGATGATCGGCCTGAGTCTGATTGCCGAAGGCCTTGGCGTGCACATTCCGAAAGGCTATCTGTATGCAGCGATTGGCTTCTCGATCCTGATCGAGATGTTTAACCAGATTGCACGGCGCAACTTCATCAAGCACGAGTCTCGCCGCCCGATGCGCGAACGCACGGCTGAAGCGATTATGCGCCTGATGGGGCAACAGCGTACCCAGCAACAGGTGGATGAAGACAGCCTGCGTAAGGTGAAAGAAACCTTTGCGCAGGAGGAACGCTACATGATCAGCGGCGTGCTGACATTGGCTTCCCGTACCTTGCGCAGCGTGATGACACCACGCACCGAGATTTCGTGGGTAGATTGCGAACGTTCCCGCGACGAGGTGCGCGAACAGTTGCTGGATACCCCGCATAGCCTGTTCCCGGTTTGCCGCTATGAGCTGGACGAGTTTATCGGCGTGGTGCGTGCCAAGGATCTGCTGGTCGCGTTGGATCAGGGCGTGGATATCGCCGAGTTTGCCGCGCGCACACCGCCGATCGTCGTACCGGAAACCATGGACGTGATCAAGCTGCTGGCGGTATTGCGCCGGGCCAAGGGCCGTCTGGTGATGGTGACCAATGAGTTTGGCGTGGTGCAGGGGTTGGTCACGCCGCTAGACGTGCTGGAAGCGATTGCCGGTGAGTTCCCGGACGAAGATGAAACGCCGGATATTATCGAGGATGGCGACCGCTGGCTGGTGAAAGGCGGTGCGGACCTCCACTCGTTGGAGCAGGCGTTGGACTGTGACGATTTGGTTAGCCCCACCGAGGATTACGCCTCGCTGGCGGGCTTCCTGCTCTCATATTCTGGCCAGATGCCAACGGTGGGCGACGTGGTCGAACTCCACGACCTGCGTTTTGAAATCCTTGAGATCTCGGATTATCGCATCGAACTGGTCAGCATCACCAAGGTGAAACCGCTGCACGAGCAAGACGAGTAATGCCCCTCACCCTAACCCTCTCCCACAGGGAGAGGGGACCGAATGTGCCACAACTAAACTACGGTTTTCGTCCTTTACATCACCCTGTTCCAGATTAACTCTTACACCTAATTACAGCTCCGGACTGCTCCCTCTCCCTGTGGGAGAGGGTTGGGGTGAGGGCCCTGGTTTTTTTTCTGCCTGTTTCTGCTGATGTAATACACGTTGGCGGGTTTCATACTGTTGCAGCCACAGTGGAAACACGTTGATCGGCATCGGCTTGGCAAAATAATACCCCTGTAAGGCATTTACCCCCTGCGAGCGTAGATACTCTGCCTGCTCCTCTGTCTCAACCCCTTCGGCCACCAGTTTTAATTTCAGGCGCTGTGCCAACGTAATGATGGTATCGGTCACGGTGGCATTGACCGCGTCGGTGCCAATGGCGGCGGTAAAACCACGATCGATCTTTAACACGTCCGGGCTGAGCTTTTTCAGATAGCTGAGCGAGCTGTGGCCGGTGCCAAAGTCGTCTATCGCCAGCATGATGCCCATCTCTTTGAGCGTTTTAATCTGTTCATGCTGAATCTCCGACAGGGCGGTTCGCTCCGTCAGCTCCAGCATCAGTGACGGCATCGGATGGGCGGGCAGCCAGATGCGGCGGATATCATCAATAATGCTGACGGTATTGAAATGCTCTGCTGCGACGTTGATGCTGATATAGAAAGAGGGGCGAGGGGGGAACAGGTTGAGGTTTTCTACCACCGTGGTCATCAGATAACGCGTTAGCGGAATGATCAGGGCGTGCTGTTCGGCCAGCGGGATAAACACGTCTGGCGAAATCCAGCCTTGTCGCTTGTTCTTCCAGCGCATCAAGGTTTCGACGCCGACACAGCGCCCATTATCGCTGTTGATAATCGGCTGGCAATAAACGCGAAATTCGCGATGCGCAATGGCGTGGCCAATATGGTAAGACAGGCTCATGCGGTTGGCGGTGATCAGATAGACCACGTAGGCCGCCAGCAGGCTCAGCATCAACGCCAGAGGAATATGGCGCGGTAGTGCGGCCAGCGCCAGAGTACGGGCATCGGGGCCAAACAGGGAGATGGAGAAAGGATACTTGGCGGATTTGGCGGTGTATTGCAGGCCTTCGGCTTTGCCATCGCTCAGGGTAATTTCCTGTTGACCATATTCCAGTCTGTAGGCACCCACGTTCAGGGCTACCCGATGAGCAAAAGGCTCTTGCGGTTCCAGCAGGAAATTGGACAACAGATCGATATTGAAAACGTGCAACACTCCGCTGGTACTTTGATCGGGCAACGGAGTCCACAGCACCAGCGTTGGCGTTCCTTTGGCTACCGTGATGGAAGGGCGCAGTGCCAGCTGCATGCCGCCTTTGGTCATGGTTGGGAAAATGGTGGTAAACACATAGTGGCGTTGGCCAAACAGGCTGGAGCAATAAATCGTACCGTCCTTGACCAGCAGCAACGAGCGCAGTGCCTGATTCTGTGCGGCACGAAAGCGTAACGTTGGTATCACCGAATCGCAGGGTTGCCCGACCAGCGACATGGTGCTGAGAGCCTGTTGCTCTGCGGGTAGCAGCAACGCATTGAGTTTGGTGATCACCCGGCTGGCCAGCATGCGCTGGTTCTGCTCGGTATTACGGACTTCCTGATAGTAGCGGGTATAGAGCGAAATCAACAAAATAGCCAACCCAACCGCGCCGGCGAGAAGCCAACGGTAATAGCGGTATTTCGATGCGGCAAGTTGGGTCATCAACATCCGGTAAGTCCTTGTTCAGTCTAGCTGCCTGACGCCACTTCCAGGCGCAATTTCAGTAATACTATGCTTGGCTAATTCTAGCCTGTTCGCATGGAAAATTGATGGTAACTCAACAAATTATTTCGGTTGGCGCGATCAAAGGGGAAATTTGGGGGTTAACCGGCGGATGGGCGAGGTGGTCAGATTAGCAGTATTGCTGAGTTTGTACGGGACAACGAGGTTAACCTATTGATTCTCTAAGCAGGTGCCGCATGAGGCACCCTACGTGTTGCGTAGCCAGTTCAGGTTTTTTCAGCCGTTCCCCCTCGCCGGTGACGACGAGGGGGACAGACTTAATCAGTCACACTGAACCTTGATCGCCAGACCGCCACGGGAGGTCTCACGATACTTGGCGTTCATGTCTTTACCGGTTTCGTACATGGTTTCGATCACCTTATCCAGCGACACACGCGGCTCGCTGGTGCGGCGCAATGCCATACGCGCCGAGTTGATCGCTTTCACCGAGGCAATGGCGTTGCGCTCGATGCAAGGGACCTGTACCTGGCCGGCAACGGGATCGCAGGTCAAGCCCAGGTTATGCTCCATGCCGATTTCGGCGGCGATGCAAACCTGCTCAGGGCTGCCGCCAAGCAACTCGGCCAGGCCCGCAGCGGCCATCGAACAGGCCACACCCACTTCGCCCTGGCAGCCCACTTCGGCACCGGAAATCGAGGCGTTCATTTTATACAGAGTGCCAATCGCGCCCGACGCCATAAAGTAGCGGACATAGGTTTCCGGGCTGACGGACTCGATGAAATGATCGTAGTAAGCCAGCACCGCAGGGACGATCCCGCAGGCTCCGTTGGTTGGGGCGGTCACCACGCGGCCACCGGCGGCGTTCTCTTCGTTTACCGCCAGCGCAAACATGTTGACCCAGTCGATCACGTTCATTGGGTCGCTGGACAGTTTGTCTGAGGAAACCAGCAAGCGGCGCAGGGCGGAGGCGCGGCGTGGAACCCGCAGCGGGCCAGGCAGTACGCCTTCGGTGTTCAGACCGCGATCGATACAGGCGCGCATGGTTTGCCAAACGTTGCCGAAATAGGCTTCGATCTCCTGCTTGCTATGCAGTGCCAGTTCGTTTTGCATGACCATCCCGGAGAGGGACAGACCGGTAGCGTGGCAGTGGGCCAACATTTCGCTTGCCGAGTGGAACGGATAGGGAACCGAGATTTCGTTACTTTCGGCTTTGCCGAAATGTTCTTCGTCAACGATAAACCCGCCACCGATGGAGTAATAGGTTTTGCTGTAAATCTGCTTGTCGCCTGCGAAGGCATGGATCTGCATGGCGTTTTCGTGCAGCGGCATATTGTCGCTACGGAAGACCATGCCGCCATCGCGGGGGAAATCGACTTCGTGCAGGCCGCTGGCCAGCATCAGGCGTTGACGTTGCTCAACATCGCGAATAAAGCCCGGGATGCCATCGATATCGACGGTATCAGGCATATTGCCCGCCAGGCCGAGAATGATGGCGATATCGGTATGGTGACCTTTACCGGTCAATGAGAGTGAGCCGTAAACATCGACGGCAACACGCGTGACGGAAGGCATCAAGCCTTCGTTTACCAGATCGTCGACAAACTGTTTGCCGGCTTTCATCGGTCCAACCGTATGAGAGCTGGACGGGCCGATGCCGATCTTAAACATGTCGAAAACGCTAATCACGCTAAAACTCCTTAAAGAGGCATATTGTTATGGCTGCTGCGGTTAAAAACCGCGCAGGGAACGGCGATAGTGTAAAAGGGCCGTACGGGTTTTGCGGCCCTTTTCGCATGAAATAAAGTAATCCTTGGTATTGCTGTTAACGCCTTAAAAAACTGCCGGGGTAATCCTTATAATATTAGTGGTTTATTCCGGTCGTGGCTATTTTACAGGTATTTCGTAAGGTTGAAGAGAGAGTTTACAGTTTTTTTAAAACATCGATAGCGGTAACGGTAGTTGATAAAACAGGCTGCTGGAGTGATAGCGATCGCTTTATACTCAAAACGACAGGTAATCCCGGCTTTAACGTGACGTATGTCACGAAAAATACCAAATTCAGATGCTGACTTGCTGTGCCAGGCGGCGAATAATCGCGGCCGTCAGACCCCAGACGAACTGGCTCTGATACCAGGAAAGATAGACTCGATGTGCGTGGCCACCACGATGAATGTCCAACGGATAATAGCGTGAGAGCCGCAGCGCTTCGTGCAGCGGGATTTCGAACACCTCGGCGACCTCATCTTCGTTGGCATGAAACGCCACATCTGCCGGGATCAGGCCCACCACCGGCGTCACCTGAAAACCGGTGCTGCTGTCGAGCGGGGCCAACTGGCCGAGGACATGCACCCGCTGCGGTGGGATCGCCACTTCTTCCTGCGCTTCACGCAGTGCGGTAATGATGGGAGAACCGTCTTCAGCATCGGTTTTACCACCGGGGAAGGCCACTTGACCCGCATGTTTACGCAATGAGTCGGCGCGGCGGGTGAGCAGCAGAGTCGGTTCTGGCCGACAAACGATGGGGATCAGCACGGCGGCTGGGCGCGAGTTGTGGGAGACCTGCGTCGCCTGCGGCTGTTGCAGCTGAAAGCGGCTGATAAAATCGGCCAATGAGGCCGGATAGTCCTGATGGCTCACGAAACGGTAAACTCCCCCAGCTGTGGCAAGATGCGGCCTACCTTATCAAAGGTTTCCTGATACTCCGCCTGTTCCTGACTATCTGCAACGATGCCACCACCGGCAGAACAGCTGATGCGCCCGTTTTCGGCAATCAGGGTGCGGATGGTGATATTGGTGTCCATGGTACCGCAAACGCTGAGATAGCCAATGCTGCCACAATAGGCATTACGGCGCTGCGGCTCCAGTTCTTCGATGATTTCCATTGCCCGCACTTTGGGCGCGCCGGTAATCGATCCGCCGGGAAAACAGGCGCGCAACAGCTCGCTAGCCGAGCGGTTGGCGGGCAGAGTGGCAGTAATGGTACTGACCAGATGATGTACCGCCGGGAACGGCTCAACCACGAACAGTTCCGGCACCTTCACGCTGCCAGGCTCTGCCACACGGCCAATGTCATTACGCAGCAGATCGACAATCATCAGATTTTCGGCCCGGTCCTTGGGCGAATTGGCCAATTTTTGCGCCTGTTTTGCATCCAGCGCGGCATCGGCAAGGCGGGGTAGCGTACCTTTGATTGGCCTGGTCTGGATTTGCCGATCGGCCAACCACAGGAAACGTTCTGGTGAAACGCTCAATACCGCGTTGGCGGGCAGGCGCAGGAAAGCGGAGAACGGCGCACGGTTGCTGGCGCTTAACTGCTGGAATGCCTGCCATTCGTCCCCTTGGTACGGGGCGGAAAAACGCTGAGCCAAATTGATCTGATAGCAATCGCCGCTGCGCAGATAGCCCTGGATACGCCGGAATTTTTCGCCATATTGTTGGCGCGTCATGTTGGCCTGCCAGTTGCCAGTCAGGGTAAAGGGAGGCTGTGGCACAACCCGCTGTTGGTTAAGCCATTGCCAGCGCTGTTCTACATCCCCATAGCTGAGCAGGGTCAGTTTTTGTTGATGATGATCGGCGATCAGAGCCCAGTCATAAATACCCACCGCCATATCCGGCAGCTTGATATCGGCCTGTGCCAACTGCGGCAACGCTTCGATACGTCGCCCCAAATCATAGCCAAATAGCCCCAGAGCTCCCCCTTGAAAGGGCAGTTCGCCGTTCAGTGGCGGATGCAGGTTGAGAGCATCTAGCTGTTGCTGCAACAGCACAAAGGGATCTTCAGGTGAGTTACTGCGAGTCTCTCCCTGCTGGATCTCGGTGCTGGCACTGTAAGTCGTCAGCGTGGTGCGCGGTTCTGCCACCAGAATGTCAAACCGGTTATGCGGGTGCTCGGCAAAGCCTGAATGCAGCAGCATAGCCCATGGCCGTTGTGCCAATGGAGCGAACAGCGTTAGTACGGCTTCGCGCGTATAGGGTAACGATTTAAGGTTTGGGGCGGTGACATTCATAGGATCAATCAACCTGACTCACGTAAACAGCGGTGTTGGCAGCCATTCTGCCACATTACGCTATAGGGTGCTGCTTACAGATTAGCCGGATGAAAAGTAAACCATGCGTAAATGGAGCATTTTTTGCAACGTCTGCCATATTATAAAATGTAAAATGCCATTATATATTCGCCGAAAGAAATTCCCTCAGTGAATATTTCAATAAGTAAAATAATAATAAATGTATCTTGCTTTACCCGACGATTATTCTAATTTACCCCGCAGGTGAGGGCAGCAATGTCATTAAAATTAAGCGTTATTGTTCCTTTGCATAATGTGGGGGAGCTATTTATTCCTTTCTTGAATTCATTGCTGGCGCAACATGAGCAGCAGTTGGAGGTGATCATCGTTAACGATGGCTCCACCGACGGCTCAGGAGAGATCGCGCACCGCTACGCCGCGCAGCATCCACATATCAAGGTCATCGATCAGCCCAACTCAGGGGTCTCCAATGCTCGCAATGCTGGGCTGGCCGTGGCCCGTGGTAAATATGTCGCCTTCCCTGACGCCGATGATTTATTGGATCCCAAAATGTATTCAACGCTGCTTACATTAGCCGAAGAACATCAATTAGACGTGATGCAATGTAACGGCGAACGCTATTTTGCAAGCAATGGTGATTTGCACCCCATTATTCCTGCTGCGCGCCTGAAAGATACGGCGGTTATTTCTGGTGCGCAGTGGTTGGAAAAAGCGTTGAAATCAAGACGCTTTATTCATGTGGTGTGGTTAGCCGTGTATCGTCTGGATTTTCTCAAGCAGCACCAACTTTATTTCGAACCTGGTTTACATCACCAGGATATCCCGTGGACCACCGAGGTGATGTTCAATGCTCAACGAGTTAAATACCTGAGCAAACCGCTATATCGCCAACGGGTACACGACCGCTCGATCAGCAACCGTCGGCGTACCGGGCAGGCGAACGTCGAGTATCAGCGCCACTATATGAAAATCGTGGAGATGCTGGTGGCACTGAATCAGCGTTACAGCAGCAAGATCTCGATTTGTGCGGCCTTCCACTGGCAAATCGCGCGTGAGGCGCTGGGGATTTGCCATAGTATTCGCCGTGAGCCCGAACTGCAGGCGCAACAACAGATTGCTGAAGATTTCTACCGGCGTGGCATTCAGCGGAAGATGATCGACAATATGCGGGGGATCAAGCAGACATGGCATGTGATGTTGTGGCTGCATCGCTTAAAACAGTGGCACATTGATAACGCGACTCCCTTGCAGGCCAGCGAATAACAGGTGTAGGGATCTGCGTCGTTAGCGCGTATAATTCACGCCTATTTTACCGGGGAGAAATACATGCTTGCAGGTATGCCGTCACTGAGTCACCAAGAACAGCAGGAAGCTGCTGAACGTATCCATTTGCTGATGGGGCAGGGCATGAGCAGCGGAGAGGCCATCGCGACTGTGGCACAGGAAATCCGCGAAAAACATCAGGGCGATCAGGTTAGCGTGATGTTCGACGATGAAGAAGAAGAACAGCAGCAGGAAGAACCGACCGAGTATCTGGACGAAGATAGCGAAGACGACGAAAACTACTGACGTTAGCGGGGGTCGGCATCCCGAACCCCCAACCGGTTTACCCTTGCACCGTCACCGCAGCAGCGGCCTGTTTGGCCAGCTCTACCGCTTGCTCTACTTCTGGCGCAACGGCCAGTGCAACGCCCATCCGGCGTTTGCCCTCAATGTTTGGTTTACCGAATAACCGCACCTGATTATAGCCACTTAGTGCCGTCTCCAACCCACTGAAACGCACGTTGTCGCTGCTTAGCTCCGGCAGGATCACCGCAGAGGCGGCCGGCCCGAACTGGCGTATCGCGTTAATCGGTAGCCCAAGGAAAGCGCGCACGTGCAGCGCAAACTCGGACAGATCCTGCGAAATCAGCGTGACCATGCCGGTGTCATGCGGGCGTGGGGAGACCTCGCTGAAAATCACTTCATCGCCGCAGACGAACAGCTCCACGCCGAACAGACCAAATCCACCCAGTGCATTAACCACCTTTGCGGCGATCGCCTGAGCACGGCTTAATGCCAGCTCTGACATCCGCTGCGGCTGCCAGGACTCGCGGTAATCCCCATCTTCCTGACGGTGGCCGATAGGCTCACAGAAATGTACGCCATCGACGGCGTTGATGGTCAGCAGAGTGATCTCGAAATCAAATTTGACCAGCCCTTCAACAATGACCCGGCCTCCACCAGCGCGCCCACCAAGCTGTGCGTAATCCCAGGCGGCGCCCAGTTGCTGCTCTTCACGGATCAGGCTTTGCCCTTTGCCGGATGAGCTCATCACCGGCTTGACGATGCACGGGTAACCAATTTCGGCCACCGCTTGGCAGAAGCTTTGCTCGTTATCGGCAAAGCGGTAGCTGGAGGTTGGCAGCTCCAGCGTTTCAGCGGCCAGACGGCGAATACCTTCGCGGTTCATGGTCAGACGTGTGGCTTCGGCGCAGGGGACGACGTTATGGCCCTGTTGCTCCAACTCAACCAGCATGCTGGTGGCGATAGCCTCTATTTCCGGCACGATAAAATCGGGGCGTTCCTGTTCGATCAACGCTTTGAGCGCCGCACCATCCAGCATATTGATGACGTGGCTGCGGTGTGCCACATGCATGGCTGGGGCATCGGCGTAACGGTCAACGGCAATGACTTCCAAGCCTAAACGCTGGCATTCGATGGCCACTTCTTTGCCCAGCTCGCCTGAGCCGAGTAGCATAACGCGGGTGGCGGCAGGACGCAGGGCGGTTCCAATAGTTAACATAGTCTGATACCTGGATCTGAATGAATTCACGGGTCTGACACTGAGTGCGCAGTATATACGAAAACGATTGCGTACGACCAGCAGTGCCTATTAACCGCTTTTTTTAACGCCGAAATCCGGAAACCCCACCAACTCTGTTATCATCTGCGCCTGATCCGGTGCCAGCCAAGCGCAGCGCCGCCTTTCCACTTGCTATATAAGAGTTATTGCCGTGAGCACAGTTTCTTTTTCTTCCCTGCCGCTGCCAGCTGAACAGTTGGCCAACCTCAACGAACTGGGGTATGCCGAAATGACGCCGGTACAGGCCGCAGCGCTGCCTGCCATCCTGAACGGGCAGGACGTACGTGCCAAAGCGAAAACCGGTAGCGGTAAAACGGCGGCATTTGGCATCGGCCTGCTGGATAAAATCAACGTTGCCAAAGTGGCAACCCAGGCGCTTATTCTGTGCCCGACGCGTGAGCTGGCCGACCAAGTGAGCAAAGAGCTGCGTCGCCTGGCCCGCTTTACCCAGAACATCAAGATACTGACCCTGTGCGGTGGCCAGCCGGTGGGGCCACAGCTTGACTCCCTGGTGCATGCACCGCACATTGTGGTGGGTACGCCGGGCCGGGTGCAGGAGCATCTGCGCAAGAAAACTTTGGTGCTGGACGAGATGACCGTGCTGGTGCTAGATGAGGCCGACCGCATGTTGGATATGGGCTTTGCCGATGATATCGATGATGTGATCAGCTATACGCCGCCGCAGCGCCAGACCTTGCTATTTTCTGCCACCTATCCGGCGGGCATCGAGCGCATTAGCGCCCGTGTGCAACGCCAGCCACTGAATGTGGAAGTCGAAGATGGCGATGAGCAAGCCTCTATCGAACAACGTTTCTATGAAACCACCCGCGATCAACGCCCTGCGGTGCTAGTGAGCGCCATCCGTCATTATCAGCCAGCGTCCTGCGTGGTGTTCTGTAACACCAAGCGTGATTGCCAGAGCGTGTATGAAGCGTTGGAGGCTCGTGGTATCAGCTGCATGGCCCTGCATGGCGATCTTGAACAACGCGATCGGGACCAGGTGCTGGTTCGCTTTGCCAACCGCAGCTGCCGTGTACTGGTGGCGACCGACGTGGCCGCGCGTGGCCTGGATATCAAAGAATTGGAACTGGTGGTCAACTACGAACTGTCGTTTGACCCTGAGGTTCACGTCCACCGCATTGGCCGTACTGGCCGTGCCGGTCTGAGTGGGTTGGCCATCAGCCTGTGTACGCCGCAGGAAATGGTGCGTGTTCATGCTCTCGAAGAGTATCTGTCCATGCGCGCAAAATGGTCACCCGTGTCTGAGCTGAGCGGGGCGCCTAACACGCCGCTGGAAGCAGAAATGGTCACCCTGTGCATTGACGGTGGCCGCAAGGCGAAAATCCGCCCTGGCGATATTCTTGGTGCGTTGACCGGTGACGCCGGGCTAACGGCGGCAGAAGTCGGCAAGATCGACATGTTCCCGGTGCATGCCTATGTGGCTATCCGTAAGGCCAGCGCCCGTAAGGCACTGCAACAGCTTCAGCAAGGTAAGATCAAAGGCAAGAGCTGCAAAGTGCGGCTGTTGAAATAATAAACGGCAGGGCGCTTGCAGCCCTGCCCGAAATCACTCTATACTGTATAAAAATACAGTATCATAACCTTTGAGGAAGATGCTCATGGCTGTTGAAGTGAAATATGTAGTAGTGAGAAACGGTGAGGAAAAAATGACTTTCGCAAATAAGAAAGAAGCCGATGCCTACGACAAAATGTTGGATCTGGCCGATAGCCTCGGTGAATGGTTGCAGCAAGCGCCAGTCATGCTGGAAGAAGAACAGCGTGAAGGGTTGAGTTTCTTCCTGGCGGAACACAAAGATGTGCTGGCGCAGATCCTGCGTGGTGGTGCTCCGCAAGAAGCGGCCAAAAAACCAGCCAAAACCAAAGGTGAGAAACCTGCCGCCGCCCCGGAAGAAGGCGCCGCGTCAGAAGAGCAGCAGGCCGCTTAAGCAGTGGTGCAGCAACATGACCATAACCAAGGATCCAGCATGTCCCGTGAGATAACCTTCTTCAGCCGTTTTGAGCAAGATATTCTGGCCGGGCGCAAAACCATCACCATTCGGGACGCCAGCGAAGCTGACTTCCAACCGAATGAGGTGCTGCGCGTCAGCCGCAACGAAGACGGCGTATTTTTCTGTTATATCGAGGTAAAGTCGGTAACGCCGGTGCGCCTGAATGAGCTAACGCATGAACATGCGCAGCAGGAGAATATGACCCTCAGCGAACTGAAGCAGGTGATCCAGGATATCTACCCGGGGCTGGATGAACTGTTTGTCATCGCGTTTACCAAGCGCTGATGCCGTATGCCATCTCACATTGCGATGAGATGCTGACAAAACCTAACCGGTTCACTGCGTAGGGGCGCTGCATGCTGCGCCCATTTACTTACGCGGCTTGTTAACGTTGTGAAATTCGTGTCATTCTTGCCTTAATCAAAGTAAGCGGATGATTTAGCAATGATGACACCTCCTAAGGCAGAAAAACGTCCTTATCCCATCACTATCCATGGCGACACGCGTGTGGATGACTACTACTGGCTGCGCGATGACGAACGTACCGATCCTCAGGTATTGGAGTATTTGCGGGCTGAAAATGCCTACACCGACGCTCAGCTAAAGCCGCAACAGGCGCTGCGTGAAACTCTGTATCAGGAGATGGTCGCGCGTATCCCACAGCAGGAACATTCCGTGCCTTACGTCAGGCGTGGTTTCCGCTATCAGACCCGCTATGAGCCGGGTAATGAATATGCGCTGTATGTGCGACAGCCAGCAGCGGCTACCGAGCTTTGGGACAACTTGCTCGATGGCAACCAGCGTGCGGAAGGGCATGAGTTCTATACGTTGGGCGGGTTGGACGTCAGCCCGGATAACCAGCGCCTGGCCGTGGCGGAAGACTTCCTGTCGCGCCGCCAATACGATATCCGTTTCAAGGATCTACACGACGATAGCTGGGCCGATGAGGTGCTGGAAAACACCTCTGGCAACTTCGAGTGGGCGAATGATTCCGCCACTGTTTACTACGTGCGTAAACATGCCAAGACATTGCTGCCGTATCAGGTCTATCGCCACGTGGTGGGTAGCGATCCGCAGCAGGACGTGCTGATCTACGAGGAACAGGATGACACTTTCTACGTCAGCCTGGAAAAAACCACCTCCGAGCGCTTTATCCTGATCCACCTCAGCAGCACCACCACCTCAGAGATCCTGTTGCTGGATGCGAATAGTACAGACAGTAAGCCGCAGATGTTTGCGCCGCGCCGTAAAGATCACGAATATGCCATCGATCACTACCGTGAGCATTTCTACATTCGCTCTAACAGAAACGGCAAGAACTTTGGCCTGTACCAGAGCGAGCAGGCTGACGAAAGCCAATGGCAGGAACTGATTGCCCCGCGCACCGATGTCATGCTCGAAGGGTTCAGCCTGTTCCGTGACTGGCTGGTAGTGGAGGAGCGCATCGCCGGGCTGACCCAGCTGCGCCAAATCCACTGGCAGAGCGGTGAAGACAAGAGCATCGCTTTTGACGATCCGACCTATGTCACCTGGCTGGCCTACAATCCAGACCCAGAAACCGAACTGCTGCGTTACGGCTATTCCTCCATGACCACGCCAACTACGCTGTATGAGCTGAATCTGGACAGCGGCGAGCGGGAGTTGCTCAAGCAGCAGGAAGTGAAAAACTTCACGGCGGAAGATTATCGTAGCGAGCGCGTGTGGGTGAAAGCCCGTGACGGCGTCGAGGTGCCGGTATCTTTGGTTTACCGTGCTGACCGCTTTGCGCATGGGGCGAACCCGCTGATGGTGTACGCCTACGGCTCCTACGGCAGCAGCATGGATCCGGCATTCAGTGCCAGCCGCCTCAGCCTGTTGGATCGCGGTTTTGTCTTCGCGCTGGCGCATATTCGCGGCGGTGCCGAGCTGGGGCAACTCTGGTATGAAGACGGCAAGCTGTTCAACAAACAAAATACCTTTAACGACTTTATCGACGTCACCAAAACGCTGGTAGAGCAGGGTTATGGCGATGCTGACCGAGTGTTCGCCATGGGCGGCAGTGCCGGTGGCTTACTGATGGGCGCGGTAGTCAACCAGGCTCCTGAGCTGTTCAATGGCGTAGTGGCCCAGGTGCCGTTTGTGGACGTGGTCACCACCATGCTAGATGAGTCCATCCCGCTCACCACCGGTGAATATGACGAGTGGGGCAACCCAAACGACAAGGCGTATTACGATTACATCTTGCAGTACAGCCCATACGATCAGGTGAAAGCGCAGGATTATCCGCATATGCTGGTCACCACCGGGCTGCATGATTCGCAGGTGCAATACTGGGAGCCTGCCAAGTGGGTAGCGAAACTGCGTGAGTTGAAAACCGACGATCGCCAACTGCTGCTGTATACCGATATGGATGCCGGCCACGGCGGCAAGTCTGGGCGCTTTAAGGCTTACGAAGATATTGCGCTGGAATATGCGTTTATTCTGGCGCTGGCAGAATAAATCATCGCGGGCAGGAGACTGCCCGCTTGATTAACCCAACAGATAGTATTTCAACGTGTGTTTCATATCTGGGCTGAGATCGTTGATGGATTTCAGCATCCAACGCAGATAGCCAGGATCTTCCAGCGCTACCTGCTCAATAGATTGCCCACGATATTTGCCGAACTTGAATTTTTTCAACAATACCGGCTGCTCGGTGATTTCCAGCATCTGTTCTGGCGTCCAACCGGAGTCCTGCACAATGCGTTGCAGCAGTGCGGCGGTGACGTAACAGTCGTACAGTGCGCGGTGTGGATAAAGCGCGGTATCCTGCGGCAGTTGCACATCCAGATTCAGTGCATAGCGCAGGTATTGATTACCATATTTAATGTCTGGATACAGCGTACGTGCCAGTTTGAGGGTACAAATCCAGGCACCGTTCATTTCCGGCAGCATGGCCCGATCAAAGGCAGCGTTATGCGCGACATAATATTGGCTGCCCTGATAACGCCCAATGGCGACGGCGATACGCGGCTTGCCCTCAACCATCTGCTCGGTGATGTGGTGAATGGCCATGGCGTCCAGGCCGATAGGCCGGTCTGGGCTGATCAGGTCGCTCATCGGATTAGTGATTTGCCCGTCGATCACGTCAACGGAAGCGACTTCCACTACGCCGCCGTCTAGCCCACAGGTTTCAGTATCGATTACACGTAACATCATGATGTTCCCAGCTAAAGTCTACTCCCTAGCTTAACGATATGGGGTTGCGATGCCAACCTGTCTTTTCGCAGGCAACAAAAAACCCGCCTCGGCGGGTTTAACTACGGTCAGAAACTGATTTACTCACCAGATGCAGACGCCTGTCCTTTTTTGGAACGTTTCTCCGCTTTTTTCTCGGCTGGGGTTTTCAACGGCTTCTTCTTCGCATTTTTCTTGCTGTCCATTCCCTTACTCATGATGGCCTCTTGGTTAACCTATGGTTGGGTGGCTTGCTGAACCATTAACCCCCTAGCGGCCATCATATGCAAGCAGCAAAGGGTATGGAAACGTCAACGCCTTGTTTATCCAATGATTATTTATTATTAACCTTTATGTGTTAAAAATGTTATAATGTAACAAACTTATGTACACGGAGTGTGCCATGACAGTCATGACATTATTAAGCGAGCAACAACTGCTGGCGATGCCAGAATCTGATTACATGAATACGGAGCAGCGGGCGTTTTTCCGCCAACGCCTTTTGGACGAGCAACAAAAACTCTGGCAGCACATCGACGTGTTGAAACGTGATATCGACAGCGGCGATATTAGCGGTGACGAAGCGGATAAAGCCGCGCGCGAAGAAGATCTGCGCCTACTGTTCCGCCAATTGGATCGGGAAACCCGCCTGTTACCCAAGATGGCCGCCGCCCTGCAGCGCCTGGAAACCGGTGATTTCGGATATTGTCTTGAAACGGGTGAGCCTATCGGCCTGCCACGCCTGTTATTGCGCCCCACGGCAGAGTTGAGTATTGAAGCCAAAACCGCACAAGAAATGCGCGAACCCCATATGCGTAAAAGCAAGTCGACTTCATTTTGAGCAAACGCACACTAACATGTTGGTATAGGTGGAGGTTTTAGCGTTTTACCGTTGACCTGATGAGCGGCTTCGGCTTTGATGAAGGTATCACTCACAGAGAGACGCACGCGCCATGGAACAATTACGAGGTTTGTACCCGCCATTATCCGCCTATGACAGCGGTTGGCTGGATACTGGAGATGGGCACCGGATCTACTGGGAGCTGAGCGGCAATCCAAACGGTAAGCCTGCGGTATTTATCCACGGCGGGCCTGGCGGTGGTAGCGCACCTTATCATCGCCAGCTGTTCGACCCGCAGCGCTATAAGGTTTTGCTGTTCGATCAACGCGGCTGTGGCCGTTCCAAACCGCATGCGAGCCTGGACAATAACACTACCTGGCACCTGGTCGACGATCTCGAAAGACTGCGTGTCATGGCGGGAGTGGACCAGTGGCTGGTCTTTGGTGGCTCCTGGGGTTCCACGCTGGCGCTGGCCTATGCACAGACCCATCCGCAACGCGTCAGCGAGATGGTGCTGCGGGGGATCTTCACGCTGCGTAAGCAGGAACTGAGTTGGTATTATCAAGACGGCGCTTCTCGCTTCTTCCCGGATAAATGGGAGCGGGTGCTGTCTATTCTTTCGGAGGAAGAACGCAAGGACGTGATTGCGGCCTACCGTCAACGCCTGACGTCACCGGATCTGCAAGTGCAGCTTGAGGCTGCCAAACTGTGGAGCGTGTGGGAAGGGGAAACGGTAACGCTGTTGCCAAGCGATGCTTCCGCCTCTTTTGGCGAAGATGATTTCGCGCTGGCCTTTGCCCGCATTGAGAACCACTACTTTAGCCATCAGGGCTTTCTCGACAGCGATGACCAACTGCTGAGCAACGTCCCGCTGATCCGCCATATTCCGGCGGTGATTGTCCATGGCCGTTACGATATGGCTTGCCAGGTACAAAACGCCTGGGATCTGGCCAAGGCCTGGCCAGAGGCTGAACTGCATATTGTTGAAGGGGCAGGGCACTCCACGGATGAACCGGGTATTTTGCACCAGCTGATGCTGGCTACCGACCGTTTCGCGGGCCCCTCACCCCAACCCTCTCCCACAGGGAGAGGGAGCTGTTAACCCCTGCTCATTTGGAAGTAAATCGGTAACTTTAGCAAAATCGATCGCCTCCTCATCCAAGGTGAGTCGCGAGAAATTTCAAACACACTCGATCGGTTCCCTCTCCCTGTGGGAGAGGGTTAGAGCGTGGGGCCATTACTTCATTTTAGGTTCGTAAGGCAGGCGAGAGAATTTGTGTGATTCGACGCGATAGTGCATCACACGCTCGCGAAAGTAGTCCTGCAGATGCTTTGGCTGCTCACGTTCCACCATCTCAGGGATCACCGGCATATTGTAGCGTTCCTTGAATGCCACTCCAGACGCGGCCAGATCAACGTTCACCTTGTCCATATCGTCTTTGGAAAGCTCTGCCAGATTGTAACCCATGGGATCCTCCTTCTATTGTGTAACGGCAACTCAGCGCAGAAGGTAATCTACCGTGCCGCACTTGGCAAGCTTCTCAAACCAACATATCCCTATGATCTTCAGACTTTGGGCTTAGAGTCATTACAAAAAACAGGGTGATATAATATTTAAGCGTAATGCCATTGGTTTATTTTGTTAAATAAGAATGATTCGTCTTACTGTAAATATAAAGATGAAAATGATTATCATAATAATTTGATGTTAAATTTCGTTGATTTCTTAATCTGTTGATTTTAATGGTTAATTGTCATTTAAATAAATGAATGTAAATCAAGTGTTTTTATTTTGTGTTAATCAAGGCATAATGCGGTCAATTAAGTTTATGACCTGCAAAAATAATAGGGATCCTCATGCTAACGCAAGCAATGACCACGAAACTGAATGAGCAACTGAATCTGGAATTCTATTCCGCCAATTTGTATTTGCAAATGAGCGCCTGGTGCAGCGATAAAGGCTTCGAAGGGGCTGCCGCATTCCTTAAAGAACATTCACGCGAAGAGATGCAGCACATGCAGCGTCTGTTCGACTACCTCAGTGATACCGGGGCGTTGCCACTGATCGGCAGCATTTCTGCACCGCCGGTAGAGTTTGAATCACTGGCGGACGTTTTCCAGCAGACTTACGAGCATGAGCAACTGATCACTCGTCAAATCAATGAACTGGCGCACGTGGCAATGACCACACAAGACTACTCAACCTTCAACTTCCTGCAATGGTATGTTGCCGAGCAGCACGAAGAAGAGAAGCTGTTCAAATCCGTATTGGACAAGTTGGCGCTGGTAGGCAGCAGCGGCAAGGCACTGTTCTTCATTGATAAAGATCTGAAGAGAATGGGTGCTGAGGCAGTAAGCGGTAACGGCCAGGCCTGATAACCCGCTTTTGTCATCAATCTGAAAACCGCGTACTTTTCACCGTACGCGGTTTTTTTTGCTCTAAATTTACGGCGATATTATAGCGATAGCCAAGCCTGATACGTAGGGGCGCTGCATGCTGCGCCCGTTCAGCGAATCAATTAGCCGTGTACTTTTCACCGTATGCGGTTTTTTTGCCCTGCGTTTATCGAACTGCTATAGCGATACGTGCTGCCAGATCGCAAAATATCAGTGATGTGCTCGACTTGCCGATTCACCGTCGTTATGATTTAACGCGATACGCTACCGGGAGGTAGAGAGTTATAACAGTGAGTTACCCACTCCTTCTGCTGTTTACCCGTGGCGCAATCACAGTGGTGGGTTGAGGCTGCGGAAACATCGCTCCGCGTAACCGGTCTTGGCCCTTATCACCTACATAATTGATAAAGGACTCCTCCGTGATCGCTAAAATTCGTTCATCCTATCGCCTGCTTTCCACCATTTTCGTGCTGTTTGTCGGCTTGTCTTCTCAGCAGGCGTTGGCGCATGCCCACCTGAAAGTACAGACTCCGGCGGCAGACGCCACCGTCAGCTCTGCGCCAAAAGTGCTGACGCTGAATTTCTCCGAAGGCATTGAGCCTAACTTCAGCGGTGTCAAAGTGACCGGCCCAGATAACGCCGTGGTTAAAACCGGCAAGCTGGATCTGGATCCAAGCAACAACACCCAGATTAACGTACCGATTGAAAGTGAACTGGCTGCGGGGAAATACCAGGTTAGCTGGCACGTGGTTTCCGTTGACGGTCATAAAACCAAAGGTCAGTACAGCTTTACCGTTAACTAAGCCATGACTCTGGCGACCCTGTTTGTGCTGTGTCGCTTTGTGCACTTTACGGCGGTGATGCTGATGTTTGGTGTCAGCCTGTTCACCGCCGTCCTGTCGCCACAGCGCCTCTCCCCGATAATCACCCGCGATTTGCGCCCGCTGCTGCTCGCCTCGACCTGGATCTCCGCATTAACCGCTTTGCTGATGCTGGCCATTCAGGCCGGATTGATGGGCGATGGCTGGGCGGATACCTGGCAATTGAGCATTTGGTGGGCGGTGTTGGGCACCACCTTTGGTGAGGCCTGGCGCTGGCATCTGGGTTTTTCCCTGCTGGCCTTGTTAGCCTTGCTGTTGCCTGCGGCAAAGCGGGGGCAAGCGCTGGCTCTGTGCTCGGCACTGCTACTGATCAACATGGCGTTTATCGGCCATGCGGCGATGCATGCGGGCATATTGGGAATTGCACACCGAGTTAACCACGCCTTGCACCTGTTAGCGGCAGGCTACTGGTTCGGCAGCCTATTACCGTTGTTGCTTTGCCTGCGCTACTTGCCACAACCGCAGTGGCGTAGTGATGCTATCGCCACCCTGATCCGTTTCTCTCGCTGGGGCCATGTTGCCGTGGTGCTAGTGATCGTCACGGGCATAATCAACAGCCTGATTATCCTTGGACGCTGGCCAGTCGATCTCGGCTCCGCCTATCAGCGTTTGCTGTTAGTCAAAGTCGGGCTGGTGGCACTGATGGTGATGGTGGCATTGGCCAACCGTTACGTTATCGTCCCTGCGATGCGTACCCCCCCCAATCTGGCACAGCGCGGGGTGGTAATCGCCTGCTGGCTTGAGGTGGCGTTGGGCGCAGCGGTGCTGCTGTTGGTGAGTTTATTTGCAACCTATGCACCGGTATGACATTGCGCCTTGCCGGATGCCCCCAAACTGCGGGAAAATCGATTTAAATCGCAACTTAAGGCCAAAAACATGAAATCTGTAATTCTTGGTATTGCGCTGCTGGCAACGGCGTCGAGCGCGCTGGCGGCAGATAAGCTGGTTAATGTCACTAAGCTGGAGTACGGCAAACAGTGGGCGTTCACCAAAGAGGAGGTCACGCTGCAATGCCGCAAAGGGGCCGCCTTGTTCGTGCTCAACAACAGCACCCTGATGCAGTATCCGCTCAATGAAGCAGCTGAAGCACAGGTGAAAGCGGGGCAGCAGCGTGCCCAATCGTTGGATGTGATCCTGCTGGATGATGCCAACCATCCCGGCCAGAAAATGAGCGTGCAACCTTTCCGCGAAAGAGCAGAAAAACTGTGTGCTGACTAATCAGCTAACCACCCGATACTTATGCAAAAGTTTACGGGTGGTGACGAGATGTACGTAATTAATTTCTGTTTGTAACTATCACTTGTGTGCGCTGGGCTGGCAAAACTTGCACCTTAGACTATTCTTAGAATGCACGGTTGAACAAACCTTGCATAAATGCCAACTTTTAGCGCACGGCTCTCTCCCAAGAGCCCTTTCCCTAGACCGAGTATAGGAATCGTACTCGGTCTTTTTTTATCTTTTTGATTTGTAATGATAAAAAACGACATCCACGAAATTTCCACGAATTCCTATACTCGGCCTTTTACAGCATCACGTATTCTTTACCCCTCGTAATTGGTGCCTGCGGACGTGTGAGACGCGGATCGATGTCTGGCTGAAAACGGCAGAGTTCATGATGTATCTACCGATAAGCGATGCATTTAATTTTGATGCAGACAGATATAAGCGTTGATTTTGCGCGCAAATTGAGTAAATTCATATAAGCTTCGCGAAGTTATATCCGCAGCGACAAATCAAAAAGGAACCCGCCAATTGAGCGGGTTTTTGCATTTATGGCACTTCACCTTTCTGATGCCTAGCTCCCTCGGTCCGAAAAATATGTTGTAACGTGATGAGAGTGGTTACATAGTTGGTAGCTTAATCGACAAAAGGAACCTCTGTTGGGAGGTTCCTTTTAGGTTATAGAACAAAGGGGAAGGCGAGGATAAATCCCCTTTTGGATGCAAACGCGTCATTTAGCTTTGCCAATTATAATTTTATACAGGAAGGTTGAGTTACTATGCGCATTTTTATCTCAGCAATAAAAAGTATTCGAGATCTTTCTCGGGTGTTTTTATAGCGTTAATTATTTTACTTTTGATATACTGTGGTGGTAGCAAATTTCAAGTTGTGATAGCCGCTCTTATTGCATTGATAGCCGCTATGGTGGCGCATCATTCAGCTTTCGCTAATGTTAATGCTATAAAAGAAAAAGACGAAAAGTTGTCAATTAAAATTTCTGACAATGTGATTTTGAGAGCAAAGATATTATCAGCGGAGTTCCTTAGTTTTATCGAGCATAGAAATAATGATATTCTCGTTCAGTTAAGTAGCTTCAAAAAAAATAATCATGAGAAGGTTTCTTTAAATGTTATCATGCAATATAAGATAAAAATCCCTTCTGATTTTAATTTTGTTCTTGAAAATATAGATAAAATAAAATCCAAGGAAGTGATAGAGGCAATGGCTAAGATTTTATATTTATCTGGGCAGCTAAATCACTTTGTTGAAAACATAAGCTATGGGGTTGAGTTAAATATTAAAATTGGTCACCATGATTTATATATACCAATAAAAGATCTTGAAAGGATTTCTTATTGGGTTAACTTATTGGAGAAGGCGGCTCAAAGGATGCATGATGCAATGAAAGAAATTAAACCGGCTGCAGTGATTTTATAAAATTAAAATTGGGTTTTAGTGAATGTCTTTCATGGGGGAAACAGCCTCGGCATAGTCCGGGGCTGTTTCATATCAGGACTTCGCTAATGCGTTGCCCCCTTAACTGGATAAGTGCCTGAGGAAAAACATATGCAGAATGAACCGTACTTTTACAATCCTGGCATGACACCGGAACAGTTGGAAGATTGGCTAAATCAGCAAAAGTTGCACCTTAGCCATTACAACCGGTTGGTTTCAGAAAGAGCCGCTTTGATTAAGCGACTCACAGAGGTTGACACTGTCTTAGAACGTTATGCTACTTCATTGAAGCCAGAAAAATTGAGTTTTCCTTGGGAACCCAATCCTCATCAAGGAGATGCTCAAAAATAAAAGCAACAGCTGGTAGGTTAAGGCTCTCGATAAAGGGTGCGATATCAGCAGGTAGCTTATCAATTCTAAGTTCGTCCTGAATTATAAATAGTGAATCTGCTAACGAGAGCTGCCTGATTTCAGAAGGCTTCCACATGGTTTTGGTGAAGATGAGATGGTGTAGTGCTTTTTCATTTTTCAGCGGCTCAAAGGCAGTAGCGTACTGCTGGCGGTGTTTATGCAATATCATTTCCAGTATGAATATCTGGAGTGAGCGGTTTTTGATGCAACTAACTTGCTCACTTCCCTCGTGGAATGCTGAATGGCTGAGGCCGCGATTCTCGCAGACTCTTGATTTAATGACATGCCATAAAGTATGAATTGGACTCATTAATTTTCCCTTCTTGATTGATTAAGCACTATCAAGATACCACCACAGCCTGAGATAAAAAGTAATCAGGCTCTCAAGGCTGCCAGTTGGTGGCTTTTTTTATTTCTACCACCCGGCGATCGGGCTAAGCCCCGGCAGGGGGAGGTTATGAAGATGCCTGAAAAGGATCCAAGCTGGCTCGCAGCCGTTGCGGCCTTCTATTACCACTACTCGACAGGCATCAACGGTTTTTTCGTCGCGTTTGTCGTAGCGTTCCGGCGCGTTGTGTGGGGAGGCGGTAAAATCAGGGCCGGTATAGGTGAGGCTCTTGTGTGTGGGATTGTTGGGGTATCGATAAGCCCGGCGATCGCCCCAGTCATTATTTTTTTGGTTCACTCCATTCCTTGGCTTAACGGCTCCATGGCCACTATTGCCGCCGGTAAGGTTGAGATCGCTGTCAGCTGCATGGTCGGTATGTTCGGGCTGTCAGCAATCAAGGAATTCGTCCTACGGGTGGCCAATACAAAGCTAGGCCCGGCGAAAGAAAAGAAAGACCAGGATTCTCCCTCTCAGGAATAAAAAAATGACAAAAGATCAATTCCAACTGGCGGCCAACATCGGCGCCGGATTAGCTACGCGCTGGTTTCCGCATATCGACGCCACTTTTAAAGAGTTCGGCATCACCTCAGCAGTAGATCAGGCGATGTTTATCGCCCAGTTCGGCCATGAGTCAGCCGGATTCACCAGGGTAGTCGAATCGCTGAATTACGATGTAAATGGCCTAATGAAAACTTTCGGTCCTCTGTCAAAGGCCAAAAGGCTGACTGAATATCAGTGCAAAATGTTGGGGCGCACAGTTAAACAAAGCGCCCAGCAGGAAGCTATTGCCAATCTGGTATATGGCGGACGCATCGGGAATAAAGGGCCAAAAGACGGCTGGAAGTACCGCGGGCGCGGAATTCCGCAGATCACCGGGTTAGATAATTACCGCGCCTGCAGTGCCGCATTGAAAGCTGACTTTGTGCAGGTGCCCGAGTTGCTTGAGCGTGACGAATATGCAATGCGCGCCGCCGGATGGTTTTGGTCAGCGAATAAATGCGGCCGGTTTGGTGCTGACGTCGATAAAGTCACGAAGGTGATCAACGGCGGCCTGAACGGCATCGATGACCGGAAAGCGCGGTTCGCAATCGCCAGCAAGGCGTTGGCATGAGCTGGTTGGCTGGTTGGAAGAATGCGGCGCTGTTAGGCCTGCTGGTTACCGCCATTATTCTGGCATTCAACGGCGCGACATTATCCAGCCGGTTGGATTTAGCGCGGGAAACGGTAAGTAACCAGGGAAAGCTACTGGAACAGCAAACCGCATTGATTGGCGTAATGCAGGCAAGTGACGCCAGCAACCGCGCACTGATGGCCGCCCAGTTGCAGAATGAACAGCAGCTGCGCCAGCAGGCCACCGCCAACGAAAGGAAATTACGGGATGCGATTAAAGATGATGATTGCGCCAAGCGCGATATGCCTGGTGCTGTTGTTGAGCTCCTGCAGCCGGACACAAAATCCGGTACCGCAGCCGCTGGTCCTGCTACCCCCTGAATCTGTCTTCACCCCCTGCGAGAAACCCGTTCTGAACGGAACAACATGGGGGGATGCAGTCAGCTACTCACTGGCACTTCAAGCCGCATTGCAAATCTGCGCCGGGCAGGTGGGAACGCTGAACGCCTGGCGTTTCGGCTTAAAGAAAGAGCGAAATGTGAGGAGGGCAGCAACTGCGCAAGTAGATGCTTATTAAGTTAAAATTTAGTGTTAAAGTAAGATGTCACACATTTGTTGAGGGATTAAAATGGCATCTTGGACCTGCCCATTTTGTGGGCAAATAGCAAGCGCAAATGCAGTTATGTCAGAATATAATAGGCTATTTTTTAAGAGGGACACTAAGTATGGAGAGGTTCAATTGCGCTCCGTGATAACACTGTGCCCTAATGATGAATGTAAAGAGATCGTGATTAGCTCCGTTCTTTCAAAAATTGAGCTTCAAAACACTGGCTGGGTAGCAATAGAACAGTTGGAATCATGGAAACTGAGACCTCAAGCTGCCGTGAAGGTTTTTCCAGACTATGTACCCAAGGCAGTCATCGATGATTATGAAGAAGCAGCACTGATCTGTAGTTTATCCCCCAAAGCATCTGCAACACTTTCTAGACGGTGTTTGCAAGGGATGATTAGAGATTTCTGGGAGGTTAAGCCTGGCAGGTTAGTTGATGAAATAAATGCTATTGAGGGCAAAGTAGATCATGGGACATGGCGAGCGATAGACTCGATTCGAAGTATCGGTAACATCGGCGCGCACATGGAAAAAGACATCAACTTAATTGTTGAGGTTGAGCCCGAAGAAGCTGAGCTACTTATTGAACTAATTGAGGTACTGATCAAGGATTGGTACGTTGAACGAGAAGAAAGAAGCAGAAGAACAAGCAAAATATTCGAGTTAGCAGAAGCAAAGAAAGCAGAAAGAAAAGCCAAGCCAGAATAGCCGCCTCCGGGCGGTTTTTTATTGCCCATCACAGAGCGTCTACGGAACCGTACGTACGGTGGTGTGAGAGGACGGCGGGAGCAATCCCGCCTCCTACTCGATTCTTTTTTGATTTATAACATCTTTTAACTGCATCGCGAAAACCGCCACCCCTCACCCCGAACACATCTTAGGCAACATGAACGTTTCCACAGGGAGAGGGAGCTAGTCCGCAGCTGCGGTCTGGAACTGTATTAACATGTAGCACGTACTATCCCCGATCTGTAAAGGGAGAGGGCTAGGGGGAGGGGGACGATCATTGATGCTGTATTGACCACAACCCCCTTCAAACCCCCACCCAACCCCGCTATACTGTATAAAAAATCAGTATGGAGAGTACGATTGACCAGACGTTCTGCCGCACCAAGGCTCGAGTTTGAAGCAGAAGCCATTTACCAATACCCGGAACACCTACGCCAATGGCTGGAAGGCTTGCCTGCTTTACCTGGGGTGTACTTGTTCCACGGTGAGTGCGAAACCATGCCGCTCTACATCGGTAAAAGCGTGAACCTTCGCAGCCGGGTGCTTTCACATTTGCGCACCCCAGACGAAGCGGCCATGCTGCGCCAAGCCCGGCGTATCACCTTTATCAGAACGGCGGGTGAAATAGGGGCGTTGTTGCTGGAAGCGCAACTGATTAAACAACAACAACCGCTGTTCAATAAGCGCCTGCGCCGCAACAAGCAGCTCTGCGCATTGCAACTCAATGATGACAAACCCACGGTGGTGTATGCCAAAGAGGTGGATTTTGCTCGGCACGCTGGGTTGTTTGGCCTTTTTGCCAACCGGCGGGCGGCACTACAAGCGCTGCAGTCTATCGCCGATCAGCATCAGCTGTGTTATGGGCTGTTGGGGCTTGAACCATTAAGCAAAGGCCGCCCTTGTTTCCGTTCTGCACTGAAGCGTTGTGCCGGAGCTTGCGGTGGTAAAGAAAGCCTGGCCGATCATCGGCAGCGCTTGGTCTCTGCTCTCGAGCAAAGCCGAGTGGTGTGCTGGCCGTGGCGTGGTCCGATAGCCTTGCGAGAGCAGGGGGCTGATATGGCGCAGTACCATATTATTCACCACTGGTTATGGCTGGGTGCAGTAGATAGCCTGGATGAAGCGAGGGAGTTAATGATTGCTGCGCCGGGCTTTGATAGCGATGGCTATAAAATTTTATGCAAACCCGTGATCGGTGGAGAGTACGAGATTATCGATCTCTACGAAGAAACCTGAGTTAACGTCTTCGCACCGGCCAGAAGGACTGCGCGAGTGCCTGCATCAAAGGCGCACGCCAGAACCGATACCAATAGTGGCCGTTGAACGCCCCGAACTACCGCCAGAGCCAGAAACACTGACCGAAGTACACCCGGCCAGCAGGATGACTAAAAGGGTACCTGCAATAATTTTCATAAAGTCCGCCTGATTAGCCCTGCAACGCATGAATTAACTTAGCACAAAACCAACTATAAGATGAATCCATATTGCTCGGTAGTCAGGGGAGGGCTAGATTGATCGGGTATCCCCTCATTGAGGTTATTTAAAATGCTCAAGCATCGCTGCTCTGCCCTCGCACTTGCGTTGATCGTGTTCACATCCTCAGCCTCCGTTATGGCCAATCCAGGGAATGGTAATGGCAACGGAGGCGGTAACGGTAATGGAGGTGGGCATGGTAATTCTGCTAACCATGGAGACAATCATGGGAAGGGTAATTCAGGCAAAGACCATTCAGACAAAGGCAAAAAAGCCAAGGGTGGTCATGACGATCTGGTTACCGTGAATATCAATTATGACCGCGTGCGGCCCCTGGCGGTAAACTATGGATTAACCGGGTATCAATCTTTACCTCCCGGCATTGCCAAGAACCTGGCACGGGGCAAGCCATTGCCGCCGGGGATCGCCAAGAAAATGGTGCCAGCTTCAATGCTGGGACAACTGCCATCTTATCCTGGTTATGAATGGCGTATCGCCGGGAATGATTTAGTTCTGGTGGCCTTAAGCACGGCTATTGTTGCCTCTGTTATCAATGGGGTATTTGACTAGCTACCGGCCAGCCCTGGGTAATTATTTCAACAATAGTTACCCAATAAATCAATTAGTTCCATGTCAGCGGCCCCTATCTTAGCCGATGATGGGTATGGGAAAGAGAGGCCAACTTTCTTTCCTTACCGATCATAGCCATATCATTCACGGTGAAAATCTCTCTTCCTCCCACCATTCGGTATATCTATACTGTATAAAAACACAGTATAGAGACATGCCCCATGAAACACTTTGCTCCAACACCAACTCCAGAGAAATTGTACCTGCCACTGTTTTCCGATCGGGTGCCTGCTGGCTTCCCAAGTCCGGCGCAGGACTATGTCCATGCCAGGATCGATCTCAACGAATATTGCATCAGCCACCCGAACGCCACTTACTTTCTCTACGCCTCCGGTGAAAGCATGCTGGAGGCGGGCATTGTCGATGGCTCGATGCTGGTGGTCGATTGCAGCATTGGGGCCGAACATGGCGATATCGTGATCGCCAGCGTGGGTGGTGAGTTCACGGTAAAGCGGTTATGTCTGCGGCCAGTCGTGCAGCTCGAACCGATGAACCCCAACTACCAGCCAATCCCGCTACATGATGGCGCTGAAGATTTAGATATCGTCGGCGTCGTGGTGTCGACTATTACGAGGCTGAAGTAATGTACGCGCTGGCGGATGTGAACAACTTTTATGCCAGCTGTGAAATGTTGTGGCGGCCCGATCTGCGTGGCCGCCCGGTGGTGGTGTTATCAAACAATGATGGCTGCGTGGTGGCCCGTAACCAAGAGGCCAAAAAATTGGGGATGGCGATGACCGGGCCGTATTTCAAGGTCAAGCAGCAGTTGGAACGTGCGGGAGGCGTCGCTTTTAGCAGCAACTACGAGCTGTATGCCGATATGTCAGCTCGGGTGATGACGGCATTGGAAGAGTTGGTGCCCCGCGTTGAGATCTATTCTATCGATAAGAGTAAGTTGTATAGTATGGTCACACAAGCAGTGGAATCCGAACTATGGACATTTTTAAACGTTTGAGGGGTTTGCATGGCGACACTAGAACACATTCATTTCGCGCCCCACAATCTCGAATGTAAAGAAAACGGCGTAACTTATTCAGTCAGTAGCAGTCGGCCCTCTATCAAGGACTTGCCTCAGATTTTCTGGGTAGGGGGAATGCCATGGAGAGAGGCAAACCTGTGGGCAATGGAACGAGCAACGACAGGGGAAGCTTCTCTGAAGACCGTTGCCAGCAATATGAATGGTCTTTTGAATTACGCCAAGTTCCTTGAATCGCGTGGACTGCATTGGTTTGAGTTTCCCGCCAAAAAAGCCGACCGCTGTCTGGTGCTATACCGTGGAGCGTTGATCAAGATGCGCAATGTGGGTCAGATCAGCCCCTCCACGGCGTCTGAGTATATGCGCAATTGCATCATGTTCTACCGGTGGGTGAGGCATAGGGAGTTTATTGCTCCACACATCCCCCTATGGCGGGAAAAGCCCTACGTCGTCAAATTCTTTGACCAGGTAGGGTTTGAGCGAACGATAAACGGAGCCGCAACCGATCTTAGCATCCCTAATCGCAAACGACTTGGACAGACATTGGAAGATGGACTGTTACCTCTGTCGGAGACGGATCGCGATGCCATTTTGGATTTCGCTGCCGAGAATGCTACCCCTGAGCTTTATCTCATGTTGGCACTTGGATTTTTTACTGGGATGCGGCTTGGCAGCATTTGTGATCTTAAGGTTCAGACTCTTGAGCATGCCGTCCCCGATCCCTCCGCTGAAGGACTGCTACGGCTTGCAATTGGTCCGGGCGCAGCTCCGCCAGTACATACAAAGTTCGGCGTGACGGGCCAGGTTTGGATACCAGAAGCTTTGTGCGATAAGTTGCTGGAATATGCTAAAGGCTGGCGGCGAGTGGAGCGAACGACGAAAGCCCCGCTCGAGAATCGTGATCTGCTATTCTTGACCCGCTTTGGAAACGCCTACGGTAGGCGTGGCACCGATCAGTCATCAGCAGTAAATGTCGAGATGTCGGACTTTCGAAAGCGGGGAGTCAAGGCAGGAGTACAAATGCTCCGTAGGTTTCGCTTTCATCAGTCGCGCTGTACTTTCGGTACTGAGTTGGCGCGTTTGGCACTCTCCGCTTGTGCCGATGTTGCACTCGTAATTGCGATAGTCAGCGACGCGCTGCTCCATGCCCCTAACTCCGAAGCCACCACCTTCAGGTACATTCGATTCGTGCAGGCATTGCCGATCAAACAAGCCCTCTCTCATAACTTCATGGTGGCATTTAGCGGAATTGGATTGGAGGGACGGCAGAATGGGTAGTTCCAATATCGATCTCACTTTCCCGATGCTTGAGTATGGGACCACTGAAACGCCCTGGGACTTTCGGCCGCTACTGTTTCGCGGAGGCGCAGCGGCAAAGGTAAAGTATGTGGCTCGCCTTATCGCCCAAGGCGAGCTCGGCAGTCCCTTGACAGAGCGTATTGAGCTGGTGACGCGGTTACATGAACATATGGTCGGCGATCTTGCTGGCGGCGGAAGCCGCTTCTCGGCGCAGAATAAGATAGGTGCGTTGCGGAGTTTCTTTGCCTGGTGCGATTTGGAAGGTGGTAACCTCAGTCTCGAAACGATAGCCGATACCTTCATTCGTTGGACCGAGCATTTGCTACACCGTTATCGTGTCGAGCGCAGCATGAGTGAGGGGACGATATACGATCTCTCCAGGCTCACGGCGACGATGCTTGATCGAGTATTGGACCGCCAGGCGAGTCTGAGCAAGAGTACGCGTATTCGCAAGCCGCGCGCTAAAGGCAAGGTGCATACGAGCAACGCGGACAAACAGGATCTGCAAAATACCTTCGCATTCGGACATATCCTGGCTGACGTATGCAATGCACTGACCCTGGCGGCAACTATAGGGGCATTGCCGGTCTGCATCCGATTGCGCACGGGCCAGGTACTGAAGCTATGGTCCGGACTGCCCTACCCGGAGAAAGTAGCGGCACGACGTACCAGACCTCAGACACTGGCACAGATAGAAGCGTCGCGAGCAGCGCGTACTGCCTGGGAAGAGGATCGAACACTGCGAACCCGTTCCCCCCTTGTCAACTTACGCATCGAGAGTGAGTTGCTGATGTTCATTGCTCAGACAGGCCTGAACCTGCAACAAGCCCATACTTTGCGGGTCGAACAATTTCATTACGCCAGCCACCTGGACGGTTACCAGGTACGTGCCGACAAAAATCGACGGGAAGGAGAAGTATTGTTCGAGATCTTTGCCAGCTATCGAGAGTGGTTCAAGCGCTATCTCGAATGGCGTTCCGCATGGTTTCCCTATGAGCCGGATGGTCTGCTCTTTCCACTTATACGCTGCGGGGGGCGAATTTTGGAGGAGGCAACGCAGTTCACAAATGTTATGCGCATTTGCCGCGAGCTTGGCATGCCGATGGTGAGACCACGAAAACTGCGAGGGACGCGCATCAACTGGCTGCTTCGAGAGTCCCAGAACCCACATCAAGTTGCGGAGTTGGCCCAACACACGGTTGAAACTCTGATACGCGTATACGCCGACCCTCATCCGCAGATCGCTATGGTAGAGATTACGCGCTTCCATCAGCAGACCGATCCGTCCCTTTCACCTCCTGCACCAGGTAGGTGTGTTTCGGCCATACCTGAATCAGTGGCTGCGATGCCGAAGTATGCTCCGCTACCTGACTGTATAAATGCAGCCGGTTGCTTGTTCTGTACCCAGCACCGAGATATAGAAAGTGAAGATCATGTGTGGTCTCTCGATAGCTTGCGCCACCTCAAATCGCTTGAGTTGGCGCGCTACCGTCCCCCCACTGTGAGTCAGAATCTGACGACAAAACATCCGGCCCTCTTGGTTATTGAGCGACTGGCGGTCAAGCTGCGATTTTTCGAAGAAAGTAGTGAGGTTCGCAGGCTTTGGGTCGAAGAGGCGAGAGCTCGTATACGTGAGGGCAATTATCACCCGGCCTGGGATGGCTTCATCCGATTGGCCGAGCTGCGACAGAAATCATCATGACGAAAAATATTCTTTCCGAACTTTGCCTCGGTATCGACTCCCCCCTGGCAGTGCCTGATGCACCGAATTACCGTCCGCTGTGCTGGCCGCCCCAGTCTGATTGGCCGGTCATTCTTGACGCAACTGGTCAGGTGGTGAGTCGTTGGGGCGATGCCATTTGGCGGCTCGATCCGTGGGCGGGGAAAACGGTTACTCTTAATTTCGGCGATAGCCCGACAAAGAAATATGCCGCCGCGATTAATCATGCCAACGCCGATTTACTGCGGATCGTTATCGGTTGGTGGCTGTACGGCCCCAATGGCGCTCGTGGATACCGAGGACTGAAAACCCGCTTCGATCAGATGCGCCGGCTATTTGTTTTATGCACTCAAGAAGGCATCCTGGCATCCGAACTGAGTCAGTTTCCGCGCGTGGCGGATCTTCTCCCGAACATACTACAAGCTTCCCGGGCAGAGGAACTTTTGGCATTGCTACACGAGCTGTATGAGCGGCGGGATGCGCTGGGTTTTACCTTGTTGGATCGCGCAGGGCTGGCACGTCTTGCAGCGGCGATACCCGACCACCAAAAACGCCAAACCCCCCTAAATTTATTGAAATATTTCAACAACGTTGCGCCACCGAATCTGTCCGGGAAATACGCCGCCACCCCTCAACAGTACGCTACACAATGCTACGTTCTTGATCAGGTTATCATTGCCTTAATATGAAGTTTTGCAATATTTGCTGATACTTTCATGTCACTTTATTTCCATTTTAGATAAAAATCACGAAAGGAAATACTCAACCAAAACATTGCATGTGTATATCAAATTTCGCTCAAACTGATATTTAACATTAAAATACGGATGCGACAGAACCACTTTGGCTGGCCTGTGCCCGTTAATGCGATAGAGCCAATAATTCTCTATATCCAAACTGACCCCAGATATGCTATTAATTCATTTTTACATGGAACAGGACTTAATCATGCCAGTATCAGCGTTGCAGCACAGAGTTTCAGCCGGAGCTTATCAGAATAAGCTTCACAATAATATCAGGGAAAGCTATACAACACAGGCTCAAAGCCTAAACTCAGACCATTCTGCCATCCCGGATGAAATACACCATTTAGGAAGCTGCATTAATAGAGTAGTTAGTTCTAACGAAGAGCTGAGCAGACCATCGTACCAGATTACATCTCCGAGACAGGGCATAGGCGCACCGCTGTTGATGCTGTTGAGCCAGGTCAGACTTGATGGTATCCCGATTTCATCAACAACTGATATCTCCGCATTCACCTCTGAGAGAAGCGTGTTCCCTTCAGTTTCCCGAAATGCACCGCATTCAGATAACAGCGGTAGTGGCTTCAGTGCCATACTGAGTTCGGTTGAAAATACACTGTATGAAGCAGGTGAGTTTATAGCCCTGCATGACCCCCTGACGTTTCCGGCGGCGGATGCAGTGCCTGTACTTATTGTATCTACACCAGAAAAAAACGGTACGTATGAAATTCAGGATGACGTTGTAAGTCAAACACTGTCACCAACATCTGTTGGTGACAGTGTTGATTCAGACAAAAACTATTACAGCTTTACGGAAAAAACGAAATGGGCAAACTTTATAGATAACGGTCAAAAGGCACTAGGGGAATTTTATGATGATTATAAATCAAAAAATCCTGGATTGAAAGATCTCGCCAGAAACATCCTTAGAGAAAAAATAAAAGAACGATTCCATTTGGAAATTGACCCCGATGAATTTAAATTCATTCTTTTTAATGGAGTGATATATGAAAACGGAGAGAAAATACAAACCGACCCTAAAGTAAGCAACACATTAACTGGGTGGGTGTTTTCAAATTTTGACTCGAGTATACAAAATAATCTTGTTGATATGAATGCAATGTGTGGGATTTACAGTTCAGATCTTGAAAATAACATCGAATATAATTCGCGAGATGCAATAAGCATAAAACCAACTCAATTTATTAATCTGGTTTGGGATATGGATTTTTACAATTTCGCCAAAAAAAACATAACAGACACACTCAATAACAATAAAGGCATGCTAATAAAAAAATACTTTATTGATGTGGTCAATGATCTTGATATCAGCGGCATTGATAAAACATCCGTAAAAGATATTTTAAACGGCATTGGGGTACTAAATGACACCAATGTCAGTGTAACGCTTTTCGATATCGATGGATATAATTCTGCTAATGCCTTCGTCTTTAAGAATAATGACAGCAGATGTGTAACGCTTTATTTTCCTCAAAGTGATTTTAAATTTATGTCATTCCGATCATATTTTGATATGCAGTCATGGATAACGAATGCCTGTAATAGCAAACAACATCGAGATATGATTGCGTCTCATTTTACTATAGCTGAAAGACAGGACGGAATGTTTTACTATGGAGTGGATGAGTGGCTTAAATCAATTGATGAAAACAATGATTATTATGATAAGATAGCAATAAGATCTACGCCAGTATCTCCTGAGAATTTTTTTGATTATCTGCATAATCAAATAAAAGATAAAGCTCTTTCCGACCTTGATTCACTGGTGAAGTCAGATGCTGAGGTCACCCGAGATATGTGGGAGGATATGATCGATGCTTCAAATGTCATAGCTAATCCAGTGTCTCCATTTTTGTCATTAGCAATACATATTGAACATGCGATAGAGGCTGACACTTATGGAGAACAACAAAATGAATGGAGTAAAATAAAATCAGATTTGATTAATATTGCCTCAATGGTGGTAATGGATAGAGTGATGAAATTCCCTGATTTGGAGGGGCATCCTTTCATAGAAACAGTCAAGTCAGGTATTGATAGTGGAGATATGAAATATACAGAAATCTTAAACGAAGAAGGAATTGAAGTACAGGGTGAAGATTGGGAGGATACTGATAATATTGATGAAGACGATATGGTTTATGACCCGGAAAATGGATGCTACAGAGTTAAAAGGGGTGCGGGTTCAAGTAAAACATGCGCAGAGTGGCAGAATCCAGGCTTTAATGACAAACCAGATCTGAGTATATTTGATGAGTATACTAGCAGAGCTATTTCTGCTGAAGAAAGCAGTCTTCGTTTTTTAAAAATAAATGAACATATATACAGAGGGACAGAAAATGATTATTTATACTTAAAGCACAAGGAGTATTATTTTAGAATTATTGATAAAGATGAAACAACTCTATCTGTTTATATAACAAAACCTGAGGAAGCACCTGTTGATAGCAAAGGCACATACCTTGTGTGGCTTACTGATATTTCTCATTTAAATTATAAGCTTAAAGGAATATTTCCTTTAGAGGGAACGAAAGCGTACAAACGTTTTTTGGATGCAAAAAAATATCTTGGTAGTGATAAAGGCTTTGTGAATTCGCCACTAATTAATAACGTATTGGATGCGAATTTAGATAAAGGGCTTCAGGTTATTAATGAAAAGAATATACTCCCGGTAAAGGGATTGTATCGGGTGTTTTCAAAAGCTGGTTCTAGGGAGTATTATATTAGAAGGAAAGACCGTTTCTTTAGAATCAACCGTGAACACAATACTATCTCAATTTATTCAAAATCCATCAAAAAAGAAAACTTAATTTCAGAAGTAATTAGTAGTGAGAATGGAGTAATCTATCCAGCAACGGATGAGGGAAGGCATGATATGAAAACAAGAGATACCATGTTTGGTCTTCATATATCCAGAGCTGCTGCTGAATTTTATAATTATCAAGATGGCCGCTCTCTATATGATACCCTTGTTGGTGAGGAATGTGACGCTATCAGAGCTTATGGAAGAATGTACTCGGGTGATGTTAATGCGTTTTTACATGATGACATGCCGGATCCTTATGTCACAGTCAGTATTCGTGAGAGCTTGGTTGAAACCATTTCCTCTATTAGATCAGGATTGAAAAAAATACCCCCTTATGAAGGTTTGGTTTATCATGGAGGTTCTTTAGCAGAAAATATAAATGATTCATTGAGTCCTGGATGTGTAGTATCAAATAAACCATTTATGTCAACTACAGTAGATCGTGAAGTAGCTAAATTGTTTGCTCAGGGCAAGGATAGGGTTATTTTTGAAATAAACATAAAGGAGTCTGGTCACCCTATTTCCATGCTTACTGGAAAACATGATGAAGCCGAAGTGTTGATTGAAGACCATCAATACTTCAGGGTTAAAAATAAAGACAATAATTCACGCAAGATAGAATTGGAGGAGGTCTTGGAGTCCTCTTTAAGTCAGGCAGAAAAGGAAAGTGTGATTTACATTAAGTAAAACGGTTCATGGTTAGGAAACTCAATGGTTCTGTCACATTAACAGAGCAGAGTCAGCAAAAGTTGCGCTGCCGGTTTTTTAGGCAGCCAACAAATAAAATTGTTCCGACGGGGATAAATGCGCGCCAGTGGAATGCTGATATTGCCCTTTACGTATCATATGAACCAGCTCAATACCGGACAGAATTGCTTGTGCCCGCCGGAACGACTTAAATCCCAGCATCGGCCGTATTCGGCGTTTGATATTCCGGTGATCCTGCTCAACCAGATTGTTCAGGTACTTGCTCTGCCTGATGGTCATCCTTTCGGTTTGCTGGCGTTGAGTGTGGTCAGGGCGGCCGTGTTGGCGCCACTTTTATCGATAGTCACCCCCTCTGGTTCATCGTGATGACGAATGGCCTTGCGAAAGAAACGCAACGCAGCGGCGGCGTCCCGTCTGGCGGTCAGCAGGAAGTCGACGGTTTGTCCTGCAGTATGGGGTTGTAAGCGGGAACCCGCCAAAATTTTGTGAGAGCGCTACAGCTTTTTGGGATCCACGCAGGAACCGAAATCCTGATCCACTCCGGCAGTCGGAATCAGGGGTTGTACGCAGGAACCCCTGATTTTTTCGCAACCAGTAACGGCGGGGATTGTCACGTAAACGACCGGTTGAGTGGCAATCATTAAAACAACGATTTTAACGCTGAAACTTATCACATAATCCGTAACTTATTCAACGTCATGCAAATCATATGGTCTTTAGCTTTGGTGACGAAATTTTCTGGGGTTCCGGCGTACAAAAAAACCTTAACGTGATTTTCGTTCCACTGAACGTCTGACCCCAGCACCATGAGACCTAAGATTCTATTGGTTTCCCAGTTTTAAACTCCGATGTATCCAACAAAGGCATGACATTGTCTCGCTTAAAACCATAATTCCCAATGGCAATAGCTAAGTTACTTATTGTGTCAGCATTTATAAAAATCGCCTCTTCCCTAACAGTTTTGTTAGTATTAAATGTATCAACAAACTCTTTTATATTCATGTTATAAGCAAACTTAATATGTCCATCTGTAACTATATTTT
This sequence comes from Serratia fonticola, assembly GCF_001006005.1. Lineage (NCBI taxonomy): Bacteria > Pseudomonadati > Pseudomonadota > Gammaproteobacteria > Enterobacterales > Yersiniaceae > Serratia > Serratia fonticola. The sequence goes on along the minus strand of NZ_CP011254.1, from coordinate 5,239,887 downwards.
CCTCTTTCAAAGGACGGATTGAATGAGTATAAAAATCATGTGAATCATCAAGTTGCACATGAATAGGAATTTCATCTCCGTTTGTTTTATCCAGACAAGATTTCTGCTTTATAACCTGAAATAAATCAAGCTTAGTATGAAAATGACTCATTTCATGAATTAGAATATTAATAGCGTTAACTGTGCATTTTGCAAAAAAATTATCCGTCAGCAAAATCCTTCTGTCCTTATCGTTTATTTTTACCAATGCATCAGTAGCAGCTGTCTCGGTCATAGAGCCATATCCATAATATATAGTATCTCTTTTATTTTTTAAGACTTCTCCTATTTCATATTTTATTTTTTTGTAGATGGAGGCCAGTCTTGGTTTAACATCATCGACATCGACAATGCCGTAATATCTTAGGTGGTTGTCCAGTTCATTATTTCTTTTATCTTCTAATTGTTTTATTGCTGAATCCAACAAATTCATGGCGTTAAATGACACTCCTTTAAAAAATTCATATTTATCATGCTCAATACATTTAAGTTGCTCAAGCCCTCTGGCAACAACATTAATGCCATTGGAATTTAAAAAGGTTACAAAATCATCAGGTAAATGTGATCCAGAGCAAAGTGGTGCTGCGTCCGCAACCGGAAACCTCAGAGGGTCATTCCGGGTTATAAACGAACCTGTTTCATACAGTGCATTCGCAACTGGACTTAGCATGGCACTGAAGCCCGTGTTACTGTTATCTGAATACGCTGTATTTCGGGAAACTGAGGGGGACACGCTTCTCTCAGAGGTGAATGCGGGGATATCAGTTGTTGATGAAACAGGGATACCATCAAGCCTTACCTGGCTCAACAGCATCAACAACGGTGCGGCTATGCCCTGTCGCGGAGATGTAGTCTGGTAAGATGGTCTGCTCAGTTCTTCGTGAGAATTGACTGCTCTGTTAATACTGCTTCCTAAATGGTGTATTTCATCCGGGATGGCAGAGCGGACCGGGTTTATGCCCTGAGCCTGTGTTGTGGAGCTTCCCCTGATATTATCGTGAAGTTTATTCTGATAAGCTCCGGCTGTAAATCTGTGCTGCAACGCTGATACTGGCATGATTAAGTCCTGGTCCATGTAAAAATTACTTAATTATATATCTGTGCCTTTATTACTTTCAATTAACAACTCTTTCGCTTATTTACTTCCTTCCGGTAGTGTTCGGCTCCGCATTAACGTCCGGTATACTGTTGGCCGTGACACTGAAAACAATTCAGCCAGGTCGCTAATCGAGTACTGCCCGGTTTCATGCATCCGGTACAGCTCCTTCTGTTGTTTCTCAGACAACTTTGGTTGTTTCCCCCGTAATTTCCCTTTCGCCCGTGCAATAGCCATGCCTTCCCGGGTACGCAGACGTATCAGGTCGCCTTCAAATTCCGCGAAAGTCGCCAGCACGTTGAAGAACATTTTCCCCACCGGGTCTTCCGGATCGTAGAGGCTGGCTCCCAGCGCCAGCTTCACACCTCTGGCCTGTAATGCATCCGCAATTTCCCGCGCATCCGGAACTGACCGGGCCAGCCTGTCCAGTTTTGGTACGACCAGCGTGTCTCCCTGCCGAACGGCCGCCAGAGCCTGATCCAGACCGGGCCGCTGGCGATTTGAGCCGGTCAACCCCTTATCGGTATAAATCCGATCCGGAGAAACACCGAGTTTCACCAGCGCCTCCTGCTGGGCGGTCAAATCCTGCTTATCAGTAGAGCACCGGGCATAGCCAATGCGTATTTCTGTCATAAATATGTACGTATAAGGGGCCGTCAAAGAGATTGATACCGTACCAGTTATATGAGACAACGTCAGCAGTGATTTTCTCCGAAGCGCAAAATTAATTTTTACCGTCCGCAGAACGATCCTCTTACGGACATATCCAGTGTGAGGTCAGGATGACATCCCGCCGTAAAGATAAAGGCAAAAGACTCTCTGTTTTAACGGATGCAGAAAAATTCGCGTTGTATGGCCTGCCTGACTTTGATGAAGGCCAGCAGCTGGAGTATTTGTCGCTCACGACAGAGGAGCTGACGCTGGCAACCAGCCGCCCCGGAATACTGGCGCAGATTTATTGCATCCTGCAGACGGGTTATTTCAGGGCCAAACACGCCTTCTTTCGTTTTTCACCGAAGGACGTGGAAAGTGATTTCGATTTTGTGGTTCAGCGTTACTTTCGTGAAATATCCCTCACCGACAAAACCATTACCGATCATGAATATTATGTCCAGCGTAAGCTTATTACCGACTTCTTCGGGTATCATCAGTGGTCCGGCTCCGTTAGCCCGCAGCTCGATGCCCGCGCAGCACAGATTGTGCGTCGTGATATTACCCCTGGATTCGTTGCCACTGAACTTATCTGCTGGCTGAATGAAAATAAAATCGTCCGGCCGGGCTATTCCACGCTTCAGAAAATCATCAGTAAGGCGCTGTCAACGGAACGACAGCGCCTGGCGGACATACTGTTGTCTTTCCTCGATACAGAAACACAGAGCGCACTGAATTCACTCCTGAAAAAAGATGATGCACTGTCCGGGCTGGCCGTGTTGAAACAGGAGGCGAAAGATTTTCGATGGCGACAAATGTCCAGGGAAAGGGAGAAACGAAACCAGCTGGAACCGATATATCAGAAGGCGCGACAGTTGCTGCCCGAACTCGGGATCTCGCAACAAAATTTGCTGTACTTCGCCAGTCTGGTCAACTTTTATACCATCCACGATCTGCGGAACCTCAAAACAGAGCAAACCTGGTTGTATATGATGTGCTATATCTGGCTTCGCTACCGGCAACTGTCAGATAATCTCACCAGCGCCATGATGTGGCACATGAAGCTGACAGAAGAGCGCTGCAAGGAAGAGGCCAGAAAAAACTTTGAAGCAGATGTTCTGCAGCGGCAACAGGAGAACAATAAAGTCGGCCGTCTGTTATCCCTGTTTGTCGATGACGATGTGATGGACAGCATCCCCTTTGGAGATGTGCGCCAGAGGGCCTGGAAAATCATGCCCCGGGAGGTCCTGCAGAACACCGCGCAGCGAATGCGGATTAAACCTGCCAGCCGGATGGCCCGACGATGGGAGGCGGTTGACACTCAGACTGCTCATATACGACGCCATTTACGCCCGCTCTTTTGTACTCTGAACTTTTCCAGCGTGACGCCTGAATGCCCCTGGCTTGCTGCGCTGGCATGGGTCAGGGCGACGTTCTCAAGGCAGTTGCGGTTGACGCAGCGGCCGCTGGCAGAATGCCCACCGGCTACGCTCCCGCCACGACTGCGAACCTGGTTACTGAGCGTTGATGAAAACGATACGCCAACCGGGCTTCATGCTAACCGTTATGAATTCTGGTTGTACCGACAAATAAGAAAGCGACTTGAGGCGGGAGAGCTTTATCTTGATGACAGCCTGCAGCACCGCCACCTTTCAGATGAGCTGGTTTCCGTAGAGGAAAAAGCCGACATTCTGGCCCAGATGGATATCCCGTTTTTACGTACCCCAGTCGAACAGCAGCTGGATGAACTGACCCGCGAACTGCATGAACAGTGGATAGTGTTCAACAGGGAGCTTAAGCAGGGTAAGTTGTCACATCTGGAATTTGATCATGATACACAGAGACTTAGCTGGCGTAAGTCGGACACGACCGGGCAATCGGACAGTGTGACGGATTTTTATTCACAGTTGCCCCTGTGTGAACTGGCGGATATTTTTCGCTTCGTTAATCAGCGGTGTCAGTTTCTGTCGGCACTGACGCCGCTACAACCGCTGTATGTAAAAACGGGGGCTGATGCAGACAGTCTGATGGCGGTAATAATGGCACAGGCCATGAATCACGGTAATCTGACGATGTCCCAGACCAGTGATATTCCCTACCATGCGCTCAACGATTCCTACGAGCAATATCTGCGTCTTTCCACACTGAAGGCTGCATGTGACTGTATTGGCGACGGAATTAAGACGCTTCCTGTCTTCCCATATTACTCACAGGAGCTGGGGGAACTGTATGGCGCTGTCGATGGACAAAAATTCAGCGTCGAACGTCCGACGATCAAAGCCCGGGCATCAAAAAAATATTTTGGACTTGGGAAGGGCGTGGTGGCCTACACTCTGCTGTGCAACCATATTCCACTAAATGGTTATCTCATCGGCGCGCATGAGTATGAAGCACATCACGTTTTCGATATCTGGTACAGAAATACCAGCGGGATTGTACCAACAGCGATAACCGGTGACATGCACAGTATTAACCGGGCTAATTTTGCCATTCTTCACTGGTTCGGGCTGCGTTTCGAACCCCGCTTTACCTCGACAGAGGACATGCTGAAAGAGCTATACTGCGCGGGCGATCCGGAGCGTTATAAAAAATGTCTTATCCAGCCTGTAGGTCAGATAAATCAGCAAGTTATCATCGATGAAAAACCGCACCTGGACCAGATTGTCGCCACTCTGGGGATGAAAGAAATAACTCAGGGTGCCCTGATCCGCAAATTGTGTACCTATTCAGCGGAAAATCCGACAAGGAAGGCCTTGTTTGAGTTCGATAAACTGATCCGTAGTCTTTACATCCTCCGGTATCTTCGTAACCCGCAGGTGGCCAGAAACAGTCACCGGTCTCAAAATCGCATTGAGTCCTGGCATCAGCTTCGTTCAGCGATCGCGCAGGTTGGTGGCAAAAAAGAGCTGACCGGACAGAATGATGTTGAGCTGGAAATCAGCAATCAGTGTGGGCGGCTTCTCAGCATCATTATTATTTATTATAACTCCGCCCTGTTGTCGCGGTTGTTGCAGAAGTATGAGGATATCGGTAACACCCGGGGACTTGCTCTTCTCAGACGAATGTCGCCCGTAGCCTGGCAACATATCTTTCTTAACGGGCATTACACCTTTATCAGTGAAGGGAAAGAGCTCGATCTGGACGCCATGATTGAGGGGTTGACGTTGTCATAGCCAGGCCCGCAAAATTTTGGCGGGTTCCCGCTTACAACCCCAGTATCTACCGCGCGGTACAGATATTTCCACTGGCCTTTGATTTTGATGTCGGTTTCGTCCATGCGCCACCGCCGACCCACGGTGCGCTTATGTCGACGAAACGCCTTATCCAGCAACGGCACCAGACGGATAACCCAGCGGTGAAGCGTCGAATGGTCAACGATGACGCCTCGCTCGGCCATCATTTCTTCGAGATTGCGCAGGCTAAGGGCATAAGCCAGATACCAGCGAACGCACTGGGCAATGATATCGATGGGATAGTGCAGACGCTTGAAGGCATTTCGGATCAGAGACATGGTCAGGCAACATCACAAAAAAACAGTATGTTACCTGACGCCGCCTTAATGCGACAGAACCCTCGTTTATGCCCAGGCAAACTCAAAAGACCTTATTGAGTTTCCTAACCATGGACGGAAACCCAATCTCAGAAAAGTTCATGTAATGATCATTTTTTGAAATACAAATCAGATGGTCATGAGATAATTCCCCATTCATCAAATCATCAAGTGAGTATGTATGCCTAATATTACTAATACCCATCTGACACAACCCCATTATCCCCTCGCTTTTGTCGAGGCAAAGACTGACCATGGCGGTGAGCGTTTTGTGGTTAATAAAAATACAGGAATCATTTACCAGCTTTCGAGGGTTACAAACAGTAGCTTGCAACTAAATCAGGTTGATTTATCTACACTAAATGGAATGGGCATCAAATTTATAGATAAGGTTACACACTTCAATGCTAATGAGATAATGAAAAATCCTAGTATGATCAATACTGTTCTTAGCCCGTATAGCTTTAATAGCACATTGCCTGGCCGATTCAAAGCCATCACCGATTTAGATGCGGTAGAAAAGACCCAATACAAACAGTTATCAGAATCCGACAAAACGGCACAACTGCGTCAGGCTCTCCTCTCGCTTGTAGACAACGATCTGAAAGAACCGTTCAGTAGTCTGTTAAATGAGTGGGGAACCTATGGTGTTTCCGCCTGCGAGGTCGATAAGGGAGCTTATTCCAATTTCAAAGAATTCTATGATGAAGAAATGGCAAGCCATGCCGTAAAAAAAGATGATTATGCCAAACTTGATTTTTCCACCCAAAATATTAAATCACACATTACCGACCCACGTTGTTTAAACGCTAAACTGACGCCATTACAACTGTTCAAAGCGGCTTTTCAGCTAGGAGATGCCCCTGCAGTTTCCAACTTTCGTTTTATGAACAACCCAGCCAGTAAAGACGACGGTAAATACCGGGAGTGGATGTATCACTTTGACAACAGTAATTATGCTGCCGAGTTTAAACTGATTACCACACGTACCGCAGGTACCGAGCAAGCCAACAACGAACAGTACCTGGCTGCGTTCCCCTATGATACCGAAAAAACCATCCGTTTTACGCAAAGCGAAGCGGCAACAAAATTCCCGACGATGGACGACCTGCAAAAAGAATTCAGTAATATACCGGGAGCCCGCTATGTGGTTATTCGTAACCCCGACAACACAACGCCGATTGAAACAGGTATTCGTACCGAAATGATCGTACATCACCGTTCTGCAAGCGGCAAAAACGAAACGGAATCACGCGACGCCGAATTGATGACCTTCCATGGTGCTGAGCGATGCCAACCTTTCCTTACTCCACAGGAACTTGAACAAGCCCCGCATCTCACGTCATTACAACGTTTCGTATTGAGTGAATTCCGTGATGCCGAGCCGCAACAATTTGTTGAAGCATTAAAAGAACAAAAAGAAACCCTTAATGCACAAATAAGGCAAAGCCTAACGGGCAACGCACTTAAACCACTAGAAAAAATAACCGTGGCAAAATTCAGTGAAGAGGGACAACAAATCACCAACGAGGAATTATTCAGTAAACAGATAAGCACTTACAATAACCTACCCGAAGTTATGGATAAGCTCCCAAAACTGGAGTTTTCTTCTGCGGACTTAACTGAGGACGTGCTCACTATCGTTCCCATGCTAATGAACTACGATCAGAATGCAGAATTGAAGCCGGACTGCTCCGAAAACAAGGCATTTCCTGCCAGAACCCAATTGCGGGAACGCACTAACGAACAATTCAGGGAACCGTTGGAACGAGATTTACAACACGTCCAAATGAGTAACAGCCCCAACAACCTTCTCTCCATGGATAAATTGATTGATATCACTCATCATATTCAGGACTTTTACCAGAAGGGAGTCCATTCTCTCAAAGAGTTAAAGGCAGACCCTAAAGTGATAGCGTTATATGAAAGCCGGGCAGAATTGGCCAGAGAGTACGCCAGTCAGTTCCCGACACGCGCAACTCACCCAGAAACCCATCAGGTACTCTCACTGTTCACCTACTACATGGTAGACGATCTGGACCAGGCAGCCGCCACTTTGCATAACCTGGCGGCCAACGTCGATAGCACTCAGCTTGCCCGTATGAAAGAGCAACAGCAACCACTACTACAGCACTTTATTACCCATCGTCTGTTAAACGATCAACTGGCAGACTGAACCTGTTTCTCCGGGGCCATGATGGCCCCTTTCTCTACAAACGAATAAATAACCAATATGATTATTCAAAATTATCGAAGCATGATTGGCCAATTTTTTCCGCTCCAGCAGGAAAATAATGAAGCCCGTACAGCAAATCTGACCCAGGACAGAACCGCCGGGGAATTTATCAAAATGGATGCCGTGCCGGGTGATAGTAAAAGTAGCATTGAGAAAATGACTCACCCTCTGGCAGGGTGCGATGAAACAGGAAGCATGTCACCTTATATGATGGTGCTGCTTGGCGATCAAAGAGCGCTGGATTTTGCCGATAAAGTGCTTCATGCACCGAGACAGCGCTTGTTGGACACACTGGGTATCGATGCTGATAACAAAGCAGATCGCCACGCCCGGCTACATAGCGAACTGGAATCCCTCGCTCGCTTCTACCCAAATAATCCTGAGTTTGAACCCCAAAAGATCATATTAAATGACCAGCCTTTTATCGAGCAGGAGCCTACCAAACCTTACTTTGCTGGACAAAAAATTATCACACCTGATTTCACCACCTACCGTGCAGAGCAAGAAAAACAAAGAAATAATCTTTTATTATGTAAAACGCGAGATGATAGCGCGCTGTATTTCAATCAAACCCCGATCATCGAACTAAAAAGGTACAACGAGGATGTATTTGCCAAAGAAAAAGCGCTGCGTGCTGGCGAGAACTTTTTGAATAAAACGCAATATTTCACCCCAATGGTCGAGTATTTAACCCAATTCAGCAAAGAAGGGGATATTTTGGTACAAAACCCCTTTGAAACCAGCAGCGATAAAAATACGCCGCACTTACAATTTATTCCTGGCGATGTCCCCTTGCCCCTGTTCTATCAAAACTCGCAGGTGTTAATTGATGAAAAGTACCAACAGGTTGACTGGTATTTACCTACCTTGGCTGTGACCGTGGATAGCCGACAACATGACTGGCGAGAACAGACAGAACGGGTACAGACGGTGTGCCAGGAGTTACTGGCTAATCAACACATCAGTACTACACCAGTGCTCAGGAATCTGGGGAATGGCCTGATAGAAATGTATTTGATCTTCAAACAGGATGGTAGCGATTTGGCAGCAGAAATTATGCAACAGGCCCCCGGTTGGCTGGAATCCTGCGGTATTTTCATTTCTAATACGCCAAAAGCAGTTATGTTTACCACCTTGGGTGCAGTTCAGTATTACGCCCCCTACGGGGTCACGGATAAGGAACAACTGTTGACAAGCCTAGTGCAGCAACTCATTAACTGAGCATAAATGCTTGTACAGTGATAGCCTGGCAACACATTTTGTTAATCGATATTACACATCCAGAGCCGCGCTGAGATTGTGGACCTGAATTCACTGGTTAACATGCTGAGGTAGGGTAACGGAAATATCGACGGAGAAGTCGTCTAAATAGCGGCTCTTCCGTTTTGAAGTGGCCAAAATTTAGTCTTAACGAATGGAAGGGACTTCCCCTGATTATGCGCCTGATTAACTCTTGTGCAATCATGGGGTAAACACAGCCCCGGAGGGATTCGTTATGACCATCACGACAGTCGGTATCGATCTTGCTAAAAATGTGTTCGCTGTTCACGGTGTTGACCAGAATGGCAAAACAGTTCTGATTAAATCCAGAGTAACCCGCACCGCTCTTCCCGGGCTGATTGCTGGTTTGCCACCCTGTGTTATCGGAATGGAGGCCTGTTCCGGAGCGCATTACTGGGCAAGACTGTTCCGGCAGTATGGTCATGAGCCGCGTCTGATGGCTGCAAAGTTTGTATCTCCTTATCGCATGGCCGGTAAATCAGGGAAAAATGATCCAGCTGATGCACAGGCTATCTGTGAAGCGGTTCGTCGCCCACATATGCGATTTGTACCAGTTAAGGATGAAAGCCAGCAGGCGATGCAGTGCCTGCACCGCACTCGTCAGGGGTTTATCGAAGAGAAAACAGCAACGTATAATCGCCTGCGAGGATTGATATCTGAATTCGGCGTCATCGCGCCACAAAGTACTGATGCCCTGCGACACATGGTTTCTGCACAGAAGAATTCTTTACCACTTCAGGTTCAGCAATGTGTTGATGATTTGCTGGAGCACGTTGCTCGTATCGAAGCCAACATAGCTGAATATGACCGAATTTTGTCCCGCATGGCCAAAACAGATCATCGCAGTCAGCGGCTGATGGAGCTGAAGGGTATTGGCCCCACAACGGCCTGTGCGCTGGTCGCCAGTATCGGTAATGCACATGATTTTAAGAATGGGCGCCAGCTGGCAGCCTGGCTGGGGCTAACTCTATCGCAGTACAGCAGCGGCGGAAAGTCGAAGCTTGGCAGGATAACGAAAGCTGGCGATTCGTATCTGAGAACACTTCTGGTTCAGGGTGCCCGCTCGGTACTGATCGGGGTGGAAAAAAGGACTGATTCATTCAGTCGTTGGGTTTGCTCACTGGTCGAACGCAGAGGATACTGGCGCGCTGTTGTTGCCATCGCTGCCAAAAATGCAAGACTGTGCTGGGCATCATTGCATTACGGTGATGATTTCAGGCTGTACTCAGCCAGCTAAAGCACGAAGCAGCAGTATAACCATCTGACCTGCAACTCGTTGATGATAAAGGGTTAGACCCCGTGAGGCCTATCTGGCTATTGTACAGGATATACGTATCCGCTTAACGAACAAGAACCTCACGCGCGTCTTTCATCAGGGTCCGAATCGATGACGATTCATCATGGCCGTTTATAGTGCCGCAGTCTCTCCCCCTTTATTTTTACTGAAGAGCAGACAGAAACCTTGCATACCGGCGTTGACATGCCGGGGAAGCCCTTATAGTACAATAATTTTCGATATCCAAACTGACCCCTTAAAGAACCTTTTGGGGTATGGACATGCCAAGGATAAACAACTTTAATAAGGTGTTTTTCTATGGACAAACTAGTATGAAGATAACCCGTTAATTGTACTAAAGATTATTAATGTCCATAGTCGTCCATATTTCCTTTAGATCGATGAAAGCTTTCTCGATCTCTCCTCGGTGCCTAATTGCGGCAATCTGGAACTGTTTGGGTGGCAGATCAGGGACAAAGTGTGGAGCGAGACGAGGCTAAAGATCGGCGTCGGGATTGCGCAAACCAAAACGCTGGCCAAGCTGGCAAATTTTGCCGCCAAAAGATGGGTGAAACAAACCAACGGCGTGGTCGACCTTTCCAGCCTGGAGCGGCAGCGTAAGCTGATGAATAAGGTGCCGGTAGAAGAGGTCTGGGGCATTGGGCGGCGGATAGCAAAAAAGCTGAACGCGATGGGGATAGAAAGCGCGCTGCAACTGGCCGATGCCAGCACTACCATGATACGTAAACGCTTCAGCGTGGTCATCGAACGAACGGTGCGGGAACTTTGTGGTGAACCTTGTCTTGAGCTGGAAGAGTTCGCGCCAACCAAGCAGCAGATTATCAGCAGCCGCAGCTTTGGCGAACGCATCACCGAGTATGAACATATGCATCAGGCGATCTGCTTATACGCCACACGAGCGGCAGAAAAACTGAGGGCGGAACGGCAGTATTGTCGGCACGTCAGCGCCTGGATCAAAACCAGCCCGTTCGCCACTCACGAGGCCTATTACGGTAATTCGGCCAGCGTCAAATTGAACACGCCAACGCAAGACACCCGCGATATTATTGCCGCCGCCATGCGCTGCCTGGATGCCATTTGGCAACCCGGTCATCGTTTCGATAAGGGCGGTGTGATGCTGCAGGATTTTTTCAGCCAGGGCGTTGCACAGCTCGACATGTTCGATGAGTATCAGCCTAGGCATGGCAGTGAAGAGTTAATGAAAGTAATGGACTCTATCAATAACTCGGGCCGGGCCAAACTGTGGTTTGCTGGCCAGGGAACGCAGCAGGTGTGGTCAATGAAGCGTGAACTGCTGTCACCGGCTTATACCACCAGGCTGAGTGATTTGCCCCGTGCTCGGGTATACTGAGCGGCGATTTTCCCTGACCACTACGCCATAACGTGGTGTTTTATAATTTTATCAGTAAGTTACTAGCTAATGGATTAACGCTATGCGCAGGCCTCTATCATCTTATCACCCGCTGCTTTATTGGTTACGAGTCCAGCAAAAGCGGGTTTTGCGCCATCTTACGTGGCAATGGTCATCGCGCCGGTACGCCAGTGAGAAAAGGCCGGAGCAGCGGCTGGATCACCGTTTTATCAAGCACACCTCGAAGCTGATCCGCAAGCTGGGCAATAGCGATATTGGTTTGCAGCACAATAAAGTGATTAATCTGCGGCTGGCGGTTGCGGCAACCAGCGGAATTATTATCAAGCCGGGTGAGTATTTCTCGTTTTGTAAGCTGGTGGGGAAACCGACTCGCACGCGTGGTTTTGTTGAAGGGATGGAGCTGTCGTTTGGCGAAGCGCGCAGCGGTATTGGCGGGGGTATTTGCCAGCTCAGCAATTTAATCCACTGGATGGCAATCCACTCACCGTTGGTAGTGGCCGAACGGGCCAACCACAGTTTTGATCCTTTCCCGGACGAAGGGCGGATCTTGCCTTTTGGCTCGGGAGCCGCCATTTTCTACAACTATATTGATCTGGTGCTGCATAACCCGACTCAGGATAGCTTTCAACTGGTGTTCAACGTTGCGGAACACCAGTTGGAAGGTGAGCTGCTGTGTTCGGCCCCTCGCACGGTGAAATATCATATCTACCAGAAATCCCACCGATTTATCCGTCGGCAACAGCGTGTCTACCGACAGAATGAAATCTGGCGTGATATCTCCACCAAAGGGCAGGACTCGGTGGTGTTACATTCTGAACGGCTATACCAGAACGATGTGGTGGTAAAATATGATGTTGAAGAACATAGGGTTGAGTGAATATCGTCAATCACGCGGAGCCTCAGCGCCTTGCCATTGACAGCACAACGGTAACAGAAGGAACCCTTATCATTAAGTGGGTAATATTTAGTTAAGCAGAACAAACCCTGCGAATTAAATCAGATGAAACATCAGTTTCACTCTGCTCTCTTATTAGGATAAGGATATTTACCATGAATAATACCGTCAATGGAACCATCAATTTTTCTGGACAAATCGTCGCCCAAAGCATGGGGATTGAAGAGGGTGGCATTATTTTACAGCGGCCACGCAATGCAGGCCTCACCGTCAGCGTTAACGGCAGCGAAACGCAAAATGGCTACGTGCAGCTTGGTGCCGTAAGCGAAGTGCAGCTGGCAAACCCGGGGGCTCAGGCCCAGGCAACCCGCTTTGACATCCGTGTTGCGGGTATCTCGGAGCAATATACTCACGCCTTGGTGTTTTTTGAGGGGGGCGCGACGGTTGATGTAGTCACCGGTGGCCTGATTAATATGGCGGAGGCGGGGAACGTGCAGATCCAACTGCGTAACCAGCAAGGCGATATTGTTCAGGCAGGGAGTAACTCTCAACTGGTCAGTTCGGCGTTTGTCCCGGTGATGGATGGTGAGGTTTATGCCTCCTTTGCCGCAAACTTCTGCAGTACTGGCCGCGCAACGCCGGGTAATGTGGCGAGCAAGGTTGATTACACGCTCTATTTATTTGAGCTGGCTGCCTGATTGATCGATAGTGCTATCTAACCCACCGTTCGGTGGGTTTTAGACTGCTAACAAGCGCCAACAGAGCCAGAACGCTGGGGCGCTGCATGCTGCGTTCGTCAGGAAAATTAGCGGATAAGGCAATATCGGGCCTACATTTATTGCGCCGTCAAACCATCAGTCTTCACCCAGCCCGTGGTTTTATCGCCGGTTTTGGGATGAAGATAACTCACAAACAAAAATCCCTTATAAGCTTGCCCGTGCGTGGCGGTAACGCTATCGCCATTGACGACAAACTTTCCGCCCTCATCCTGGCAGAGCTTATCCGGCGAGTCGTAAAAATAGAGTTTCTTACTCTTCACCAGATACTTCGCCGCAGGCGAGGCCGTTTTGCTTATTGCGGATTCGGCGCTGGCCTGCGCATCGTGGCAAATCTCGTCGAGCGGGGCCAGACGATCAACGTTGATCCAGCCGGAGGTATTGCCATAACCGACTAACAAATAGCCATTTTTCTCGCCTTCGACGGGCTCAAGCGCGGCATACCCCACCACCTGCACCTTGTCATCCGGGATCACAAATTGAGATTCATTGACGCACTGCTCGGTGGGGGTGGCGTGAAAATAAGCCCGGCCTTTACCACGCACCACATATTTAGGGGAATCGGCAATGATGGCGCCTAATTTCATCTGGTCCAGAATGGTCGCACAGCGCTGCTCTTTCTGTAGGCATTGCTGATATTGCTTGCCGTACTGTGGATTAAAGGTGAGCGGTTGCGGATGCTGTTCGTCGGCGCTGTTATCCAGTAGCTGGCCGGTGTGCGGATCGTACATGACCCAACCAAGATGTCCGGCCCCTGGCGAATCGGGCGAGGCTGACTTGCGGCGATCGAACAGTTGAATGGCCTGTATGCCGTTGGCCCGTGGTTCAATATTGATTTCCAGCTTGTTCGCTGGCACTTTCTCCGCCCGGATCAGCGCCTGATTGCTGCTGGCTAACAGCTTGATCAACGGAGCCTGACAGTCAAACAGTGAAGCAGGTCGGTCAGGGGGAAAACCTGGGCCCACTGGCGTCACGGCCTGTAGCGCTGTCCAAGGCGCAAGCAGCACTATTCCAACTACGGCTAAAGTGGCGAGCTTCTCCATTTCTATCCCATCTCCGGTGAGGCAGCATACCTGCCGGCCGCCATCATACCCGGCCAGCAGTGAGTTATGCCACACCGACTACCCGCAACAGCGCCGTCACTGCCGCCGCAGCCAGCAGCACCACGATTAGCGGCGTTTTCCGCCAGGCTAATAATGCTCCCACGGCCACACCGCCTAAACGGGCATAACCGGCAAAGTGCTGCCCTTCGAACAGCGTCGCGATCACTGCTACGGCCAGCAGCAATGTGGTGGCAGAGTCGGCGAGCAAGGCCTGAACCCGGTCAGAAAAGCTCAGGCTGCGGCCCAGCAGGAAACCGGCAAAGCGAAACGCAAAGGTGCCGCTGGCCAGGATCAGAATGCCGATGATGAGTGTTTGGTTACCCATTATTTTTCTCGCTTTCTGATCAGTAAACCCAACAGTGAAAACAGCACCGGCATGCCAATCGGTACCAAGGGCACGCTAGCCAGGGCAATCAGGGTGCCGGAGCAGGCAGAAATGCTGGTGCGTAGTTTTTTCAGCGAACCAACAATCAAGGCCAGCAAAATGGTGGGGAACACGGCGTCCAGCCCGATGGCATTGATATCGGGAATAAAGCTACCGATGGTGCCACCAATCAACACGCCCAACGGCCAGCAGGCGGCGATCCCCAGCCCACAGAGCCAGTAGGCTGCCCGTTTTTTGGCCAACGTCGGTTGGGAAATGCCGAACACCACGCTTTCGTCGTTCATGATATGGCAACCCAATAACTTAAAGCGGCTGCGCTCGATCACCTCTTTCACTGCCATACCGAAAGGCAGGTGGCGTGCATTAACCAGCAGCCCGGCAGCCGCCGCAGCAAAGGGGCTACCACCGCTGGCTACGATGCCGATAAACAGAAATTCAGAGGCACCCGCCAACACCAGCAACGACAGCATCAGTGGGACCCAGAGTTCGAAACCCAGGCCGGTCGCCAATGAACCATAGGAGATCCCCACGATGCCGTCTGCCAGGCAGACCAGCGCGATCCCTTTGATCACGCCCTTATCAAGCGAGGGGAAAAAGTGTTTAGCCATACTATTTTTCTCACTGCCTTTCTCAAAACGAACGGTTGTTCTATTATAATGAACACTTCAATCTCGATTTACAAGTCGAACGATCGTTCGTTATAAGGTGAGTTACGCGACCTATGAAACAACCCATCAATATCATTGCGGAAGCTCTGGTGCGCGAACGCCAGCGTACAGGCCTCTCGTTGGCAGAAATTGCCCGCCGGGCAGGAATTGCCAAATCCACGCTGTCACAACTGGAAGCGGGGAATGGCAATCCGAGTCTGGAAACGCTGTGGGCACTCTGCGTTGCGCTGGATATCCCCTTTGCGCGTTTGATGGAGCCGCAGCAGAGTAAAACGCAGGTGATCCGACGCGGGGAAGGGGCTGCGGTGGTGTCGGAAGTGGCTAACTATACGGCAGTGCTGTTGGCAACCTGTCCGCCTGGCGCCCGGCGGGATATCTATCTGCTGACGACCCAGCCGGGAGCCGACCGTCTTTCTCATCCGCATCCGTTAGGCTCGGTAGAACACATCGTCATCACCCAAGGGCGCGCCTTGGTCGGGCTGGTGGAAGAGCCTGCCGAGCTGAATGCCGGGGATTATATTTGCTACCCAGCCGACCGGCCGCACATCTTCCGCGCCCTGGAGCCGGATACGCTGGCCGTGCTGGTCTCAGAACAAAACTAACATCCCCATCACTCTAACTCTCTCCCAGAAGGGAGAGGGAACCGAATGTTGACTACGGCGTTCTGCCTTATACCTCCAGACTGACTTCCGTTCTTACCTACAACACCGTACCCGCTCCCTCTCCCTTAAACAGCTGTTTATGGGATCCTCCGATTTTACAATGGGAGAGGGCTGGGGTGAGGGGGAACAGCGGTCACTTTGCGTCCATTTGTTAGATCCCTGTCATATTTTTGTTATTTGCCCATTCCAAAACGCACGTTTCGCTTGTTTGGGTTAAAAAATTTCATTAGTCTAATTTTTGAAATAAACGTTTAACGACTGAATGGGGTATTTAACAATTACATCAGGATTTCATTTCAACGCATTGTTTTAAAGTTAATTTTTAATTATTCCCAGGCATCTCATAACCAGTATTAACTGATGCGATGCCAGGTGGAACAGGGTTTTAAGGCGATAATAACGAGCGGATTGTTGTTTGAATGTAAAAAATATTTTTCATTAGCCGTCAAATCAACAGGCCTCTTCACTCTAACGATTAAAGGGTACAGAACATGAAGCTGAAGAAATTGATCGTCACCTCGCTACTGATGTGCATGCTGCCAGCCTCGGTGTTAGCCAAAGATATCAAGATCGGCGTGTCGATGGCCTACTTTGATGACAACTTCCTGACCATCCTGCGCCAATCCATGCAGAACAAAATGAAGCAGGAAGGTAACGTCAGCGGCCAGTTTGAAGATGCCAAAGGCGATATCGCACAGCAGATCCAGCAGATAGAGAACTTCGTCAGTCAAGGGGTCGACGCCATCATCCTTAACCCGGTGGATACCCAGGGCGTCAAGCCAATGATCAAACTGGCGGAGAACGCCCATATTCCACTGGTGTTCGTCAACCGTCGGCCAGAAGCCACCCTGCCAGCGGGTATGGCCTATGTAGGTTCAGATTCCAAACTGGCGGGCAAGCTGCAGATGGAAGAACTGGCCAAGCTGATGAACGGCAAGGGCAACGTGATGATCCTGCTCGGTGAACTCTCCAGCGAAGCCACCCGTGACCGGACCCGCGGCGTTGAGGAAGTGGTGGCCCAATATCCGAATATTCACATTATCGATAAGCAAACCGCCAAGTTTTTCCGCAAAGAGGCGGTTGACGTGACGACCGACTGGATCCTCTCCGGCCAGCAGATTGATGCCATTGCTTCCAATAACGATGAGATGGCGATCGGTGCCATTCTGGCGCTGAAACAGGCGAAGAAAACCGGCGTGCTGGTAGCGGGTGTCGACGGCACCCCGGATGCCCTGGAGTTTATCAAGAAGGGGGATTTGAGCCTCAGCATCTTCCAGGATGCCAAAGGCCAGGGGGAAGGGGCTGTACAAACGGCCATTCAACTGGTCAAAGGCGAGAAGGTCGAAAGCAGCGTCATGATCCCTTACCAACTGATCACCAAAGCCAATTACCAAGACTTTGCCGACAAGAACAAAAAGTAATGACCAACCGGCCCCTTGCCTAACGTGAGGGGCATCGTTCACAGCTATCGGCAGGATAACGGCGGAGGTTATCAGTATGTATCCTTATGTGCTGGAGGCGGAAGGCATCAGCAAGCAGTTCCCGGGCGTTAAGGCGTTGGATAACGTGTCGCTCAAGATCAAACCGGGCAGCGTGCATGCGTTAATGGGGGAAAACGGTGCCGGTAAATCAACGCTGATGAAGTGCTTAATCGGTATTTACCGGCCCGATGCTGGCACCATCAAGGTCAAAGGGCAGCCGGTGACGTTTAACGATACGCTGGCGGCCTTGCACTCGGGCATCTCCATGATCCACCAGGAGCTGAACCTGGTGCCGCATATGACGGTGGCAGAAAATATCTGGTTGGGGCGTGAACCCGCCAAGCTGGGTTTTGTCAATCACGAGGAATTAAACCGCAAAACCCGTGAGCTGTTGGCGCATCTCAAGATTAAATTAGACCCGGAAACTCAACTAGGCACGCTGAGCATCGCCAACCAACAGATGGTCGAGATTGCCAAGGCGGTGTCTTATAACGCCGACGTATTGATCATGGATGAGCCGACCTCGGCATTAACGGAAGGGGAAGTGGTGCATCTGTTTGCGATCATTCGTGAACTGAAGCAGCAGGGCAAAGGCATTATCTATATCAGCCACAAAATGGATGAAATCTTTGCCATCACCGACGAGGTCAGCATCTTCCGCGATGGTACCTCGATCGCCAGTGATAAAACCGAGAATCTGACCAAACAGTCGCTAATCACCATGATGGTGGGCCGCGAGCTGACCCAGATGTTCCCCAAGTTCAATAACAATATCGGTGAAGAGGTGTTGCGTGTGGCCGGGTTGCGGCGCAGCGGCTGGTTCCACGATATCTCCTTTGCGGTTAAGCGTGGGGAAATCCTCGGAGTTGCCGGGCTGGTGGGCGCAGGGCGCAGCGAAGTGATGGAGAGCCTGTTTGGTATGCACCCGGCCGAGGGGGGCGAGATTTATATTGAAGGCTTGCCGGTAAAAATAGATTCCCCCTCCAAAGCCATCGAGCAAGGGCTGGCATTCCTCACCGAAGACCGTAAAAAGTCTGGTCTGTTTCTGGTGCTATCGGTGGTGGAGAACATGAGCATCGTCAACCTTTCCGCCTATACCAGCAAAAACGGCTTTGTCAGCCAGACGCAAATGGCTAAAGACTGCATGGAGCAAATTAGCAAACTCAATATTAAAACCCCGACGATGGACCAGATTATCAATAACCTCAGCGGCGGTAACCAGCAGAAGGTCTTGATTGCCCGCTGGCTATTGGCGCAGCCGAAGATCCTGATCCTGGATGAACCCACGCGCGGTATCGACGTGGGGGCCAAGGCAGAAATTTATCGCCTGATCAGCGAATTGGCGCACCGTGGCGTCGCCATTATTTTGGTTTCGTCCGAACTGCCGGAAATACTCGGCATGAGCGATCGCGTCATGGTGATGCACGCCGGACGCATTACGGGGATCCTGGATAAAGATGAAGCAGACCAGGAAAAAATCATGGCGTTGGCCTCGGAATAACGCAAAGGTAAAACATAATGAATAACGTCAAAGTGGAAACTCAGCCAGTCAAAGCCTCGCTGTTTGCCGGTTTTAGCGGCAAGCTGCCGAAAGATACCGGCATCTTTATCGTCATGATCGGTATTGCGCTGATTTTTGAAATGCTGGGCTGGTACGTGCGCGATCAGTCGTTCCTGCTTAACCCGAACCGCCTGCTGCTGATCGTCTTGCAGGTGGCGATCATTGGCATCATCGCCGTTGGCGTCACCCAGGTCATCATTACCACCGGTATCGATCTCTCTTCTGGCTCGTTGATTGCCCTGACGGCGGTGGTGGCGGCCAGCCTGGCGCAAACCTCCGAAAGCATTTCGCCAATGTATCCGGGCCTGCTGGATCTGCCCGCCGCGATCCCCATCGGGGCCGGGATTGGGGTGGGGATTATTTGCGGATTTATCAACGGGTTCTTGATCACCCGCACCGGCATTCCACCGTTTATCGCCACCTTGGGGATGATGGTTTCTGCCCGTGGTTTGGCACAGTATTACACCAAAGGTAATCCGGTCAGCTTCCTGTCGGACGGTTTCACCTCGATTGGCCAAGGTGCCATGCCGGTGATTATCTTCCTGGTGGTGGCGGTGATTTTCCATATCGCCCTGAAGCACACCCGTTATGGCAAATACGTGTATGCCATCGGCGGCAACATGACTTCGGCCAGGGTCTCTGGGATCAACGTCAATAAATACCTGGTGACGGTCTACACCATTGCGGGTGGGTTGGCAGGATTAGCGGGCGTGGTGCTGGCGGCACGAGTCAGTAGCGGGCAGTCGAGCATGGGGGTGTCTTATGAGTTGGACGCCATTGCCGCAGCGGTCATCGGTGGCAGTAGCCTGATGGGCGGAGTGGGGCGCATTACCGGCACGCTGATCGGCGCGGTGATCCTCGGCCTGATCAAAAGTGGCTTTACCTTTATCGGTGTGGATTCCTACATTCAGGACATTATCAAAGGCATGATCATCGTGGCCGCGGTGGCTATCGATATGCGCCGTAACCGCAAGAAGCTGTGATCCTAGTCTTGGCTGCCGGTCTGGTAACCGGCGGTTTGGCTTGGTGGGCAGTTTTATGCATCGCTGCCATTGATACGCCGGGCCAGTTCGTAACGCGCGCCCCAGTATTGATTATCCAGGCTGGAAACGGTGACGCCCATACTGGTAGAGGCGTGAACAAACTCACCCTCTCCGATATAAACGCCGACGTGGCGCTGACGGGATGAGGTTTTGAAAAACACCAGATCGCCCGTGTGTAACTGGCTTTTAGCTACTCGTGAACCCAGTTTCATTTGTTCACCAGTGCTGCGTGGCAAGCTGACGGCAAACTCATCTTGAAACACGCGCTGCATATAGGCTGAGCAGTCGATGCCTTTGCGCGAGTTACCCCCGAATTTGTATCGAACTCCTTCCCATCGGTCATAATGCGACAGGATTTTTTTTAGCTCCTGAGTATTATTGTGGCCGGAACTGGCTGAAGCGGAAAAGCTCATGCAAAAAGCTGAGCAAGTGAGAAATACAGCAAAAAATTTAAGCATAAAAGATTTCTGAAAGAGCAACTGAACGTCTATCCCTGTAATGGAGTGGCCGGATCGCCTGACTCATTCCTTCTGAGTGGTGGTAATATACACAGTTATCGCTCATAAATAAACCATAAATAGGCTAATTATTAACCATGCCTATGCGAGTTATCGGCTTGTTACTTTTGATAGTAGGCCTCTGGTTGGCTGTGGAAACCCGGGAATGAGGGGCAATCAAGGAATTAGCTACCGGTGGAAGATTTTGCCAACCAAAATTGCAACATGCGCTGCTATCGGTTTATCGGCTGGGTACGGTGGTGGGATCTCAAATTGAGACGAATCATATTGGTAATTTTATCAATTGCGCCATTTTCGCCGATGGTGAGTGTTATTTTTTATCTAATATAATGTTAATTAAATCGAAATAAATTAAGCCTCATCTGTGATGGTTTTCGCATTTAAAACACTCTCCTGCACAATACCACCTGAGAACCGCCCACTCTGCACACAATATGCATGCCCGGAACTCGTGCCGTACATCCATTATCAGGGGGGTTATCAGGCTGTGCCCTCGAATCGTAGCCATCAGGAATGACAACCTGATCAAGGCCGTACAGGAGTGAGGTTCCATGACCAACTTGAATACTATTTTGCCCGGCGAAAAGGCGCAGACGACTGAAAAACCGATTGATAAAGTTGAAGAGATATTACCCATTGCCCATCTTTTTACCCTGGGGCTTCAGCATGTCCTGGTGATGTATGCGGGGGCGGTTGCCGTCCCATTGATGATCGGCGGTAGCCTGGGGCTGGATAAGCTGCAGATTGCTTATCTGATCAGCTCCGATCTGTTTTGCTGTGGCGTGGTGACGCTATTGCAATGCATCGGGATTGGTCGCTTTGCTGGTATTCGGTTGCCCGTCATCATGTCCGTCACCTTCGCTGCCGTCACGCCGATGTTGGCCATCGGTGCCAACCCCGAAATCGGCCTGACCGGTATCTTTGGCGCCACCATTGCGGCTGGAATTATCACCACGTTGCTGGTGCCGTTGGTGGGCCGTTTGATGCCGCTGTTCCCAACCCTGGTGACGGGGATTGTGATCACCTCAATCGGCCTTAGCATTGTACGGGTCGGGATAGATTGGGCCGCCGGGGGCAGGGGCAATGCCAACTACGGTAACCCGGCCTATATTGGCGTCTCGTTGCTGGTGCTGATTTTTATTTTGCTAATCACCCGGTTTAGCAAAGGCTTTATCTCTAATATTTCCGTGTTGTTGGGGATTGGCTTTGGTTTTGTGGTGGCGCTGCTGATGGGAGAAGTCAGCTTTTCTGGCCTGAATGATGCCGCCTGGTTTGCCATCGTGCGCCCCTTTGCCTTCGGTTGGCCCACCTTTGATCCGGCTTCGATTATCACCCTGACGATCGTCATGCTGATCGTATTTATTGAGTCGATGGGCATGTTTATGGCGCTGGGGGAAATTGTCGGCCGCCCAACCACCAAGCAGGATGTGGTCCGTGGGCTGCGGGTTGACGGCCTGGGAACCATTATCGGCGGTATTTTCAATACGTTCCCGCATACCTCGTTCTCCCAGAATATTGGCTTGGTAAGCGTTACTCAGGTGTCCAGCCGCTGGGTGTGCGTGATGGCAGGTTTGATTCTGGTGCTGTTCGGCCTGATCCCCAAAATGTCTATTCTGGTGGCCTCGATCCCGCAGTTTGTCTTGGGGGGCGCGGGTATCGTGATGTTTGGCATGGTGCTGTCTACCGGCATCAAGATCCTGACCAGGGTCAACTTCAATACCAATCGCTATAACGCCTATATTGTCGCCATCAGTCTGGGGCTTGGCATGATCCCGATCGTGGCGGCTGATTTCTTTAACCAGATGCCAGCGAGCCTGCAACCGTTGCTGCACAGCGGCATTTTGCTCTCTTCAGTGGCGGCGGTGCTGCTGAATCTCTACTTCAATGGCTATCATCCGGAGGAATAACGCTGCCGTTTATTGATGATCTCCGTTAACAGTGGCTTGCCAGCCAGTGGCGATAACAGGTAAAAACACTGTTCGACATAAAAGGAGTAATCAATGCGGATAACCTTGGCCCAATTTACCTGCCGTGAAGGGGACATTGCCCATAACCTGGCCGCCGTGCTGGCGCAAATTGAACGTTGCAGCGGCCAAACCGACCTGTTGGTGTTGCCAGAAACGCAGCTTACCGGCTTTACCCATCCTGACGGCAATACGGACTACGCGCTGCAACTGCAAGGCCCGGAACTCGCGCAAGTGGTAGCGGCAAGTCAGCGTACGGGTATTGCCGTCGCAGTGGGTTTTCTTGAGCAGGATGGTGCGCAGTTGTTCAACAGCTCGGTGCTGATCACACCGGAGCAGGGCATCTATCTGCATTATCGCAAAAGCCATTTATGGACCAACGAACGCGTCGAAGCACAAGCGGGCGATCGCCTGGTCTGCGGGCTGTGGCGTGGGCGGCGTGTTGGTTTACTGATCTGCTACGACATCGAATTCCCAGAGGCATCACGAGCGTTGGCCCTGATGGGTTGTGATTTGTTGCTGGTTACCGATGGCAATATGGATCCCTATGGTCATGTGCATCGTAACGCTTT
Organism: Serratia fonticola; assembly: GCF_001006005.1. Classification (NCBI taxonomy): domain Bacteria; kingdom Pseudomonadati; phylum Pseudomonadota; class Gammaproteobacteria; order Enterobacterales; family Yersiniaceae; genus Serratia; species Serratia fonticola. The sequence goes on along the minus strand of NZ_CP011254.1, from coordinate 5,216,737 downwards.
GCTGGCTCGCGCTCAGGATAATCAGATGTTTGTGGCGATGGCCAACCGCGCCGGGCATGGATGTGGGATGCAGTTTGCCGGGGAAAGCCTGGTTGTCGATCCTCTGGGGCGTGAGGTGGCCAGCCTGGGGCGCGAGCCGGGAATAATGCAGGCGGAGCTGGATTTTAGCCTGCTGGAAGCGGCTCGCCGCGAATATCGTTACCTGGAAGATCGGCGTTTGGCACTCTGTGGGGAGACGCAGTGGCAGCAGCGGGATGATGAACAACGCTGGTGGCCATTAATTGCGCGTTAACACCGCTTGCTGAAAGGCCAATGGCTTAGGTAAAGTCATAGCCAGATTGGTCACTGTAATTGATAGACTTGCAGCACTCTAAGGAGCCGTACCATGCAATTCCCCGCCCTGAGTAAAAGAATCGTACCATTGGCTGCGCTGTTGGTGCTGTCATTTCCCGCCGCTTGGGCAGCACAAAACGCCCCAGACCCGATCCCATCGGCGTTAATCGGCAACTGGAGCGTGACCAAGATCATTCCCACCCAGACCGTGAGCTGCTGGGATGAAAAGCAGGCACAGCAGTTGGTCGGTAATAGTATCAACTATAAAGCAGACGGTTTTACCTGGCATGAACAGCAACTGAGCAATCAGGGGGCGACTACCACCACGGTAGAGGCGCAAGAGTTTGTGGAAGACAACTCGGGCGATAATTGGTACGTCGATTTCCCGACTTTGGGCATCAGTACGCCTTCGGTGCAGCGAGTCATCATTCAGCATCAGGATGTCACCGTACCGGGGATCACCGATCAAGGGACTGAAGGCGTTCCCGGTGATAACGTGTTGGTGAAAGATCGTAATACGCTGCTCTTCTCCCAATGCGGCGTGTGGTTTGAGGCGCAACGGCAGAAAAAATAACGGCTTCTGATATTTTCCCCTCTCCCCAAAAAGGAGAGGGGGCTGGCAGGGCGCCGTGGTCAGGTACCGGAGCTAATTTGCTGCACGTTGAGTACCCCTTCCAACCCCAGCGTATACGGAGCTGAAGTCAGGCGCGGATGTTAATCTGTGGCACGTTTGGCCCCCTCTCCCTTTGGGAGAGGGCTGGGGTGAGGGGCTGCAAAACTGTTGGGTATCAGTTCGTCGGTTGGCAATCGGGTATTTCGAGTTTGCGTAACAGTGCAGGAATATCGACGGTGTCTATTTTATCGGCTTGCAGATAGCTCAGGGCGTAGTCATGCCAAATACCAGACTCCAGGAACAGGATCATCAATTCGCGGTCCAGATGATGTTCATTCGCCATGCTGACCAGAATATTGAGTGCCTCAGATAACAGCTTGCCCGGTTTATAAGGCCGATCGGCCGCCGTCAGGGCTTCAAACACGTCGGCGATCGCCATCATACGCACCGGAATGCTCATCTGCAGGTGGGTCAACTGGTACGGATAGCCTTTGCCATCCATGCGTTCATGATGGCCACCGGCAATCACCGCCACGTTGGCCATAGTGCGTGGGAACGGCAGTTTTTCCAGCATGATGATAGTCTGCATAATGTGTTCGTTGATTTTATAGCGCTCTTCCTCACTCAGGGTGCCCCTTCGAATGCCCAGGTTGTAAATCTCCCCGTGGTTATAGAGCAAGGTCGGCTCCTTGAGTTTGAAGTGATAGCTTTCCGGCAGATGGCTTTTCTCATCGCGGTAGATGATATGTTCTTCTTTATCCGCCAGCAGTGGCTCCTGGGTAGGTAAGGGGACGGCAGGGCGGCGGTTTTTTCGCGCCAATTCTTCCCGGGCCACGCCTGCGGTGTCATCCAGAGTGCGGGTCCATTGATATTGTGCAATCTGTTGAATACGTGCGAGCGCGCTGTCAGACAGGAATTCGCCACCGATATTGCACTGGGCAATAAAATAGAAATCCTCATCCAACTGCTGCAACTCATCGCGTAACCGTTGTTCTTCCTGCTCGGTAGCGGGGTTCGTAGCGTGCTTGCGCAGGAAGCTAACCTCTTTTTCCCGTTTCAGCACCTCAAAGCGCATCCGCACCTCGTGAATACGGTCGTAAATCATCTCCAGCTTGGTGGCCTTATCCACTATGGCTTCCGGCGTGGTGATTTTCCCGCAGTCGTGCAGCCAGCAGGCGGTGTGCAGTTCCTCCCACTCATTGGCGGAAAGGGTAAAATCGGCGAACGGCCCTTGTTTGGCCTCAACCGCTGCCTTGGCCAGCATCTTGGTAATGACCGGTACGCGCTGACAATGGCCACCGGTATAGGCGCTCTTGGCGTCGATCGCTCCGGCGATCAATTGAATAAAGGCTCCCATCAGATCCTTTTGCTCTTGCAGCAGATATTGCGTCTCTATCGCTACCGATAAGCTGCCCACCAGGGCATTAATCAGCTGTATTTTGGCTTGCCCATGTTCCGCGCCAGCTTCGGCAGGATTAAACAGCAGCAGGAACCCCATGAGTTGCTTATCATGAGTTTGCATCGGGACGGCCACGTAGCGTAGCGGCAAATGGGAGCCAAAGACCGTAAGCAGTTGGTCGGGGATATTCTCGTCAGTAAAGACTCCGGCAACGGTTTTCCCTTCCAGGACCTGCCAAAACGCGCTGGGTTTCAGTGGATCAAACAGTAAAGATGCTACCTCCGAACTGGCCACCTCTTTTCCAGCCCAGTTGCAGGCTATGGGGGAAAAGCAGCCGGGCGTTTTGTCTGACAGGAGAATAATGCCGCCGCTCATGGCCGCGATTTTGCCAGTTTCATTGAGCAAGCCCTGCATCTGCTGCGGGAAATTATCCTTGGCGGATAACAGGCTGCCCATCGAGATAAACTGCTTGAGCGTCAGCTTCATTTTGGACATGGCTTTGTGCAGGTCGTCCACTTCTTCAATCACCGAGCGTTCCTCCGCCCGCTCATCAAAATGCAGATTGCTGATGGCATCGGCATCCTGGCGCAGGCGGATCAGCGGCCGGGAAATACGTAGGGAGAAATACCAGACCAGCGGCAGGCTGAGCAGCAGCAACGCAAAGGCGATCAGGGTCGAGCGGTTGCGGATGGCGTTGGCATCGGCGGTCAGATAGGCCGAGGGCGTGGCAATCACCAACTGGTAGCCTTGGCTTTGCCCCTTAAGATCCACAACGGCCCCAAACCAGCTCTGCCCTTGTGCCGTAAATAGGTTGCCTGCATCGTGATGGGGATCTAGCAACGTTTGCAGCACCGGGATGTGCGCAATGCTGTTGAGCCCATCCTGGCTTTTGGAGTTTTGCGCAGGCAGGCTGGCGATGGTTTCGTTGGCAGCGTTGATAATCGCCGCCTGGCTATCCGGCGGTAGGCTTTGTTGAAGAAACAGCGAAAGTGAAGCCAGCGAAACGTCCAAACCGATCACGGCATGGCCATCTGCAGCCTGGATGCTGTAGGTGAAGCCGGTCTCGCCGGTACCTTTGAAGGTATAGAGCGGTGAAGTAATCAGTTGCTGAGTTTTTACCGCCAACTGATACCAGGTGCGCTCCCGGGGATCATAATTGTTATACGGCACGGTTTTTATCGCCATAACCTGCTGTTTGCCGTCCAAAAAGATATTCTGTGCCTGGGGTGAGGTCTCTAAAAAGCGATAGCTTTGCGCCAGCCACTGGGCATCTTCCGGCGCATTAAATAAAGCTCGGTTGGCAGGGGAGAGGCGGCGCAGTATAAAGAAATCGCCGTTGGGATAAGCGCTGTATACCGCGTTGGCATAATCATTTTGCTTGAGTATCTCGACCAGCGGGCCGATAAACGCCATGCGTTGTTCGAGCGTGGTGGCTTCTATTATTGGCATGCGTGCCAGCATATTCACCGACATTTTCATGCTGCGGGTAACGGAGTCCAGCTCCGCAGCAATGGCCTCCCCGGTTTTTTGATACTGCCGGTTGGTGCTGGCCTCGGTCAGTTTGGTGAGTTGGCTGTGGCTAAAAAACACGATCACGCTGCCGATGGAGACAATCAGCAAGGTAAACAGCGCGGCAATCTGGATATGTAGCGGATAGCGGCTTCTCAAACCGGTGATCTTTCCTGCCATAGTGCCCACCTTGGATGCCAATTTTTAGCTTTTATAAATTATAGACGAAACAGGGGATTATCTGACTGGGGGGGTAATAAGCTATTGGATTGATTTTAAAGTGAAATTTTTTGTTTTGTAGCTAAATAAACCAATGCGTTATTAAAAAATAAAGCTTTATGAAACAACGGCGACAAAGATAACACTTTTGTCGCGTGCGTTGTTCCTGAAACCCTTGAGGCTGTTACTTAACACCAAGCTTCTCCCTCAGTAGTGGCATATAGCTATCGATGTTATAAGTTTTATCCCCGGTGATGCTGGCGCAGGCGTTATGGGCGTAAATAAAATAGCTTACGCCAACGCTTAGGCCTAAATCATTAAGTTCGGGTTTTTTGGGGTCTAAAAGACCATAGCTTTCAGGGATTAAGTGAGTAAAAACATCTTCTGATCCGATATTTAAGACTTCTCTAACAATAATAGACTTGCCCATGGCGAGGTCTAAAGGTGCTCTAGATTTAACAGTGTCATATTGCTCACTCATGCATAAACGGTATTTATCGCATCCAGATAACTTGTTACTCTCACAATAAGCTGTTGACATTTCGGTTAGATTGTCAATATATAAATAAGAGACGTAGTTACTTTTGCACCCAGAGGTGAAAAGTAATAAAAAAAGCATGTGGTTATATTTTTTCAACTTTATTTGACTCCAGCTTAAACATTTCTTCGGCGTTAGCATGTCCGGTATAGGACATGCGAGGTAACACATTTAGTGCCTGATTATAATCCGCACCTGGACAACTCTCCCAAGGGCCACCCGTTCGAGCGATTAGATTGGCTGAGCTTCCATCGGCAATCGAATAGTCAATGTAGATATTATCCCAGCGTTTGACATTGGCGGGTTTGGGGCTTTTGCCTTTTCTGGATACGGGATCAAGCGTAACTAATAGCTCTATAGGGATATCAGGGTTTTCCTTCGCCAATAAAATCGCCCGGTCTCCACCCCAACTATGGCCGACCAGTACCACTTTCTGTCCGGCAGCATGCCACTCTTTCATTAGCGGCGGAACTTTGCCACCACCATGTTCGGAGTAGGCCACATCCTGTTTGCGCTGGGTGATAACCTTGCCACTGTTATCCTTGGTATCTCTACCATTTTTCTTCTCATAAGGAGCAAAAACAAACTTTAACAAGGGCTGAAAACTTGCGTCCATCGCGCCGCCAATAAACACCACCAACGTCTTTAAACAGCTGGCGGTAATCTTACCTTGCTGCTCTTTTACGCTGGGCAAGATAATATAGTCGCCCGGGTTGTTATTTTTGTGCTTATATTCAAAACCCGGAAAAATAATTCCATCTGATGCGCACATTATCTTGCCTCCAAATGCTTACGTAACATCAATAGTTCCTTTCTGATGCGTCGTTGAGTGTAGGCCACCAACTCAGCGAGCCGTACGTCTTCCTGATTAATGGGGTTATCAGCAAAATGCACCTTAACCCAAGGGTAGAGTGGGTCGTCAAAGACTTTATGGCCCAGGAAGAACTGTAATGCCAGGATAACCGCCTGCCCGTGGAACGTGGTGATCCCATGCTCCTGGAACCAATTTTGATTCTGAGCTAATAGGCCAAACATTTGGTGTATGGGAACGTACTGCGCCCGCTCAGGGTAGAGTGAACGTACATAATTCACCACGTGCTGCTCTTCATACATATAGGGCAACTGATTAAGTTGCAGGATGTTTAGCCTTTCCAGCGCTGCCAGGTAGAGCTCTAACCGCTCGCCCATGCTTCGTACAAAAACCAGCCCCAACTGCTGATTTAACACGGCCAACTGCCCTGGCTCTTCTACTGCGGTTGTCAAATAGGGGGCGACGATATGCTCAAGCTGGAGGTCGGTATCAAAATGGCTGCCTAAACTGCAGGCTAAATCAAGGAATTGGCAACGATCGTTAAAACGCTCCAGCCGGTGAGTTTGGCATTTTTCCGCGATGAGCGTAATGAACCGCTGGACCTGTACATCGCCCAACAGGCGGGTGCGCTTCGGATATTTATCGGTAAAGTAGCGCTGTAGCTGGCTAACCTGCTCGCTCTGGTTTTGCTGCTTTAACTTGGCGAGTTGCGCTTCTTCCAGCGTCACTTTCCCTGTCAGAATTGGAGCTGCCTGGGCGGGTAATTCAATCATCTGTTGCCGGACCCAAAGCGAGCTGAATACCCCCATCAGCTGATTTTGCTGGGACTCGGTGGAGGCCTCCAGGATTAACGGCAGAAACTGGGCATCCCAATAGCGGAAAAATACCGTCTTCCTATCTGGCAAATTAATCTGCGTCAGGCCTCGTAAATGGTCGAGAATGCGCTGACGCGGCTGTTCACTGACTGCCAGCCATCCCCAGTCCGTTGAGGATGCTTCACTCACCCACGCTAAAAACGGGCTATTAACCGACAGCTCCACCAAATAGGGCATCACTTCGTGCCAATCTTTGTAGGCCGTATAGTGATAAATCCCTTCTGCAACGCGGGAGCCATCCAGTTGGTAGTAGTGTTTCAGTGGCTGCGCATCGCTAACGCTGGACAACACAGCATACAACCGTTGTCCTGATGCGCAATTGGCCAGCCATTGCTGTAGTTGACTCTCCATATCTTCGTTTCCTCCGGCAAGCTGTCCCGATTAAATCGCGCAACCCTGTTGTTTACATCGCTCACACTCTTCGCAAAATGCTCGCGGTTGTTTAAACGCACTAACCTGTGCAGGATTTAGCGCAAAGGCAGGGACGCTGGCTGGGATGGGAATAACATCGGGCATTCTGCCACCCCATCCTCTGCCGGAGCCCGGGCTGCCGGTACCCACATTGAGCGTGGGGCCGATCGTGACGCCACTGGGATCGATTTTTATAAAGCTGGAACCGGCCTTTAAGGTGATCTCCGTACCGGTTTCTATCACTATTTTAGTGCCGGACTTCAGGTGAATTTCCTGCCCAACCTCCGTCAATAAGGCGTTGCTGGTGTTAATGTGGAAATTGCTATTCACGGTCAGGGAATAATCGCTTTCTACCCGGTCACGCTTTTCGCCATTAACCTGCAGAAAATCATTGTGGACAATCTGTTGTCGGCGATCGTTGCCTATCCGCCGGTTCTCGTCGTGATCGATACGTGCGGAACTGTCATGCAGCACCTCAGCTGTCATGTTCTTTTGCGCATGTAGATAGAGTTCTTCCTGGCCTTTTTCATCTTCAAAACGCAGTTCGTTAAAACCTTCGCCCTTATGGGTTTGCGAACGGATCGACATCTGGGTTTTGGTGCCCGGTAGCTTGCCTGGTGGCAGGTTGCTGGCGTGATAGGTGCGGCCGATAATTACGGGCTGATCGGGATCGCCATTCAGAAACTCGACGATCACCTCATGGTCAACGCGTGGCACGGCCGACATGCCCCAACGTGGCCCCGCCCATGGTTGTGATACCCGGATCCAACAGGAACTGCTGTCGTCGGTTCTGCCCGAGCGATCCCAGAGAAAACGGACTTTCACCCGACCGAACTCATCACAAAAGATTTCTTCAGTGGCTGGCCCCGTGACAATGGCGATTTGTGCGCCATCAATCCGTGGCTTGGGCAGTAAAGCAGGGCGCCAGGTCTGATCGTGGGGAATAAACGCAAACTGGCTGGTTACGATAGTTCCCGTCCCGCCTGCGTGACTCTCAAGCGCTTGGGGTTGCTGCCCTGAATGGTTGGCTTGGGTGATTTGCCAACGCGTATTGAGTGCCTCCAGAGGATGGTTTTCCAAGGTAAAGCGTACGCCGGGTTGCAGTGCCGGGCAGTTGCTTGCCCCTTCGCCCTGATGAGCATCGTTACGCAGCGCCTGGATGCGCCAGCGGGCAAAAGATTTACCCACCTGAGTGCTTTTAAAACGCCCAGGGAAATCGTAATGGAAATACCGACCGGGCTGATGCTCAGTATCGCGGGCATCATCGCCGAACTCTGCCAACCATAAGGGATCTTTAAAGGTGTAATCTTTCAACAGCACTTCGGAGAGGCGTAAACTTTCCCGGCGCTTAAAGGTGGTGACGCAGGGTTCCTCCAGCGAGGTAGATGGCTGATCGGGATAATAGGGGAGCGTCGGCCCATCATGCAGTGCGGCGCAATCATCGGAAAACACCAAGGTATGTTTGCCATTTTGGTGCTCAAAGAAATAGTAAATCCCTTCTTCTGCGGCCAGGCGGTTAATAAAATCGAGATCGCTTTCATTATATTGGACGCAAAACTCACGTACGGCATGGGGGTAGCGCAACGCGTGGGCGTAGTCGCTGATCTTGTTTTCTTTTAGCAGGGTTTCCAGGATTTCCAGAAAATTTTGTTGCTGGAAAATACGTGAACGGTGTCCCAAACCGGCGCGCCAGAGCGAGGGACGGATGCTAAACCGGTAACGCGTTTGATGAAGTCCGGTGTCCCCTTGCTCAATGGAAATAACGATGCCATTAACGACCCGTTGCACCTCGGTTTCACGCCAAATCGTCAGGGTCGCGTTACCATCCAGGATTGAACGGAACTCCACGCTGGGCTTGGCGCTAGCCACCTCAAGCTCTAGCGCGAACGGGATGGAGAATTGCTCATGCAGCGTAAATCCCACCACCACAAAAGCCTCTGCTGGCAGGTTGCCAACACTTACCGTAAACCTCAGCCCGCTGGCTTTATTGCTCATCCCTGGCATGCACTTCCTCCATTTATTACATGAATATATTCCGCTCAATTACAACAAAAAATCCATAGATATATAAATAATATTAATGTATTGATGGCGAAATAACAACCAAAGGTGCTGTGTAAATGCGATCCAATACGACAATGGGTGATTAAAGCGAAGAGTTGTCCTGCCTGGTTTAGAGCGGATGGGTGCATTACGCCATTTTCATGCGAAATGTCATGGAAATGGATCAAATATAACCACTATATTTACATGGTTATAACCTTACTGACACCTGCCTACGCCAGCCAAGATAAGGAGATAACGTCAACGAAAGCGTGTTTTTTCAGTCAGCCTGTTCGGAAAGGATACCTATGAATCAATTTATCGTTGCGGAATCAGAAGCCTGCATTGGCTGCCGGAGTTGCGAGGTCGCCTGTGTGACTGCGCATCATCAAGGGGCATACCCAAGCAAGCGCGAATATTTCACCCCAAGAGTCAAGGTTATTCAGGGCACCCATGGTAATACGGCCGTGTTCTGCCACCATTGTGAAGATGCACCCTGTGCCAATGTTTGTCCAACCGGAGCCATTGAACAGAGTGATACCAGCATCCAGGTCAGCCAGGAGAAATGCATCGGCTGCAAAGCCTGTGCGGTCGCTTGTCCGTTTGGCATGATGACGGTAGTGACCGAAACGGTGCAGCCCGCCAATCATCGCCTGGCAGACAGCTATCAGAAGGTCGAGGCACAGAAATGCGATCTGTGCAGCGAGCTGAACCATGAGCCTGCCTGTGTACGTGCCTGTCCCACCCATGCACTAAGCCTGGTGGACAACCAAACGTTGCTGGACCAGCAGCGAGAAAAGCGGCTACGTGCAGCGGCGCGCGATCACCATAGCCAATTGTTTGGCAGTGCCGCTAATCAGAGTCCAGAAGCGAAAGCCCCGAAGAAATCAACGCCGATCCGTAATCTACTGCAACAGCCGCGGGCACCTCGCTTGGAAGCCAGTAAAATCCCACTTGAGCTGCGCAAAACCAGCTTTGCCGAAATCTACCAACCCTTTAATGAGCAGCAGATCCAGCAACAGGCCGAACGTTGCCTGAGCTGCGGCAAGCAGAGTATCTGCTCCTGGACCTGCCCGCTGCATAACCAGATCCCGCAGTGGATCAGGCTGGCCAGCCAGGGGCGCATCTGGGAAGCGGCGGAGCTATCGCATCAAACCAGCAGCCTGCCGGAAGTGTGTGGTCGTGTATGCCCACAGGACAGACTGTGCGAGCAATCCTGTACGCTCAATGAGCACGGGGGAGCCGTCACCATCGGCAACATTGAGCGCTACATCACCGAAACGGCCTTTGAGATGGGTTGGCGGCCAGATATGTCGGCGGTGAAAGACAGTGGCAAGCGCGTTGCCATTATTGGCGCGGGTCCGGCGGGGCTGGGCTGTGCCGATATCCTGGTGCGCCATGGCATCAAGCCGGTGGTGTTCGATCGCTATCCGGAAATTGGCGGGTTGCTGACCTTCGGCATTCCGGCGTTCAAGCTGAAAAAGGACGTGATGGCCAGAAGGCGTGAAATTTTCAGCGATATGGGCGTGGAGTTCCGTCTGAACACCGAGATTGGCAAAGACGTCTCGATGGAAACCCTGCTCAATGATTACGACGCGCTGTTCCTTGGCGTGGGGACCTATAAATCGATGCGTTCCGGCTTGGAAAATGAAGGTGCGCCGGGAGTGTATGACGCCTTGCCATTCTTGATCGCCAACACGCAACAGCTAATGGGCTATGCCGAGAATCCGCAAAGTCCTTACATCAATATGGCGGGCAAGCGGGTGATCGTACTGGGGGGCGGTGATACCGCTATGGACTGCGTCCGTACCTCACTACGTCACGGTGCTGAACAGGTGATTTGTGCCTATCGGCGTGATGAAAAGAGTATGCCGGGGTCGAAAAAGGAAGTGAAAAATGCGCGGGAAGAGGGCGCAGAATTCATGTTCAACCTGCAACCGCTAAGCATCGTGATCGATGAGGAAGGTAAGGTCAGCGGCATTCAGATGCGGCGAACCGAAATGGGGGCTCCAGACAGCCAGGGCAGGCGGCAGGCGGTACCCGTTGAGGGTTCCGAACATGTCGTACCGGCGGATGCGGTGATCATGGCCTTTGGCTTTAGCCCGCATCGTATGGGGTGGTTGTCGGAACATAATGTGATGCTCGACAGGCAAGGGCGCGTGGTGGCGCCAACGGTGGCGGGTTATCCGTACCAAACCAGTAACCGCAAGATTTTCGCCGGTGGTGACATCGTGCGCGGCGCCGATCTGATCGTGACCGCCATTGCCGAAGGGCGCAAGGCGGCCGAAAGCATCGGTTATTACCTCAATGTGCTCTAACGCGGTTCAAGGAGAGACGGTATGAATCAGTTTGTCATTGCCGATATGAAACAGTGCATTGGCTGCCGCACCTGCGAGATTGCCTGCGTGATGGCGCATCAGGGGGATAATCCGTTGCCGATGACGGCGGAAAACTTCAATCCTCGCTTGCGGGTGATGAAAACCCTTAGCGTCAGCGTACCGATGCTGTGCCGCCAATGTGAGAATGCCCCTTGCCTGAACGCCTGCCCGAACGAGGCCATCTATAACCAGGATGGCAGCGTGCAGGTGATCCAGTCGCGCTGTATTGGCTGCAAGAGCTGCATGGTGGCTTGCCCTTATGGCGCGATGGAGGTGGTGGTCAATCAGGGTTATGGCTGCAATGGTGTCGCGTACCAACGGGCTCAGGCGAATAAATGCGACCTATGTCATGGGCGCGAAGCGGGGCCGGCCTGTGTTGAGGTGTGCCCAACGGCGGCGTTAACCCTGATCCGGCCAGCAGACCTGCAAGCTATGCAGTTGGAAAAGCAACAGCGCGCGGCCCGTGGCTCTGCGCCGAACCTGCGGTAAATTATCCCTTACCTCACTACAACCCATTCTGCGCGATAACCGCGTGGAATGGGTTTTCTTTCATGATCCGCGCGACGTGGCTAGATGACACGAATATCGCTGCTTTACCTTTGAACGTGATGATCTTTCAGAAATCTTACCACCAGGCTGCATGCTATAATTCGTCGATATTCTGCACGGAACCTCTTTGTTAAGGATAAATGACGATGACCCTCTTCCCTGGATTTAAAACCACGCTGTTGGCGGCCTCGGTGCTGTTGGCCTATACCGGCCTGGCGCAGGCGCAAAACGTCACGCTCAACGACGTGACGGTCTTTATTCGCGGTGCCGAGTTATTCAACAGCAGCAAAGTGACGCTACCGGCGGGGGAAAGCGAAGTCGTCTTTACCAATATTGCCAGCGGGCTGAACGAACAGAGCCTGATGCTCGATGCCGATAACGGCGTGGTCGTGCAATCTTTCAGCATAAAACGCGATTTTCTTACCGAACATGTGTCGCCTGAAGTGGAGCAATTAACCAAGCAGATTGATGATGAGGTGCGCGAGCAAAGCAAACTGAACGTGCAGCGGGAAGTGATCCAGGCGCAGTTGGCGGTACTGGAAAGTAACCGTGCGCTGGGTTCGGAGAAAGAGGGCGATTCCGTTGAGCAGGTTAATCAAATGCTTGAGCTGGTTAGCCGCCGCATGAGTGAGGTGCTGCTGGCGGATATCGAGATTAAAGAGAAAATCGCTGCGATTGACAAGAATATCGAAAAGCTGAAGAGCCAGTTGGACGAGGCTCAGCAGAAGACTGGCCAAACGGTGAATCAGGTGGTGGTGAAGTTTTACACTGCGAAAGCCGTGACCAGTAACGTTAAGCTGTCTTATGTGATCCCAGATGCAGGTTGGGTGCCGACTTATGATGTGCGGGTCAACAGCATTACCCAGCCGGTCAAGTTGAGCTATAAGGCCAATGTGTTTCAGAACAGCGGCATCAACTGGGATAAGGTCAACCTGACGCTTTCCAGCGGCAACCCGAGCGAAGGGGCGCAGGCGCCGAAGTTGCAACCTTGGTACCTCGATTTTTATCAGGACTACTCAAGTTCCAAGATGGCAAGGTCGATACCCAGACCGGCACCGGCTCCCCTTGCGGAAATGGCCGCTGGCGCGAATGCTCCAGAGCTTGATGGAGCAATGGCCCCCAGAGCTAAAAGCTCCCTCTCTGACTATGTGGTCACCGACGCTGGTGGTGTGAATACCCGCTTTAGCATTTCCCTGCCTTATAACATTGCCTCCGATGGTAAAGGGCATTCCGTCACCATCAAGGATGTAGACGTTCAGGGCGACTATCGCTACGTGGTGGTGCCGAAAATTGAGCCTGATGCCTTCTTGCAGGTACAGTTAAAAGACTGGGAGCAGCTTAATTTGTTGCCGGGCAAGTCCAGTATTTTCTTCGAGGGTTCGTTTGTCGGCCAGGGGTATATCAATATCGCCGAGGCCAAAGAGACGCTGGATCTGTCATTGGGCCGGGACAAAAAGATTATCGTTAACCGCGAAAATGGCAAGCAGCTGACCTCGAAGGCTGAGTTCTTTGGCAATTCGGTAAGCCAACAGTACTCCTTTGTCACCAGCGTGAAAAATACCCGCAAAGAGCCGATTAAGCTGGTGGTGATGGAACAGATGCCGCTGAGCCGGGATTCGGCGATTACTATCGACGGGCTGAAGTACGACGGTGCCAGCTACGATAAAGACACCGGTAACGTGCAGTGGGCACTGGATTTACCTGCGAATCAGTCTGAGAAGTTCACCCTGTCTTATACGGTGAAGTATCCAAAGGATAAGCGCGTGAGCAATTTATAACTTTACCCCTCACCCTAGCCCTCTCCCACAGGGAGAGGGGACCGAACGTGCCACATCTTTGCTACTGTATTAGTCCTCAACAGTAGCCTGGTTAAAGACTGACTTCTGTACCTGAAAACGGCTCTGTGCCAGCTCCCTCTCCCTGTGGGAGAGGGTTGGGGTGAGGGGCCAATTCAGCTTCCTTGGCAAATAGCTGCCACAGTGCCTCAACGGATTTAGCCATCTTGGTCACGGGCCGGTAGAGGCGTATCTCAATGGGCAGACACAAATCGTCGGGGCGGTCGGTGGCAACTACGATCTTGCCGCTATCAACGTCGGCCTCTGCCAGCGACTGCGGCAACCAGGCGACACCTTCTCCAGCCGCCACCATGGCGAGCAACGTGGCGGCGAGATCCGAAGTAAAAGCGACTTCCATCCCTCGTTTGGCCCGGCTAATCACCGCGCTGTTGGCGATAATTCGCCCCAACCCCGAGTCATTGCTGAACGACAGGTAAGGGAATTTTTGCTCCCCGATTTTCCACATCGGCGTTGCGGAACCCGGCAAAGCCAGGCTGTAGGGCAGCAATCGATCCTTCCCCAGGCGTAGGCTAACAAACTTTTCCGCATCGAGAGTCATCTGCATATGCGGATGATAATGGCAGAGTAAATATTGCGCCTCCCCTCGTGCCAACAGGTTCTCACAGGCTTTTAGCGTATCGGACAGCAGGCGGAAAGAGCCTAATCTGGCCATCTTTTCATTGCGCCTGAGCAACGCCGGAAAGAAAGAGAATGAGAGGGCGTGGGTGGCTGAAAATACCACGTCCGGTTGGTGCTGCCCGGTGGCATCCAGGGTTTCGCTCCTCAGCGTGTAGAGCGCTCTGATTAACTCGGGGGCCTGTTTGCAAAAGACTTCACCGGCCTTGGTGAGGTGAACTCCCCGCCGATTACGTTCGAAAAGCGGCGTGCCGACCCACTCTTCCAGCGACTGAATGCGGCGGCTGAATGCCGGTTGGGTGACATAGCGAGCCTCGGCGGCCTTGGAGAAATTGAGGGTATCGGCCAGCGCTACGCAATCCTCAAGCCAGGTGAGTTCCAAGTGATGCCGATTCTGCATAACAGCTATCCTTTTTTCGCATTGGCCGGTGATGTTCTAGCCGCTTACTATGGCAAGAAACCGGCAGGGTGCCAATGCCTGACAGTCTAGGATGCGAAAAATGCATCAACGATACCCCTGCGAATCACGACCGTTGGAGAGAAAAATGCGTATTACAGACGTGGTGGAAATCACCAAACCGATTGCCTCGCCGATCAGGAATGCCTATATCGATTTCAGCAAGATGACCACCAGCCTGGTTGCGGTAGTGACCGATGTGGTGGTTGATGGCCGCCGGGTGGTGGGCTACGGCTTTAACTCCAACGGGCGCTATGGGCAAGGGGGGCTGATCCGCGAGCGTTTCCGCGATCGCATCTTGCAGGCTGAGCCTGACAGTTTACTCAACTCACGGGGCGATAACCTCGATCCGCACCGGGTGTGGCAGGCGATGATGATCAATGAAAAGCCCGGGGGCCATGGAGAACGTTCGGTAGCCGTGGGAACGCTGGATATGGCGATCTGGGATGCCACCGCCAAAATTGCCGGTAAGCCGTTATTCCGTCTGCTGGCGGATATGAAAGGCACCGTGGCTAATCCACGGGTGTTTGTCTATGCCGCCGGTGGTTATTACTATCCAGGCAAAGATCTCACCGCGCTGCGTCAGGAGATGCGTAGTTATCTGGATCGTGGCTACAACGTGGTGAAAATGAAAATTGGTGGTGCGCCGCTGGAGGAGGATCGCCGTCGTATAGAGGCCGTATTGCAAGAGATTGGCCACGAGGCGCGGCTAGCGGTGGATGCCAACGGTCGCTTTGATTTAGAAACCGGGATTGCCTACGCCGAGATGCTGCGGGAGTATCCGCTGTTCTGGTACGAAGAGGTGGGTGACCCGCTAGATTTCGCTTTGCAGGCCGCGCTGTCCGAGTTCTATCCGGGGCCAATGGCGACCGGAGAGAACCTGTTTTCACACCAGGATGCCCGTAATCTGTTGCGCTACGGCGGTATGCGCCCCGACCGTGATTATCTGCAGTTTGACTGCGCGCTCTCCTATGGGCTGGTGGAATATCTCCGCATCTTGGAAGTCCTTGAGCAGTTCGGCTGGTCTCCCTCCCGCTGTATTCCGCATGGTGGCCACCAGATGTCATTAAATATTGCTGCGGGCTTGGGCCTAGGGGGCAATGAAAGCTACCCGGATCTGTTCCAACCCTACGGCGGATTCCCAGACTCGGTGAGGGTGGAAGACGGCCATATTGTGATGCCTGAACTGCCGGGGATTGGCTTTGAAGGTAAATCGGAACTCATCAAGGTGATGCGTGCGTTGGCGGAGTGATATAAGGCAACAGGCAGGAGAAGAACCCTGCCTGTTCGGATCCTTACGCCATAGAGCTTATCGTCTTACGGAAGCGGCTAAGCGCAAAGCCAAAGAACGCGAAACCAATCACCAGCAGGATAGCAAACTGTGGCCACACGATACTGAAATCCGCTCCACGATAAAGTATGGCCTGCGCCAGACTGACAAAGTGAGTGGTTGGCATGGTTTGCATAAAATTCTGCACTAACCACGGCATGCTTTCACGTGGGGTAGAGCCGCCAGACAACATCTGTAGTGGCAAGAGCACCAGGATCATCAGCAGCCCCAGTTGCGGCATCGAACGCGCGATAGTTCCCATAAAGATGCCGATTGAGGTGGTGGCAAACAGGCTCAGCGCCACGCCCAGCATAAACAGCAAAATGGAGCCTTCGATAGGCACATTCAGCACGCCTTGCACCATAAACACCAGCGAGAGTCCGGAAGCCAGCAGTACCACTAATCCCATCGACCACACCTTGGCCAGCATGATCTCAAACGGCGTGATTGGCATTACCAGCAGATGTTCGATGGTACCGTGCTCGCGTTCGCGGATCAGCGCCGAACCGGTGAGGATAATCGCCAACATGGTGATGTTATTGATAATCGCCATGACCGATCCAAACCACGATTGCTCCAGGTTGGGGTTAAAGCGGGTGCGTATTTCCAGATCTACCGGCAGTGCGGTACCCTCCCGATAACGCTCCATGAACTCGTTCACTTCGCCAGTGACGATGTTTTGTATGTAGCTGTTACCCAGAAAAGCCTGGCTCATGCGGGTGGCGTCTACGTTAAGCTGGATGGCGGGTTGCCGGCCAGCCAGTACGTCGCGCTGGAAGTTGGGCGGGATATCTATCGCAAAAGTATAGCTCCCCGCATCCAGCAACGTGTCTATCTGATGGGAGTCAATCATGGCCGGTGGCAGGAAATAGGGCGCATAAAAACTGTTTATCAGGCGAGTGGAGAGCTGAGATTGGTCTTGATCCGCGATGGCCAACGGAGCCAGATGCAAAGAGCCTGGCGTCACCGTTGCTGATGAATAGATAGACAGCGTAAACGAAAAGACGATCAACGCCAGCATGGCTTTATCACCCAGCAGAGTGCGTAGCTCTTTAATCCCGAGGTTGAAGATGTTACGTAAGCTGCGCATTAAGCCTCCTGTTTTTTCAAAAGAAGCACGCTTAGCCCGATAATCACCGGAATGGCGATCGTCAGAGGAATAAACGAAGCCTGTAGGTCGAACAGGTTCAGCGCTTTGGAGAAGGTACCGCGCGTGATGGCCAGGAAATGCGAGGTCGGGTAAATATTGCCGATCCAACGGCCAATGCCCTCTAACGACGAAACCGGGTCAATCATGCCGGAGAACTGGGTCGCCGGGATCAGAGTGATGATTGCCGTACCAAAGATCGCCGCTATCTGGCTCTTCATAAAGGTAGAGATCAACAGCCCAAGGCCGGTAGCGATTATGATGTACAACAATGCCGCCAGCGACAGCGTAAGAAAACTGCCTTTGTGCTCCACACCAAACAGGAACACCGACAGCGCGCACAGCAGCAAGAAGTTAAGCATGCCCAATACGATATAGGGCAGCTGTTTACCCAGCAAAAACTCGGTCTTGGTCACTGGCGTAACATACAGGTTGATGATGGAGCCAAGCTCTTTTTCCCGCACTACACTTAGCGCGGTGAGCATAGCAGGGATCATCATCAGCAACAGCGGGATCACCGCCGGGACGATGGCAGGCAGGCTTTTCACATCCGGGTTGTAGCGATAGCGCGTTTCTATGTCCATCAGCACGTTGCTCTTTGCCACGATAGGCTGTTGCGCCGCCATGCTGCCTAACCAGTTCAAATGCATCGCCTGTACGTAGCCCCGCACCGTTTCCGCACGGTTAGGCATCGCTCCGTCCACCCAGACACCGATTTTCACCTTGTGTCCACGGGCGATATCACGGCCAAAATTAGGTGGAATTTCGATGGCAACTGCCAGTTCGCCGTTGCGCATCCGGTGTTCCAACTGGTCATAATCGGTGATCGGTTGCTGCTCGATAAAGTAGCGTGAACCCGCAAGATTTAACACGTAGGCCTGGCTGGTGCCGGTTTGATCACGATCCATCACGGCGAACCGCAGGTTTTCTACGTCCATGCTGATACCGTAGCCCATGATAAACATCAGGATTACGCTGCCGACCAACGCCAGCGTAGAACGCACAGGATCGCGTCGCAGCTCCAGCGATTCTCGCTGGCTATAGCTAAACATGCGTGCGAGGCTGAAACGGTTATTCACCCCATGTGGTGATGCCTGGGGAGCAGGGTTTTCTGCCAGAGATTCTGGTGGCATACCGTCGTCGCCAGAAGCTTCACGCAGGTAGGTAATAAATGTTTCCTCCAGCGTGTTCAGGCCGCGCTGTGCCACTAAAGCCCGCGGTGTATCGCTGGCTAACACTTTACCGGCATGCATCAGCGAAATACGGTCACAGCGTTCCGCCTCGTTCATAAAGTGCGTGGAGATAAAGATGGTCACGCCGTCTTGCCGCGAGAGGTCCACCATCAAATTCCAAAACATATCGCGAGCCACCGGATCGACACCGGAAGTGGGTTCGTCGAGGATCAACATTTCAGGTTTGTGGATCACCGCGACTGCCAGGGATAAACGCTGGCGAATGCCCAGCGGCAGGGATTCAGGCAACGCATCTGCCACTTCAGTGAGCATGAAGCGCTGATTCATTTCCTCTACCCGAGCGGCGATTTGTTCTTCGGGGATATGGAACAGCCGAGCGTGAAGCTCGAGGTTTTGACGTACCGTCAATTCGCTGTAAAGCGAAAATGCCTGCGACATATAGCCTACCCGGCGGCGGGTTTCGATATCTTTAGGATCGACTTCCTGACCAAACAGCCAGGCTTTACCTTCGCTGGCGGGTAGCAGCCCGGTCAGCATCTTCATGGTGGTGGATTTACCACAGCCGTTGGAGCCCAGAAAACCGAAGATTTCACCGCGTGGAATGCGGAAATTCACGTTTTCTACTGCGACAAAATCCCCAAAGCGCATCGTCAGCCCCTGAGCTTCAATCGCCACGACGTCATCATTGGATTTATCACGCGGTGGAATAATGACCTGTTGATGATTATTGCGTTTCTCTTCAGGCAGCAAAGCGATAAAGGCTTCTTCCAACGTCGCGCTTTGGGTTTGCTGGCGGAGTTCACGCCCGCTACCGGTTGCCAATACCCGCCCGGCGTCCATGGCTACCAGCCAATCGAAGCGTTCGGCTTCCTCCATATAGGCCGTGGCGACCAGTACGCTCATATTGGTCTGGCGTTCACGGATGCGATCGATCAGTTCCCAGAACTGGGCACGAGAAAGAGGATCTACTCCGGTTGTGGGTTCATCGAGGATCAGCAGTTCGGGATCGTGTATCAACGCGCAGCATAGCCCCAGCTTTTGCTTCATCCCGCCGGAAAGTTTGCCTGCAGGGCGGTCGCGGAATTTTGTCAGCCCGGTACTGTGCAGTAAATCGGTTATCCGTTGCTCTCGTTCTGCTTTCGCCTGGCCAAACAGGCGGCCGAAGAAATCGACGTTTTCATAGACAGACAGGGTGTGATAGAGGTTTTTCCCCAACCCCTGAGGCATATAAGCAACGCGTGGGCAAACGCTGCGCCGGTGGTCGGCATCGGCCATATCCCCACCGAGCACCGCAATCTTGCCAGACTGAATGACCCTGGCTCCGGCTATCAGGGACAGCAGGCTGGATTTACCCACGCCATCCGGCCCGATTAACCCGACCATCTGCCGTGCAGGGATCTCAATGCTGACCTCATGTAACGCGGCGGTACCTCCATAATGTTGGCTAACCTGGCTCAGTTCGACCACAGATGTGCCGGTGCGATTCATCATTGCGGTAGCCTCACAGCCAGATCTTCCGGCCAGCTTTTGGCGCTATCTAGCCGGACATAGGCCATCCCCGGTAAACCGGTTTTGACGTACTCAAGGTGTTTTTCCAATAACTCCGGCGAGATACGTGCTTTCACACGGAACATCAGTTTGAGGCGTTCATTATCGGTTTCAACGGTTTTCGGCGTGAATTGGGCCACGCTGGCGACATAGGTGATTTTGGCGGGAATTCTCAGCGTTGGGGCTGCATCCAGGATCACATGTACTTCGCTGCCGATTGCGACTTGACCCGCTTGCTCGGTAGGGAGGAAGAAGGTCATATACACGTCGCTAAGATCGACCATGTTCAACACGCGTCCGCCAGCGGCCAAGACTTCACCCGGCTCGGCGACGCGATACTGAATGCGGCCATTGCGGGGGGCTTTTAACGCACTGTCTTCGATGTCGGCAACGATCCGGCGTTCGGTCGCTTTAGCCGCTTCGACGCGGGTATAGGCTTGAATAATGCCCGCCTGTGCGGATTCTATCGCTGCCTGAGCCGCAGAAACCTGTGCCTTTGCCGACTCTAGTGATGCAAGCGTGCTCTGTGCTACGGCGGTATCATCATCCAGCTGTTGGGCGGATACGGCATTGTTTTTGACCAGCGTTTTTGAACGTAAAAAACGCTTGTTGGCCGAATGCAGTTCCGCCTCTCGCTGCCGAACCACCGCTTGTGCCGCTAATTTTTCACTTTGGCGTTGGGCTAACAACGCCTTGGCTGTGGCAATTGCACTCTCGGTTTCACGGATCTGGGCCTGTGCTTCAAGCCGCTGCTCATCCAACACGCGGGTATCCATGTGGGCTAGTACCTGGCCTTGTTTGACAAAATCCCCCTCGCGCACCTCAATCTTTTCAATACGGCCCGCTACCTTGGTCGAAATATCAATTTCTGTCGCTTCAATCCGGCCATTACTGCGGGCGAATCCCTCGGGGATACCAGGATCGCGTAGATGCCACCATGCAGCACAAGCGGCCACGATGACCAGGATAAGCAGTGAATAGAAAGTGAGGCGTTTTCTGTTTTTGATATTCATAAAGACTCGCTGTAGTCCATACAAGAAAAAAGAAAGGCGCTACGAGGTCTAACAAACCCAGCTAGGCTGCTCTGTTAAACGGAATTTCAGTCATGGCAGACAGGGATAAAAAATGATGAATCGATAACAAAACAGGGGAGGTTCTGCCGCTAAGGCAGAGGGAAAAGAGAAAGAAGGCAAGGCCATGAATACGTGTCTTCAAGATATCCCATCGTTGTATGAATGAAACAAGCGCACTAATAGCTAATACTGGTCCTCATACTAATATGAAAGCTCCTAACTCTATTGGGTTATTGTGCCTTTTCGACGTGCGACAACCGGAAAAAATGAATAGAAACAAGGAGAAAAAATAGGCATGGCGCCGTCAATCAGCGCCATGTAGGGATTACGCCGGTTTAAGAGCCGGTTCAACCAGGCTATAGACCTGTTGATTGAGTGCGGGGGCATTTGCCAGTTGCTGGACATGTGCAGCAACGTCCGCACGCATCACAAAGCCATGAACTTCTTGCCCCTGAAAGCGTTGCGCCTTGCCGGTAGCATTGCCGTTTAGCAGCCCGCCGGGGCGCAAGATGGCGTGATCCAGCGTGCTGGTCTGTAACCAGCTTTCCGCCAGCGATTTCTCGCGTACCGCCTGGCCAAACCCTGCTTTGGCGCGTGGTGATAAAAACGGCCAACCGTCGCCACAGCCCAACGAGGTGACGAGGATCATGCGCGATATCCCGCATTTCTCCGCCGTATCAATCACTGTCCGATGGGCCAGATAATCCTGTGCGCCGCCCATTGAAGAGATGATCGTCGCGTTGGCACCCGCAGCTTCGCAAGCGCGGGTGACTGCAATGGCATCACAAGCGTCACCGAGATAAACCTGTACGCCTTTCTCCCGCAGGCGAGCGGCAGCCTCCGGATTGCGTACCACCGCAACCACCGGACGCTGTTCCGCCAGCGCAAGTTCCAGGGTCAGCGCGCCGACCCCTTTGCCGCCAGCGCCAAAAATCAGCCATGGTTTCATCGTTCACTCCTGTTAGAGGGTGGCTACCGCAATGCGCGGCAGATCCAGTTGTTGGAGCAGCTCATCAAGAGACTGCAGAATATTGCTTGCCCAGAAGCGCCCTTCGTTGGTCAGGCGCAGGCAGGTTGTAGCGTCGCGGGTTAACCCCGCCCGATGCCACTGTGCGAGCAGCGGCTTCAGCTTTTCCGCATCGGGCGTCAGTTCATCCAGCGGGATGCGCGCGTTTTCCACGCCAGCCTGTAACGGCTGACGCCACTGGCTTCGGTTACCTGAGGTACGCATCATCATCATCAGCGGTTTGCGACCCGCAGCGATAGCGTCGTGCCAGCTAGTGAGGTTGCGCTCAATCATCCAGGAATAGCCGTTGACCGAACCCCCGCCGCCGGAGCCAAAGGCCAGGCAATCTGCGCCTTGCTTAATCAACAGGTTGTACAAATTGCGTTCTCGCGTGGTGCGCGCCCAGTGACTATTGCTGATACAGCGCCAGCCTGCCTGGTCCATGAAATCGCAGCCCTGCAAATAGAGATCGCGCCGCTCGGCAGGTGAGGGAACGGAGGTGCGGCCAGCTTCCACTGCTTTACCCAGCGGCGTATTGGGCAGCAGATTGAGGGCGTAGAGATCGACACCGTCCAGGCCTATATCGCGGGCAATCGCCAGATCTTCGCCCCAAAGTTTCGCATCCTGACCGGGTAAGCCGAATAGCAAATCGCAGACCACGGCAGCGCGGTCGCGACGAACTAGTCCTTCCATAAACGCAATGGCGCTTGCGCCGTCGGAGGTACGGGCCATTTTTTTGCGGATTTGGCTATTAAACGACTGAATACCAATCGAAAAGCGATTGGCTCCGGCATCCAGACAGGCGTCTATCCGCTCATCGTCAAAGTTTAGCACCCGGCCCTCGATGGTGATTTCGCAGTCTGGGGCCAGCGGCAGTCGTTCGCGTAGTGCGGTGATGATGCGAGCCAGATCCCGTGCGGCAAGCGCCGAAGGCGTTCCACCACCAAAATAGACGGCATGGATTGGCGCAGACTGATGCAGAGGGCTGTCTGCCTCCATTTCGATCTCGCGTAGCAGCGCATCGGTGTAGCGGGCGCAGCTGTCCTCCTCGAAACGGTTTTGGTAAAAGCCGCAGAAGGTGCAGTGGGTGGCACAAAACGGAATGTGTAGATACACCAGACGCTTGCGGCTGGGCGTGGTCTGGCCGATGACGTTTTGCCAGGTTGATGCCAGCAGCGGTTTTTCCACGGGGATCGCGCCGCGCAGCGGCATCATGGCACGACGATCTTTAAACGGCTGATTGCCTGCCAGTGCAAAATGCGGGGTTAAATCCAGCTCAGTGTCATGTTTCAACTCAAGTTCCTTCAATGGGGCAGAACTGATGGAGGCAGGGCCGCATGGAAGCGCAGCCACTCAGACCTGTCATAGTTTAACTGAAAATGATTACCATTTGCATTTATATACTGACAATCGTCAGCAGAGTCTATCCAGCAAGCCGCCAATTAAATGTAACGTTGACTTGGGTCAAACTTTGCGGCGCCCCGAATTAAATTTTAATGGTCGATGCGAACAACCATTGCTAACGCTGGAGTTTATATGTACTATCGCCGCGTTTTCCCATTCATTCACTTTGCAAAGGAGGTACATCATGAATTATCACGCACTGTTTACCCTTTGCGGGTCGTATCCTCAGGCATAATTTCCTGTTCTCCAGGTATTGCTAGGGCTACCGCCCGCCAAATCCAAAAAATGAGATAAAATATTAATCAGGATTGGTTATGAGCAATACTATTGGCTCCGTTACGCCGCGAGTTTCATTGATCGCGTCGGAACACACCTGGATTGAAGGAAATGCAATCCAACAATTAGAAATTACCGCCAAGCTGCCGGATATGGTGCGCGTAGTCGGGATGCCAGATTTGCATCCTGGCCGTGGTTACCCGGTCGGTGCCGCTTTCTTTTCACAACATCGCTTCTACCCGGCGTTAATCGGTAATGATATCGGTTGCGGTATGTCGCTATGGCAAACAGATTTGCTGGCGATGAAACAGTCGCTGGATAAACTGGAAAAAAACCTGGGCAATATTGACGGCCCGCTAGAGGAAGAAGAGTTGGGGGATATTCCGCCTGCGCTTGGCGATTATTCTCGTGCATTAGGCACCATTGGCGGCGGTAATCATTTTGCTGAACTGCTACGCATCGACGAAATATATCAGCCGCAGGCCGGTCTCGATAAAAAACGTCTGATGCTGTTGGTGCACAGCGGTTCGCGTGGCTTGGGCCAGCTAATATTGGAACAGCATGTGCGCGCCCATGGGCATCATGGCCTGCTGGAAAATACCGATGCGGCCAACGATTATCTGCAACAGCATCAACAGGCATTGGATTTTGCAGGCTTAAACCGGCAACTGATTGCCCAGCGGATATTGCAGCGGTTACGCACTGCTGGCGATTGCCTACTGGATATCCATCATAACCTGCTGGCGGCGGCCACTATCGAGGGCGTGCCTGGCTGGCTGCATCGTAAAGGGGCTACCCCGTCGGATGAAGGGCTGGTGGTGATCCCCGGTTCGCGCGGTGATTACAGCTATATCGTCCAGCCATTACCTGCCGCCAGCAGTTTGTATTCGTTGGCGCATGGTGCCGGGCGAAAATGGATGCGTTCCGAGTGTAAAGACCGCTTATCGGCGCGTTTCAGCACCGAGCAGTTGGCCAGAACCCGTTTCGGCAGCCGGGTGATTTGCCGCGACCGCCAACTGATTTATCAGGAAGCGCCGGAAGCCTACAAGCCGATTGATAGTGTAGTAGGAGCCTTGCAGCAGGCCGGATTGGTCACGTTGGTGGCGCGTATGCAGCCAGTGTTGACCTACAAAACCAGCGGGGGGCAGTCATGATCTTGTTACAGATTTCTGCCGCCCAGGGGCCGGATGAATGTTGCCTGGCGGTGAGTTTGGCACTGCGCCAGCTCCACAAAGAGGCTCAGGCCATGCAGGTGGAACTGCATGAGGTTGAGCGGGAAGAGGGCCGCCTGCCCGGCACGTTGCGTTCGGTGCTATTGACGCTTAACGGCGAAGCGGCGGAGCCATTGGCCGCCAAGTGGTGCGGGACATTGCAGTGGATTTGCGAAAGCCCGTGGCGTACAGGGCGCTCCAGAAAGAACTGGTTTATTGGTGCAGCGCGTTTCTCTCCGGCAGCAGTGCCAAAAGAGAGCGAGATCCGTTTTGAGACGTTGAAGTCCTCCGGGCCGGGTGGGCAGCACGTGAATAAAACGGAGTCGGCTATTCGCGCCACCCATATCGCTAGCGGCATTAGCGTCAAAGTGCAGACCGAGCGCAGCCAACATGCCAATAAGCGTTTGGCGTATTTGCTGATCGCTCACCGTTTGGAACAGCTTGAGCAACAGCAACTGGACGAACAGCGTGCTGAACGACGGATGTTTCACCATCAAATAGTGCGCGGTTCACCGGTTCGGGTGTTTAAAGGCGAAAGCTTTACGCCGCTCGCTTAATCAATATCGGCCTGATGGGGCAGGCCGATAACGCTATAAGAAGAAAAGAAATGGAAACACATAAATATGGTCGGACGTACCATTATCCGTTCTCACCGGGAACCACCAGTGACGATCGGATCAATAAACACTATTGGCAAGACATACGGTTAATCCCCTCACTGATCCATACGGAAAAGCTCGATGGTGAGAATAACTGCCTGAATCGATATGGCGTATTTGCACGCTCCCATGCGGCACCGACGGTTTCTGCCTGGACGCGCCAGATCCGCCAGCGTTGGCAACTGATTAAAAATGACCTGGGCGATATCGAACTGTTTGGGGAGAATTTGTATGCCACCCATTCGATCGAATATCGTGGCCTGCAACAGGACTTTTATCTATTCGCCGTGCGCTGTAAAGACATGTGGCTGAGTTGGCAAGAAGTGCAGTTTTACGCGACATTATTTGATTTTGCCTGTGTACCAGAAGTGGTACAGGACGTGCCGCGCCAGACGGAACAAGAATACCGCTCGGCAATACTGGAGCAGGTGGGAGTAGTGGGGAGTTTTGCGCCGCACGATGTACATACCGGCTTGCCATGTACTATGGAAGGGATTGTCACCCGCAATGCGGCTGAATTCCCGGTGGCTCAGTTTTCCCATAACGTATTTAAGTACGTGCGTAAAAACCATGTGAAAACCGATCGTCACTGGAGAGTGAATTGGCAACGAGCGCGTATGGCGTACGAGTATCAGCAGGAGGATAAACCATGTGGTGCTTAAGTGAAGACAAGCAGTGGGGCAGGCTGGCGGATAAATTCCGTTGGGTGGCCGACATGCATCAGGTGCCACAAGATCCCCGTCATCATGCGGAAGGCGATGTGGCAATCCATACCCAGCGCGTGCTGGCGGCACTGACCGAGTCTGCGCAGTTTTTGGCGTTGCCAGAGCAACAGCAGGAGCTGGTTTGGGCTGCCGCCTTGCTGCACGATGTAGAAAAGCGCAGTACCACGCGGGTTGCCGACGATGGTTCGGTGACCTCACCCAACCACGCTAAACGCGGTGAACTGACCACGCGCTCGATCCTCTATCGGGATATCGTGACACCGTTTGAACTGCGTGAACAGGTAGCGGCCTTGGTACGTTTTCATGGTTTGCCATTATGGATCATGGGGCGGCCATCGCCGGAGCGGGCGCTGTTATTAGCGGCCTTACGGTTGGATACACGGTTGCTGGCGATGTTGGCACGGGCGGACGTGTTGGGGCGCGAGTGTGACGACCAAAACGGCCTGCTGGATAACATCGAGCTGTTCGAACTGTTTTGTCAGGAGCAGCATTGCTGGGGGCAAGCACGTCCTTTTGCTAGCGATAACCAGCGTTACCACTATTTGACGCATCCGCAGGCTAGCGTGGATTTTGTTCCCTACGAGCAATTTCAGAGCGAAGTGACGTTACTCTGTGCGCTGCCGGGAATGGGTAAAGATCGCTATATCGCGCAGCATGCCGCTGGGCTTGAGGTTATCAGCCTGGACAACATCCGCCGGCAACACCGGTTGTCTCCTACCGACAAGAACGCGACCGGCTGGGTCGTGCAGCAGGCCAAGTCGCAGGCAAAAACGCTGCTAAGGCGAGGTGAGCCTTTTGTCTGGAATGCCACCAATATTACCCGGCAGTTGCGTAGCCAGTTGGTTGAGTTGTTTATCGCCTATGGCGCAAGGGTGAAGATTGTTTACCTGGAAGTGCCGTATGCCCAGTGGCAGCGGCAGAATGCCGAGCGGGAGTACAGCGTACCAACTGATGCGATGGCGCGGATGCTGAGTAAATTGGAGATCCCGCAGGCGGACGAGGCGCATGAGGTGGAGTTGCGGGTCAGCTCTTGAGGTTTGCGCTATAGTTAAGCCATTGTTTGTCTTCTGATCAAAGGATGCCCGATGATGACTGCCCGAATGTTGCTTCTGTTACCCTGCCTGTTGATGTCTGCCAGCGTGCTGGCAGACTCCGCGTTTGAATCACTGGAGTTTGCCAAGCAAAAGCAGCAGATTATGGTCGATCTCAAAAAGCGCTGCCACCCGCCAACCACGATCTCTGACGAGGCATGGGCCAATACCATTTTATCGTCAGAGACCAATGAGCGTTATGTCCGCGAAGCCAAATTGGCTATTGAGCGTAATAACCCTAAAAATTACCAGGCCGCACTAGACAAGGTGGAATGCCCGAAACTCTGATGCCTTGCGGTTAAGCAGAACCTTCAGTTTGCGATCACCGTGACCAATTGCGGTGATTCAAACATCGCCTTCGGCGAAATAACCGATTCGTCCCACGGGATTCGCGTTCCGTAGCGCTCTTTCAGTTTCTGCTGCACGGCAGGAGCACCAAAGTTAAATTCACGCACTTTTTGCAGCTTGCCGATTTGTATCCCTAGTGCGCGATCGTAAATTTTCCACACCAACTCCGAGCAATATAACTTCTCATCAGACCAGGAAAACTGCATGTCGTAGGGCTTTCCGGCAAAGCTTTTGGCCTGCTGGCGTATTTTTAGCTGCGCGGACGGCGTCATCATTTGCTTGGCGTTCTTCAGCCGTTTGACGACAAAATGCTTTTGCTCTCCCCGATCGATCCAGGCGGCCAGCGGCGTGTATTTCACCGTCGATACCGCTTCGAATACGTAAGGTTTGCCATCTCGCAGCACAATGATGCCCATGTGGCTGTAACGCGAGCCGGTGGCTTGCTGTATCGCCAGGCTCTGTGCCGAGCGGGAAGTGTGGAAAATGATGTCACCATCCTGCACCGCAGGTAGCTCGCGAGCTTGGCTGACCAGCACGGTCATCAGGCCGATGGTGAGAAAGAGGATAGCCCACAGGCGTTTGGTAAAAATCACGTTCAATCCCTCGAAGTTAGAATCTAGCCATTTTATCGGGGCTGTGTGAAGTGAGGATGAAGTGGTAGATCAAAGCAGGGAGGTCGCATTGGCTGCCCTCATGCTTTAATAAAAATAATGCTATTTATCAATGTAATAATAACAATTCCAACATTGTGGTTAAAGGGTGCTTAAAGCGGGCCGATAGCTGTTCTATTGATGTTGTCAGCTAAATAGGACGAAACCGGATGTTAGGGATCTACCG
Source organism: Serratia fonticola (assembly GCF_001006005.1). Classification (NCBI taxonomy): domain Bacteria; kingdom Pseudomonadati; phylum Pseudomonadota; class Gammaproteobacteria; order Enterobacterales; family Yersiniaceae; genus Serratia; species Serratia fonticola. Next base: position 5,188,283 of record NZ_CP011254.1, on the reverse strand, counting down.
TATATCGATGAGAATGAAGCTTTTCATTGCTCTGTTTCCACTGCTACTGGCTTTATGCTGGTTTGCCGGTTCGGGTATGAAAACCCGTATCAACACCGAACGTCAGATGGATGTCATCGTTCAGCTAACGGCAATTGCGCGTGGTGCAGGGGATGTCGTGCATGAGCTGCAAAAAGAGCGTGGCATGAGCGCCGGTTACCTGGGCTCTGGCGGCGGGCAGTTTCGCGCTGAACTAGCGGATCAACGTAAACTAACGGATGCGGCTATGGCGACATTTAGCCAGCTGTTAGCTAAAACGGATCGCCGCGCATTGGAAGGGATTGATACATCGGCGATTCAGTTATTTAACGACCAAACTCAGTTGCTGAGCGAGGTGCGTAATAACGTCAGCAATTTACACACCGCGGCGCCAAAAGCCATTGGTTTTTATACTAAGACCATCGCGCAGGTGCTGGATTTTGTCGGCGGTATCGGGCATTTGACGACCTCGGGCAAAATCGGCCAAGAATTGTCAGCGTATTACAGCCTGCTTAACCTGAAAGAACAGTCGGGAATAGAGCGGGCATTACTCTCCGGCGTTTTCTCTAGCGATCGTTTTGGTGACGGGCAATTCCGCCAGTTGAGCGATGTGGTAGGAAAACAAGAGGCCTGGCTTTCTGCGACTCGTCGTTTCAGCACCGCGGAGCAGGCGGCGGCGCTTGATGGCGCATTACGCTCTGCATCGGCAGCCGATGCCCTTAAGTTTCGTGAGATTGCGATCGATAAAGTCACCACCGGTGGATTCAAAGTTAATCCTACCGATTGGTTCAAGGCTCAGACTCTGCGCATTGAAGTGCTGCGTCAACTAGAGAATCAAACCGCTGACACCTTGCAAAAGCATGCTGCAGAGTTGTCACGCACGGCACGTAGCGAATGGATAACTTTCCTGTGCATCAGCCTTCTTTCCCTGGCAGTGGCCTTGGCGATAGCCACCGTCGTTGCGCGGAGTATCCATCTGCAACTGCAAGGAACGCTGAAAACGATTGGTGAAATGGAGGGGGATTTGACCCAACGCCTTAGCGTGCCGGGTAGTGATGAGCTGTCAGCATTGAATCATGCCTATAACCAATCCATTGAAAATATTCAGCATATCGTTAAAGAGATTAAATCCGGCTCGGAGGTGCTTCACCATGCTAGCGGTGATATTGCTGCTGGCAATCAGGATTTAGCGCAACGTACTGATGAACAGGCGGCATCTATCGTTGAAACTGCGGCAAGTATGGAACAAATATCCACGGCGATTGCCCAGACTGCAGATAACGCCCGCGAAGCTGAACAACTCACGCTGGCGATGGAGCGTGATGTCATGCAGGCGAATCGCGTGGCGAATGAGGCCAGCCAGAGCATGACGGAGATCCGTAATTCTAGTGAGCAGATTTCACGTATCGTGGCTTCTATTGACGACATTTCTTTTCAGACCAATTTATTGGCGCTCAATGCTGCGGTAGAAGCCGCTCGAGCTGGCGAGTCCGGCAGGGGATTTGCGGTGGTAGCAAGTGAGGTGCGTAACTTATCTCAACGTTGTGCTAAAGAGGCGAGCCAGATCCGAGAGCTGATTAATCAAAATATGGAAAAAATTGCGGAAGGCGTCGCCCGGGTTTCGGCTTCCGGGATCGCGCTAAAAGCGGCAGCAGATAATTCAGGACTGATGAAACAATATGTTAGCGATATCGCTCAGGCCGCCAACGAACAATCATTGGGGGTGGGGCAGGTTCATCTGGCTTTGAATCAGCTTGAACAAGTCACCCAGCAAAATGCGGCTTTGGTTTCCCAAGCGGCCAGTGCCAGTCAGGTACTGGACAACCAAGCGGCAGCGATGACCCAATTAGTGAATCGGTTTATCGTATAATGTTGTTGTAAGGACGGTGGGAGTAATCCCACCTCCGACTCGATCGTTTGCTCCGTAGCGTATTTTTATTATTCTTGAGACGTCTCCACTTTCCCTCATGCCGTTTACCGTATATTTCCTGATGTCTTTTTGTGTAAGCGGTATGTCGTTTTGTGCTGCCTGGGTGCATACTATTGCCCTCCCAAAGGCGGTGGGCAAGGCTTTGGCGCTATCTGATAATAAAAAAGGAACGGTGATGAAAAGGCGTAAATTTCTCAAGGGTGCGGCGGCGTTATCTTCTTTTGGGCTGATAAGCCCGGTCTGGTCTGAGTCGCGTAAAACGGATATCCCTGCGTCAACCTGCGTTGATAACAGAAGACGTTTTGTGATGACACAAACTTACCAGCTGAAAGCGCCAGCAGGCTCAGAAGGTAAGGCCAATTTGTGGATCCCGGTCCCCCTGGACACCGCCTTCCAGCAACTGAAGCACATTTCTTTTTCTGGCAACTATCAGCAGGCCTACCTCACGGCGAATAATACCTACGCAGCCAAAACGTTGTTTGCTTCCTGGCCGGACTCCAAAGGCCCAATGGAACTGAAGGTGGAAATGCTGATTGAAACCTTGGACTGGGAACCGCTGAAGAGCAACCAACTGGCCGAATGGCACCTCCCGCAAACCGATCTGGTGTTCCCCGCAGAAGTACAACCCTATCTTAACGCGACCCCACATATCCCGGTGGATGGGCTAGTGAAAGAAACGGCGTTGAAGATTATTGGCAGTGAGAAATCCCCTCTGCAGCAGGCGCGATTAATCCATGAGTGGGTAAGAACCCATATGCATCGTGACGATGCGGTGATTGGCTGCGGTACCGGTGATGTGGGCCAAATCCTTAAGGCCGGCAAACTGGGCGGCAAATGTACCGATATCAACTCCGTGTTTGTCGCGTTGTGCCGTGCCTGCGGGATCCCGGCGCGTGAGATGTTTGGTATTCGCTTGGGCGCATCCCGCAAGTTGGGGAGCTATTCGAAGAAGGCATTTGGCAGCGCTGATGAGCAAGGCGTGGCAAAAGTCAGCGGGGGGCAGCACTGCCGGGCGATGTTCTGGCTGGCAGGTTTCGGCTGGCTACCAGCCGATCCGGCCGACGTCACTAAAATGCGTCTGGCAGAGATAAAAGAAAACGGTGATGCCGCCGTTGAAGCCGTCAACGATTACCTGTTCGGCAACTGGGAAATGAACTGGGTTGGTTTTAACTACGCCCGTGATTTCGCGCTTTCGCCAGAGGCAGAGCAGGGCGACCTCAATAACTTTGGTTACCCCTATGCTGAAGTGGATGGTGACCCGTTAAACTTCTACGATCCGGCCGAATTCAGCTATGACTATGTCTCTGTCGAACAGCGTTAAGGGCAGTGTAATGACGCTGCTGGCGGCTCTGCTTGCCGCCGCAGCATCGACGCTTTGCTGCCTCGGGCCGTTGTTGTATCTGGTGTTTGGTATCTCGGCTGCCGGGCTCACGGGGATCCCGGCGCTATCCTGGTTGCAGTGGCCAATGATTATTGTGGCTATCGGATTGATGCTGCGAGGATTTTGGCGGCTTTATCTGTCGCCACGCCCGGTCTGCGTGAACGTCGTCAGCCGTCGGGTACTCATTTGGCTTTACTGGCTGTCAGTACCTTTGCTATTGGCGTTGATGACCTACCCCTACGTATTACCTTGGATTTGGGAAATGATGGAATGAAGAAGCGCATTTTTCTGCTGCTGGCTCTGGTATTGATTGCGCCGCGGTTATGGGCGGAGAACCAGAAAGTCACGATTGATATCAAAGCCATGACCTGCTCACTGTGCGTCATCTCCATCAATAAAGCGTTGCGCTCGACTGATGGAGTGATTAAGGCCAAAGCCTCACTGAAAACGCACCAGGCAGAAGTGATTGTGCCCGAGGGTTTTGATAATCAGGTATTGCTGACGGCGATTTCCCGTACCGGCTATAGCGGCGAAATCCAGGGCGTAGTGCCAGCCCCGTAGTTACACTGTGCTGATTTTTGTACTGAATTGCTGCGAGGAAACCTGAGGCACCAAGATATAAAAAAATCCACGCGGTTGCGTGGATTTCAAATGTTTACTGGGCTTCATTAGTTGTTCAGATACTGTTGTGAAGCCAAGAAACCATTTAGACGTTGAACAAGAAGTTCATCACATCGCCATCTTTAACGACGTAGTCTTTCCCTTCTGAACGCATCTTGCCGGCTTCTTTGGCACCTTGCTCACCCTTGTAGGTGATAAAGTCTTCAAAGGCGATGGTCTGCGCACGGATAAAGCCTTTTTCAAAGTCGGTGTGGATTTTACCGGCGGCTTGCGGGGCAGTAGCACCAACCGGGATGGTCCAGGCACGCACTTCCTTCACGCCAGCGGTGAAGTAGGTTTGCAGATTGAGCAATTCATAACCTGCGCGGATCACGCGGTTCAGACCTGGTTCTTCCAGACCCAACTCAGCCATAAATTCAGCGCGGTCTTCATCTTCCAACTCTGCGATGTCGGATTCAACAGCGGCGCAAACCGCAACTACCACGGAACCTTCTTCGGCAGCAATCTTACGCACAACATCCAGATACGGGTTGTTCTCAAAACCGTCTTCGTTGACGTTGGCGATGTACATGGTTGGCTTCAGGGTCAGGAAGCTCAGGTAGCGGATCGCGGCTTTATCTTCAGCAGTCAGATCCAACGCGCGCAGCATACCGGCGTTTTCCAACTGTGGCAGGCATTTCTCCAGCGCAGCCAATTCGGCTTTTGCGTCTTTATCGCCGCCTTTGGCTTTTTTCTGCACACGATGAATGGCGCGTTCACAAGTATCAAGATCGGACAGCGCCAACTCGGTGTTGATGACGTCAATATCGTCAGCCGGATCCACTTTGTTATTCACGTGAATGATGTTGTCATTCTCAAAGCAACGAACCACGTGGCCGATAGCTTCGGTTTCACGGATGTTGGTCAGGAACTGGTTACCCAGGCCTTCGCCTTTGGAAGCCCCTTTTACCAGGCCTGCGATATCAACGAATTCCATGGTGGTGGGCAGAATGCGTTGTGGTTTGACGATTTCGGCCAGTTGATCCAGACGTGCATCGGGCATCGGTACCACGCCGGTATTAGGTTCAATGGTGCAGAACGGGAAGTTAGCCGCCTCAATACCCGCTTTGGTCAACGCATTGAACAGGGTGGATTTACCAACGTTAGGCAGACCGACGATACCGCATTTGAATCCCATGTTTATATCACCTTAAATATCTTGACTATCAACAGGTTAACATTAGCCTGCTGCATAAAGGACGAAATTATCCCGCCATTATACACGTTATGGGCAGTTATCTCGATCTGCCCGTTGCTGGCGCTATCACTTGAGGCGTGCCTTACGGCTGCTAACGCCCGGGTCGGCTCAATTCAACGTCGGTAGAGGTGTTCTGCAGGCAAGGTGCAGATCCAGGTTGAACACATCTGGCAATAGGACATGGAACGCTAATATCGGAGATTACTCTAGGTATTTGTTATCAGATATTTAGTAATATAAGTGAGTTAATGTTTTATTTAAAATGCATGTTTAACCATAAAGGCGCTCTTTTTCTGTGGTTATTATTGAGCTTTCCTTTCCCTCATCCAATGAAACAATGTGGCAACATATGATAATAAAAGCGGGTGGATCACAGCGGATAAAGAGTTACAGAACGTTAAACCGCAATACGTTACTTATCTTATGGTGGGCTATCTATATAGGTTAGAAAAATACATTAATTTCAAACTATTTTTTGTTTTAAATATGATGAATATTTAATCATGGTCTCGTATGGCAGTCATTTATTTAAGCACAATGAAATTGTATGATATTGTTTTTATTGGTATTTGTTATTTAATGGGATTATTCTTTGCACTTAGTCTGAATGGTTAATTTATTTAATATGTTATTGTAATTGCCTTTGGTTTAATAAGAATTATCTGTGATTGTTTAATGGAAATATCCTATCGCCCTTATAGGATGTTTCCGTGGAAACATAAGTATTCTCTTAATTATATTGAGGTAGGCTTAGAAGGGTAACGATAAATTTAACTATAACTATTGTTGGGCGTATTTTTTTAAGATATTATCCGCGTATTATTCGCTGTGCTATTTGAATTCAAGGAGGAATTTATTCTATGAATGGGATTGATGTGCTTTCCGCACCGATTTTATTATTACTTTCAGTTATTTCTTTTATTATTCATTTCAGGAACGAGCGGAGGAAGAGCCTGATTGAGCGGCCTTTTTTTGGTGGAAATGCGGATTTGAAAAAGAAAACTACGCCGGATGTGGTTGATGTTGTTGTGCAAAACAGCGTGCAGCCATGCTGTACCCGTAAACTGTGCCGCTATTGTCCAATAAGTAGCAGGCCAAGCAAGTGAAAATCACATTACTTGGCCTAACCGCTTAGCTAGTCGCTTTAAATGCATGCAAACGATTCATGGCTTTAGTCATACCTTCCTTCAGCAAGATCTCCGTGCAACGTAGCGACTCATCGATGGCATCATCAATCAGCGTTTGCTCTGATGCTGGCGGTTTACCCAGCACAAAGCCTACCACCTTGTTTTTATCCCCTGGGTGGCCGATGCCAATGCGCAAGCGATAAAAGTTCGGGTTGTTGCCCAGCTTGCTCTGGATATCCTTCAGGCCATTGTGGCCACCGTTGCTGCCACCTAATTTGAGTTTCGCCACCCCTGGTGGCAGATCTAATTCATCGTGGGCTACCAGGATCTCTTCCGGCAGAATGCGGTAGAAGGTAGCCAAGGCGCCAACGGCTTTACCACTCAGGTTCATAAAGGTGGTAGGAACCAGCAGCCGAACGTCGTTACCGGCCAAATTCAGGCGTGCGGTGTAACCGAAGAACTTACTCTCTTCCTTCAGCGGTTGGTTGTGGCGTTGCGCCAGTAGGTCAACATACCATGCGCCGGCATTGTGCCGTGTCTGGGCATATTCTGCGCCCGGGTTGGCCAGGCCAACAATCAGTTTGATACTGCTCACAAGAGATTCACTATGCTAGAAAAATGGAAAGGGCGTGCCCGTTGCCTGCCAGGTTGCGATCGCCTGAGGTTTCACAACGGCACAGCTCGAAATTTATAGGCCGTTAGTGTACCTGCCTGCGTGCAGAATGACAAAAATCTGGCGCCCCCCCGTGAATAGCTGAAAACTGAATAATACATTAGTAAAACAATTTAGTTACCTCGCTAATTTTTAACATAAAGTAAAGAATTGTCAGCCTTTTGTTGCCATTTGTGATCGGTCACGCAATACCCATGCTGAAATAACGACTATACTTAACTAATCAAAGTGGGATAACGAGTTAGGGTTTTCCCTCTATTGGCACATGGCACTATGGAGGTGGCATATGAAACGTAAAAACGCTGAGGTCATTGGCAACGTTTTAATGGGAATGGGTATGGTAGTGATGGTTGGCGGGGTAGGATACTCCATCCTGGCTGAAGTATCACAGTTCAATTTGCCGCAGTTCTTTGCCCACGGCGCCATCATTAGTATCTTTATCGGCGCCTTGTTGTGGCTTGCCGGTGCACGTATTGGTGGGCGCGAGCGGGTTGCAGATCGTTATTGGTGGGCAAAACACTTTGATAAACGCTGCCAAAACAACCCGCGCCGTCCGTCACATTGATTAACCACAACCAAGGATCTGGCGAACAAAGGCAAGGAAACCTGGCCGTATAAGGTTTAAGGCTATGTCCCACATCCCGTAAAAAACCCGTTGTTGCTCGCGCTTCAACGGGTTTTTTGTTTTCTGAGATGTTCACCCGAACAACCTGGCGCAGTGGAGGTAAACCGCGCCAGAGAAGGGATTAATGTTCGAACATCGCGGAAATTGACTCTTCATTGCTGATACGGCGGATAGCTTCAGCCAACATACCGGACAAGGTCAGAGTGCGCACGTTTTTCAACGCCTTGATTTCTGCTGACAGTGGAATAGTGTCACAGACGATCACCTCATCAATCACCGAGTTCCTGATGTTATCCACGGCGTTACCGGAGAAGATCGGGTGCGTGGCGTAGGCAAATACGCGCTTGGCACCGCGTTCTTTCAACGCTTCAGCTGCTTTACACAAGGTACCACCGGTATCGATCATGTCATCGACCAGTACACAGTCGCGGCCTGCCACGTCCCCGATAATATGCATCACCTGAGAAACGTTTGCGCGAGGGCGACGTTTATCAATGATGGCCATGTCGGTATCGTTAAGCAGTTTGGCGATCGCGCGGGCGCGCACGACACCACCGATATCTGGGGAAACCACGATCGGGTTTTCCAGGTTCTGTTGCAACATGTCTTCCAACAGGATCGGGCTACCGAATACGTTATCTACCGGGACATCGAAGAAACCTTGGATCTGCTCGGCATGCAGATCGACTGTCAATACGCGGTCAACCCCTACGCTGGAGAGGAAGTCGGCAACAACTTTGGCAGTGATTGGCACACGCGCAGAACGCACACGGCGATCCTGGCGGGCATAGCCGAAGTAAGGAATTACAGCAGTAATACGACCTGCGGAGGCGCGACGCAGGGCATCAACCATAACAACCAGTTCCATCAGGTTGTCGTTGGTGGGTGCACAGGTGGACTGGATGATGAAAATATCACCGCCGCGTACATTTTCGTTGATTTGCACGCTCACTTCGCCGTCGCTAAAACGACCTACAGCGGCGTCACCAAGGCTGGTGTACAAACGGTTGGCAATACGTTGTGCTAGTTCCGGGGTGGCGTTACCAGCAAAAAGCTTCATATCAGGCACGAGAAGAACCTCAGCATGCGTCCAGAGAAGATATTGTCATACGGTCTTCGCCAAGGGGCAGTTGGCGACGCCGACGCAATATACATACGGGTGTGTAAAACTAACTTGAACTGCAGAGCAGCGCAGAGATGACAGGGCCAGGTAGACGACCCTGCGCAACGACACGTTGAGCTACGGCTCAAACTGCCCGGAACGGATGCGATGTAGTGGTGAGACGTTAACGCCACGCGCTACAAATCCACGCAACCAGGCCGGGGCTTGATTTAACACCTGAAGAGCGGCGGGCTCGGAGTCGAATTCTGCAAACACACAAGCACCTGTGCCAGTCAGGCGTGACGGCGCGTATTGTAACAGCCATGAAAGAAGCTGTTCAACCTCGCGAAAACGTTTTCTTGCGATCGGTTCGCAATCATTTGCGTAAGGTGCCTGTAATAGGGCGTTCAGAGGGCGAACCGGGGTGTCTCTTTTTAATTCGGCATCGGCAAAAATCACCGGAGTGGGGATGCTGACGCCGGGATGTGCGACCAAATACCACTTTTCTGCCGGATTTGCCGGCTGTAGCTGTTCACCGATCCCTTCGGCAAATGCCGCATGGCCGCGCACAAATACCGGGACATCGGCACCGAGGGTTAGCCCCATCTCTGCCAACTGGTCGTCGCTCAGGCCACATTGCCAAAGTTCATTCAGCGCGACCAGTACCGTTGCCGCGTTGGAAGAGCCGCCGCCAAGGCCGCCACCCATCGGCAAGCGCTTGTCTATGCTGATGTCGGCTCCACGGGGAAGGGTGGCAATGGCGTGGGCCGTGCAATGTTGCTGTAACAGACGAGCGGCCCGGACAATCAGGTTCTGCTCATCTGGCACCCCTTCTACGGGCGTTAGCAGCTGGATTTGGTCATCCTGGCGGGGAACGATGGTTAGCGTATCGCCATAATCCAGGAACTGGAACAGCGTTTGCAACTGATGGTAGCCGTCTGCACGACGGCCGGTGATATAGAGAAACAGGTTCAGCTTTGCCGGGGAGGGCCATTGGTGGATCATCACTTGAGCGTCCAGTTATCCATTTTCAGCTTGATGCGTTGATCGCCCTGTTGCAGCTCAAGGCGGCTCGGTAACGGGATTTTGAGATCGGTATTGTAGTCCTGATAGGTGACAACCCAGGTCAGATCGCCCTGTTTGTAGGTCAGCTTGTTCAGGCGGTACTGGGAGTCCAGGCTGAAATCGGTAGCTTGCCCTGGCAGGCCAAGCATCCACTGGCGCAGGTTATCCAATGGGATCTGCATGCCGGTCAGCTTGCGGATCATCTCTTCCGGGTTGTCGCTGACATAGCGTTTACCCTGGTTATCCGTCAGCTGCACCCCGCTTTTTTGCACGTTCAGCTCTAGCTCGGTGCTGCCAAGTGGGTTGGTCAGCAGCAGGCGGTAGCGGTCGGGCGTGTATTGTTGCCAGAAGAAGCGGGCGTAGACTTTTTTCTGATCGGTCAGATAAGCAAAAGCGCCCCGGGTCTGATACTGCTCAAGCTGTTGCACCGCTTGCTCATGAGCGAGCCACTGCGGAGACGTCGGGCTGGTGGCCGGGCCAGGCTTGGTGAGAGTACAGGCCGTCAGCACCAGGCTGGCTAATGGGATCAGGCGAAGCAAACTAACTTTGCGGATAGGCATAACGTTTTGTTGTCCTTTTGTCCTTGCGGGGCAGTGCTGTTTAGCATTTCTGCCACCACGCTAACGGGCGAGTGGCGTAACGTCAATAATACAATGGCGCAAAAGCCTTGCAGCAAGGGTGGCGTCTGGCGTGTGGAAGATTGTAAACGATGGCGAGGTTTTTTGGGGGGGAAATCTGTGGGCGCAGTATCTTGCATCCCTACAGAGCGAGTCTTTCGCCTCAGCGCGCCACCAGGGCGCGCTTTGCCAGATCAGAAATCGTAACGCAAACGAACAACCGTCATATCGCCCAGATTATCGGTGCTGGACGTCAGCACGTGTTCAACGTCGGCGCGGAAACCGTAGTCGAACTGGAAGGAGACACCCAAGCCATTATCAATACGCTGATAATCGCGGCCAGTGGTGTACTGCAGGCGGTCGCCCATAAAGTAAGGCATGATGGATTTCACCGCGTATTCGCCTACCGGGAAGCTATAACCGGCGAAATATTCAATCCCCCAGGCATCCCCGGCGAAGTAGTTGTTCACCTGATTTTTCTTGCTGGTCAGGAAGTTGTCATACCAGCCGCCGCCAAAGCTGAGCGTCCAGTTGTCCGGTTTCCAGCTCAGTGCGGTACCAAAAATGTTCTGATTGTAGTCATTGCTTTCGCCACTATTGGGGTTACGCATCTCGGCGCTGGTGTAGTTCCAGGCGGTGCCCCAGGTCAGGTCTTTACTCAGGTGATAATCGACGCCCAGCGAGCCGCCGCCCTTGCGCTTGTAGCGTAAGCCGTTACCAGGCAGGTATTCGTCATCGTTGAACAGGTAAGCGGCGTAGATATCGGCGTCGCCCACGGTTGTTTTATATTTCAGCATGCTGCGTGAACGGTAGGAGCCGTCATAGTCGCCGTTAATGCCGTTGCCTGGTGCCTGGGCCAGCATGTCGTAATCCCAGATGTCGGTTTTGGCCCCGACCACGTCGTAATAAACGCTGTTTTGCTTACCGAAGGTCAGTTGACCCCAGGTTTTGCTTTTCAGGCCGGTATACAGCATACGGCGTGAGGTGTTGTTGGCACCCTCGGCGTAGTGATTATCCCAACTGAACAGCGCCGGGATGTTGACGCCTAACTCGTAATAGTTGATCCAACTGATGTCGTCGAACAGGTAGTAATCAGTGGCGAAGCGAAAACGGGTGCCGCCGTCAAAACCGTTGCGTTTATAAGAACCTTTATCGCCATCGCCGGTCATCATGTTGAACTGAGGACGGATACTGCCGCCAACGGTGAAAGTGAGGCGGCTAAGGGGATCGCCCGCTTGCGGATCCTGCTTTAATAAGGTGATTTCACCATGTGCTGCAAATGCGCTACAACCCGCTATCAGCCCTGCGGTAACCGCTTGGCTTAATCTACGTAATTTCATGGAACGTCCCTTCTTACGTGCTGCTCAAGATACGAAAACCCATCCATCGGCCAACAACGCCCGGGGCTTTCTGGTTTGCTCACTTTCCGATTTCAGAAAGTGAAATTATGAAACGGTTTCTGTGTAAATAATTCGCCAGCTAACTATTTGGCGGGATTATGGGAACATGTCGAAAAAATAGCAATTAAAACAATGGAGACCGTAACCCATCGCGATTATCAGTAATGTGAAATGTTAAGCCGTGGGAATACGAAGGATGTCGCCAGGCAGGTTGAAAGGGGGAGTTTGCAAGGGTTGGCGCTGCCTTTCAGCGTTTATCCCTTGAGGTTTCTGATGAGTTTGAAACATACCGAGTTTTGTCGTGCTGACTGATTTGTCCCGCCAATACCAGCGATTGGCCGGAAGATGCGGTTGTCACTTTAATTGATGTCGCGCATCAAGTAGAATGCCGGACAACGAGAACCCGTACCAAGAGAAGTATTACTCGAAGCAATGACCCTTCTGGCGTTAGGTATTAATCACAAAACCGCTCCGGTTTCTCTGCGAGAACGGGTGACCTTCTCCCCAGAGTCGATCGACAAGGCGCTGAATAGCTTGCTGCAACAGCCATTGGTGCAGGGCGGCGTTGTGCTGTCTACCTGTAACCGTACCGAGCTGTACCTCAGCGTGGAGCAGCAGGATCATCTGCATGAACAACTGGTAGCCTGGTTATGTGATTATCACCATCTGCACCCTGAAGACGTGCGCAAGAGCCTGTATTGGCATCACGGCGACGAGGCCGTCAGCCACCTGATGCGCGTTGCCAGCGGGTTAGACTCTTTGGTACTGGGTGAACCCCAGATCCTCGGGCAGGTAAAGAAAGCCTTTGCCGAATCCCAGCGTGGCCAGTCACTTTCCGGTGAGCTGGAGCGCCTGTTCCAGAAATCCTTCTCTGTTGCCAAACGTGTACGCACTGAAACCGAAATCGGTGCCAGCGCGGTATCCGTTGCCTTTGCCGCCTGTGCGCTGGCGCGTCAAATCTTCGAATCCCTTGCCGAACTGAATGTGCTGTTGGTCGGTGCCGGGGAAACGATCGAGCTGGTGGCCCGCCATCTGCGTGAGCATAAAGTGCAGCATATGATCATCGCAAACCGCACCCGTGAACGCGCTCAGGTCTTGGCGCAAGAGGTGGGGGCAGAGGTGATCTCATTGCCGGAGATTGACGCACGCCTGGCAGATGCCGATATCATTATCAGCTCCACCGCCAGTCCGTTGCCCATCATCGGCAAGGGCATGGTTGAGCGGGCACTGAAAGCGCGCCGCAATCAGCCGATGTTGCTGGTGGATATTGCCGTTCCGCGCGATATCGAGCCGGAAGTGGGCAAACTGGCGAACGCCTATCTCTACACCGTGGACGACCTGCAGGCCATTATTCAGAGCAATATGGCGCAACGGCAGGCGGCGGCCGTACAGGCCGAGACCATTGTGCAGCAGGAAAGCAGCAATTTCATGACCTGGCTGCGCTCACAAGGCGCGACAGATACCATCAGAGACTACCGTTCGCAGGCCGATCAAATCCGTGCGGAAATGGAGTCAAAAGCGCTGGCAGCGATTGCTCAAGGCGCTAACGTGGAGCAGGTGATCCATGAGCTGGCCCACAGATTAACCAATCGTCTTATTCATGCCCCTACCAAATCCCTCCAGCAGGCCGCCGGTGACGGCGACATGGAGCGGTTGCACATTTTACGCGACAGCCTCGGGCTGGATCAGCATTAGTTCTCTTTTATTAACAGGGTTTAAAACCACGCATGAAGCCTTCTATTGTTGCCAAACTGGAAGCGTTACAAGAGCGCCATGAAGAAGTTCAGGCGTTGCTCGGCGATGCCGGTGTCATTGCCGATCAGGATCGGTTCCGTGGCCTGTCGCGCGAATATGCGCAGTTGACCGACGTCAGCCGTTGTTTTCTGGAATGGCGTCAGGTGCAGGACGACCTCGCCACGGCAGAAATGATGCTGGACGATCCGGAAATGCGTGAAATGGCGCAGGAAGAGCTGAAACAGGCCAAAGCGACGACGGAAGAGCTGGAACAGCAACTGCAGGTGCTACTGCTGCCGAAGGATCCGGACGATGAGCGCGACTGTTTCCTGGAAGTGCGCGCCGGAACCGGTGGCGACGAAGCGGCCATCTTTGCTGGCGATCTGTTCCGTATGTATAGCCGTTACGCTGAAACTCGCCGCTGGCGGGTTGAGATCATGAGCGAAAACGTGGGTGAACACGGCGGTTACAAAGAGGTGATTGCCAAAGTCTCTGGCGACGGCGTTTACGGTCAACTGAAGTTTGAGTCTGGCGGTCATCGCGTTCAGCGCGTGCCGGAAACCGAATCCCAGGGCCGTATTCATACCTCTGCCTGCACGGTGGCGGTGATGCCAGCGGTACCAGAGGCGGAGCTGCCAGAAATCAACGCGGGCGATCTGAAAATCGATACCTTCCGTTCCTCCGGGGCCGGTGGTCAGCACGTTAACACCACCGATTCTGCGATCCGTATTACCCACTTGCCGACCGGTATTGTGGTTGAATGCCAGGACGAACGTTCACAGCACAAGAACAAAGCCAAGGCGATGTCGGTGCTTGGGGCACGTATCCGCGCCGCAGAGATGGCGAAACGCCAGTTGGCAGAGGCCTCTACCCGCCGCAACCTGCTGGGCACCGGCGATCGTTCCGATCGTAACCGCACCTATAACTTCCCGCAGGGGCGTGTGACCGACCACCGCATCAACCTGACGCTGTATCGTCTGGATGAGGTGATGGAAGGCAAGCTGGATATGCTAATCCAACCGATCGTGCAGGAATACCAGGCCGATCAGTTGGCTGCACTCTCTGCCGAGCCTGAATAATGGATTATCAAACCTGGCTGAAAACCGCGACCTTACGCCTGACGCACAGTGACAGCGCCAAACGTGATGCGGAGATCCTGTTGGGTTTCGTGACCGGTCGGGCCAGAACCTACTTGTTGGCATTTGGCGAAACTCCGCTGACGGCAGAGCAGGCTGAGCAGTTAACGGTGCTGCTGGCTCGCCGTGAACGCGGGGAACCGGTGGCGTATCTGGTTGGCGAGCGTGAGTTCTGGTCGCTCCCTCTGTCGGTTTCGCCCGCTACGCTAATCCCGCGCCCGGATACCGAATGTTTGGTGGAGTTGGCCCTGGAGCGTCTGCCCGCAACGCCTTGTGCCATTCTGGATCTTGGTACCGGCACCGGCGCGATTGCCCTGGCGTTAGCCAGCGAAAGGCCAGACTGCCAGCTCACCGGCATCGATCTGCAACCGGAGGCCGTGGCGCTGGCGCAGCATAACGCGCAAAAACTGGCGATTGACAATGCGCGCTTTTTGCAAGGGAGCTGGTTTACGCCGGTAGCCGGGCAAAAGTTTGCGCTGATCGCCAGTAATCCTCCCTATATTGATGAAGCCGATCCTCACCTTGGGCAGGGCGATGTCCGCTTTGAACCCGGCAGTGCGCTGGTGGCCGCCGATCAGGGGCTGGCCGATCTGGCTGCGATCGTGCAGCAGGCCGCAGATTATTTAGAGCCGCAGGGTTGGCTGTTGCTTGAGCACGGTTGGCAACAGGGTGAAAGTGTACGTACGCTGCTGAATGCCGCGGGATTTATCGCGGTGGCAACGCATCGCGACTATGGCGGCAACGATCGCGTGACTCTGGGCCAAAAACCACTATAAGAAACCAAGGAAACCATTATGGCCGCTTACATGGCGCTAAAACATCTGCATTTATTAACGGTAGCCATCAGCATTACGTTGTTTGTACTGCGTTTCTTCTGGAAGTGGCGTGCATCGCCGATGATCAACAAGCGCTGGGTAAAGATCACGCCGCATATCAATGATACGGTGCTGTTTGCCACCGGTATTGCCCTGGTGGTGATGTTCAAACTTTACCCACTGCTTGGCATGGACTCGTGGCTGACCGAGAAGTTGTTTGGCGTTATTATCTATATCCTGTTGGGCTATGTCGCATTGGGCAAGAAGACGCAAAGCTGGAATATCCGTACCTTGGCATTCGTTCTGGCACTGGGTTGTCTGTATCTGATCGTTAAACTTGCCACGACCAAAATACCGTTCTTGATGGGATACCTATGAGCAGCATTGCCGATTTCGAATTTAACACTTCCTCACTGAGTGAGGGGG
This sequence comes from Serratia fonticola, assembly GCF_001006005.1. Lineage (NCBI taxonomy): Bacteria > Pseudomonadati > Pseudomonadota > Gammaproteobacteria > Enterobacterales > Yersiniaceae > Serratia > Serratia fonticola. The sequence continues at coordinate 5,172,376 of NZ_CP011254.1, read as the reverse complement.
TGATCCTGGTATCCAAGATCATCCGGCGGGACTTTCCGGTGGCGGAAGTTGAGCGCAAGTTACAGCAGTTGAGTGAAGAAGCGCGCGCAATCATCCCGGACGATCTCAACCAGGATCAGCAGTTGGAAGCGCTTATCGAATTGTTCTTTAAAACCTGGGGATTCGGCGGTGCCAGCGGTGTTTATCGGCTCTCTGACGCCATCTGGCTGGATAAGGTGTTGGAAGCCCGCCAAGGTACGCCAGTCTCTCTGGGAACCATTTTCCTGCATATTGCCCACCAGTTGGATCTGCCGCTGATGCCGGTGATTTTCCCCACTCAGTTGATCATGCGTGCTGACTGGCTGGATGAGGAGATGTGGCTGGTTAACCCGTTGAACGGGGAAACGCTTAACGAACATCAGTTGCAGGTTTGGCTCAAAGGTAATCTGGGGCTGGGGGCTGAACTGGAAGATGACGATCTGGACGAATCGGAAAATATTCTGGTGGTGCGTAAGATGCTCGATACGCTGAAAGCCGCGCTGATGGATGAAAAGCAGATGGAAATTGCGCTGCGAGCCAGCGAGGCAGTGCTGAGTTTTGACCCAGACGATCCTTACGAGATCCGTGACCGTGGCTTGATTTATGCCCAGCTGGAATGCAACCATATCGCCATTTCCGATCTCAACTATTTTGTCGAGCAGTGCCCTGAAGACCCGGTGAGTGAAGTGATAAAAATTCAAATCCACTCCATCGAGCTCAAGCAGGTCACGCTGCATTAATTCACTGATTCCGATTTATTAATCAATAAGGTGCAAGCATGGAACAGAAAGTAGTCAGCATTGGCGACATCAAGGTAGCGAACGATCTACCGTTTGTACTGTTCGGCGGTATGAACGTACTGGAATCACGCGATTTGGCGATGCGCATCTGCGAACACTACGTCACCGTGACGCAAAAACTGGGCATCCCTTACGTTTTCAAAGCCTCTTTTGATAAAGCCAACCGCTCATCTATCCATTCTTACCGTGGCCCAGGCCTGGAAGAAGGGATGAAGATTTTCCAGGAAATCAAAAGCACCTTCGGCGTGAAAATTATCACCGATGTGCATGAAGCCTCACAGGCGCAGCCAGTTTCCGAAGTGGTTGATGTGATCCAGCTGCCAGCTTTCCTGGCACGCCAGACCGACTTGGTTGAAGCCATGGCGAAAACCGGCGCGGTGATCAACGTCAAGAAACCGCAGTTCGTCAGCCCGGGCCAGATGGGCAATATCGTCGATAAATTCAAAGAAGGCGGCAACGATCAGGTTATCCTGTGCGATCGTGGCAGCAACTTTGGCTATGACAACCTGGTGGTCGACATGTTGGGTATCAACGTGATGAAGAATGTGACCGGTGGCCATCCGGTGATCTTTGACGTGACCCACGCCCTGCAAACCCGCGATCCGTTTGGTGCTGCTTCAGGCGGCCGCCGCGCGCAGGTTGCCGAGCTGGCTCGTGCCGGTATGGCGGTAGGTTTGGCTGGCCTGTTTATCGAGGCACACCCAGATCCAAGCAATGCCAAATGCGATGGTCCTTCGGCGTTGCCGTTGGATAAGCTGGAACCGTTCCTGGTACAGATGAAAGCCATCGACGATCTGGTGAAAAGCTTCGCTGAGCTGGATACCAGCAACTAACTGCTGCTGGCAAACCCTCTCCTGGCCCATGATGTAGGGGCGCTGCATGCTGCGCCCGTATGGAGAATCAATGGGTTAGGTAGGTTGGGGTGTTCGATTTCTACAAACTCAGCAATATTGCTACTTTGTCAGCGATTTGAAGGCCCGACATTAATTTGTCGGGCCTTTTGCTTTACTGGCCGTTAAGCGCGGTGAGTGCCTCGGGCAAGGTGGGATAGAAATGCAGCTTGCCATCGATTGGCTTCATGCGCGCACGAGCCAGGGTTTTTAACGGCTGGAACGGAATATCGGTGATCACCAGCTGTTTTTCGGCGGGCAGGGCGTCGATATAACGTTGCAGCGCGTTGAGCCCCCCGGCATCCAGCACCGGTACGGCATCCCATTGCAGTACGATGGTGTGGTAGTTTTCACCGCGTACCAGCAGATCGTTGAACACGCGTTCGGCAGCGGCGAAGAACAGCGGCCCGTTGACGCGTAGCACCAGCCGGCCATCCTCGGCGCTCAACTCGCTCAGGCGGGTCATGCGTGCGATTCGGCGCATAAACAGCAGTGAGGCCAGCACGATGCCAACGGTAATGGCAATCACCATATCAAACAGTACCGTCAGCGACATACACAGCAGCATCACCAAAATGTCGTCTTTCGGCGCCCGGCGCAGCAGATAAACCACTTTATGCGCCTCGCTCATGTTCCAGGCGACCAATAGCAACAGCGAAGCCATCGCCGCCAGCGGTAAGTAGGACAGCCACGGTGCCAGCACCAGCAAGGACAGCAGCACCATTAACGAGTGGATGATTGCCGAAACCGGTGAGGTTGCTCCTGCTCGCACGTTGGCTGCCGAGCGGGCAATGGCGGCCGTCGCGGTAATGCCACCGAAGAACGGGGCGATGATATTCCCCGCGCCCTGGCCAATCAGTTCGGCGTTGGAGTGGTGCTTTTTGCCCGTCATGCCATCCAACACTACCGCGCATAGCAGCGATTCGATCGCCCCAAGCATCGCCATGGAAAAGGCAGCCGGTAACAGGGCGGAAAGCAGCTGCCAGCTCAGCTCCGTTGGTTTACCGTCGCCAGCAGGCAGATGCCATGGCAACAGCCACTGCGGCAGGATCGGCGGGATACCTTGGCCTTGGCTGCCGTCTGCCAGTTCGAAACTGAAACGAGAGCCAATGGTCGCAACCTGATGATCGAACTGTGCCAGGATAGCCATCACCGCGGTGCCTGCCAACAAGGCGGGCAGGTGGCCTGGAATACGCAGCCCCAGCTTTGGCCAGAGCAGCAGGACCACCAAGGTGACCGCGCCAATCAACGTATCGCCATAGTCCAGGGTGGGTAAAGCATGCAACAGCGCATTCACCTTACCGATGTAGTTTTCCGGTACTTCCGCCAGCTGTAAGCCAAAGAAATCCTTCACCTGCATGGTAGCGATGGTGATGGCAATCCCGGAGGTAAACCCAAGCGTGACCGAAAGTGGAATGTATTCGATCAGGCGGCCAAGCCGCGCCAACCCCATAATCAGCAGGAATACGCCGGACAGCATGGTGGCAATCAATAAGCCAGAGAGCCCAAACTGCTGTGACACGGGGAACAGGATCACCACAAACGCCGCGGTGGGGCCGGAAACGCTGTAGCGCGAACCGCCGCTGACGGCGATCACGATGCCAGCAATGGCGGCGGTATACAGCCCATACTGCGGAGGAACGCCGCTGGCAATGGCCAGCGCCATCGCCAGGGGTATGGCAATGATGCCGACGGTCACCCCGGCAATGGCATCTTTCAGCAGACGTTGAAGGGAATAGGGCTCGCGCCAGCAGGCATCTATCAGGGCGCTAAAAGGGCGGATACCGTTGATTTCGTGCGTTTTCATCTAAGTTGCAAACCAAGTCTATAAAAGAGAACGGAATGGCGGGCCATGGAGGTCCGTCTCGGAATAGCTGGTAGATACCATACCCCTTTCTGTCCGCCGATACCTAGATTTGTATCAAAGCATCACGATTGCGATTAATTTATATTTGTTCAGCGGACTATTCGCGCCAAGCGCCAGCCTGTGCAGATCGTCCGCTGTGGAGTGGGGGAAAAGCGCAGCTTTTATCGCTTAGTGTACTGCGGGCAAGGGTAAGCCTAGAAACTGAGCAAGAGTGCTGACCAGCAGATGATGGTCTTCGAGCTGCGGGGAGCCAGAAAGAGAGATGGAACCGACACAACCCACATTGAGCAGGTTGATGGGGAATGCGCCACCGTGGGCGGCATAGTCACGTACGCTGAGGCCATATCTCTCCTCCAGCGTCACTTGCCGTTGTTGCAGGCGTAAACCCACGGCATAAGAGCTTTTATGGAAATGGTTGACCACGTTGCGCTTGCGCCGCACCCAGTCGGCAATGTCTGGCGTTGCACCTGGCAGGGCGTAATAAAACAGCGTTTGTCCGTTTAGCTGAATTTCGATAGCGATGGGTAATTGGCGATGTTCTGCGGCATTTTTTAGCGCTACACCCAGCTCCCACGCGGTGGTATGGTCGAAATGGTGGAAGGTAAGGTCCGCTTCTTGTGTCGCCAGCGCTTGCAATTCATCATCGATATTCATCAGATTTTCCCCGTGGTGTGATGGATAACAGACTATCCTGAACTGAGGATAGGACATAGATTGCCTGGCAATAACATATACCCGCCTAGCCGTTATCATTTTGACTATCGTAGGGGCGCTGCATGCTGTGCCCGTCTGGATAATCAGCAACCCGAAAAAAATTGCCGCATCCTGGAGTATGCCGAATAGTTATGACATATATTGCGTCAATCTCGTCTTTTTACAGTGACGCGTGCATCACCTATGCCACGCTGTCGGTAGCCTACTTTGCGCTTAGCAGAAACGCCCCTTTTTCCTACCAATCCGCCGTATGGAAACGGATATTGTTTGGTGTGCTGGCAGGGCTGGCGGTGCTGTATCTGAATCAGACCCGGCTGTTGCTCGCAGGTGACATTTATTACAGTTTTGCCATGATCCCGATGATTCTGGTGCTGTTTTTCGGCGGTGCAGTCAGTGGGGTGGTGTGCTATCTGGTGAACTTTGGCTTTAACGGTGGCTTCACGCTGGATAATCTGTTTATCGGTTCGATCATCTTGCCGCTGCTGCTATCGGGAGTCTGGCGGAAAAAATCGAACCGGGTATTTTACCTTACCATCGGTGTCATTGCGCTCTACCGCATTGCCGTGGTTGGTTCGTTGGTCAACTTCCGTGAACTATGGCTGGATATTCTGTTGTATCAGGCTGCATCGGCGCTTTGCCTGGCGATTTGCTACCACGCCCTGAGCTTTAAAGAGCGCCATATTCACGCCTTTTTCTCCATGCGTAACAAAGCGACGACGGACAGCCTGACTCACATCAACAACCGCGCCAGCGTAGACTATAAAATGATGCTGCAGCATGCCCAACGGGAGTCTTGTGGCCTGATGCTGCTGGATTTAGACAATTTCAAACAGGTGAATGACACCCATGGTCATTTGGCCGGTGACGGTGTGTTGGCTAGCGTGGGGGCCATTCTGAAAGATTGCGTACGTGATGAAGACTTTGTCGGGCGCTACGGCGGCGAGGAGTTTATGGTCATCACTTCCAGCTATGAACCGCTGCATATTGCGGCCGTGGCGGAACGTATTCGCAGCCGGGTGGAAGAATTTGATTTTATTACCGAGAGTGGGGAGGCGATCCGGTTGACCATCTCCATCGGGACCTCGCTCTATCTGCCCGGTATGTCGGTGGAGAAAGCGATAGAGATGACGGATGAAGCGCTGTATGACGCTAAGCGCCAAGGTAAAAACCGCGTGGTCAGCAGCCGTTTGATGTCGCTATCACAGTTGGGGGAGAGGTTTAGCCCTATGGCGGCTAAGAAGTCTTAGCCCGGCCCGGGAGTAAACAACGCTTTCTTTGACACCTTTACTTTTTCCCCTCCAGCGTTGTTGCGTCGGTTTTACCGACGACAGCAACATTGCTTTCGGCATAATCTAACTCTTTAGATAAAAAGTAATTAAGGAATGTACGTATCACGGCAATGATTACCAGTTTAATCAACTCTTCCATACTAGGGTTGATCGTCGTTGCCAAGATATCAGCCGCTAATTGAAACTCTAACGCCAAAGCAAGCCAGGTTCCAAAACGTGCCCTTATTAAATAGAGTATGGACTGACTTTTAACTTTGGTGATTGTGGTATAAAGTGCCTTTACCAGCCCGACAAAAACGCAAATAACGGATAGAAACTCTAAAAAAACCTGTAGCATTAGAGAGAAATAGATAATTATTTCTTTGATACTTTCCAATTAGATAGCTCCGTTTTCCATGTTTATCAGGCCTCTCACCAACAAACCGTGCTTAGTTAATGGCTTGGAATAGGGCGTTTTAGCTCAGGCCCGTAAAGCATTTTACTTTTCGCTATGCTTGTTGTTTAAGTGCAGTGAAAAACACTTATTGAAATAAGCTTTGACGTGGTCTTCCATCGCGTGAACTTTTTCGTCAATGCGCTGGCAAAGGAATTCATCGCTATTCATTGCCTGGACTCGTTGTAACGCTATTAAGTCAATTTCTTTTTTTTGTTCTTCAGTCAATTCGTTGTTGGTGTGCTGATTAGTCATGATGATACCTGTATCCTGAGTAAAGTAACTAAATTATAGCGCTATCAGTATTGTAGCAAATACTTTCTAACTTTTGTTTAAACAGAATGTGACGATAAATTGTCCGATTTTATCGTTGAGGCGCTGACATCTACCTTGAAGCCGCGCCCCTCACCCTAGCCCTCTCCCAAAAGGAGAGGGGACCGAATGTGCTACAACTTAATTACGGCAATCGTCCTCTACATCAAACTTGTCACAGATCGCCTCTGTACCTGAACATGGCACCGTACTAGCTCCCTCGCCCTTTGGGAGAGGGTTGGGGTGAGGGGGAATTGGTAGTCTTAACTGACAGCCAATAGCTCAGTCTTTATTGGAATATGGCGGTGAGAGAGGGTTTGATTCGCAAGCTCACCCTACGGGCGGCCGGTCGGCCGTCCAAAATGTCTCTGCGCTGCGAGCCATTTTGTCGAACCCTATCGAGGCTTCTCACCCCTCTCTGTACGGGGTAAATGCAAAAAAAAAGTCTGAACGTGAGTCCAGACTTTCTCTTAAAATATGGCGGTGAGAGAGGGCTTGATTCGCAAGCTCACCCTACGGGCGGCCGGTCGGCCGTCCAAAATGTCTCTGCGCTGCGAGCCATTTTGTCGAACCCTGTCGAGGCTTCTCACCCCTCTCTGTACGGGGTATATGCAAAAAAAAAGTCTGAACGTGAGTCCAGGCTTTCTCATTTAATATGGCGGTGAGGTCGGGCTTGATTCGCAAGCTCACCCTGCGGGCGGCCCGTCGGCCGTCCAAAATGTCTCTGCGATGCGAGCCATTTTGTCGAACCCTGTCGAGGTTTCTCACCCCTCTCTGACTGTGTTACATGCAATAAAAAAGCCTGAATGTGAATTCAGGCTTTCTCATTTAATATGGCGGTGAGAGAGGGGTTCGAACCCTCGATACACTTACGCGTATACACACTTTCCAGGCGTGCTCCTTCAGCCACTCAGACACCTCACCGTACGTTGCGCGTTACTCAGTGCAACGGGGCGCTACTATAGGGAGAGTCGGTTAACCGGTCAAGAATATTTTTACGGTTTTAGCTCAGGTGGTTAAGCCGTCGCCGCTTTGCCGTAAATCAAGACCGGAAAACCGGTTTTACTAGCCCATCACCATCGGCATCCACACCAATCCGGTAACTATTAACAACCCCAGGAAGATCAGACCAAAGATGGCTCCAAGCCGCCAATAGTCGTTGGTGGGAAGATAACCGCTACCATAGTAAATCGGGCTGGGGCCGGTGGCATAAGGGGTAACAATGCTTCCCAGGCCAATGGCAGCACCAATCATCAGGCTGAAGGTCGGTAATGGGATAGCGGGCAGCATGAGTGCGGCGGCAATCATCATTGGCGCTAACGCCGAGGTGTAGGCTGTTGCGCTGGCAAAGAAGTAGCGCAGCAGATAGAACACTACGACCAACAGCACCATCACCACCGTGGTCGAGAATCCCTGCAAACCTTGGGCTATCAGCTTGCCGAACCAGGTAATAAAACCGACGTTGTTCAAGCCGGTCGCCAACGCAATTAGCGAAGCCAACCAGAAAAACACGCTCCATGCCGCTTTATTACTGATGATGTCATCCCAGGTGATAATTTTGCCCAGCAACATCAAAGCCACCACCGAATAACCGACCAGCGCCGCATCAATATACTGCCCCGCAAAGATCCACAGCAGCAGGGCAATGATCATCAGCCCCAGCATTTTCGTCTCACGCAGGCTGAGTGGCCCCATTGCGGCAAGTTCGGCAGAGGCCCACTTGGGGACCTGCTCACCGGCCTTGATGGTTGGCGGATAAAGGACATAGCTTAACCAGGGAACCAGAGCGATCAACAGCAGACTGAGTGGCAGCATGCCAAGAAACCAATCGCCCCAGGATAGCGACAAATGGGACGACGTTTTTAGTAATCCAACCAACAGCAGGTTGGGGGCCATGGCGGTGAGGAAAATGGCACTGGTCACACAGTTGGCGCTGATACCCATCCACATAATATATGAGCCAATGCTGCGTGCGCTCGGCGTATTGGGCTGGGAATTATACAGCGGTGGTAAGTTGCGCACGATGGGATAGATAATCCCCGCGCCGCGTGCCGAGTTAGAAGGTGTTACCGGGGCCAATAACAGTTCGGAAAACATAATCGCATAACCGAGCAGCAGGGTCTTATGCCCCATTTTTTTTACCAGGATTAGCGCAATACGCCTCCCTAGGCCGGTTTTTTCATAGCCGGTCCCAAACATAAAAGCGGCAAAAATCAGCCAGATCACCGAGTTGGAAAAGCCGGAGACCATCCACGACAGCGAACTGGAGGTATATTTAAAGCCGGGAGTGGCAAGCTGTTCCGGGCTATATAGCAACCAGGGCGAGAAAATGGCAATAATGGCCAGGCCGGTCATGGCGACCACCGCACCGGGGGCCGGTTCCAGAATTAAGCCGACGATAACACCAAGGAATACAGAGAAATAGAGCCAGGCATGGGGTTGCAACCCCGCAGGAGCCGGGCACAAGGCGAGGGTTAGCGCCACAATAACTGGGGCAAACCATCTCCATGACAAATTAAACTTTGCCATAGCAGGAACCTCTTTCTAATTATTGGGTAAGAGGGGCGCTTACCCCTCCTGGCGGTTCACTTGATGTAATGGACGTGCTGACAGATCTCTTCCACGATCGGTTCGCAGCGCTGGGCAAACACCTTCTTGTTTTCATCGATCAGGTTATTGCCGTGAGTATCGATAGAGACAATCAATGGGCCGAACTCTTTAACCCGGCACACCCATAACGACTCCGGCATGCCCAATTCGGTCCAGTGCACCTCTTCAATTTCCTCCACCTGCGTTGCCGCCACTACGGCACAGCCCGCGGGGAATATCACGTGCAGCGCCTTGAATTCCTTACAGCCAGCCACGGTATTTGGCCCCATACCGCCTTTGCCGACGATCAGCCGTACGCCAGTCTGTTCAATGAATTCTTTTTCGAAGCTTTCCATTCTCATGCTGGTAGTTGGACCAATTGACACCATCTCCCATTTCTCACCGTTCTTGCGTACGATTGGCCCCGCATGGAAAATCGCCTTGCCGCGCAGGTCGTAAGGGATCTCACGTTTGAGTTCGATCAGCCGCCGGTGGCAAACGTCACGGCAGGTAACCAGTGTCCCATTGAGATAGATAACGTCGCCCACGCGGATATCGGCCAAGTCTTCCGCTTTAATTGGGGTGGTAAGGATCTTTTTCATAATGCCTCCCGAGTGTGGGAAATACTTTCAAACGACAGATCTTGGTGAACCAGCAATGTGCCACGGCGGTGTGCCCAGCAACCGGTCGAGACGGCGACGCCAATGGTAGAAGGGTGACGAGCCGCGGATTCGATATGTACCCCCATTACGGAACTGTTCCCCATCAACCCTTGCGGGCCAATACCCAGTTGGTTGAGGCCAGCTTCCAGGCGTAGCTCCAGATCGGCGGCGATTGGATTGGGATGGCGGGTGCCGATAGGGCGCAAGATGGCTTTGCGAGAGAGCACGGCTGCCGTTTCAACCGAGGTTGCAATACCAACGCCAACCAGCACCGGCGGGCAGGCGTTGACCGCCAGAGTGGAAATGTTTTCAAATACGAACTTCACTACGCCTTCATAACCTTCGGAAGGCATCAGCACTTTGGCGCGGCCGGGCAAAGTACAGCCACCGCCGGCCATATACACTTCAATTTCTGCATCGCTCCTGTTGGGCACCAGATCCCAGGTTACCCACGGCACGCCAGAGCCGGTATTTTTACCGGTGTTGACCTCATCAAAGATCTCTACCGCGTTATGGCGCAGTGGTGCTGCCACGGTGGCATCCTCTACCGCCTGTTTCAGTGCGGCCTGGAGTTCGGCCAGCAGGGGAAAACACGTGCCCACTTTGACAAAAAACATGATTTCGCCGGTATCCTGGCAGGCGGGGCGGTTGAGGGCGATGGCTTTCTCCATATTGTCAAACATCGTATGGTAGATAATCTTGCCCATGCCTTCGGTTTCTAACTCTCGTAGCTGTTTTAATTTATCGACGACATCATCCGGCATGCGCGTTGAGATCATGGCTGTGAAATTCGCGACAATGCGGGTTAGTTGCTCAACCTTAGCGTTTTTTTCAATTACGTTCATAAGTGTGACTCCCGTCAGGCTGAAATGAACATGCTCACTGTTAATAGTTATAAAAACTGTTTTCTTGGCCTGAATAAACGCTACCATAGCGGAGAGGCACGATCCGCAACCGGTTCGTGAACCGTTAATTCACAGAATGTTAATCATAATTATTTGTTTAAATTCATGTGGATGGAATTTAATTTGCAATGCAGCAGGAAATACATTTAACACCCGTGCAGCAAAATAAAACACTTAAAGAACGATAGCGTCATTCATTGATAACTATTTAGTGAGCATTTCAGTGAGGCTAGAAAAATATGTCATTAATTCATTATCCTCAACCTAAAGATTTACAGGTGCTAATTGCGGTGGTTAATACCGGCAGTTTCAGTGCTGCCGCCGAAATATTGGGGCAGACACCGGCATTTGTCACTAAACGTATCCAACAGATGGAGGCATTACTGGGCGTGAAGTTACTGAATCGGTCCTCTCGTGGCATGGCGCTCACGGAAAGCGGGCAGACGGCTTACGCCTACTCGCTGGAGATTATGGATCGCCTGCAAAAGATGGTGGATGAGGTGACGCATATCAAGGAGCAACCGGTGGGGATGATCCGCATTGGCTCCAGCTTTGGTTTTGGCCGGGCTTATATTGCGCCAGCCATCATGGAGATCATGGAGATCTATCCGCAATTGCAGATCAACTTTGAGCTGTTTGATCGGCAAATTGACCTCAACCGGGATAATGTCGATCTGGATATCAGGATCAACGATGACATTCCGGATAATTACATTGCCAAGCTGTTGGCCAAGAACCAGCGCATCCTTTGTGCGTCTCCCGAGTACCTAAAACAGCGGGGGATGCCCGAGACGCTGGCAGATTTGCAGCATCATGATTGCCTGGTGACCAAGGAACGTGATCAAACTATCGGCGTATGGGAGTTGGAAAACCAGCAGGGTAAAAAGTCGGTAAAAATATCCGGGCATCTGTCGTCTAACAGCGGGGAGATCGTCTTGCATTGGGCGCTGAATGGCAAAGGGATCATGCTGCGTTCCGAATGGGATGTCTCGCCGTTTCTGCGCGATGGCGTGCTGGTGCGGGTTTTGCCCGACTACGCGCAGAGCGCCAACATCTGGGCGGTTTACCAGATGCCGCTTTACTCATCGACCAAGCTGAAGGTATGCGTTGAGTTTTTGAGTCAGTACTGCCGCAATATGGGCAATTAGGTCTCATCAATACGCTACATCACTGGCGGCATCAGGCTGCAATGTAAAAAAGGAACGTCGTTATCATAAATATAAAACATAGTTTTAAAAAATAGAGATTGATCGGCTATTTCTTCTTTTGTTTGCCATAGACTCGCCATCACTGGCAAAAACACAAAGGTTTTCCCATAGCCATAACCGTATGTTACGAAAATTCCCTGCATATCGCCGGGAAGATAACACGTGATGTGGCTACGGAGATGGCAACAATGAAGACACGTAAAATCGGTCTGTTTAACTATCTTGCTTACGGCTCTGGGGATTTTCTCGGTGCGGGAACCACGGCACTCACCGCCGCCTGGTTACTCTATTTTTATACAACGTTCTGCGGGCTTAGCCCGATCGAGGCCACCTTTATCTTTGCGATGGCAAGGGTACTGGATGCGGTTGTCAGCCCGTTAATGGGCTATCTGACCGACAATTTTGGTTCCACCTGGCTGGGCAAACGCTTTGGCCGCCGCAAGTTCTTTATCCTGCTCGGTATTCCATTGGTCTTTAGCTACAGCCTGATGTGGGTTGGCCATATGGACTATTGGTACTATTTGCTGACCTATCTGTTCTTTGACGTGGTCTACACCATGATCCTGGTACCGTATGAAACGCTGGTGCCGGAGATGACGGATGACTTCAAACAAAAAACCAAATTCTCCGGTGCCCGCATTGGGCTAGCGCAGCTGTCTGCCATTCTGGCGGCATTCCTGCCAGGCATTCTGCTCAGCTACCTGGGTAAAGACAGTGCCGTTTCATTCTTCTATTCCAGCCTGGTGTTCTCGATCATCTGTGCCTGCGTGTTGACACTGGTCTATTTCTTCACTTGGGAACGACCAGCAGAACAAAAATCGGCTGCCGCGCTAGAAGCTGAAAAACAAAAGCTCACGCTGTTCCAGAGCTTGAAGCGCTTGAACGTCGAGCTGTCTTCTACGTTGCGCATCCGTATTTTCCGCCAACACCTGGGGATGTACCTCGGGGGCTATATCGCCCAGGACGTCTTTAATGCGGTGTTCACTTATTACGTGGTGTTTGTACTGATGCAGAGTGCTGCCACGGCCTCCAACCTGATGGGCACCATGGCCATCATGCAATTTGTCGCAGTGATCGCGATGATCCCGCTGTGTATTCGGTTCGGGCCAGCACCCTCCTACCGTATGGTGGTCGTACTGTTCGGTATGGGGGCTATCTCCTACGCCGTACTGTATTACGCCAACCTCAGTGACGTTTTCTCATTGCTGCTGCTGGTATCCGCCCTCGCCGGTTTGGGTAGGGGTGGTATCAACTACGTACCATGGAATATCTACACCTATATTGCCGATGTGGACGAAGTGATCACCGGGCAACGCCGTGAAGGCATCTTTGCTGGCATCATGACTTTGACACGTAAGGCCTCTCAGGCCGGTGCGGTGATGCTGGTTGGCATCATTCTGCAGCTGTCAGGCTTTGTTTCTGGCCAAAATCATCAATTACCCGAGGTGAGTCACGCCATTCTGATGATCCTGAGCGTCGGTACTTTGGTCGTGCTGGCGATCGGCTTCACCGTCTCGCTGCGCTTCAAACTCAACTTGACCACACACGGCGTACTGCGCCAGGAAACAGAGAAGATGCGCATCGCGGGCCGAGTGGTGCCGGAGAACATCACGCCAGAAGCGCGCGCTACCGTCGAAATGCTGGCAGGTATGCCTTATGAATCTCTGTGGGGTAACAACAATATCGGCTACCTCAACCGCAATAAACCTGCTGCTCCGCCATTGCCCAAGGCCACTCAAGGCCAGAAAGCGGCAGGCAGCGCGACACCTTGAACTAAAGGCATAAAAGGACATCACTATGTTGGTATATCCCGTAAAACACAGCCCGTTACTGCGCCAACCGGAACGCTTTATCAGCCGCCAGGAACTGCAGCAGTTGATTGATAGCCTGGTGGAAAACCTGGTCAACATCACCGATGAAACCGGTGAATTCCTGCTGCGTCTTGACGATGGCCGCGTCATCGATACCAAAGGCTGGGCCGGCTGGGAATGGACGCACGGCATTGGTCTGTACGGCATCAACCAGTATTATCGCCAGACCGGTGACAGCAAGATGTGCGCCATCGTTGACGATTGGTTCACCGCGCGCTTTGCCGAAGGCACGCCAACCAAGAACGTGAATACCGCTTGTCCGTTTCTGACCCTGGCCTACCGCTATGAGGAAACGGGTGATTCACGCTGGCTACCGTATCTGGAGCGATGGGCGGAATGGCTGATGTATGAAATGCCACGCACCGAGCGCGGAGGTATGCAGCATGTCACGCTGGCGGAGGAAAACCATCAGCAACTGTGGGACGATACCCTGATGATGAGCGTGTTGCCGCTGGCCAAAATTGGCAAGCTGCTGAACCGCCCGCAGTACGTGGAAGAGGCCAAATATCAGTTTCTGGTCCACATCCAGCACCTGATGGAGCGCGAAAGCGGTCTGTGGTTCCACGGCTGGACCTTCGAAGGCAAGCACAACTTTGCCAAAGCCCGCTGGGCGCGCGGTAACAGTTGGCTAACCATCGTGATCCCGGAATTCCTCGAACTCTTGGATCTGCCGCAATACGATGCTACCCGCCGTTTTCTGGTACAGGTTTTGGAATGCCAGGTGGCGGCACTGGCAGCGTGCCAGCACGAAAGTGGCCTGTGGCATACGCTGCTGGATGATCCGGATTCTTATCTGGAATCATCCGCAACCGCCGGTTTTGCGTTCGGCATCCTGAAATCGGTACGCAAACGCTATATCGACGGCAAGTATCTGCAGGTTGCCGAAAAAGCGCTGCAAGGGGTGGTGAAACAAATCAACACCGATGGCGAACTGATGCAAGTCTCGTTCGGTACCGCGATGGGCAAAAACCTGGACTACTATCGCCAGGTCCCGCTGACTTCGATGCCTTATGGTCAGGCGATGGCCATTCTGTGCCTGGTTGAATACCTGAACGTTTACCTGTAACAGCAACGGGCCGCTGCCGCGGCCCGTAAGAGATATATTTCCTGAATTGCGAATAAGCATTACTGCATGGCTGTATTTTAATAAAAAACGATCACACAAAATAAACGGGTCATAAGGAAATTATTATGAAAGGAAATTTTTTATTATTACTCACCACGTTATCATTATTAACACCGCTGACAACGCATGCGGTGTATGTAGATGTGCGCCATGAGTATCTTGATGACAGCAAGGCCAACTACGATCGCGCCTATATTTCCCATCGTTTTGGTAACGGCTTTGGTTTTGCCATTGAGGCTATATCAAAATCGGGAGGGAATGATACCAATAAGGCTTTTCATGATATGGAAGCCCAAGGGAATGAGTATACGGCCAGCTATCAATTCAATAGCGGGCCTTTAGCGATCCAACCCGGGTTGGTACTTGAAACGGGTAATGGCTACTCGGTATACAAGCCTTACTTACGAACGACCTATGCGATCAACGAAGCATGGTGGGTTGCCGGGCGTTACCGTTTCGAATACATACGTCGGTCGTCCGACAGTCGCGAAGATGACACGATTAATCGATTGGATGCCTGGGTTGGGCACAAGACCAATAATTTCGAGTTCGTCATCGAAGGGATTTATAAAATTGCCGATAAGTATAATTTGTATAATAACAGTAAGAGCAACTATGAATATAACTTTCGAACGGCTTATAACATTGACGCCTGGACACCCTTCGTAGAAGTAGGAAATGTGTCAGTCAGAAGCGACAGCAATGAAAGACAAACCCGATTCCGTGTCGGGTTGGGATATACCTTCTAATCCAGCTTCAAAGGGAAATAACAATGAGAAAAGTTGCGGTTTTACTGGCCCCTGGATTTGAGGAAGGGGAGGCAATTGTTATTATAGATATTCTGCATAGATTGAAGATCAGGGTAGAAACACTTTCCTGCACCTCAAGCAAAGAGGTCGTGAGCTACCATAAAATACCCGTGGTGGCAGACAGTACGCTCAAAGAAGCTTTCGACACCAATTATGATGCCGTCGTGTTGCCTGGCGGGCCAGAGGGCAGCGTGTTTCTTGCCAACAGCCAGGACGTGGTGCGTTTTGTCAGCCGCCATGACCAGGCGGGTAAATTAATCTGCCCAATTTGCTCCGCTGCTGCCCGGGTATTGGGGGGAAATGGCTTGCTCAAAGGACGCCGCTACGTGTGCTCTGGCGATTTATGGCAAAACGTCAGCGATGGGGTTTATGTTGACCAAAATGTGGTGGAAGACGGCAATTTGATCAGTGGCAAAGGGTTTGGTGTGGTCTTTGATTTTGCTTTTACCTTGGCCGCCCGTTTGCGGGGTGACAGTGCTTGCGTCAATGAACATGCTGAGCACATTTACTATTCGTGGCAGGAATAGGGGAGAGTGGCAGGATCGTGGTAGCTAGATGGATTGCCCCACCGGTAAGGTGGGGCAAGTCTTCAGGGCATTAAGCCAATAAAGACCGTCTTTTTGCGTGGACCGGTCATCAAAGACTCCAGCTCTTTGACGCAGGCCAGGTAGTGCGGAGTCGTTTTATGGAAAGCCACGGCCTGCTCATCGGCGTAAGCCTCGTAAATATAAAAACGCGTGGGGATGTCAGGGTCCTGTAACACATCGAAGCGCAGGTTGCCCTTTTCCTGGATCGCACCCAGATGGTTTTGGCGAAACACCTCGATAAACCGTTCAACCTTGTCGTCATGAACGTTAATTTCGACCAGGGTAACGTGCATAATCAGCCTCCTTGAATGGGGCGGGCTTGGAAAACCAGCCCGCATTTCGGCCGTATCAGCCTTTTTCGCTAAGGAATAGTTCGTAGGCGTGTTCTACCGTTTCGTTCTGATGAACGATGGCGTGCACCGCCTTGATCATGGCAACCGGGCTTTCTGACTGAAAAATATTCCGCCCCATGTCTACCCCGGATGCCCCTTGATCAATCGCCTGGAAGCACATCTCCAGCGCCTCGCGCTCTGGCAGTTTCTTCCCGCCGGCGATGACAATGGGGACTGGGCAGCCAGCTACAATGCGTTCGAACCCTTTATCCACGTAGTAAGTTTTGATGATTTGCGCCCCCATCTCGGCCGCGATACGCGTGGCTAGTGAAAAATAACGCTGATCGCGTGCCATATCTTTCCCTACGCCGGTCACCGCCATGGTGGGCATGCCGACTTTCAGACCTGCATCGATCAGTTGGATGATGTTTTTAATCGACTGGTGTTCATGTTCCGTGCCGATATAAACCTGTGCGGCAACGGCACAGCTATTCAGACGCACCGCGTCGTCCATGGCGACAGCCACCGCCTCATTGCTCAACTCGGTCAGAATGGAGTTTGCCCCTGAAGCGCGTAGCACGATGGGTTTGTTGGTGGCTGGCGGGATCACGCTACGCAGAATACCCCGGGTACACATCAACACGTCGGCATGTGCAAACAGCGGCGCAATATTGATATCAATCCGCTCCAGCCCGGTCGTCGGCCCCTGGAAATAGCCGTGGTCAAAGGCCAGCATCACGGTTCTGTTGGTGCGGGGATTGAAAATGCGTGCCAGGCGGGACTGCATGCCCCAATCCAGCGCACCGCACCCTTTTAAACTGAACAGGGCATTTTGCTGCGGCTTATCGATATGGAAGTCTTTACCATCTTTGATGTCATCTAAATCAGCCATTGTCTTACTCCCTCCAAATAATCGGTGCGATAGGTTAGAAGTTGTATTTGTCGATATTGTCTTTATTGAACACCACGCGCTCAGGCAGCAGCACGATGCCATTACCTTTTGCCTGGTAGTCGTAGCCTTGTACGCTGTTCGGCGAAACCTCTACCTGACCCACGCCAGGGATATCGAGCTTGTCGCCAACCTTCAATTCGCCGTTTTTCAGCAGAGCGTTGGCCACGTAAACCGAGATTTTCCCCTGTTCGACCACGTCCCACAGGCCGAACTCTTTAACCGTGCCGCGCTGAATATAAGGGCGCATGACGTTTGGGGTGCTGAACCCTACAATTGCCACGTTGTCACGCTTGAGGTTTTCTGCCGCCTGGGCCGCTGCGGGCAGGGCATTGGCATCCGGGGCGATGATGGCATCCAGATCGCCGTAGGCTTTCAGGATCCCTTCGGCGGTTTGCAGTGACTTGGTGGCATCGTTGTAACCAAACTGTGTGGTGACCACTTCCCAGCCTGGATGGTCTTTTTCGATTTTACGCTTGGCTTCATTCACCCATTGGTTCTGGTCTGTGACCGTCGGGCTGGAGTAGAAGAAGGCGACCTTGGCCTTATCTTTCTTCACCTGATTGGCTGCCATATCGACCAACATGCCCCCGAGTTGGGCTGGTGTCCCCTGATTGATGTAGTAAGAACGGCATTCGGGCTTGGTGTCTGAGTCCCAGGTCAATACCTTCACGCCCCGCTGCATGGCGCGTTTTAACGCCGGGCAGAGTCCTTCCGGGGAAACGGCAGAGACGATAATGGCGTTATAGCCCTGGTTAACGAAGTTATTGATCAACTGAACCTGGCCGGAAACGCTAGGTTCGGTTGGGCCATCGTAGGTCACGTCAACGCCCAGCTCTTTCCCCGCCTCTAGTGCTCCATTACCCCCGCTGGTGAAAAAGCCGACGCCCACCAGTTTGGGGATAAAGGCAATGCGTTCCGCTGCCTGTACGCCAATGCTTAGCGAAGCCATGCCGAGTACGCTTAAAAGCGCGATTTTTTTGATACGTTGTAGGGTCATGTTGTTCTCCGTATATCGCGTTGTCAGAAGTTGTCTGTCTGAGCTCAAACCTGATGGATGCTGCGTCGTCGTTGGAGCCACTCTTTGATCTGATGCCGATGTAGGCTGATGGAGCGGCCAACGACGACAATAATCAGCAGCGCTCCGGAAAGTGCGCTGGAGATCTGGTTGGGCACGCCAGCCATTTGTAATCCCTGTTGCAGATAGCCGACCAACAAGACGGCTACGGCGGTACCGAGAATGGAGCCAGAGCCGCCGTAAATATTCGCCCCGCCAAGCACCACTGCCGTGATGGCTGGCATCAGGAAGGAGGCACCGAGGTCGGAACGTGCCGAACCAAAGTAGGAAACCAGCAATACCGCAGCGATGGCCGAAGCAAATCCGGTCATTGCATAGAGTGCACATAGCGTTCGGTTAACCGGGATCGCACTGTATTGCGCCACGCGCTGGCTTTGGCCAATCAGGAAGATGTTGCGCCCTGCGTGTGTCCGGTGCATCAGCAGCCAGCACAGCAGCACACAGACCATAAAGAAGGTCAGCGGGACTGGCAGGCCAAACACCGTCAGGTTGGCGAAATCGGTAAAGGCCATCGGGAATCCTCCGATGCCTTCATAGCCGGTGGCACCAGAGATGCCCGAAAGCAGCAGGGCACTACCGCCAAACAGGTACATGGTGCCGAGGGTGATCACCAAAGGATTGATACCGGTGTAGATGATCAATCCGGCGTTGATCAAACCGCATAGGGCACCCAAGGCTAGCGTTATCGCAATTGCCAACGGCAAGGGCAGGCCCGCCTGGAACAATACCCCTAGCGCAATGGCACACAGGCCAATGGTGGAACCAAATGAAATATCAATGCCACCACTGACGATCACCATGGTTAACGGCAGTGCCACAATGCCAATACAGATAAAGTCGCTGGTGCTGAACAACAGGACATTGATGTCCAGCATGCGCGGGTTAACGACGCCGAACGCCAGGATCTCAATCAGCAGCAGGGCGGCCAGCGCCAGTTCCCAGCCGAAACGTCGCCATTGTGCCATCATGCGATCTCCCGTTTTTTTCCCTGTGCAGGGAGTTGGGTGGAGTTAGGGGATGTTGGGGAAGGAGGTGGGGGATCGATAAACCGGGCATATTTCTGGCGGCGGATATTCCTTTGCAGGGCGCAGCGCAGGCGGCCATCAAATACCAGGACCCCCAACAAAACCAGGCCAGCGATAAAGTCGTTCCACCACGCAGGAATGCGCAACAGTACCAGCACGCTGTCGATCTGCGTCAGGAAATAGGCCCCCAGAATGGCCCCCACCACCGTGCCAGAACCACCAAGCAGACTGATGCCTCCCAGCACGCAGGCGGCAATGGCCTTCATTTCCAGTCCGGTTCCGGTCTGGTTGGGAATAAAGCCAATCTGTGCGGCAAACACGATCCCGGCGAGCGCCGCCATTAGCCCATTAAGTGAGAAAGCGATGATGCGAATGGCCTCGGTGCGGATCCCGAGTTGACGAGCACCCTGCAGGTTGTCACCGGTGGCATAGAAGCTGCGGCCGAATGAGGTTTTCAACAGTAGCCAGGCCATTAACGCCACCAGCAGTAAAGTTAGCCAGCCAATCGGTGAAATACCCAGCAGCACTGGGGAAGAGAGTTGCTTGAGCGAGCTTGGCAAACCCTCGATCCATTTACCGCCGGTCCATAGCAGCATGATGCCGCGATACAGGCCAAGGGTGCCCAGGGTGGCGACTATGGCAGGAATTTTGAACCAGGCGACCAGCACTCCATTAAAAAAGCCAGCCAGCAAACCGAGTAGCAGCGTGACGGTAAAGGCGACGGGCAAGCTATATCCGGCATTAAGCGTTATCCCTAGCAGCACCGCACACATCCCGGTGATGGAACCGACGGAGACATCAATATTACGGGTCAGCATGACCAGCGCCGCGCCGATGGCCAGCAACATCAGAATTTGCGAACTGCTGAAAATCATGGTCAGCGTCTGGAAACTGAAATAGCTGCTATCAATGCCCCCCAGTAACGCAAACAGGCCGATGATGGCCAGCAGGGCCGTCAGCTCTCGGTTGTTTTGTATCATCTTTAGCATGAGGTCTCCCCGTTGGCATGAGGCTGATGGGATGCGGCATGTTGTTCGCCAAAGGCCATATGCATGATGGTATCCACAGTGATCTCGTCGCCAGACAGCGTGCTGCTTGCCACCTCGCCCTGGTGCATGATGCAGACCCGATCGGCCATCATGGCTATCTCTTCGAGATCGGATGAAATAAACAGGATAGCGACATGCTGCTGGGCAATGCTCCGAATGAGCTGATAGATATCGTTGCGTGCACCGACGTCGACGCCACGGGTCGGTTCATCGACGATCAGCAACTGTGGCGATGCTTCCAGGCATTTGGCGATCAGGATTTTTTGTTGATTACCGCCAGACAGGGTGCGGGCCGGTTGTTCCGGGTGACTGAATTTGATATTCAGCGCCCGGCGATAACGTTCAAGCGTAGCGTTATCACGCTGTGGATGGGCCCAGATCCCGCCGGTATTGTGGGTTAGGGCACAGACGTTCCAGGAGAGCGAGGAGTCCAGATACAGCCCGGAAGACTGCCGGTCTTCCGGCAAATAGATCAGCCCGCGTTGCAACCGCTGGCGGGTATTCAGTTCCGCGATTTCTTCACCATTGAGCATGATGCTGCCCGCACTGGCTGGGCGTAATCCATACAGCGTTTCAGCCAACTCGGTGCGCCCGGAGCCGACCAGGCCAGCCAGACCTAGGATTTCCCCGGCGTGGACGTTGAGTGTCACCTGGCGGAAGCCTTCGCCAGTGAGTTCCCTCAACTGCAACACGGCTTTGCCCTGAGGGTTGGCTGGCCGATTGCCAGGCAGTTCGAGCCACAGTTTCTGGCTGGCGGAGAGATCCACATTACGGGCCGCTGGGGTGATTGCCTGAATAATCTCATCCGTGCTCAGCGAGGCGGTTTTCCCCGTCAGGGCGATTTTGCCGTCACGCATTACGCTGACGCGGTCGGCAATCTGGCGGATTTCCGGCAGCTTATGGGAAATAAAGACGATACCGACACCTTTGCCAAGCAGTTCATGCAGGCGGGCAAATAAGCGGTCCGTTTCGGCAGGCGTCAGCGACGCCGTGGGTTCATCCAGGATCAGGATCTGGGAATCACGCATTAATCCCCGCATGATCTCAACGATCTGGCGGTCAGCCACATCCAGCGACCCTGCCATACTGTTGGGTTCAAGCTTGCATCCCAACAGTTCGAGTAACTGCTGCATTTTTTCCACAGCAGCCCGTTTGGCGGGCAGGCCAAACAGAATATTCTCTTTAACCGACAGGCTGGGGAACAACAGCGGTTCCTGCGGCACCAGATAGATCCCCAGTTGATGCGCTTTTACCGGGGTCAGGCTGGCACAACGCTGGCCATTGATCTCGATAGCGCCGCCATCCGGTGGGACTACGCCAGCGATGATCTTCATTAGCGTAGATTTCCCCGCGCCATTGCCACCGAGCAAGGCATGTACCTCCCCGGCATGCAGGGTAAAGTCGATACCTTTCAGCACCTCAACACCGGAATAGTGTTTATTAATGTTTTGTACGCAGAGCAGAGGCGGATCTGAATATTCACCGGTTTGCATCTTGCCTCCGTTCACTCGAAGATGAGTGACTGAGTTGAACAAATATTTTTTGGAAAACTAATTGTTCATAACCTTAGTCAGGGTTTGGCGATAAAACCATCACTGCGATCACGTTTTTTGAATAATTGTTTGCTGTGAAAACCGATGTTCAAATTTGGTGTATATTTGTGGCATGACTCACAGCTATTGTTGAGCGATAGCGGAACAATTGTGTTCAAGATTTAAAAATGTTCAAAGAGAAGCGGATTTATGACGATAAATGACAGTGCATTGACACCCGAACATGGCATGTGTGAGGAGGAGCAGGTCGCCCGTATCGCCTGGTTCTACTATCACGACGGGCTGACGCAAAGCGAGATTAGCGCCCGGCTTGGACTGACGCGCCTTAAAGTTTCGCGTTTGCTGGAGAAAGGGCATCAGTCTGGGATTATTCGGGTGCAGATTAACTCTCGCTTTGAAGGTTGCCTACAGTATGAAGA
Organism: Serratia fonticola; assembly: GCF_001006005.1. NCBI lineage: Bacteria > Pseudomonadati > Pseudomonadota > Gammaproteobacteria > Enterobacterales > Yersiniaceae > Serratia > Serratia fonticola. The sequence continues at coordinate 5,149,891 of NZ_CP011254.1, read as the reverse complement.
TGCATTGAAAAAACACTTTGACCTGAAAAACATTCGCGTATTACCCGCCTTGGCCGAGGCTGATGACAGCGTGAGGTTGGGGATCGGGGCGGCACACATGCTGATGGAGTCTCTGGAGCCGCAGCAGCTGTTGGCGGCGGGATTTGGTGAGGCCACCATGAGCACTTTGAAAAGGCTCAGCGGTTTCATTTCTTCGCAGCAAATTCGGCTGGTCACGCTTTCCGGTGGTGTAGGACCTTATATGACTGGGATTGGTCAGTTGGATGCCGCCTGCAGCGTCAGCATGATCCCAGCTCCATTGCGCGCTTCCTCTGCCGATATTGCCCGCACTCTGCGGGATGAAAATAGCGTCAGGGACGTGCTGCTGGCGGCCCAGGCTGCCGATGTCGCCGTTGTTGGGATCGGTGCGGTGAGTCAAAAAGATGCCGCCACCATTTTACGCGCTGGCTATATCACCGAAGGCGAGCAGTTGATGATTGGCCGAAAAGGTGCCGTTGGCGATATTCTCGGCTACTTTTTTGATGCCAGCGGCGAAATCATTCCCGACATGCAGATCCATCAAGAATTGATAGGACTGAGTTTAAGTGCACTCGCCACCATACCTACCGTTGTCGGGGTTGCGGGGGGAGTACCAAAAGCTGAAGCGATCGTGGCGGCATTGAAGGGTGGCTATATCAACGCCTTGGTCACCGATCAGGACACGGCGGCAGAAATGCTCAAACTTATTGGAAAGTAAAGGTTAATAACGATGTAACAGACTGTCTCAAACACCAGCCGAGGACAAACACATGGCTCGACTCTGTACTCCTGCCACATCAGGCCAATACCTGATGGCTCTGGATGCCGGTACCGGCAGCGTCAGAGCGGTAATTTTTGATTTGGAAGGCAATCAAGTCTCAGTAGGGCAAGCCGAATGGCTACATTTGGCGGTTCCTGATGTACCGGGCTCCATGGAATTCGATCTTGCCAAAAACTGGCACCTCACCTGCCAATGCATCCATCAAGCGTTAAAGATGGCGGCCATTGCGCCGGAGGCGATTGCGTCCGTGGCTGCGTGTTCAATGCGTGAAGGGATTGTGATCTATGATGCAGAAGGTCAGCCAATCTGGGCATGCGCCAACGTAGATGCACGGGCAACGCGTGAGGTCAGCGAGTTAAAAGAGATCCACAACCATACTTTTGAAGATGAGGTTTACCGTTGTTCAGGGCAGACGCTGGCACTCAGCGCAATGCCCCGGCTGCTGTGGTTGGCGCACTACCGCCCTGATATCTATCGCCAGGCAGCCGCGGTCACCATGATCAGTGACTGGTTGGCTTATATGCTCAGCGGTGAACTTGCGGTCGATCCGTCAAATGCCGGGACTACCGGGTTGCTTGATCTGGTCACACGAGACTGGAGAAAAGGCCTGTTGGAAATGGCGGGCCTGCGTTCGGACATTCTTTCACCGGTAAAAGAGACGGGAACCCCGCTGGGGGCGGTGACGGACAACGCTGCCACACTTTCAGGCCTGCGGGCTGGCACCCCGGTGATTGTCGGGGGCGGTGATGTTCAATTGGGTTGCGTGGGGCTTGGCATCGTCAGACCAGCGCAGATCGCCGTATTAGGGGGAACGTTCTGGCAGCAGGTCGTGAACCTTCCTGCGCCGGTTACCGATCCCAATATGAATGTGCGCATTAACCCGCATGTGATCCCGGGCATGGTCCAGGCTGAATCCATCAGCTTTTTTACCGGGCTGACCATGCGCTGGTTTCGTGATGCCTTCTGCGCCGAAGAGAAGCTGATTGGTGAACGTCTGGGCGTGGATACCTATGCGTTGTTGGAGGATATGGCCAGGCGTGTACCATCAGGTGCTTATGGCGTTATGCCCATCTTCTCCGATGTCATGCGCTTTAAGAACTGGTATCACGCCGCTCCCTCATTTATCAACCTGTCAATCGATCCGGAAAAGTGCAACAAAGCCACGCTGTTCCGCGCCCTGGAAGAGAACGCGGCTATCGTATCGGCCTGTAATCTGCAACAAATCGCCGAGTTTTCAGGTATCAAGGCCGATTCGCTGGTGTTTGCCGGTGGCGGTTCAAAGGGGACGCTCTGGAGCCAGATCCTGGCCGATGTCACCGGGCTGACCGTACGAGTCCCGGTGGTTAAGGAAGCGACCGCGCTGGGATGTGCCATTGCCGCTGGAGTGGGGGTAGGAGTCTATTCGTCGTTGGCGGATGCGGGGGAGAGCCTGGTGCGTTGGGATAGGGAACATATCCCGAATCCAGAAAACAGTGAGGTTTATCAACAGGCACGTCAAAAATGGCTGGAGGTGTATCTGGATCAACTTGGTTTGGTCGATCACGGGTTGACGACGTCAATGTGGAAGGCTCCTGGCCTTTAATGGAGGGTATCATGATCAAGACCAATGAAATGGCTCACGACTATCGCTTCGGTGACAATGGCCCGAAATACCTGATCCGCGGCCCGATGTGCGATATGGGCGTAGTGGTGTTGCAACCTGGGCAGTCATTCAGAAATCACCGCCACAAGGAGGTTTGCGAAGTTTTTTATACCCTCAGTGGAGAGGTGTGCCTGTATCTGGAAGGGGCGATGCAAATGCTGCGTGAAGGGGATGTGTTGCAGTGTGATCCTGGTGAGGCGCATTTTCTGGTCAATACTGGCTCGGTGCCGTGGAAAGGGGTATTCGTGAAATCGCCACATGTGCTAGGGGACAGCCATCCCGCAGAGCCTGAGAGCTATTAGGGAAAAAGCCCAAGCTTCCGGCTTGAGGTTGGATGAATTTAGCTTGTCGTGTTCTGGTGGACATGATAAATGAAATATAATACTAAACAGGTGCTTAAAAATTCTATCCCCTCAGGGACAAGCGAGTAACAATGCAGATAATGAATGTCAAACAGGCCAGGATAATCAGTTTCATCTTTGTGATGGGGGGGATCCTGCTGCTGCTGCCGTTGCATCTTTTTACCTGCTTTATGGCTGGTTTTCTGGTTTACGAGATCGTGAATATCCTGACGCCACATTTTCAGAAGGTCATCGGTGGCCATCGGGCCAGATGGCTGGTTGTGGCGGTGATCAGTACTTTGGTGGTCGGCCTGTTGATCACCATTGTGGGGAGTATCGTCGGCTATCTGATGCAGGATATGAAGAATATCTCTGCCATTAACACCCGTATTGCGTTCATCCTGCAGGATGTCCAGCAAGAGGTGGCAAAATATATGCCGGGCTACCTGCCGTTGAGTGTGGAAGAACTGAAGAACGAGATCCTGAGCCGGATGCAACAGCACATAGCGCTGCTGCAGACGATGGGTAAGAGCGTACTGCATGGCCTGGTGACCATGCTGATCGGGATGGTGCTCGGTGCCATAGTCTCACTGTATAACATTGATAGCAGCGAGGAGCGGCCATTACTGAAAAGTGAGCTGATGAAAAGGATTTCGCTGTTATCGCAGGCGTTCCGCAATATTGTGTTTGCTCAGGTTAAAATATCGGCAATCAATACCTTCTTCTCGGCTATCTTTATCCTTGGTGTGCTGCCGCTGTGTGGGATCCATATCCCGTTGGCGAAAACGCTGGTGGTGTTTACCTTTATCTTTGGCCTGCTGCCGGTGATCGGCAATCTGATCTCCAATACCATTGTTTTCATCTCTGGCCTGTCGGTTTCACTCGGAGTGGCACTGATTGCGCTGCTCTACCTGATCGTGATCCACAAGTTTGAGTATTTCCTTAATGCCCGTATTGTCGGCACTAAAATCAGGGCTAACTCCTGGGAGATCTTGCTGGCAATGTTGGTCTTTGAGGCAGCATTTGGCCTGGCTGGCGTGGTTGCCGCTCCTATCTATTATGCCTATCTGAAGAGTGAGCTTAGGGAAGCTAAGCTGATTTGAGGGGCGGGGAGGGGCCATTTTGCGAACCAACTATGTTTTTGCAAAGTAGGTAATGAGTTCAGATGTACGGTAGGGCAAAGTTGAAATGTCCGTGATGTGCCAGAAGCGGATGCATCAACATAACTCAATGATAACAAGAAGCAGAGTAAGACTGTGAGACCCTCATGGTCTTACCCTGAAGTGTAAATTTTAATCCCATTAAAGTTAAAAGCAGCGCCACCATTAAAGACAATCGCAACACTTTTAACAGGTCTAGTCAGGCCGACATACAGCTCATACGAAAGAAGGAAGATGCTTTTGCAAGATGTAGGCTTTACAAAAACCGTATATCCATCGTCATTTAAAGAATGAGTCGTCAGTTGTTTGTTTCTCTGGATGGGCCCAAGGGAGCCGGTAAAACCACACTATTAGAGGCCATTACGAAAGTATTAAGGGCTGACAACAAGAAGGTGATCCGACTCTGCGAGAAAAAAAGCGATCCATACAGGGCGGAAACAATGGCCCTCGTTAACAAGCACGCCAGAAATCCCACCCTGGATTTGGAATTGGAGGTTTGTGAGCGCTTTGCTGATAGCCGTGCTTGGATTTCCCAGCATGTGCTGACTAAGCAGCCACCGGACAGCATTATCTTGATGGATCGCTGGTACCCTTCGGACGCCGCGTTTCGGCGAATGGTTCCATTCGCAGAGATTTTACAGCTTAATATTGAACGAAACGTGCGAGCGCCAGACCTGCATGTCGGGGTGATTACTGCGCCTGATATTTCATGGGCAAGGGCCGCGGCTCGATCGCGTGGGCTAGGCAGTACAGTGATTTCTAAGGTGGAGGAGCATGTCGCTTGTACCAGGGCATTCGAGCGAGAAATTGCAAATCACGGCTGGGTTTTATGCCGTAATGAAGGAAGAATCGAAGACGCAACAATGCAGGTCATTTCTGAGATTTACAGTATGCTCGGATCTACCGCCTCAGCGGCTTCCAATCCTTATACACGGACATCACGTTAAATATCGCGGCCAAAACCGATCCCTTGCTTTTCTCCGGGAGCGGATTTGACGCGGCGATTCATTTCGAGCACCCAGCATGGGCAGGCATGCGTAGGCAGGTACTCTTTGAGGAGAGACTGGTGCCAGTGTGCCATCCCGATCGGTTAACCGATAAGAATATCTTTGGACAGCTAAAGACGCTCCCCCGCATTCACCGGCGGCAGAATCCGGAAGCCTGGTTGCATTATGCTGAGCAAAGCGGGATAGCCCTTGATAACCCGGCTCAAGGTGTCCGGTATGACCTTCATGAAATGGCGATAGCTGCCGTACTGATGGGACAAGGTGTGGCGATGGTGCCGCGCATCTACGTCGAAAATGAACTAAACAGAGGATCCCCTTATGGCACCCTGGCCGCAATCAGAACAACTGAGCAAAAAATTCTGTTTGGTAAAACCCGCTGAAACAGGAATCAATGAAACTGCATTGAAAGATTTTGAGCGCTGGTTGCAGGTTGAATCGTTGCTCGTAAATTGACAAATTGATGGGTAACTTTGTGCCAAAAGCGGACATTGCTAATTTGCCAGTGTATGAAGTATTAGGAGCTGGTCACAGGACAATCTACTTCAAATTGCTTAATATTCTGGTCATCGGTTGTTAAAAATTTCATTTTCCTGTCAGGACTATGCCGTGGCAATCTTTGATATTGATAAAGATGAATTACTTGGACTCTCAGATACTCTTTTGGAAGAGTTAATTGCTCGCCTTGCTGAAGCCGAAGTAGCTGCCAGAGGTTACAGTCCGGCCTGGGTGCGCTGGTCGGGATCGATCAATGCACCAGATGGTGGAATTGATGTCCACGTGCAGGTGCCGGTCGAACAACTCAACAGCGGGTTTATTGAGCGACCAGATACCGTTTTCCAGGCCAAGAAACACAAGATGCGCAGGGCCGATATTCTGCGAGAGATGGCTCCTTCAGGCGTCCTTTCTCCCATGATATCCGGCCAGGCCAGAAATGGGGGAAGCTATATCATTGTCAGTCTGGGCGAGGATTGCACTCCCCCCATGCTTGCCGAACGCGTTGCTGCAATGCGGGAGTCTGTCAGACATGATCCCTGTCATCAGAACCTTCATCTAGCCTTCTATGATCGCTCTAAGTTAGCTCAGTGGATACAACAGCATCCGTCAGTGATGCTGTGGGTCAACAGAAAACTGGGGAGGGGATATTCCGGCTGGCAGCCTTACGGAGCATGGAGTTGTCCACCAGAGGGGGTGGCAGATATTCTGATTACTGCATCCGGTATCACGATCTCGCTCCCGTCTGAAAAAGGTCATCCCCTGAGTATTGAGGAAGCCATCGTACCGATACGCCAGCTTATCCGGGCCACCAGGAAAGCTGTTCGAATTACCGGTCTATCGGGTGTCGGTAAAACGAGGATCGTTCAGGCATTGTTTGATGAAACCGTTGGGTCCGATGCTCTGGAGCGCACCCTGGCGGTCTATGCCGATACCGGTGACGATCCGGCCCCTTCAGCAGCAGCCATGCTGGAACGACTCATCGCCGACCAGCACAGCGCAATTATGGTTCTCGATAATTGTCCCTCTGAGCTCCATGCTTCCCTCGCGGCGAGAGTTACCTCTCAGGGGAGCAGGATAAAACTTATCACCGTTGAGTATGATATTCGGGAGGACAAACCTCAGACCACGGAGGTGATCCACATCGAGGCGGTAGGACCGGAAGTCGCAGAAAAACTTCTGTTGCGCCGTTTCCCCAGTATTGGACAGTTGAACGCCCGGCGGATCGCTGAATTCGCTGACGGAAATGCCAGAGTCTCGCTGGCTATCGCTGAGAGAGTGGATGAGGGGGAGTCGTTGGCCGTTCTGTCCGATGCACAACTCTTCGACAGACTTTTTGAACAACGTCATGAACGAGACGAAGGATTACGGGAGCAGGCCGAGATACTTTCGCTGGTGTACTCGTTTTCGAGTGACTTTTCTGAAACCGGCGACAGTGAATTGGAGATCCTTGGCACGCTCGCGGGCTATTCACATAACCAGTTGTACCGTACGCTCAAGAAGCTGACCGATCGCCACATGCTTCAGGCCAGATCGCACTGGCGAGCCATCTTACCCCATGCTATCGCGAACAAACTGGCCGCCTCCGCTCTGGATAGCTTCCCGGTTGCGTTTCTGAGGTCCACCTTTGAAGCGCCAGGACGGGATCGCCTTCTTATGTCGTTTGCTCACCGGCTGGGCCTTTTACACGATCATCCGGTGGCAAAGGAGATAGCTGCTACATGGCTTCAGCCGGAAGCCATACTGGGTAACCTGCTGGCGTTAGAGGACTTTCCGGTTCGTATGCTGGAATTCATTGCGCCGGTGGTGCCTGACGTTCTACTTAACCGGATTGACGAGGTCCTCAGGGCCGCAGACTTTAAAGGCCGGGAAAGACATTACGACCCACGCTGGAGTACCATCCTCAACCTTTTGCAGGCACTGGCCTGGGAACCTTCATACTTTGACCGTTGCGCCAGCCTTCTGCTGCAAATAGCGGATCATGAAACGGATAAGTATCGTCAGGAGAATACACGGGACAGACTCACATTGTTCTGTCAGCCCTATCTGTCAGGTACACACGCTTCTCTGGAGCAGCGGATTGCGCTTCTGGAGGCTTGTCTTACTTCAGGTTTATTACAGCGTCGCACGCTGGGGCTGAAAATGCTTTCTGCCGGACTTAGCGGTTCTACGTGGACAAGTTCGGGTATATATGAGTTTGGTGCCCGCCCGAGGGATTACGGGGCAGAGCCAGACTATGACGCGTTGATGGCGTGGCGACATGCGTTCATCGCAATTACCGTTCGCGTCGGGAACGCCGATGATATGCATCTTGCCAACGGTGCGCGGACAGTTCTGGCAAATGCACTCAGTGACCTGTGGAGTGACAAGAGGATGGGCTCCGTCCTCATTGATGCCGCACGTACATTGCATGCCTGTCTTCCCTGGGGGGAGGGCTGGAAGGCGATTCGGACAAAACTGTACTTTGTGCGGAAGGATCCTCAGATATCGCCCGTGCTGCTTAAAACTCTTGATGCTCTGGAAAGGAAGCTCAGACCGAATGATTTGCTTTCCGGTATCCGGTTTTATGTCCTGAGCAAAGGCCACCACAACTGGGTGCTTGATGACGACTTTAACCGAAATGACCAGGACCGATACGCTGAAGCAGAAGAGCGACTGATGGCCAGAGCAGAGCAACTGGGGCGTGAGTTTGCCGCTTCAACACTTTGTCTTTCTGACCTGAGACCCAATCTGTTCTCTTCTGAGTGGATGCCTTACCGGAGCGTATTCGGACAGGGGCTTGCTCAGGGAACCGCGAGTCCTCGTGAAGTTTGGCAATTGCTTATAAAAGAACTGGAACAGGACTCTACTGAAAATAAAGATTTTTCGGTATTTCTAGGCTTTATCGAAGGCGTGGATCGTATTAATGAAGCGCTAGCCCATGAATTTCTGGATCACTGCGCTGTGCATCCTTCACTCTGTCGAGTTCTGGTTAATTTGCATCCCCATCGAGATTTTACAGAAACGGACCTCAATCGATGCATGTCGCTTCTGGATAAACTTGATACTCGTCCAGTTATGTTTGACGCCATTTTTTGGCAAAAAAAATGCCTGCATCTCCCAGTACCTCGAGTGCTCGAACTGGCCGAACAACTGTTAGCCAAAGAAAATGGCGCTGAGGTGATTCTGAATGGGCTAGGGATGAGGCTACATGGCAAAAAAGCGACAGAGGACATGCCTGATCCGGAACTCCTTCAAATCGGTCTCAGGGCAGCCATTCAGGCTTTACAGAAAGATGCTGACGATCGGGGCGGTCTCTTTGATGACTTTATGGAATCTGTCGTAGCGGCAGCATTGCAATTTGGCAGCTATGAAGGGAGAAAAGAACACTGGCTGGATGCAATCTTCTCAGCGATTGATAAACACTATGGTTACATGAATGGTTACCGTAAAACCATTCAGACAACGGTGTCACTCATACCTGAAGCGTTTCTCTCCCGTCTCTTTGCGGATTCTGAAGATCAACGATGCATGCGGCTGTTCTTCATGCGTAGCGGCATTTCGGATACTCCGCTGCTTTCATGTGTTGCCATCGAAACCTTGATTGACTGGTGCTCCAGGAGTGACGATCCCAAGGTATGGGCATATGTGCCACAAGGGTTAGAACTCTGGTCAAGTAGTAGTGACACAAGCAGCGTTACTTTGTGCGAGAACGCTATCAAATTCTTGGAAGCTGCACCTGAACCTTCAGTAGTTCTTGAGTCTTTTGCTGAATTAACGAACCCATCAAGTTGGAGTGGGAGTCTTGCGAATATATTACAGTGCCGGACTGACGCTATTGGTGAACTCATTGAACACGATCGGGACGACATTGCAAACGCTGCGAAAGAGATTCATGGGAAATCGATGCTTTTGATTGAACGTCAAAGGATTCGGGAACAGCGGAAAGAACGTGAAGGGGAACAGCGGTTTGAGTAGCGAAACGTCCGCTTTTCGCTTATAGCCGACGATGGATCCTATTCGCAAGCTCACCCTGCGGGCGGCCGGTCGGCCGTCCAAAATGTCTCTGCGATGCGAGCCATTTTGTCGAACCCTGTCGAGGATTCTCACCCCTCCCAGAGTGTGGTACATGCAATAAAAAAGCCTGAATGTGAATTCAGGCTTTCTCATTTAAGATGGCGGTGAGGGAGGGCTTGATTCGCAAGCTCACCCTGCGGGCGGCCGGTCGGCCGTCCAAAATGTCTCTGCGCTGCGAGCCATTTTGTCGAACCCTGTCGAGGATTCTCACCCCTCCCAGATTGGGGGATATGCAAAAAAAAGTCTGAACGTTAGCTCAGACTTCTTCTTTAAATATGGCGGTGAGGGAGGGGTTCGAACCCTCGATACACTTACGCGTATACACACTTTCCAGGCGTGCTCCTTCAGCCACTCAGACACCTCACCGTTTTGTCATCGGCAACGGTTTACGCTGTCGACGGGCGCTAATGTAGGAGAATCTGATCCCAGCGTCAATAGCCTTGTGCCATAACCGTGTGCGTTTAGCCAAACTTCCAGCAATCTGCTGATTTGTCGCACGATAATTCCTCCTTCTCTCTGCCAGTTTATTCTTGCATAGTGCGGCAAAGCGCGAAAGGATAGCTAAAAATCCACCCAAGAAGGGAACCGGCAGTGAATATTATTTTCTATCACCCGTTTTTTGATGCGCAAGATTGGCTGGCAGGAATGGCGAAGCGCTTACCACAGGCGAATATCCGGGCATGGCAACCGGGGGATAATCGTCCGGCGGACTACGCGCTGGTATGGCGGCCACCTTATGAGATGCTGACCAACCGCCGCGATCTGAAAGGGATCTTTGCTCTGGGAGCTGGCGTAGACGCCATCCTTGAGCAGGAACGTCAGCATCCCGGTGTCCTACCTGCGGGAGTACCGCTAATCCGGCTGGAGGATACCGGCATGGCGCAGCAGATGGATGAATACGCGTTGGCTGGCGTATTGCGCTATTTTCGTCGTTTTGATGAGTATCAGTTGCAGCAACAGCAGCAGAACTGGTTGCCGCTTGAGCCTCATCAGCAAAGTGATTTCACCATCGGCATTCTGGGCGCCGGGGTATTGGGGAAAAGTGTGGCGCAAAAGCTGGTGGCGTTCGGTTTTAACGTCCGCTGCTGGAGCCGCAGCCCCAAGCAGATTGAGCACGTACAGAGTTTTGCCGGGCAACCTCAGTTAGCGGCGTTTCTTGATGGCACGCGGTTGCTGATCAACCTGTTGCCCAATACGCCTGAAACTGCGGGTATCCTTAATCGCCAGCTGTTTAGCCGTTTGGTGCCAGGCGCTTACCTGATCAACATTGCACGCGGTGCTCATCTGGTGGAAGACGATCTGCTGGCGATGTTGGCACAAGGGCAACTGGCGGCCGCCATGCTTGACGTCTTCGTCAACGAACCTTTGCCGTCCGCTCATGCCTTCTGGCGTCATCCCCGTGTCACGATTACCCCGCATATTGCTGCTGTTACTCTGCCGGAACAGGCGATGGATCAGGTTAGTGCCAACCTCCTGCGGCTTGAGGCGGGTGAACAGCCTGCTGGACTGGTTGATATTCAGCGTGGCTATTGATGCTTTCCCAATCCGTTAACATGTCGCTAGCGGCGTTAACTGCTATCATGAACAAGGATCGGCCGCCATCCGCTGACCCTGGCGAGCGCCTAAGAAGGAGAAAGAATGTACCCCGTTGATTTACATATGCATACCGTAGCCAGTACCCATGCCTATAGCACCCTGCACGACTATATCGCCGAAGCGAAACACAAAGGCATCAAACTGTTCGCCATCACCGACCACGGGCCGGATATGGCCGATGCGCCACACTACTGGCACTTTATGAACATGCGTGTGTGGCCACGCCTGGTGGATGGCATTGGCATTCTGCGTGGCATTGAGGCCAATATCAAAAACCTGGCCGGCGATATCGACTGCACCGGACCCATGCTCAACGAAATCGATCTGATTATTGCCGGGTTCCATGAGCCGGTATTTGCTCCGCAGGATCGGGCCGCCAACACCGAGGCGATGATTGCCGCCATGGCGCAGGGCGATGTCCATATCATCAGCCATCCGGGCAACCCAAAATATCCGGTCGATATCCCGGCGATAGCCGCAGCGGCAGCCAAATATCAAGTAGCGTTGGAGCTGAATAACTCTTCGTTTATTCATTCCCGCAAGGGCAGTGAATCAAATTGCCGTGCGATAGCTGCCGCAGTGCGTGACGCTGGCGGCTGGCTGGCATTAGGCTCTGACTCGCATGTGGCTTTTGCTCTCGGTGGTTTTGAACACTGCGAGCGTATCCTTGAGGAAGTGGATTTCCCGCAGGAGCGCGTTTTAAACGTGTCACCGCGCCGGATCCTGAACTTTCTTGAGCAGCGTGGCAGACCGGCAATTGCGGAATTAGCCGATCTGTGACATCGTCACGGCAAATTTTAGTTTTATAGGGTGTTATCATGAATGAGTTTTCCGTTGTCTGCCGGGTGTTAGGCACGCTGTTTTACCGCCAGCCGCAGGATCCGTTGTTGGAGCCGCTGTTTACCTTGATCAAAGAGGGCAAACTGCAACAGCACTGGCCGCTTGAGCAGGACGAACTGCTGACTCGTTTGCAACAGCATTGTACCGATCCGCAGTTGGCCGCCGATTTTAACGCTCTGTTTGTCGGCAGTGAGTGCAGCGTCTCACCACTGCGTTCGTCCTACGTTGAAGGTGCCAGCGAAGCGGACGTGCGGGTATTTCTCCAGCAGCGTGGGATGCCATTAGGTGAAGCGCCAGCCGATCATTTCGGTTCGCTGTTGTTGGCCGCCTCCTGGCTGGAAGATCAGTCGCAGGAAGATGAAGTCCAGGCGCAAATCACGCTGTTTAACGAGTTCTTGCTGCCTTGGTGTGGCCGCTTCCTGGGTAAGGTTGAAGCACACGCCACCAGCGGTTTTTACCGTACTTTGTCAGAGATCGCTCGCCATGCCATCGCAGCTATGTGTGATGAGCTAGCAGAGTATGAACAGGATGAAGAAGGGAAGGACGAACAAGAGTAAATGAACGAGGGCGCAGCAAGCACTGCGCCCAAAAGAATTAATCGGTGAACGGGATCACCAACTGACCGGGCTTCACTTCCAACCCTTTAGCCAGTTTGAGTGCCATGGCTTCCGTTTTGCTCTTATCCGCATTGAGAACATACACCGGTTTCTGATCGAAATACGATTTCAACGACTGATTCAGGTAAGGCGACAGAGCCTTCATCACCGTATCCATCTTCTCCGGCTGCACCTGGTAATCGACCAATTCCATGTCTTTGAGGAAGATCGCACCCTTTTCGCGGTCGTAGACCGGTTGCGCCTTCAACGTTAGCTGCAAATCGGCGGCCTGTGGCCCGAGGATCGAAGTAATATTGACCTTGGCATTACCAGACAATGTCACCTTGTTAGGTTCAGTGCGGCCAATCTGGCTCTGCAACTGGGTTAACACGATATTGGCATCAACCAACCCCGGTACGCCGATCTGCTTTTGGTAGTCGTTGTGTTTTTGCAGGTAATTATTCACTTCCTGCTCGCTGACGCTGTATTGGGTAAGCTGGTTACAGCCGACAAGCGTACCGGCAACGACCAGGGCAGCCATGCCCATCAGGATCTTCTTCATTCAAACCTCGTAAAACGAAAATGCGGCAGACTTTGACTGTTGCAAACCAAAGGTGACTGCCAGCAAAGAAAAATTTCAGCTCGCAGGATAACAGATGACGCGGCGCAAAGGGGTTTTTACCTAGTCGGATAAGGCTGAAATTACCTATCGCCGCAGCCGCCATACCAACAGCACCACGCCTCCCAGACAGGTTAACCCGCCAAGCGCGGGGAACAGAGGAATGCCCCACAGCTGGCTGGTGGAACGCATCAGATAAGGAGCCAGCCCCAGTGCGAATGCCGCCGTGACGATCGCAATGGCCAGCGTGACCGCCGCACGTTCCAAAGCTTTGCTGAGCTGGCCGAGGTTCTTGACGTTGATTTCGGCGTCGATCTTGCCCTGCTTTAAACGGCGCATCAGCAAACGAATGGCCTGTGGCAGTTCCTCTCCGGCATCCAGCGCTTCGCCACCCAGCAATAGAGCACGACGGCGCAGCGCTTCGGGTGTATAGCGCTGGAGCATCACCTGGCGCAACATCGGTTTAAGGGTGGCTACGATATCAAAGGCGGGATCCAAGCGGTGTAAAACGCCATCCGCGGTGATCAGCGCCTTGAATAACAGCACCAGATCGGGAGGTAACGGTAGCTGATGCTCACGGGCCATCACCAACAGGTCGGTAAGTGCCTTGCCCAGCGTCAGGGTGCTTGAGGCTTGCTTATCGAGAAAGTTTTGCGCAGCCTGTTCCAGATCGGTCAGATCCAGTTCCTGGCTGTCAGACCAGGCGATCAGCGTATTGACGATGCCGTCGCTCTGGCGCTCCGCAATGGCCTGCAGCAACAGCAGAAGTTGGTTACGCCGCCGTTCCGACAGCTGGCCAACCATGCCAAAATCGATAAACCCTACGTGGTTGTCGCCCAGGGCCATTACGTTACCGGGATGAGGATCGGCGTGATAAAGCCGATGTTCCAGCACCATGGTCATAAATGCCTGCGCGCCACGCTGTGCCAGCAACGGGCCATCGAACCCGGCGGCGGCTAATTGCTGCGGATTTTCGGGGGCGATGCCGGGCAGATATTGTTGTACCAGCAGGCGTTTTGACGAGTGCTGCCAATAAATTTTCGGGATCACCACTTCGGGCTGTTTGGCAAAGTGTTCCGCAACCCGATCGCAATTATTACCTTCATGCGTCAGATCCAGCTCGTGATTGAGCGCGGTGGCCAGCGTTTGCACCATCTGGTGCGGGCGATAACGCGCCAGTGCCGGGCTTTGTTGCTCCACGGTTTCTGCCAGATAGGCCAATAGGCGCAGATCGGCATGAATGGTTTTGGCTAACCCTGGACGCAACACTTTCACCACCACCGACTCGCCACTGTGCAGGCGGGCGCGGTAGATTTGCGCCATAGAGGCGGCGGCTAGCGGGATGGGATCGAATTGGGCAAATACCTGCTGAGGATCACCGCCCAGATCGGCGGTGATCTGCGCGGCCAGCTTATCCCAGGGTAGGGTTGTCGCCTGGCTATGCAGGCGCTCCAGCTCGTCTGTCCAGCGCTGTTCCAGCAGGTCGGTGCGGGTGGCCAGGATCTGGCCGAATTTAACGAAGGTTGGCCCTAAAGCTTCCAGGGCCGCGCGCAGACGTTCTGGCAATGTCTGATTATCGACCTCCACGCCGCCGCTTCTCAGGCCGCCAAGCATCTTGCCTAACCCTAGCAGCCTGATGACATCCTGCAAACCGTAACGGATTAGTACGGAAGAGATTTCTTGCAGCCTGGCGCGGTCACGAGCGGTGACAAAAAACATTTTTAGCATCTGCGCGTGACTCCCTTATCGCCGATGTGGATCATTGCTCCATATCGAACAGCAACGGAATATCAACGCGCTGCGCCATGTGGTTGCGGTAAGCCTCCACGTTGTCCGGCAGGGCGACACCGGCCACGATCGACAGCGAGCGTAACAGCGGGAACAGATGGATATCATCTTCACTGAGCGTGCCGTTGACCGCTTCCGATGACTGGATCAGCGGGGAGAGCGTGGCCAGATCCTCTTCCAATTGGGCGATCAGGTCAGCGCTGTCGGCCAGTAATACGGCAAAATCACCGCTGGCGGCCTGTTTTTTGTCGCTGAAATAGCGGCGCGCGTTGTCAGTGGCGAACTCTTCGAAATCGGCATTGGCAAAGCGCGGTAACAGCAGTTTGTTGACGTAGGTGGCAGTGTGTTGCAACCATGCGGCGATGGCCGGATTGGTTTTTCCCGTCAGTAGCGGTTTGCCGTCCAGATTATCGACGTAATGCACGATATCCATGCTTTCGGGCAGATAGCTACCGTCGTCTTTTTGCAGGATTGGCGCCATCTTCTTGCCGATCATGCTGGTGGGGGTGATTTCGTCATCGCTTAGCAGGGTCACCAAACGCACCGGCAAATCCTTGAGGCCGAATATCATGCGAGCCTTTACGCAGAATGGGCAGTGGTCGTAAATAAACAGTTTCATGCATGCTCCTGTTGTCGGGTTTAGCAGCCAGTCTGGGCCGTTGCGCAGGTTGTTGTGGGATGATGCTCCATCATAAGCCTTTCTGCGCCGTTTTTTGTACTATCAGGATAGCAACTTTGGCAGAGTTGGTCGCCAGAGACTGCGCGCAAGGGATGCGCCCGGGCAAAAATCAGCCACCGCGGA
The DNA here is from genome assembly GCF_001006005.1 of Serratia fonticola. NCBI lineage: Bacteria > Pseudomonadati > Pseudomonadota > Gammaproteobacteria > Enterobacterales > Yersiniaceae > Serratia > Serratia fonticola. The sequence continues at coordinate 5,134,153 of NZ_CP011254.1, read as the reverse complement.
CGATTGCGGGGGCTGCGGTACGCGGATTAAATTGCCAGTACAAGGCAAACAGCGTGATAAAGCCCACCAGCCCCAGCAGGAACCAGGGCAACTCCGGCATGCCCATCGCATTGCCAGTGTCATACATCCAGCCACCGCCGGTATAACCCAATGCGCCGCCGAGTGCCAACCCCAGGCGGCTAAAGCCCATGTAGCTGCCGCGTGCCCGAGAGTCGGCCAGTGAGGCGCTCAAGGTCTCACGTGCCGGCTCGGCGATGATCGATCCCAGGTAGAAGCAGCAGATCAGAGTAAACACCGCTTGCAGGCTGGTGGCAAAGCCGACGGGCAGCAGGCTGAGGGTCATCAGCAGCAAGCCGGCCATCAGGCGTTGTTCCAACCGGAAGTGTTTTTCGCTCCAACGTGCCAGCGGGTATAGCAATGAAAGCGATAGCGCAGCTTCTATGGCGTACATCCATTTGACCGCCGACGGCGAACCGGCGATCTCGTTAACCACTATTGGCAGCATCAACATCACCTGTACCGATAACATGTAATAGCCGGTCAACGTCAACACATAGGTCAGGAAGCGGCGATCGCGCAGCACGCGCATCATGCCATCTTTCATCGGCGCTCGTATGGTAGAGATCCGGTAGTTGGGTAATAGCCAGGCGTTCCAGCCTGCGGCCAGCACGAAAATACCCGCGCCCACCCAGCAGACGAAATGGAAGTCGTACTGCAGCAGCCAACTGCCGATTAACGCACCGATTACGGCACCGGCGCTGTCTTGCATCATCAGCAGTGAATAGAAACGGCTCCGTTCATGCGGGCGAGTCAGTTTGATGACCAGCGCGGTACGGGGCGGATCGAACAGGGTGCCGCCAATGGCGGACAGCGCGCAGGAAAACCACAGTATCCAGGGTTGATCGGCCATCGCCATGGTGGCAAAGCCCGCCGCACGCAGCAGCATGCCGGTGACGATCATCGGTTTGGCGCCAAAACGGTCGGCAATCGCTCCACCAAAGATCCCCAATCCCTGCTGAATGAGTTGGCGTAACCCCAGAGCCAGGCCCACGACCACGGCCGCCCAGCCCAGTTGATCGACAAAGCGAATAGAAATAAGTGGGAAGACGACGAAAAAGCCTAAAACCACCAACAGGTTATCGAACAATAAAAAATACTTACCCAAGCTCCGAGCTTGCGATACCAGAGACATGCTTCACCACGAGCAGTTAAAAGGAGAGGAAGACTACCTAGATTATTCTCTACCCAATATGCGGCGGCTGATAGGGGGGTGATAGATAATATTTTTTAATCGTCAATACGTTACCTGAGTGGCAAAACTACACTTAAAAATGGGCAAAACAGCTAAGTGGCTATTTACTGAGCGCTCAGGGGCTTACCTGCCGGGCAGGCTACGGTTATATTACCGGGGGAATACGCGGTTTTACGCCGATAGTCTGCCATGAGTCATGCGAGATAACGCCTGAGCCCGTAGACGTTGACCCAATCAATACTTCTTATCGAACCGTTCTGACCGCGGGGGAAATGATGTTTGGCTATCGCTCTGCATCACCGAAAATACGCCTTACCACAGACCGGCTGGTTGTCCGTTTAGTTCACGAACGTGATGCCTACCGCCTGGCCGAATACTATGCCGAAAACCGGGCGTTCCTGAAGCCCTGGGAGCCGGTGCGCGATGATAGCCACTGTTACCCCTCTGGCTGGCAAGCCCGCCTGGCTATGATCACGGAAATGCAAAAGCAGGGCAGTGCCTACTATTTTATCCTGCTCGATCCGGAAGAACTTCATGTGTGCGGCGTGGCCAACTTCAGCAATGTGTTGCGCGGTTCGTTCCATGCCTGCTTCCTGGGATACTCCCTGGGTGAAAAGTGGCAGGGGCAGGGGCTGATGTACGAAGCGTTGCAAACGGCCATCCGTTATATGCAGCGCCAACAACGGATGCATCGCATTATGGCCAACTATATGCCACACAACCAACGCAGCGGAGCGTTGCTGACCCGGCTCGGTTTTGAACGCGAAGGCTATGCCAAGGATTACCTGCTGATCGACGGACAGTGGCAGGATCATGTGCTGACCGCATTGACCAATAAAGAGTGGCAACCACCACGCTGAGGCCGTAACAATGAAATATGAATTAAATGCCAAAGAAGCCCGAGTGATCGGCTGCATGATGGAAAAGCAGGTGACCACCCCTGACCAATATCCCCTTTCCCTGAATGCCATTACGCTGGCCTGTAATCAAAAAACCAACCGCGAGCCGGTGATGGACCTGTCGGAAAGCGAAGTCCAGCAGCAGCTCGATTTGCTGCTGAGAAGACACTTTTTGCGCACCTTAAGTGGTTTTGGCAATCGAGTAGTGAAGTATGAGCAGCGTTTTTGCAACTCCGAGTTCGGCCAACTGAAACTGTCGCCAGCCGAAGTGGCGGTAATTGCGACCCTGTTATTACGTGGCGCACAGACGCCGGGTGAACTGCGTACTCGCACCAACCGGATGCACGAATTCAACGACGTCAGCGAAGTGGAAGAGGTGTTGCAACAGTTGACGACCCGTGAAGATGGGCCGTTCGTGGTGCGTTTGCCGCGTGAGCCAGGCAAGCGTGAGAGCCGCTTTATGCACCTGTTCAGCGGCCAGATTGATGCGGCTCCGGCTGAAGCTGAGGAGGCCAATGCTGGTGAATTGACTGAACGCGTAGTGCGTCTGGAGGCCGAAGTCGCCGAATTGAAACAGCAGGTGCAGCAACTACTGGCGCGGGGTTCACATGAGTAAACTGCGTATCGGGGTCGTGGGTTTAGGCGGTATCGCGCAAAAGGCTTACCTGCCCATTCTTTCTCAAGCGGTGGACTGGCAGCTTGTCGGCGGCTTTTCACCGAATCAGCAGAAAGCCCAGCCGGTATGCGATAGCTATCGTATGCCCTATTTCTCTCGCCTTGATAGCTTGGCACAACAGTGTGATGCAGTGTTCGTACACAGCAGCACTGCTAGCCATTTTCAGGTAGTTGGGGAACTGTTGGCGCAGGGCGTACACGTCTATGTGGATAAACCGCTGGCGGAAACGTTGGATCAGGGTGAGCAACTGATCGAACTGGCCGCAAAGCAGGGCGTGGCACTGATGGTGGGCTTCAACCGCCGTTTTGCGCCGCTGTATCGCCAGTTGAAACAGCAAATGCAGCTACCGGCTTCGATCCGTATGGATAAACACCGCGCCAATAGCGTAGGACCCAAGGATCTGCGTTTTACCTTGCTGGATGACTATCTGCACGTGGTGGATACCGCGCTGTGGTTGGGAGGCGGGAACGCCAGCTTGCAGAGTGGCCAGTTGCGCGCAAACGAAGCGGGCGAGATGCTTTACGCGGAACACCACTTTGCCTGCGGTGACACCATCGTTACGACCAGCATGCACCGGCGTGCTGGCAGCCAACGGGAGAGCGTGCAGGCAGTCACCAACGGCGCGGTCTATCAACTGAACGATATGCGCCAATGGCTGCGGGAAGACCCGCAAGGCGTGCTCGAAAAACCAGCCCCAGGCTGGCAAACCACGCTGGAACAACGCGGTTTTGCCGGTGCGGTACACCATTTTATTCAGTCCATCAGCAACCAGACCGTGCCAGAAACCGCCGGAGAACAGGCCATTTACGCCCAGCGATTGATCGAGAAAATGCTGCGTGATGCCAGTTAACCCCATGTAACATATGGCGGTAGCTATTAACGGCGTGGAGCCGTAGACTAACGCCACTCAACTGACGCCTGCCAATGCAGGCGTTGATATTTACCCGTCGTACTCATCAGAAAAACCACATGAATCTACTTAAATCACTGGCAGCCGTTAGCTCGATGACCATGTTTTCACGGGTGCTGGGCTTTGCGCGTGATGCCATCGTGGCACGCGTTTTCGGGGCAGGGATGGCTACGGATGCTTTCTTTGTGGCGTTCAAGCTGCCAAACCTTTTACGCCGCATCTTTGCGGAAGGGGCTTTCTCCCAGGCGTTTGTGCCGATCCTGGCGGAATACAAAAGCCAGCAGGGGGAAGAGGCGACGCGCACCTTTGTTGCCTACGTTTCTGGCCTGCTGACGCTGGTACTGGCGGTAGTGACCGTGCTTGGTATGCTGGCTGCGCCCTGGGTGATCTTTATTACGGCTCCTGGTTTTACCGATACGCCGGATAAGTTTGCCCTGACCTCGTCGCTGTTACGTATCACCTTCCCTTATATTCTGCTGATTTCACTGGCCTCGCTGGTGGGGGCGATCCTCAACACCTGGAACCGTTTCTCCATCCCGGCCTTTGCGCCAACACTGTTGAACGTCAGCATGATCGGCTTTGCGCTATTTGCCGCGCCGTACTTCAATCCGCCGGTGCTGGCTTTGGCCTGGGCGGTGGTAGTGGGGGGCGTACTGCAACTGGGTTATCAATTACCGCACCTCAAGAAAATCGGCATGCTGGTATTGCCGCGCCTGAAGCTGAATGACGCTGGCGTATGGCGTGTGATGCGCCAGATGGGGCCAGCGATCCTGGGGGTTTCGGTCAGCCAGATCTCGCTGATCATCAATACCATCTTCGCCTCGTTCCTGGTCTCCGGCTCAGTTTCGTGGATGTATTACGCCGACCGCCTGATGGAGTTCCCGTCTGGGGTATTGGGCGTGGCATTGGGAACCATTCTGCTCCCGTCCTTGGCGAAGAGCTTCTCCAGCGGTAACCATGACCAATATAACCGCCTGATGGACTGGGGCCTTCGTCTGTGTTTTGTGCTGGCTTTGCCGAGTGCCATTGCGTTAGGCATCCTGGCCAAGCCGCTAACCGTTTCGTTGTTTCAGTACGGCAAGTTCTCCGCCTTTGATGCGGCGATGACCCAGCGCGCGCTGGTGGCCTATTCGGTTGGTTTGATGGGCCTGATCGTAGTGAAAGTGCTGGCACCGGGTTTCTACTCGCGCCAGGACATCAAAACGCCGGTCAAAATTGCCATCATTACGCTGATCCTGACCCAGGTGATGAACCTGATATTTATTGGTCCACTGAAGCATGCCGGGCTTTCGCTGTCGATTGGTTTGGGGGCCTGTCTGAATGCTTCGCTGCTGTATTGGCAACTGCGCAAGCAGGATATTTTCCAACCGCAACCCGGCTGGGCGATGTTCCTGTTCAAGCTGGTAGTCGCCGTGCTGGTGATGGCAGCGGTATTGCTTGGCGTGATGTGGCTGATGCCGGAATGGGATCAGGGCAATATGCTGGCTCGCTTACTGCGTCTGTCGGTCGTGGTGGCTGCGGGGATTGTTGCCTACTTCGCGGTGTTGGGGATCCTTGGTTTCCGCCCTAGAGACTTTGCTCGGCGGGTAGACTGATTTCCCACCGCTAATCACCAGATAACAAAAAGGTCGCTAACGCGACCTTTTTTACGGCTATCGAATGGGATTACATGCGTTCGACAGTTTCGATCCCGAGCGTATCCAGACCGGTTTTCAATGTTTTAGCGGTCAGCAGAGCCAACTTCAGGCGGCTCTGACGAGCTTCTTCGCTTTCGGCATTGAGGATCTGGCAATGCTCGTAGAAGCCAGAGAACAGCCCCGCCAGGTCGTACAGGTAGGTACACATCACGTGCGGCGTACCTTCACGGGCGACCACGGTGAGGGTTTCTTCGAACTGTAGCAGGCGAGTTGCCAGCGCGACTTCACGTTCTTCGGTCATCACCAACGGCAGCGTCAGGTTGCTTTCATCCACGCCAGCACGCTTGAACACCGAGGCGACGCGGGTATAGGCATACTGCATATACGGCGCGGTGTTGCCCTCGAAGGTCAGCATGTTATCCCAATCGAAGATGTAGTCCGTGGTACGGCTTTTCGACAGATCGGCATATTTCACCGCACCGATGCCGACCGCGTTCGCCACGTTCTGCATTTCGTCGGCAGGCATGTCCGGGTTCTTCTCGGCAATCAGTTTGCTGGCGCGTTCAACGGCTTCATCCAGCAGATCGGAGAGTTTGATGGTGCCGCCTGAACGGGTCTTGAACGGCTTGCCGTCTTTACCCAGCATCATGCCGAACATGTGGTGTTCCAGCGAGACGGAGTCTGGCACGTAACCTGCTTTGCGCACGATAGTCCAGGCTTGCATCAGGTGCTGATGCTGGCGCGAGTCGATGTAATACAGAACACGATCGGCACCCAGGGTCTCGAAACGGTATTTGGCGCAGGCAATATCGGTAGTGGTATACAGATAACCGCCATCTTTCTTCTGGATGATGACCCCCATCGGATCGCCGTCTTTATTTTTGTACTCGTCAAGGAACACCACGGTAGCGCCTTCGCTTTCTACCGCCAGCCCTTTCGCCTTGAGATCGGCAACGATGCCCGGCAGCATGGCGTTGTACAGGCTTTCGCCCATGACGTCATCTTCGGTCAGGGTGACATTCAGACGGTTATAGGTCAGTTGGTTCTGCGCCATGGTGATGTCCACCAGCTTGCGCCACATCTTCAGACAGTATTCGTCGCCGCCTTGCAGTTTGACCACGTAACCACGGGCGCGCAGAGCGAAATCTTCGTCTTCGTCGTAGTTTTTCTTGGCTTCGCGGTAAAATTGCTCCAGATCCGACAGCCCCATATCGCTGGCGTGCTCGTTTTGCATCTTTTCCAGGTAGGCGATCAGCATGCCGAACTGGGTACCCCAGTCGCCCACATGGTTGGCGCGTATGACTTTATGGCCCAGGAATTCCTGAGTACGGGCAGCGGCATCGCCAATAATGGTGGAGCGCAGGTGACCCACGTGCATTTCTTTCGCCACATTGGGCGCAGAATAGTCGATCACGATGGTTTGCTGCTTAACGGGGGCAATGCCCAGCTTAGCTGCGCCCAGGGTGGCATCGGCCTGGCGGGCAACCCATTCGCTGTTCAGGAAGATATTGATAAAGCCAGGGCCGGCAATTTCCACTTTGCTGCTGATGTCACCCAGGTCCAGCAGTTGCACGACTTTCTCTGCCAGTTGTCGTGGCGGCATACCAAGATTTTTGGCAACGGACATCACGCCGTTGGCCTGATAGTCACCAAACTGTGCTTTCGCGGACTGACGAACCTGAGCTTCGCAATCGGCAGGTGCACCTGCGGCAATCAGCGCCTGGCTGACCTTATCTGATAGAAGAGCCTGAATATTCACCGGGTTACCTTAAATGACAAACGAGGGCCGTGCAGTACGCCCTCCGGATCAAAAGGTGGTTTTACTCTGTTGGCCTGCAAAACGCCTTGGCGCACAACTTGCAGTCCAGCAGGGACGACGCCGCACATCGCAGGCGACGCTCAACCACAAAACAGCCTGCAATTGTAACCGATTGACGGCACCGCGTCAGTAGTTGACGCGGGCTGGCATGGTGAAAGATGGGGAAAAGTGAAGGCCAAAAAGGTAAGTCGGTGAATCAAACCGTCCGCTGTCATAGGTTTGATGGGTGCGGATTAATGGACGCTTTAGCGCTTTTTATTGCCTCGGCCAGAGCGTAACACACTATTCTGACGAGTTTTGAAATGGCGATAAATCGCGTAGCCAGCGATGGCTATTAAAACAAGGGATATACCTAACAGGATCATGTTTATTTATCCAAAATCAAATGCTCTCCTAACCTAACTTATTAACGTCATTGAATCAATTGTAATGGCACTGTTTAGGACTGTTCGCATGATTTCTGTTTTTTACCATTAAAAACATGGCATTACATTTGTTGTGGGGTTGTGTTTAGATTCCATTTCAAGTGATTTATATATGTTGTCCTTGAGGGGGTAAAGAACGATTAAACATTAGGCGTTCTTAAGATTATTAATAATGGTTTAATTAATTATGATATGAGACGATTCTTGATTGCTTCATCTTTCATGAAGGATAATTCGGTCCAAAATAGGCTTGGGCGCAAAATAGACAACATTATGTTCATCCGTTAGGTTTTTATTCTCTGATCCATAGCCTCAAGGCGATTCGACGTGTAGATTATTGGCCTGCCAAAGATCCTGGAGAGCCTGAGAAACTTATGACTACCTTGTCATCGATCGCTGAACTTAACGACCTGACGCTGGATTTGCCTCGCTTTGAACTGGCGCTGGAGCAGTTTGCACAACGGCTCCATCTTGAGCTGGTAAAATTCAGCGCAGACCATATCTCGCTGCGTTGCCATCAGAACAGCACCGCCGATCGTTGGCGGCAGGGGTTGTTGCAATGCGGATCGCTGCTTTCGGAGACGATGATTAATGGCAGGCCGATTTGCCTGTTTGATCTCCATGAGCCACTACAGGTTGGTCCTTGGCAGATTGATTGTATTGAACTGCCGTACCCCGGCGAGAAGCGCTACCCGCATGAAGGATGGGAACATGTAGAGCTGGTGCTAAGCGGCGATCCCGCTACCCTGTATGCTCGCGCCCTGGAACATCTGGCGGACGAAGCCTTGCTGCTGCCGGGCATCAAACTTAAGCAGAGCTCACCTAAAGGTGAGGGCGAACGCCTGGCCAATCCGACCTTGGCGATCACCGATGGCAATGTCACCATCAAATTCCATCCGCATCATATTCGTGACATCGTGGCCAGTGAACGGGTGAAACAGTAGCGTGTCTTTCGTTGCCTGTTTCGAATGGGGGTTAGGGGAAAAAATGATGCGTTTGCGTTATTTATCCGACTTAACGCCGCCACTGTGACTGCGATCGATCCATTAATCAAAATTGAGTGCCATAGTTAGCACCTTGTGCCGTTAAGACTTTTATCAGATTGTCATCCTGTGGCCTAAGGGCGACGGGTAAACGTTTGCTGTAGCATTTTTGACCGTTATCTGGGGGTAACAATAATGAAGCTGGAAGTTTGTTGCTATAGCGTCGACTGTGCCATGACAGCAGAGCATGCGGGCGCTGACCGCATAGAATTGTGTGCCAGCCAGAGTGAGGGCGGGTTGACGCCGAGCTTTGGATCGTTGCGGCTGGCTCGGGAGCGGGTAACGATACCCGTTCATCCAATAGTACGACCACGCGGGGGCGATTTCTGTTACAGCTCCGTCGATTTTGAGATTATGAAGAACGACGTGGCGCAAATCCGCGAGATGGGTTTTGCCGGTGTAGTCATCGGCATGCTGGACGACGAAGGGCATATCGATCTTGCGCGGATGCGCGAGGTGATGAAATTAAGCGGTAATATGGCGGTGACCTTCCATCGTGCGTTCGATATGTGTCAAAACCCGATGGTGGCGCTGGAACAACTGACCCAACTCGGCGTGGCGCGCATTCTGACCTCTGGGCAGCAGCAAAATGCCGAGTTGGGCTTACCGCTGTTGCGCGACTTGGTACATGCCAGCAAGGGGCCGGTGATTATGGCCGGTGCAGGTGTCCGTTTGAGCAATATGCATAAGTTTGTGGATATCGGTATTCAGGAATTGCATAGCTCGGCCGGGCATACGGTGCCTTCCACCATGCGTTACCGTAAGGCGGGTGTCACCATGTGTGCCGATAATGAGTTTGACGAATTCAGCCACTACTGCGTGGATGGTGAAACGGTCGAGGCGATGAAGAACGCGTTGGCCATGCTGACTCCTGCCGAGTGAGTTCGTAGGGGCCGCATGCTGCGCCCGGTTGCGAGACCAGTCTGAAGCCCCGAATCTTCGGGGCTTTTTTCATCTGTGCGCAAAAAAAGCCCTGAACAGGGTAGAGGTGCTCAGGGCAAACAGGTTCATACTTCTCTGGTGTTGGCGCGATACCAACACTTTAACTTTAGTTAACGATGAGCCACTGCCTTAAATTTAAATATTGATAAAATGTAACCGGCAGCCGTGGCTTATCGCAGACCCTCCACCCAGTGAAAAATGGCCGAGAGCATTTGCACGGTGCCGCCGATATTGAATATGACGGCAATCCCTATGCCGGTCATGATGGTAAGCAAGGTCATCAACAGCCTGTCCATACCTCGCATTAACCACCCTTATGAATTTATCCAATCTACCACGTCAGAGAAAGTGTTCAATCCTCAGTGCTGAGCCCCGATTGGGTTCCCCACGATTGTATTGCCAGCGCTGACACACCTGACAGGAAGCGACATCTTGATGTGGAGAAGATACCGTTTGATGGTGCTGTTACTAAACAAGTTCAACCGCTTTTGGTCAGGAGGATACATGAGAGTTTATGTTGTGTGGTTAATGTTGGTTTGTTGTTCATTATCGGGCTGTGTTGCAGCCTATTATCGTTAACGGAGGAGGGGCGATGCGTTATTTACTGATTGTCGGCCTTGTTATGTCGTTAACGGCCTGTGCCACGCTGTATTACAGGTGAGCGATGAGACATTTTATTATTTTGCTGGCATTGGCATTGAGTGGTTGCGTCTCGGTGTATGGGCCAACCAAAACCGGTAACCAGCCCGGCAGTGCGGCTGAAACTGCCACTGGTGAACCGACGGCTGCTGAGAAGCCCACCTTGATAGGCAACCGTAAGCCGGATGAGCTGTTAACCCGTGCCGAGGCAATTTTTGCGCAGAAAGGGTTAAAGGCCACGGTTGTCGACCCACATCTTGGGATTGTTGGCACGACGGGCAATGATACTGAACTGGCCAGTCTGTATCTGACTTGTTCAGACCAGCCTGGGCCGTCTAATCTGAATGTTACCTACCGGATCCTGGTGCAGATTTTTAGCGCCGGAGAAGGGACTAACGTGATGGTGCAAGTCAATGGCGTTGCGGGGCTAGTCGCGGGGGATGGCAACGATAAGGTCAAGCCTTTCGAGTGTTCATCCAGCGGGGTGTTTGAAAAGGATCTGCTAGAGGCTTTGAGAAAATAACAAGGCAACTAAAAGGGCGTAGAATTGCTACGCCCTTACATAATAAGTCGGTTAAGGCTTACGGTTTTTTGGCGATCAGCACGGCGCGGATTGGTGCCGGGTAGCCTTCAATCGTTTTGGTTGGATCCTGAGGATCGAGAAACTCAGCCAGTGACTCGCTGGTCATCCAGTCAGTCCGGCGCTGCTCTTCAGTGCTGGTCGGGCAGATATCGGCAATTCTAACGTCCACAAATCCGCATTTCTCCAGCCAGCACTTCAGCGCTTCGGCAGACGGAATAAAGTAGACGTTACGCATCTGCGCATAGCGGTCGCCCGGCACCAATACCTGATGACGATCGCCTGGCACTACAAGCGTTTCCAACACTAGCTCACCCTCGGAAACCAGCTGGTTTTTCAACTGATACAGGTGGTCCAGCGGGGAGCGGCGGTGATAAAGCACGCCCATCGAGAAAACGGTGTCGAAAGCGGCCAGCTCGGGCAGTTGTTCGATACCCAGCGGCAACACATGGGCGCGTTGATCGCCACCCAGCAATTTACGCACCGCTTCAAACTGGCACAGGAACAGCTGCATCGGATCGATACCGACCGCCAGATGCGCTCCGGCACCGACCATGCGCCACAGATGGTAACCGCTGCCGCAACCCACATCCAGAATGGTACGGCCGGCCAGTGGGGAAATATGCGGCAGCACTCGATCCCACTTCCAGTCGGAATGCCATTCGGTATCGATATCAATGCCGTAAAGCGAGAAGGGCCCTTTGCGCCACGGCATCAGCGTACGCAGCATTTTCTCAATGCCTTCGAGCTGGCCAGGTGACAGCGGTTGTTCCATCTCGGCACGTACGCCATGCAATAAATCCAACTGGGTCGGCGTCAGGGAAGGTAGGTGCTCTACCGAATTGAACCACTGCTTGAATTTGCCATGCAGCGATTCGCGCTGCCAGGCGGTGATTTGCGCCGGCAGCGTATCCAGCCAGTGGCTCAGCGGGCTTTTGGCAATGCGCTGGTAGAAGTCTCCAAACTCGATCATGCGGTTTCTCCTGATTTCAGGGCGATCAACGAGCCGAAGTTGAAACATTGGAACCAGACTTCTGCATGTTCAAAACCGGCTTGCCGGAGGCGCGCTTTATGCGCCTCGACCGAATCGGTCAGCATCACGTTTTCCAACATGCTGCGCTTTTGGCTGATTTCCAATTCGCTGTAGCCGTTGGCGCGTTTGAAGTCGTGGTGCATGTTGAACAACAGTTCACCGACGTCCGCATCCTCAAAGCTGAATTTCTCTGACAGCACCAGGGCGCCGCCCGGACGTAGCCCGCGATAAACCTGTTCGAGCAGGCGCAGCCGATCGGTCGGTTCAAGAAACTGTAGGGTGAAGTTCAGCACCACCATCGAGGCGTTTTCGATGGTAATGTCTAAAATGTCCGCCTCAATGACATCGACCGGCGTATCGGCACGGAACGCATCAAGATGGCGGCGGCAGCGCTCTACCATCGCGGGGGAATTATCGACCGCAATAATCTGACAACCTTCGACGCTGATGTTCCTGCGCATCGATAGCGTGGCCGCGCCGAGCGAGCACCCCAGGTCATACACCCGGCTGTGTGGCTGGACAAAACGTTCGGCCAGCATGCCAATCATCGAAATGATATTGGAGTAGCCCGGAACGGAACGCTGGATCATGTCTGGGAAGACTTCAGCAACGCGCTCGTCGAAGGTCCAGTCGCCCAGTTTGGCGATCGGGGCGGAAAAAAGAGTATCGCGGTTTGGCATAGCGGCAAATCAGGTCAGAATTCGAAGGGGCGTATACTAACAGAAAAGCGACGCAGGCAGAAGCAGGCGGCGTGGCCGCCTGAACAGAGGGGATATCAGTGCAAACTGAAGATAATGTCCCACGGCAGATAAACGATATTAGCTATCACCATCAGTATCAAAGAAAGATAGGTAGCCGCCATACCCGAACGGCGCCAGCGGACTTCACGGTTACGTAAACCGTAGTAGTGAACCAGCCGGCCTGCCATCAGCAGCAAACCACACAGATGCACCATCCAGACTTCGGCACCGTTCATCTCCATGATCACCAACAGGATGGCGGCGATCGGGATGTATTCCACGGCGTTACCATGTACGCGGATCGCGGTTTGCAGCTCGTAGAACCCGCCGTCACCGTAGGCGACCCGGTACTGCATCCTCAACCTGACCACGTCATAAGAGAGTTTGATCAACAACAATGCGCCAAGCACCACATAGAGCGCGCTTACCATTTTTAACTCCATTCGTAACCAAATCTGGCAACGAGCATCATAACTGCCATCATCGCGACTGTCGCGAGGAAATATCCGATAGGACCCATCAGATTAATAGGTTAAAACAAGGTTTCTTGCTCTGGCCAGTCTGGAGGCATCGCTAAATTCGGAATTATGCCGTGTAGCCCTTGCCAGATTTTCTGTGCCTGCTGCGGTGAATCGCTGTTATCTGGCGTGTGAATAAACAGATAAGGCTGATGTTGCTGCGACCAGTCAGGCAACCTCTGTTGCCATGACTCAAACCAGCGCTGATTGTCCGCCAGCACGTCACCGCCGATAAAGCGGATCAGCGGGTTGTTAGCCGTTACCACTGCATGCACCGGCAGTTTGGGCTTTTTCTGTTGTGCATCGCGGATCGCTGGGCTGTGCGGTTTGGCATGGTGCAGCGGGCGGCTATCGAGGATGGTCCGGTTAATGCCGCGTTGGTGCAAACCCTGATTCAGTTGACGTTCTGCCTCACCCTTGGCGAAAAATTCCAGATGACGGACCTCGACTCCGTAGGTGAACTCCGGTGGTAACGCATCAAGAAATGCCCACAGAATGCCCAGATGCTCGGGTGCAAAGGCGGCGGGCAACTGCAACCACAGCTGCCCGATACGCCCTTCAAGGGGGCGCAGGCAGTCATAAAACGCCTTGATATCGACTTCACAGCCGCGCAGTGCTGCTTTATGGCTGATCGCTGAGGGGAATTTAAAGCAAAAACGGAAATCATCTCCGGTCATGTCGCGCCAGCGATGCACAATTTCCGCCTTCGGCAAAGCGTAGAAGGTGGTGTTACCTTCCACACAGTTGAAATAGCGGCTGTAGTCCGCCAGATCGCGCAGGCCGATGCGGTTCCAGGCCGGATGTTGCCATTGCGGTAGTCCGATATACATCAAACGCTCATCTTCCCTGTTTTACATTTTGGCAACAACGGTAGCGTCATACTGCCTTGCTTTCAAGTGCCTAAAACTGCGTTTACCGCCGCAACACCTGAGCTTGAGGCGGGGGGAGGTCAATGCAGGTTAGCCGACCGTTGAGCGTAGGGATGCGCGATACGAGCCTCCATGGACGGATTTACGGCGTGTCGGCGTTCTGCATGACTTCCACCTGTTACTCTTTATCAACAGCTAGATGAGATTTTACAGCGCAGCAAGGATCTCACTGGTGCTGCGCACACGGGCAATACGCGGGAAGATATTGTCGAAGGCGAATTGGTGCGCCTCGGCGCTGTAAGTGCTGCACATGTCTTCGGCGATCACCAACTCGTAGCCATGTTCCCAGGCCGCACGAGCGGTAGACTCCACGCCTATATTGGTGGCGATACCGCCCAATACCACCGATTTGATACCCCGACGGCGCAGTTGCAGGTCCAGATCGGTGCCATAGAATGCGCCCCATTGACGTTTGGTGATCAACACATCGCTGTCTTGTACCGCCAGTTCTTCGGGGAATTCCCACCAGGACTCTGGCAGCCCGCCGACCGGAGACGGTGAAGGTTTATCTACCGGCTGCTTGAGCGCTTCGGCAAAGGAATCAGACCAACCGACGCGAACCAGAAACACGGGGGCATTCAGCGCGCGAAAGCGCCCTGCCAGATGGGCTGCATGGGTGACGACTTGGCTAGCACTATGCGGGCCAGCGGCGTAAGGTAAAATGCCGTGTTGCAGATCGATCAGGACCAGGGCGGTAGTTTGGGCATCAAGTTTCAGCATTGGGAGCGTCTCTGGGTTAAAGTGGATTAGGTTGCGTCACTAGCATTTGAAAGACGACGGGTATACAGGCTACGTGATAAAACTGCTGCTGGTTAATGGGAAATTTGTTAACCGATGTGTTGTTTCTTGGCGCTTGGCACCATTTAGCATTGCAACAATGCCGTGTTCGCTCTTATCTGGCGCATGAATTTCCTTTATAATGACCGCCTTTTTTCACCAATCTTTAATCCAGCGATCTATGCCGATTTATGAATATGCATGTGGCTCATGCCAACATCGATTAGAGAAACTACAAAAATTTTCCGACGCGCCGTTGACTCAATGTCCGGCGTGTGGGCAGCCCGCATTGACCAAGTTGATCTCTGCCAGCGGTTTCCAGTTAAAGGGCACCGGCTGGTATGCAACAGACTTCAAACCGGGTGATAAATAACAATTCGTCAGATAATAGCCGTGCGGAAACAGCAACTGCTGCCAACCTCCGGCCGAATCGGCTTAAGTCAAAAGGATAGCGTATGCGTACTGAATATTGCGGGCAGTTGAATCTGGCCCACGTCGGCCAGGAAGTCACTTTGTGTGGTTGGGTCAACCGCCGCCGCGATCTGGGTGGCCTGATCTTTATTGATATGCGTGACCGCGAAGGCATCGTGCAGGTGTTCTTCGATCCGGATCAGAAAGCGGCCTTCGACAAAGCCTTCGAACTGCGTAACGAGTTCTGCATCCAGATCGTCGGTACCGTGCGTGCGCGCCCGGAAAGCCAGACCAACAAGGATATGGCGACTGGCGAAGTTGAGGTGTTTGCTCATCAGCTTGAGATCATCAACCGCTCCGAACCGCTGCCGTTGGACTCTAACCAGACCAACAGCGAAGAAGCGCGTCTGAAATATCGCTACCTGGATTTGCGTCGCCCGGAAATGGCCGACCGCCTGAAAACCCGTGCCAAGATCACCAGCTTTGTGCGCCGCTTTATGGACAGCCACGGTTTCCTGGATATCGAAACCCCAATGCTGACCAAAGCTACGCCGGAAGGTGCCCGTGACTATCTGGTACCAAGCCGCGTACATAAAGGTAAGTTCTACGCATTGCCGCAGTCCCCACAGTTGTTCAAACAGCTGCTGATGATGTCTGGCTTCGACCGTTACTACCAGATCGTCAAGTGCTTCCGTGACGAAGACCTGCGCGCGGATCGTCAGCCGGAATTCACCCAGATAGACGTGGAAACCTCTTTCATGAGCGCCGAGCAAGTGCGTGAAGTGATGGAGCAACTGGTGCATGAACTGTGGCTGGACGTGAAGGGCGTCGATCTGGGTAAATTCCCGATCATGACCTTTGCCGAAGCGATGCGCCGTTACGGTTCCGATAAGCCAGACCTGCGTAACCCGCTGGAACTGGTGGACGTTGCCGACCTGGTTAAAGACGTTGAGTTTAAAGTGTTCTCTGGCCCGGCGAACGATGCCAAAGGCCGCGTGGCCGCGATTTGTGTTCCGGGTGGTGCACAGCTGACCCGTAAACAGATCGATGAATACGGCGCTTTCGTTAATATCTACGGTGCCAAAGGTTTGGCATGGTTGAAGGTTAACGATCGTGCTGCAGGTATGGAAGGCGTGCAAAGCCCGATTGCCAAATTCCTCAGTGCCGAAGTGCTGGAAGCGATCCTGGCGCGCACCAATGCGCAAACCGGTGACATTTTGTTCTTCGGTGCCGACAGCTTTAAAATCGTTACCGACGCCATGGGCGCGCTGCGCTTGAAAATCGGCCGCGATCTGGGCCTGACCAAACTCGACAGCTGGGCACCGCTGTGGGTGGTCGATTTCCCAATGTTCGAAGAAGATGGCGAAGGTGGCCTGGCGGCGATGCACCATCCGTTTACCGCTCCGCGCGATATGAGCCCGGAAGAGCTGCAAAAGGATCCTACCTCGGCCATCGCCAATGCCTACGATATGGTGCTGAACGGCTATGAAGTGGGTGGCGGTTCCGTGCGTATTCACCGCAGTGAAATGCAGCAAACCGTTTTCGGTATTCTTGGCATCAATGAGCAAGAACAACGCGAGAAGTTTGGCTTCCTGCTGGATGCGCTGAAGTACGGCACTCCTCCGCACGCCGGTTTGGCCTTCGGTCTGGATCGTCTGGTAATGCTGGTAACCGGTACCGAGAACATCCGTGACGTTATCGCCTTCCCGAAAACCACCGCGGCAGCCTGTCTGATGACCGATGCACCAAGCTTCGCCAACCCGGCTTCGTTGCAGGAACTGGCGATCAGCGTAGTGAAGAAAGCCTCAGCCGAACAAGAGAGCGAGTGATGAATTACAAGCGGCCCGAGTCTATTCTGGTGGTGATTTATGCAAAATCCAGTGGCCGGGTGCTGATGTTACAGCGGCGTGACGATACGGAGTTCTGGCAGTCGGTCACCGGCAGCCTTGAAGACGCTGAATCGCCGCCGCATGCCGCACAGCGCGAAGTCATGGAAGAGATTGGCATCGATATCGCAGCAGAGGGTCTGCCGTTGCTCGATTGTCAGCGCTGTGTGGAATTTGAACTCTTTGTCCATTTGCGACACCGCTATGCGCCGGGAACCACGCGTAATAAAGAGCACTGGTTCTGTCTGGCGTTACCTGATGAGCGCGATCCGGTCTTGACCGAACATCATGCTTACCAATGGCTTGAGGCGTCCGAGGCGGTCAAACTGACCAAGTCCTGGAGTAATCAGCAGGCGATTGAAGAGTTTGTGATCCATTCTGTCCAGTAGTTCTTTTTGGAGATATTTTTTATGGCAGGTCATAGTAAATGGGCCAACACCAAACACCGCAAAGCTGCACAAGATTCTAAACGCGGTAAGATTTTCACTAAAATTATCCGTGAGTTGGTGACTGCCGCCAAATTGGGCGGCGGCGATCCGGGTTCGAACCCGCGTCTGCGTGCGGCTATCGATAAAGCGCTGTCCAACAACATGACGCGCGATACCCTGAACCGTGCTATCGCCCGTGGTGTAGGCGGCGATGATGATACCAATATGGAAACCATCATCTATGAAGGTTACGGCCCTGGCGGCACTGCGGTAATGATCGAGTGCCTGAGTGACAACCGTAACCGTACCGTGGCAGAAGTGCGCCATGCCTTCACCAAGTGTGGTGGCAACCTGGGTACCGACGGTTCCGTGGCCTATCTGTTCACCAAAAAAGGCGTGATCACCTATGCACCGGGCCTGGATGAAGACACGGTGATGGAAGCCGCGCTGGAAGCGGGTGCCGAAGACATCCAGACCTATGACGACGGTGCTATTGACGTCTTCACCGCCTGGGAAAATCTGGGTGAAGTGAAAGACGCGTTGACCGCCGCAGGCTTTGAGGCAGACTCGGCCGAGGTTTCCATGATCCCGTCCACCAAAGCGGATATGGATGCGGAAACTGCGCCTAAGTTACTGCGCTTGATCGACATGCTGGAAGACTGTGACGACGTGCAGGAGGTTTACCATAACGGTGAGATCTCCGACGAGATCGCTGTAACGCTGTAATGCGGCTGAACGATGGCGTTGCCAACCGGCAACGCCAGGCAACAATCAATGCAGGGTGGTGGTAGCAATGGCGATCATACTGGGTATCGATCCCGGCTCGCGCGTCACCGGCTATGGCCTGATCCGCCAGCAGGGCCGCCAACTGACCTATGTTGCCAGCGGTTGTATTCGTACCGTGGTGGATGATATGCCAACGCGCCTGAAGCTGATTTATGCCGGCGTGAGCGAAATCATCACCCAGTTTCAACCGGACTTCTTCGCCATCGAACAGGTGTTTATGGCCAAGAACCCGGACTCGGCGCTGAAGCTGGGGCAGGCGCGGGGGGTGGCGATCGTTGCCGCCGTCAATCAAAACCTGGAAGTGTTTGAGTACGCGGCGCGTCAGGTGAAACAGACGGTGGTCGGTACCGGTGCGGCGGAAAAGTCTCAGGTGCAGCATATGGTTCGCTCACTGCTGAAGCTGTCTGCCAATCCACAGGCGGATGCCGCGGATGCGTTGGCTATCGCCATTACTCACTGCCATCTCAGCCAGAACGTGCTGCGTATGAGTGAAGGGCGGTTGAATTTGGCGCGCGGGCGTTTGCGTTAGGGATCTGTAACGTAGGGGCGCTGCATGCTGCGCCCACCGAGGCATGGCCATTTTGTTATCAATGGGAGGCTGGATATTCATCCAGCCTTTTTTATGGTATAAGCTGTATCAATACTGCGTGGCAGTGCGCCGCGTACAGGGATCCATTCAGGAGGGGTAATGATAGGTCGTCTCAGAGGAATTATTCTGGAAAAGCAGCCACCGCTGGTGTTACTTGAAACCAATGGCGTCGGGTATGAAGTGCATATGCCGATGACCTGCTTTTACGAGCTGCCGGAGCTGGGGCAAGAGGCTATCGTGTTTACCCAATTCGTGGTGCGTGAAGATGCACAGCTGCTGTATGGGTTCAATGATAAGCAAGAGCGAGCGCTGTTCCGTGAGCTGATTAAAGTGAACGGCGTAGGGCCAAAACTGGCGTTGGCGATCCTTTCAGGCATGTCTGCCCAGCAGTTTGTCAGCGCGGTAGAACGTGAAGAGATTACTACGTTGATCAAATTACCAGGCGTGGGCAAGAAAACCGCCGAGCGTCTGGTCGTCGAAATGAAAGACCGCTTCAAAGGCCTGAACGGCGATCTGTTCAACAACAGCAGCGAAATCCCTCTGCCGGCCAGTGCGGCCAAAGCGGCGGAGATGGATATTGAAGCCGAAGCGGCCTCTGCGCTGGTGGCCTTGGGCTATAAGCCGCAGGAAGCCAGCCGGATGGTCAGCAAGGTTGCCAAGCCGGGTGCGGATTGCGAGGCATTAATCCGCGAAGCATTACGTGCCGCACTGTAGACCGGAAAGGGGTAGACCATGATTGAAGCCGACCGCCTGATCTCTGCCGAGCCGTTCAATGAAGAAGAGGTGCTGGATCGTGCGATCCGCCCCAAGCTGCTGACGGAGTATGTTGGCCAGCCGCACGTGCGTGAGCAGATGGAAATCTTTATTCAGGCTGCCAAACAGCGCGGCGATGCACTGGACCATCTGTTGATTTTCGGGCCGCCTGGGCTGGGTAAAACCACCTTGGCCAACATCGTGGCCAATGAGATGGGCGTTAACCTACGTACCACTTCTGGTCCTGTGCTGGAAAAGGCTGGGGATTTGGCGGCAATGCTGACCAACCTGGAGCCCCATGACGTCCTGTTTATCGACGAAATCCACCGTCTTTCACCGGTGGTGGAAGAGATCCTGTATCCAGCGATGGAAGACTATCAGCTGGATATCATGATCGGTGAAGGTCCGGCGGCACGTTCGATCAAGCTCGACTTGCCACCGTTCACTCTGGTTGGGGCAACCACCCGTGCTGGCTCCTTGACCTCCCCGTTACGCGATCGTTTCGGTATTGTGCAGCGTCTGGAGTTCTATCAGGTGGCCGATCTGGAACATATCGTTTCCCGCAGTGCCAACTGCCTGGGTCTTGATCTGTCTACCGATGGGGCGCATGAAGTGGCACGTCGCGCCCGCGGTACGCCACGTATTGCCAACCGCCTGCTGCGCCGCGTGCGCGACTTTGCCGAAGTACGTGCCAACGGGGTGATCAATGGCGAAGTGGCCATGCAGGCGTTGGATATGCTGAACGTCGATGCGGAAGGTTTCGACTATATGGACCGCAAGCTGTTGCTGGCGATCATCGACAAATTTACCGGTGGCCCGGTGGGGTTGGATAACCTGGCGGCGGCGATCGGTGAAGAGCGTGAAACGATAGAAGACGTGATCGAACCCTTCCTGATCCAACAAGGGTTTATTCAGCGAACTCCGCGTGGGCGAATGGCGACCAATCATGCCTATAAGCACTTTGGTATCGAGCGGGAAGAGAAGTAGCAATCCAGGAGTTACGCCAGGGGAGACCCTGGCGTAATGAGATCAAGCCTGCTGCTTTTTCGACAGGCTCAGTACAAACAGCACCGCAGCGCTTAACACTACCGAAGGCCCAGCTGGCGTATCGTAGAACGCTGAGAAGGTTAGCCCGCCGGTGACCGCAATTATCCCTATCAATACCGCATAACCGGCCATTTGTTCAGGAGTGCGGGCAAAACGCCGTGCGGTTGCCGCCGGGATAATCAGTAGCGACGTAATAATCAGCGCGCCAACAAACTTCATGGACAGCCCGATGGTCAAGGCGGTCACCAGCATCAAAATGGTACGTGCGCGGGGCAGGTTAACGCCATCGACATGCGCCATCTCCGGGCTGATGGTCATCGACAGCAGATCGCGCCATTGCCACCAGAGCACCAACAGCACAATCACCACGCCAGCACCGATCATCCAGATATCGCTGATCGTCACCGACAGCAAATCCCCAAACAGATAAGCCATCAGATCTACGCGCACGTTGGACATCAGTGCGACCACCACCAGACCCAGTGATAGCGCACTATGCGCCATAATGCCGAGCAGCGTATCGATCGACAACTGTGGACGGCGCTCCAGCCAAACCAGCACCAAGGCCAACAGCAGCGTAACGGCAATCACTGCATAAAACGGATTCACGTCCAGCAATAAGCCGAAGGCCACGCCAAGCAACGAAGCATGTGCCAGCGTATCGCCAAAGTAAGACATCCGGCGCCAGACCACAAATGAACCCAGCGGGCCCGCCGCCGCAGCCAACAGCACACCGGCCAGCCAGCCGGGCAATAACAGTTCAATCATGCCTCACGGCCCCCGGTTTTTTTCAGCACAATTCTGCCTTGCAGGTCGTGACGGTGATTATGGTGATGGCGATAGATCGCCAACTGCTCAGCGCCCCGGTTACCGAACATGGCGATAAACTCCGGGTGCATTGACACCACTTCTGGCGTGCCGGAACAGCAGATATGTTGATTCAGGCACAGGACGTCGTCGGTTTTGGCCATCACCAGATGCAGGTCATGGGAAACCATCAGTACCGCGCAGCCCAGCTCTTTGCGTAATTGGTCGATCAAGTCGTATAACGCCAACTGGCCATTAACGTCTACCCCTTGCGTGGGCTCATCCAGTACCAGCAACTGCGGTTGATTCAACAGCGCTCGCGCCAGTAACACCCGTTGGTTTTCGCCGCCGGACAGCTTTTGCATGGGCTGATCCAACAGGTGCGCAGCATGTACGCGTTTGAGCGCGGGCAGGATGTCTGCCTTTTTCACCCCAGGCTTGAGCCGCATAAAGCGGTTGACGGTCAAGGGCAGGGTGGCATCGAGATGCAGCTTTTGCGGCACATAGCCAATGCGCAACCCTGGCAGGCGTTCCAGCGTACCTTCAGTAGGGGCAATCAGGCCTAGCACCACACGAACCAGCGTTGACTTGCCAGCCCCGTTAGGCCCGAGGAGCGTCAGAATACGACCCGGTTGCAGGTTGAGAGAGATATTTGTCAGTACCCGCCGGGTACCAAAAGAAACAGAGATATTTTTTAGCGTTGCCAGTGTAGACATATCGTGATTACATTTTGCAGAACTAACCGAATGTTATAATATCACGCTTCTTTGCTGAAAACGACGGGATTACTGATGATGGTACAGAAAAATAAATGGCTGCAACGCACTCTGCTGGCGGCGGCTTTGGTAATGGCTGGCAATGCGACGGCCGCCGTAGTGACCTCTATACGCCCGCTGGGATTTATCGCCTCCGCAATTGCTGATGGGGTAACGCCTACCGAGATATTACTGCCGGACGGTGCTTCACCTCACGACTTCGCCTTGCGCCCGTCGGACATTCAGCGGCTGCGTAGCGCCGACCTGGTACTGTGGGTAGGGCCAGATATGGAGGCTTTTCTGACCAAATCCCTGACGCAGTTGCCCGCCAATAAGCAGCTTGCGATTAGTGAACTGCCTGCGGTACAGCCGTTATTGATGAAAGGCGATGACGATCATGACCATGATCATGCAGCCGAAGCGCATAGTCATGCGGATGGTGACGATGGACATGACCATCATCACGGTGACTATAATATGCACGTTTGGCTGTCGCCAGAGGTGGCAAAAGTGACCGCGATCGCGATTCACGACAGATTATTGGAACTTATGCCGCAAAAGAAGGACAAATTAGACGCAAACCTGCGCCAGTTCGAGGATCAGCTAGCGCAAACTGATAAAAATCTTGTTAAGATGCTAACGCCTGTGCAAGGTAAGGGATATTTTGTTTTTCATGACGCTTATGGCTACTTTGAAAAACACTTCGGCTTGAGCCCACTGGGTCATTTTACCGTTAATCCCGAAATTCAACCTGGCGCACAGCGTTTACACCAAATTCGAACACAGTTGGTTGAGCAGAAAGCAGTCTGCGTTTTTGCTGAGCCACAATTCAGACCGGCCGTAATTAATGCCGTTGCCAAGGGTACCAATGTGCGTTCTGGAACGTTGGACCCGCTGGGCACCGGCATCGAACTGGGGAAAGACAGCTACGGGAACTTCCTGACAGCGCTGTCCAACCAGTACGTGAGCTGCCTGAAGTAAAGATTATGAGGATATTATTGAGTGCAGAAGATAGTCCGAACTATCACTCTGGCGTATAACAACCTGCCTCGGCCCCATCGCGTAATGCTAGGGTCGTTGACAGTCGTTACGTTGGCCGTCGCTGTTTGGCGGCCTTCCGTTTATCACCCAGAACATAACCCTATTGTTAAAAGCGTCGAGTTGGAAGCCAACCAGTTAAGGGCATTGCAGCCCGAAGCCAGTGAACCTATTGATGCCGACCAACCTACCCCCGATGATGACATCCCTGAGGATGAGCTGGACCAGAAGGTCGCCGGAGAGGAAGGTGTGCATGAATATGTGGTTTCTACCGGTGACACGCTCGGCAGTATTCTGACCCAGTACGGCATCGAAATGTCGGATGTTTCGCTGCTGGCTTCGCAGAACCGCGATTTGCGTAACCTGAAAATTGGCCAGCAACTCTCCTGGACACTTACCGAAGATGGCGATCTTAAGCGCCTGACCTGGGAGGTTTCACGCCGTGAAACCCGCACCTATGATCGTGTGGGCAACTCCTTTAAAGAAACCAAGGAAACCCAGAAGGGTGAATGGCGCAACAGTGTACTGACCGGCAAGCTGAATGGCAGCTTTGTCAGCAGCGCCTCGGCGGCTGGCCTGAGCCGTGCCGAGATCAATGCGGTGATCAAAGCCCTGCAATGGCAGCTTGATTTTCGCAAGCTGCGCAAAGGCGATCAGTTCGCGGTGTTGATGTCGCGCGAAGAGTTTGACGGCAAGAGCGAGCAAAGCCAACTGTTGGGCGTACGTATGCGCAGCAGCGGCAAAGACTACTTCGCCATCCGCGCCGATGACGGCAAGTTCTACGATCGTCAGGGTTCCGGGCTGGCACGTGGCTTTATGCGTTTCCCGACCATGAAGCAGTTCCGTATTTCTTCCAACTTTAATCCACGCCGCGTAAATCCGGTGACCGGGCGCATTGCACCGCATAAAGGCGTCGACTTTGCCATGCCGGTCGGCACGCCAGTGTTGGCGGTGGGTGACGGTGAAGTGGTGATCGCCAAGCGCAGTGGCGCGGCAGGTAACTATGTGGCGATCCGCCATGGCCGCCAATACACCACGCGCTATATGCACTTGAAAAAGCTGTTGGTCAAGCCAGGGCAGAAGGTGAAACGTGGCGATCGCATTGCGCTTTCCGGTAACACCGGCCGCTCTACCGGCCCACATTTGCATTATGAAATGTGGACTAACCAGCAAGCGGTAAACCCATTGACGGCTAAGTTGCCTCGCTCTGAAGGGCTGATGGGGAAAGATCGTAGCGATTACCTGGCACAGGTGAAGGAAGTGGTGCCACAGCTGCAGCTGGATTAACCATCGCTATCCCTTATGACTTCCCATCGGCCTGATTTCGGGCCGATGTTTTTATTAGTGTCTGCTCGAGGCAACAAATACCTTATGTTGTCAGCGTACGGTTGCGGTTCTAACCTGGCACGTTGCTTGACAGTAATTAGGTGTATAGTTTTATACCCTATGGATTTCAAGTTGCAGCTAGGCGACAAGCTTGTTCATCCCAGGAGCTTACTTTTAGTAAGTGACTGGGGTGAACAAGCGCAGGTAACAACGCTGCAGCTTGAAAGACGACGGGTATATATTTTGCGAGCAGATGCGTTGAATGAGAGCAGCTCATGCAAAACGAGAAGAAATCGAACGTAGAGTTCATTCCACAATTTGATAAAGCCTTCTATCATCCGCGCTACTGGGGCGTTTGGTTGGGAACCGGGCTGATGGCCGGTATTTCTCTGGTCCCTGCTCGAATGCGAGATCCATTACTGGGTGCGATTGGTAAACTGGCTGGCAAGGTTGCGAAAGGGGCACGACGCCGCGCCCGTATCAATCTGCTCTATTGCATGCCGGAACTGCCGGAACAGCAACGCGAACAAATTATCGATGAGATGTTTGCCACCGCACCGCAATCGATGATCCTGATGGCGGAACTGGCCTGTACCAAACCGGAGAAAGTACTCAAGCGCGTACGTTGGCACGGTGAAGACGTGCTGGATAAAATCCGTGAGGAAGGCCGCAACGTGATTTTCCTGGTGCCGCACGGCTGGGCCGTCGATGTGCCAGCGATGCTGATGGCTGCGCGCGGGCAACCCATGGCAGCGATGTTCCATAACCAGAGCAACCCACTGGTCGACTATCTGTGGAATAGCGTGCGCCGCAAGTTTGGTGGCCGTATGCACGCCCGCAACGATGGCATCAAGCCTTTTATCAGTTCGGTGCGCCATGGTTATTGGGGCTATTATCTGCCTGACCAGGATCACGGTGCCGAGCACAGTGAATTCGTGGATTTCTTTGCGACCTATAAAGCCACATTGCCTGCGGTCGGCCGCTTGATGAAAGTCTGCAAAGCGGCGATCGTGCCGCTATTCCCGGTTTATGACGGTAAAACCAGCATGCTGGACATTTATATCCGTGAGCCGATGGATGATCTGGCCGAAGCCGACGACCTTCGCATTGCGCGCCGCATGAACGAAGAGGTGGAAAACCTGGTGGGTCCTAATCCGGAACAATATACCTGGATTTTGAAGCTGCTGAAAACACGCAAAGAAGGTGAGATTGAACCTTACTCGCGGGACGATTTATATCGTTAAGGTCGCTTATCAACTCTCTACCGGGCGTTACACGCTGCTAAATGGGCGCAGCATGCAGCACCACTATTCTCTAACCTGTTCTTTTCCTAAAATTTCAGCAGCTTTTAACAAACTGTAACGACGGGCTATAACCCGTCGTTTTTTATTGGTAGGAGAAGGGTGCTCGTAGATCTACACGCCAACAACCAACGGGCGGGAGCAGGCCCCCGCCGTTGGGTTGCCTTACCGTTCGGATTCGTAGGCCAAAATGGCCGCAACCTCCGTGTTGCCCGATCGAATACGCAGCTCACAAAGTTTGCTGCGCGTTAGCCATACCAGCAAGATAACGGTGGTACAGATAACGACCAGTTTGACGGTGTTTCCTTTATTCAACATTGCGTTTCCTTCTCCTTGCCTCTCGGCAGGTAAGAAGCTAACCTAACGTTGTCTGGCGTTAGAGTTGGCCTCGGGTTGATGTTATCGACTCGGGGCTTTTCTCTTTGTATCCATCACCTTGGCTTTTGGCTCCAGATACAAAGATCCAGAGCACCCACGCGTAGTATATTCTTCACACCCATCTGGCTCGTGTCTGTTTTAACCCCAACTATCGACTTTGCGCAGCGTTACGCAATGCTCTGCAACAGCCTGAAAAGCAGCTATGACGGATTTGGCTAAGAAATAGCAAGCCAGGCGTGGCTAATAAAGTAAAAACGACGGGCTATAACCCGTCGTTTTTTATTGGTAGGAGAAGGGTGCTCGTAGATCTACACGCCAACAACCAACGGGCG
The DNA here is from genome assembly GCF_001006005.1 of Serratia fonticola. NCBI lineage: Bacteria > Pseudomonadati > Pseudomonadota > Gammaproteobacteria > Enterobacterales > Yersiniaceae > Serratia > Serratia fonticola. Next base: position 5,107,497 of record NZ_CP011254.1, on the reverse strand, counting down.
GGAGCAGGCCCCCGCCGTTGGGTTGCCTTACCGTTCGGATTCGTAGGCCAAAATGGCCGCAACCTCCGTGTTGCCCGATCGAATACGCAGCTCACAAAGTTTGCTGCGCGTTAGCCATACCAGCAAAATAACGGTGGTACAGATAACGACCAGTTTGCGATGTTTCCTTTATTCAACATTGCGTTTCCTTCTCCTTGCCTCTCGGCAGGTAAGAAGCTAACCTAACGTTGTGTGGCGTTAGAGTTGGCCTCGGGTTGATGTTATCGACTCGGGGCTTTTCTCTTTGTATCCATCACCTTGGCTTTTGGCTCCAGATACAAAGATCCAGAGCACCCACGCGTAGTATATTCATCACACCCGTCTGCCTCGTGTCTGTTTTATTCCCAAATACCAACTCTGCGCAGCGTTACGCAATGCTCTGCAACGGCTTGAAAAACCAACTGTTCACCATTGCAGATTTTAGTCAGGCAATTAGCAATGAACCATACAGCCCTGCTGGATTAGCGTTTCAAGCACCGCTGGATAATGGTCGAAGTCATTCCAACGCAGGTCCAGTCGCCGTAGGTTTTTCATTTGCGCCATGCTTGTCGGTAATTCACTTAATCGGTTTGCACGTAAGTCCAATGAAACCAGTGAACTCAATGCCCCAAAGTCATCAGGCAGCCGGGATAACTGGTTGAAACGTAGATTGAGGGTGCTCAGCTTGGGCAATTGGCAGAATTGATCGGGTAAGTACGCAATGGCGTTGTTTTCCAAATCCATCACCTGTAACTCTGACAGTTGAACGATCTCATTGGGCAGGGTTGTGAGACGGTTTTTCATCAGGTGTAATTCACGCAACTGGCCTAACAAACCGATCTCGGAGGGTAATGCGGTGATGGCGTTATTGTAGAGACGCAACTCTTGTAGCGCCGCCATGGCGCAAAGCGCTGAGGGGAGTTCTACTAGCTGATTATCCGTCAGATTCAGATAACACAACGCCTGCAACTGACGAAGTGAATCGGGTAGCTGGCTGAAGCCGTTATCACTTAAATACAGATACTTTAATTCACGCAATTCCCCGATTTCGGCAGGAATTGATGCTGCTTGGTTGTGGCCAAAATCGAACATCTGCAACTGGCTTAGCAAGCCGATTTCCCTTGGCAGTTCGGCGATCTGGTTGCAGGAGATATTGAGTACTTTCAGCTTACGATGGTGAAAAATCTTCTCGGGGAAGCGGGGCAGGCAATTATTGTACAGGCTGATTTTTTGCAGGGAGGTGCCGCTCAAGCTTGCTTCGTTCAGGCTGTCCAGTTGCTGGTTATCTAGGTCCAGCGAATCCTGAGTATGTTGCCGATGATGCTGGTGTAGCATGCATGGTGCTCCAAAAAATGGGGGATATCGGCCGATGGTACGCAAGCGGGGAAGGTAGGGGAATACAAATCTGGCGGAGCTGACCCCGAGAGCTAAATGCTCCCGAGGTTTTGGTAAAGGCTATGGCTTAAAAGTTTGAATGGAAACCAACTCCGGCGCCCGTGGCATTGCCATCCCAGCTGACCTGAACGGTGACGGCACTGTCTTGTGACGTACGGAATTGCATACCGCCAGCGATGGAGGCTTCACTATCATATTCTCCGGCGGCAACGGCGTAGCCTGATTCATTGCGGTTGTAATGCAGCGAACTTACCGCTTGAGCCATGGCGCCTACGCGCTTGATATCTTTGCTGTTCTCATCAATATCTTTGCGGTTGGCGGCAATATCATGTGAGTTCTGATTGATTGCGGCGCTGTTGCTGGCAATACGTGCGCGGTTAAGGGCAACGTTGGCGCTGTTTTGTTGGACGTAAGCACCCTGTACGGCCTGTTCGTTACGTACGCTGCGCAGAGCAAAAACATTGGCATTCACCAGCGTCATATCCGCATCTTTGCCTTTGGCACCTGTTTTACCGGTGATGGATTGTCCGTCTTTACCATCGACACCGTTCTTGCCGTCAATACCGTTATGGGGGGCGGCATTAGCGTCGGCATATTTCTCTGCGGTCAATACGCGCTGCTCGCTTTGGCGGGGACCGGTCGGAGTTAACGTTTGAGCGACATTGTGCTCTCCATCCAGATGGGGGGCAGGGGCAGTCTGGTGAGTCGGGTTCCCTTCTGGATTGTTGTGCTGGTAAGCGGCATCGCGTACGGCATTACGCTCGGCGTCGGTGACGTTACTGTCGAGATGGGCAGAGCGATCAATCACCGGCGCATCGAGATGGGGGGTAACCAGTGGCTGATGGGTGCCATCCAGATGCGTGGCAGGCCCAGTCTGATGTGTCGGGTTGCCTTCGGGATTGTTATGGTGATAGGCAGCGAGCTCCTGTGCGGCAGCTTTGGCGGAATCGCGTTGTTCCTGCGTCACGTTGCTGTCCAGATGTGAGGAGCGATCAATCACCGGCGCATCGAGATGGGGGGTAACTAGCGGCTGATGGGTGCCATCCAGATGCGTGGCAGGCCCAGTCTGATGTGTCGGGTTGCCTTCGGGATTGTTATGGTGATAGGCAGCGAGCTCCTGTGCGGCAGCTTTGGCGGTATCGCGCTGTTCCTGCGTCACGTTGCTGTCCAGATGTGAGGAGCGATCAATCACTGGCGCGTCCAGATGGGGGGTAACCAGCGCCGGGTGGGTGCCATCCAGATGCGTGGCAGGCCCAGTCTGATGTGTCGGGTTGCCTTCGGGATTGTTGTGGTGATAGGCAGCGAGCTCCTCTGCGGCAGCTTTGGCGGTATCGCGCTGTTCCTGCGTCACGTTGCTGTCCAGATGTGAGGAGCGATCAATCACCGGTGCATCGAGATGGGGGGGTACCGTGTCCTGATGAGTACCATCCAGATGGGTAGCCGGACCGGTCTGGTGAGTCGGGTTGCCTTCGGGATTGTTGTGGTGATAGGCAGCGAGCTCCTGTGCGGCAGCTTTGGCGGAATCGCGTTGTTCCTGCGTCACGTTGCTGTCCAGATGTGAGGAGCGATCAATCACTGGTGCATCGAGATGGGGGGTTACCGTGTCCTGATGAGTACCATCCAGATGGGTAGCCGGACCGGTCTGGTGAGTCGGGTTGCCTTCGGGATTGTTGTGGTGATAGGCAGCGAGCTCCTGTGCGGCAGCTTTGGCGGTATCGCGCTGTTCCTGCGTCACGTTGCTGTCCAGATGTGAGGAGCGATCAATTACTGGCGCATCAAGAGGGAGCGTGATCATAGCCTGATGGGGTGAGGTATCTACCGTCGGGCCGGTGTAGGTTAAGCCGAAGTCTGCTAACACTCCTTTGATATTTGTGCCATCAGGAGCACGCTCGATGAAGCGTTGAATTTTCTGGTTTATTTCTTGCTGACTCATGCCAGATTGGATGGTTTGCAGCTCGGTCAGCGCACCCGCTAAACTATCCGCATGGGCGATACCGCTAATCGCGGCCAGCGTGATTAAAGAAGCAAGCAGGGTTTTCTGGATGGTCATTTTTACTACCTATCATTAAGTCATTAAGGTTGGGAGCTTGATATGACCATCCATAGTCTTTCTTGCTTCTATAGACTTCGCATAAACAATCACAGTCTTTGTGTTGTGTTTGCAGTCTTTGTTTTTAGCCATTCTATGTTTTTGTTCAGTCTTTTTATTGACTATTGTCAATTTTAAATGACTTATCAAGTAGTGTTGTTTTGATGACTTTCAATCGAAGACTTAAGGTGTTTCAAGTGAGGTGGATCACGCTGGGATGGTGATTGCTAGCAGGTGTGGAGTGTATCCATGAGCAATGAATTTTGTGAAGGTCTGGCAGATTAGGTGTATTAGGGACGGAAGCAGTGCGAGATGAGAGAGGTAGGGTGGAGACTAGTAGGTTAAGTTGCGCCGGACCGTTTTCAAAACCTCGGGCAGCGCAACTGACTATGTTATGACTTACTGATAGTGAAAATCAAAGTCTGCGATGGTGCAGTCACCGGCCAGGCCGATCGCGGCTGATAATTTGGCATAGTAGCTATCAAGCCCAACGGCTTCAACCGCTTCAATCGCGGGTTTGATCCGCATGCAGTAGAGCTCAGGGTAACCCTTTTCAACCACCTTGTTGTTAGGGATCTGCTCGCCACACACCGCTTTATAGTAGGTTCTAACGGCCTGCTTGACGCTGGCTGGGGCCTGATTAACCGACACCTGCTCGCCAAGATCCATCAGTTTTTGCAGCGTGGGGAAGGTGTCTGTGGTTACGCATTCGCGTAGTCTGGCGAAGAAGTTAAGGAAATACTCCACCGAACCCAAGTCCGAAATCTTGGGTTTGGTTGATTTACCATTGCGGTTGCCTGCAGTTGATCTTGTACCTACTGAGGGTATCAGCTTGTCTAGATCAAGATTAAACAGATTGTCGGCAATCTCGCGCCGCTCTTTTAGCGGTATTTCCAGCATTTTGGCTATCAGTGCCTTAGCGGGGGCATCGAGCAGACCATGGTTGGTGAGCCATTGTGTGCGTGAATATTCTCTTTTGGTCCGCGCCCAATCTGGCGGGTTATCTGAGTGGAACAGCGTGGATTTACCTTTGCTGTCAAAGGCGATATAGGTGCCATCGGCAAACTGAAAACGGGTGTTTTTAAAGCTGCCGATAGTGGTGTTAATGACCAGTGCGTCTTTGACAAATTTGGCGACTTCAGGGGCCATGACAAAACTTGTCGAGCTATCACTGTTGATGACTTCCTTCAGTTTGCTGACGTCGGTCACCTTGGCTGGCAGTAAGGGGAATTCAAAAAATGCGTGTATCATTTATCTGATTGTCCTTTGATTAACCTTTGTCTAATCCAATACTTATTGGAGTTTATCACCTCTTTAGGCTGTCTGTTGCTACTAATTATGATAGCTAGCGCACAGATGGCTTGATTAACCGTTTTTTAGTCTAGGGAAAGGAAGGGAAGAAAAGCTGAAAGGTCAGTTACAAGGAGGCGGAAAGCGTTATCCAGGCATTAAAAAAGCCAGCCGATAGAGTAACCGGCTGGCCTATAACAGCGTGTCGAAATGACTAAATCAGTCTACACGCAGGATACGGTTGGTATTGGTAGTGCCCACGGTGCCCATAACGTCACCTTGGGTAACCAGCACCAGATCGCCAGACACCAGATAGCCTTTATCACGTAGACGGGCTATTGCATCATTAGCGGCGACTACGCCATCACTGTGGCTACCGAAGTAGACCGGGGTGACACCACGATACAGCGCTGTCAGGTTCAGCGTGTGTTCATGGCGTGACATAGCGAAGATCGGCAAACCGGAGCTGATACGTGACATCATTAGCGCGGTGCGGCCAGATTCGGTCATGGCGATGATGGCGGTAACCCCTTTAAGGTGGTTAGCGGCATACATGGTCGACATGGCGATGGCTTCTTCGATATTGTCGAACTGCACGTCCAGACGGTGCTTGGACACGTTGATGCTTGGGATTTTCTCTGCGCCCAGGCAAACACGCGCCATGGCGGCTACCGTTTCGGCAGGGTACTGGCCCGCAGCGGTTTCGGCAGACAGCATGACCGCATCGGTACCATCCAGCACGGCGTTCGCCACGTCCATCACTTCGGCGCGAGTCGGCATTGGGTTGGTGATCATCGATTCCATCATCTGCGTGGCGGTGATCACCGCACGGTTCAGCGTACGGGCGCGACGGATCAGTTTCTTCTGGATGCCCACCAGCTCCGGATCGCCGATTTCGACGCCCAGATCGCCACGGGCAACCATGACCACGTCGGAGGCCAGGATGATGTCATCCATCGCTTCGTCGCTGCATACGGCTTCGGCACGTTCTACTTTTGATACGATTTTGGCGTTGCAGCCTGCGTCACGTGCCAAGCGGCGAGCATAGTTCAGGTCTTCGCCGGTTCGCGGGAAGGAGACGGCCAGGTAGTCGACGCCAATTTTGGCGGCGATCAGGATATCGGCTTTGTCTTTCTCGGTCAGGGCTTCGGCAGAGAGGCCACCGCCCAGTTTGTTGATGCCTTTATTGTTCGACAGCGGGCCACCTACGGTGACTTCGGTGAACACTTTCATGCCCTGAACTTCCAGCACTTTCAGCTGTACGCGGCCATCGTCCAGCAGCAGTACATCGCCAGGAACCACGTCAGCAGGCAGGCCTTTATAGTCGATACCGACTTTTTCTTTATCGCCTTCACCCTTGGTCAGGTTGGCATCCAGCAGGAATTTATCGCCGATGTTAAGGAAAATCTTGCCTTCCTTAAAGGTGGAAACGCGGATTTTTGGCCCTTGAAGATCGCCCAGGATAGCGACATGACGCCCCAGCTTGGCCGCAATCTCACGCACTTTATCTGCCCGTGCCTGATGGTCTTCTGCATTGCCGTGGGAAAAGTTAAGCCGAACTACGTTCGCACCAGCAGCAATAATCTTTTCCAGATTATTGTCGCGGTCGGTAGCCGGACCCAGTGTGGTAACGATTTTGGTTCTTCTGAGCCGTCTGGTCATGTATTACTCCGTTGACTTGTGACGCAAGTATTGGTGTTGCTGAACGTCAGATAACGAAACCGGATGAGGGGGCCGACGCTTTTCGCCTACCCAATTTTCATCTGGGTTATCTGTATGAACGAGCTATCAGGGTACAACTATAATCCCGTGGGTCACTTGTGATCTGACCGGCGGTTTTTAAATCCGTTTTCAGTCGAAACTATTGGGGACGATCCCTTTATCAAAGCGCGATTCTTTCAACGCTTCCTTGACCCGCTTCAAGTTATCTCTGAATTTAGCCCCTCGACGCAAGGTAAATCCGGTAGCCAGTACGTCAATCAGGGTTAACTGTGCAATTCGGGACACCATGGGCATGTAAACATCGGTATCTTCCGGCACGTCCAGCAGTAGGGGGAGGGTCGCAGCCTGGGCCAGTGGTGTATCTTTCGAGGTGATGGCGATGACCGTGGCGTCATTCTCTCGTGCCAGATGCGCCATCTCGACCAGATTCTTGGTGCGCCCGGTATGGGAGATCAGCACTACGACATCCCCCTCGACAGAATTCATGCAGCTCATGCGTTGCATGACGATATCGTCAAAATAGACCACAGGAATATTGAAGCGGAAAAATTTGTTCATGGCATCGTGCGCTACGGCGGCAGAGGCCCCGAGCCCGAAGAACGAGATTTTTTTTGCCTGGGTAAGCAGATCAACCGCACGATTGATTGCGGTAATGTCGAGATTTGCCTTTACTGTATCCAGGTTGGCCATCACCGACTCAAAGATCTTACTGGTGTAAGCGGCAACGGTGTCGTTTTCTTCGACATTGCGGTTTACATAGGGTGTACCGTTGGCCAGGCTTTGTGCCAGATGCAGTTTGAAGTCGGGGAACCCTTTGGTTTCCAGGCGGCGGCAAAAGCGGTTAACGGTCGGCTCACTGACATCGGCCAGTTTGGCCAGCCGGGCGATGCTGGAGTGAATAGCGGTTTGTGGGGAGGCCAGGATCACCTCGGCGACTTTCCTTTCCGATTTGCTCAGGAGCTCCAGATGGCTCTGGATTTTTTCCAGCGTATTCATATAACGAGAGTCACTCATGGTTTATACCTGCCGGACACCGGCTGTCACTGGCGATCCATAGGGTATGTCGATTTCAATCAAAGGAGAAATCAATCCGGTTTAATGAAAATATACTACGTGCTGGTAAGCGTTGGCAGTGTCGACAAGGGATAAGCTGGCTTTTTTCACCAGAACATGACCTGTGTCTAACTTTCATAATGGTAAAAGAGTGTCAAAAAAGACAGAAAATTACAGTTTCCCCCGTTGCCAGCAGCGTTAGCGCCGCGCCAGGGATAACGCTGTAGTTTCTGGGGCTTTTTTTCTGCTTTTGATCCGGGTTTACTGGCTGTAGCGAAAGAGAGTACATTAGTAATGTAAGAAAATTACAAATATCCTGCATCGAGGAGATGAACATGGCGGTAACCTCTACAGCCCAGGCCTGTGACCTGGTTATTTTCGGCGCAAAAGGCGATCTGGCGCGTCGTAAACTGCTGCCTTCCCTGTACCAGTTAGAGAAAGCCGGTCACATCCACCCGGATACCCGTATCATCGGGGTAGGCCGTGCCGAGTGGGATAAAGAAGCTTATACCAAGGTGGTCAAGGAAGCCTTGGGCACCTTTATGAAAGAAAAGCTGGACGATGAGCTTTGGGCCACGCTGAGCGCACGCCTGGACTTCTGCAATCTGGACGTCAACGACAGCAAGCACTTCGCCGAGTTAGGCAAGATGCTGGACCAGAAACATCGTACCACCATCAACTATTTCGCCATGCCGCCAAGCACCTTTGGCGCCATCTGCAAGGGTCTGGGCGAGGCCAAGCTGAATAAAGATCCGGCGCGCGTGGTGATGGAAAAGCCACTTGGTACTGACCTGGCATCCTCACGGGTGATCAACGATCAGGTTGCTGAGTACTTTAACGAATCCCAGGTTTACCGCATCGACCACTATCTGGGCAAAGAGACGGTACTGAACCTGCTGGCACTGCGCTTTGCCAACTCCCTGTTTGCTTCCAACTGGGATAACCGCACCATCGATCACGTGCAGATCACCGTGGCGGAAGAAGTGGGTATTGAAGGGCGTTGGGGTTACTTCGATCAGGCCGGGCAGATGCGCGACATGATCCAGAACCACCTGTTGCAGATCCTGACCATGATCGCCATGTCACCTCCGGCGGATTTGACCACTGACCGTATCCGTGATGAGAAAGTGAAAGTGCTGCGCTCGCTGCGCCGTATCGATCAGACCAATGTCCGGGAAACCACCGTGCGCGGCCAGTACACCGCAGGCTTCGTGCAGGGTAAAAAAGTGCCGGGCTACCTGGAAGAGGAAGGGGCAAACAAGAGCAGCAACACCGAGACTTTTGTGTCCATCCGCGTCGATATCGACAACTGGCAATGGGCCGGGGTGCCGTTCTATCTGCGCACCGGTAAGCGTTTGCCGACCAAATGTTCAGAAGTGGTGGTGTACTTTAAAAACCCACCGCTGAACCTGTTCCGTGACTCCTATCAACAGCTGCCGCAGAACAAACTGACCATTCGCCTGCAGCCGGACGAAGGGATCGAAATCCAGGTACTGAACAAGGTGCCGGGTCTGGATCACAAGCATCGTTTGCAAACCACCAAGCTGGACCTGAGCTTCTCGGAAACCTTCAATCAGGAGCACGTGGCCGACGCCTATGAGCGCCTGCTGCTGGAAACCATGCGTGGCATCCAGGCGTTGTTCGTGCGCCGTGACGAAGTTGAGGAAGCCTGGAAGTGGGTTGACTCAATCATGGATGCCTGGAAAGCGGACAACGAAGCACCTAAGCCTTACCAGTCTGGGACTTGGGGGCCGGTGGCTTCCGTCGCGATGATCACACGCGATGGCCGTTCGTGGAACGAATTCGAATAAGCAGTATTAACCTGTTCCCTCACCCTAACCCTCTCCTAAAAGGAGAGGGAACCGATCGAGTTCGCCGCTACCCTGGTGTTTTTCTGGGGCCAGAGGTCGATTGAGACCGATTTATCATCGGAGCGGTAGAGGCTTATTGAGATCACCGTTTAGCTCCCTCTCCCTTTGAGAGAGGGCTGGGTGAGGGGCTGGTAACCAGTCAACAGAATTAGCCTAGGTGACCGGCGTCAGCCTGTCTGCTGGCTTTTAGCGGTGCGATCGGAATCTGCAGCGATGCGGAGCCCTGTGGCAGGGGCGTGCCATACACCAACCGAAAGTAATGGAGAGAATGACGATGAAAAACTGGAAAACCAGTGCAGAGCAGATCCTGACGGCAGGCCCCGTAGTTCCGGTGATTGTGATTAACAAACTGGAACACGCCGTGCCGTTGGCGAAAGCACTGGTTGCGGGTGGCGTGCGCGTGCTGGAAGTGACGCTGCGTACCGCCTGTGCGATGGACGCGATTCGTGCGATCGCCAAAGAAGTTCCTGATGCCATCATTGGTGCTGGCACGGTGATCAATCCACAACAGCTGCAGGAAGTGACCGAGGCTGGCGCTCAGTTTGCCATCAGCCCTGGCCTGACCGCCGATTTGCTGAAAGCCGCCACCGCAGGCAGCATTCCGTTGATCCCGGGTATCAGCACCGTTTCCGAGCTGATGTTGGGGATGGATTATGGCCTGCGCGAGTTTAAATTCTTCCCTGCGGAAGCCAACGGCGGCGTCAAGGCGCTGCAAGCCATTGCTGGGCCGTTCTCACAGGTGCGCTTCTGCCCAACCGGTGGCATCACGCCGAACAACTACCGTGACTATCTGGCACTGAAAAGCGTGCTGTGCATCGGCGGTTCCTGGTTAGTGCCTGCGGATGCGTTGGAAAGCGGCGACTATGCTCGTATCACCGAATTGGCGCGTGAAGCCGTCAAGGGTGCTACCGCCTAAACCCGCGTTCGCTCCTGCTGATGCCAATCCTCTGTGATTGGCATTTTTTTTGCCTGTAAATACCACAGCTTCACATTTTGCGGTGGTTGTTTTCCCTAACCCTGTATTAGGATGACTTTTGTTTAGATTGGTTGCCCGCTTGCCAATCACCCTCTTTTTCTTCTTTATAATCAATAATAACAACAGGTTAAAATGAAACGTAAAGATGCAGTTCGCCAGGAGCTGGAACGTCTTACCCTTACGCTTAGCCGGGAAACGCTTGAACAAAGCGCTGGCGGTTTCGCCGCGGAAACCATCGCTTTCAACCTGGGATTGGCACGTAACTCCGTCAGTAAAGATCTCAACGAGCTGCACGGTGAGCGGTTGGTCATCAAGATTAAATCCCGTCCCGTGCTGTTTTTGCACCGGGCAGTCTGCGAGCAGTTGATTGAGCAGTCGCTGCCAGATGACAGGCTGGAAGCCAAAGATTTGCTGGATCTATTACCCGCCAAATCCTTGCCGCAGCCAGCCAGTGATGACCCTTTTCATACGGTAATTGGTTATGACCGCAGTCTGCGGTTGTCAGTAGAGAAGGGCAAGGCGGCGGTGCTTTATCCCGGTGGATTGCATGTGTTGCTTACCGGGCCTTCCGGGGTGGGGAAAACCTTCTTTGCCGAGGTGATGCACCAATTCGCCACGGTGCAACAGCCACAGCGCCAAATCCCGTTAGTGTATTTCAACTGCGCCGAGTATGCCCATAACCCGGAGCTGCTTTCATCCCATCTGTTTGGTCACAAACAGGGCGCGTTTACCGGTGCGATTGAAAGCAAACGTGGTCTGATCGAACAGGCGGACGGCGGCTTTCTGTTGCTCGATGAAGTTCACCGCTTGCCCTACGAAGGGCAGGAGAAACTGTTTTCGATCCTCGATAAAGGTGAATATCGGCCACTGGGTTCAAGCGATAAAGCCCGACCCATCAGCGTACGGCTGATTTGCGCCACCACCGAAAGCCCAGACTCAACGCTGCTACGCACTTTCCTGCGACGTATTCAGGTGTCGATTGCCATACCGGCACTGCGGGAACGATCGCTGGAGGAACAGGTAGAAATCATTACCGGTTTCTTACAGCTCGAGAGCCGCAAAATTGGCCGTATTATCCGCCTGGATAAGGGATTACTGCTCTATCTGTTGGAGAAACCGCTGAGCGGCAACATCGGCCAACTCAAAAGCGATATCCAATTCCTCTGTGCCCAGGCTTGGGCCAGCGGGATGGGACACAGTAGCCCAAGGCTGTTGCTGGATAAGCGGCTGATGGATGTCCCGCACTCTGCCAGCGCAAGCAGCCGCCTGCTGGTGGATGCGCTATTTGGTCAGCAGGAGTATCTGGACATCAGTTCACAGCCGCTGGAGCAACTCAAGCAGCATCTGAGCGCCTTAAGCAGCGAGCAGGACAGCGATCTGTTTTATACCTATCTGACGCGCGAATACGTCAACCTGCGCAACAGCAACGTGCCGCCGCAGGAAACCCTGTCGATCCTGAAGAACAAGCTACGCACCATTTTTGAATATGGGCTGTACAGCCGCAACGGTGGGGAAAGTGAGGAACGCTATTATGGCGGCCAGGTTGAGCAACGCATCACCCTGTTGATCGGCTGTATCGAACAGGTGTTGGGATTCCCGCTGCCGCAGAATATGGCAGGCCATCTGCGTAAACACCTACTGGCGCTGCTTTCCTACGTGCAGAAAGGGCTGATCCCTAACCTGTACTCCTCCAGCCTGATCCTGGATTACTGTAAGGATGAGTACGATAACGCCAACCAGCTATGCCGCAAAATCAATGAAATCTTCCACATCCAATGCCCATCGACGGAAATCGTCTACCTGTGTCTGTTTTTGAAGGAGTGCCGTAGCTTCCGCCAGCGCAAGGAGGTTAATCCTGACTGCGGTGCCATGTTGATCGGCCATGGCACCACCACGGCCAGCAGCATGGCGCACTATGTCAATCGTGTGCTGGAATGTGAGCTGTTTACCGCCATCGATATGCCGTTTGAGCAGTCGGTGCATGACACATTGGAATTACTGATCGCCACACTGCGGGAAAAGCGCTATCAGCGCTTGATCCTGATTGTGGATATCGGCTCGTTGGTGCACTTTGCCAGCACCGTCAGCAAACTGTTCCACATCGATGTGCTGCTGATCCAGAACATCACCATGGGGGCGTTGCTGGAGATTGGGCTGGATTTGACCTATGAAACCAGTGATTTCGCCCCCTTGATGCAACTGATGGCCAGCAAAGGGATAGCCCATCAGCTTTACGACCAGCGTGAAGATGAGACCGGCAAGGTGTTGGCAATCTCCTGTATCACCGGGATGGGCACGGCGGTGAAGATCAAGAAAGTGCTGGAGGAAAGCTTCGGTGAGCTGATGGCGGAAGACACCCGTATGGTATTGGTGGATTACAACGAAGTGCGCAGCCTGGAGCGGTTGCGTCAGGCGATAGGCGGTAACGAGCGGCTGGTGGGGATCGTGGGCACCTTCCAGCCTGGCTTGCCGGATATTCCGTTTATCGCGTTGGAAGAGCTGTTCTCCGAACAGGGGCCGGAACTGGTGCTCAGCCTGTTGAACCCGGACCTTGGCAGCGCAGAACGGCAGTTGCAGGTGGAGCGCTGTTCAATGCGCTTTATCAGCGCGCTGACGCTGGAGAGCATCATCAACCATATTTCCGTACTCAATCCCCAACGTATCCTGCAAGAGATCCAAGCGGTGTTGCATCAGATTTGCCGCACGCTGGATCTGCAGCCCTCAAGGCAGGTGACACTTCGCTTCCTGATCCACTGCTGTTGCATGGTGGAGCGTATCGTTTTAAGCCACAAACCGTTACAGATTGCCCTGGATGCCCAGCAGGATATCGACCAACAGGCGTTTTCTGTCATCAAAGACGCGTTTTCGCCGATTGAACGTGCCTATTCTATCCGCCTGTCCGATGCGGAATATTTTTATATCTACGAGCTACTCTACCGCTAAACCCCTCCCTGGCGGGCCTTGAAGGCCCGCTCTCCACAGACCTCCTCCCGGCGTGCCACAAAGTTGGCACAGGCATTGCTATATCTCTAGGGAACGGAAATTTTCGATGACTTTCAATAGATTGCCAGGAGGCCATTTTGGCTGCATTACCACAGATTTTACTACTGACCCACGGCGGCTGGGGCCAACAACTGCGTGAAAGCGTCCGCATGGTGATTGGCGAAACCAGCGGGGTGTTCGATATCGCGCTGATGCCGGTCGACACGCTGGCGGAGTTCCATGAGCGTGTTGAACAACAGGTGAAAACCATGCCGGAGGGCTCATTGATCCTCACCGACTTTATCGGCGGCACCACCTCCAACGTGGCGGCACGCTTGAGCCGCGACTACGCCATTGGCGTGATTTCCGGCCTGAACGCCACCTTGCTGCTGGCCGCCATCGATTTACGCGAACAGGGCAATCTTCTCAACCATCTCGATGAGTTGGTTGAACTGGGGCGCAACAGCTGCCTCGACGTAGTTAAACAAATCAAATCAATAACATCAGGGGAATAATCATTATGGCCAATATCGTTTTATGTCGCATTGACAGCCGTTTGATCCACGGCCAGGTCGTTACCAAGTGGGTTGGGCAGTCGCAGGCTAACCGTATCGCGGTAGTGAGTGATGAGCTGGAAGCCGATCCGTTTATGAAAAGCATCTATCTGATGGCTGCTCCGCCGAATGTGAAAGTGGATTGCTATGGCAACCAGAGCTTTGCGGCGGCTTGGCGGGAGAATCAACTAGGGGAGGGCAACGTATTGGTTCTGTTCCCGAACCTGGTTACGGTGCAACAGGCGGTAGTCGACGGGTTTGACGTCAAAAATATCCAGGTAGGTGGCCTAGGCGGAGGGCCGAACCGTAAAGCGGTATTCCAGAACATCACGCTGGATGAGGCTGATGTGGCGATCCTGCGAGACCTACAGCAACGCGGTGTGACGGTGTTCTTCCAGACCATCCCGGAAGACAAGCCGCAGGCACTGGCAGATATTTTGAAGAAGTTCTGATATTCGGCATCTGATCGATTAGGAGCAATACCATGGATAACTTGACCGTTGCCATTTGTATGGGGCTGTATTACTGGTTTGCCCGCCTGCGCTTGGGCTACACCCTCTCGGGGATGTTGGTGCAACCCATCGCCATCGCGGTATTTGTCGGCTTCCTGCTGGGGGATATGAAGACGGCGATGATTATCGGCGCCGGGATGCAGTTGGTGTATCTGGGCGTCACCTCTACGCCGGGTGGGAACGTCCCTTCAGATCCGGCGCTGGCGGCCTGTATCGCGCTGCCGATCGCCGTGAAAGCGGGGATGGATCCTAACCTGGCGATCGCGTTGGCAATCCCGTTTGGGGTGATTGGCGTGTTCGTTGACCAGTTACGCCGTACCGTGAATGCCGTTTGGGTGCATATGGCCGATAAGCATGCGGAAGAGGCTAATATCAGCGGGATCATGCGCTGTGCCTTCCTGTATCCGGCACTGCTTGGCCTGGTGATCCGCTTCCCGGTGGTGTTTGCCGCCAACTATTTCGGCCAGGGCGTGGTCGAGAAATTCCTGGCGCTGATGCCACATTGGCTGACCCACTCGTTCGAAATCATGGGCGGCATCCTGCCTGCGCTGGGCTTTGCGATCACCATCATGGTTATCGGCAAGAAAAGCCTGCTGCCTTACTTCATTGCCGGGTTCTTCGCGGTGCTATACCTCAAGGTCGACATCATGGCGATGGCCATCTTCGGTACCTGCGCGGCATTCCTGGTTAAAAACATG
Organism: Serratia fonticola; assembly: GCF_001006005.1. Lineage (NCBI taxonomy): Bacteria > Pseudomonadati > Pseudomonadota > Gammaproteobacteria > Enterobacterales > Yersiniaceae > Serratia > Serratia fonticola. Next base: position 5,092,337 of record NZ_CP011254.1, on the reverse strand, counting down.
GCCAAAGGTGAGGGAGCCTGATCATGAGCAGCGACATCATGCAACACGAACTGGTGGAAAGAGCACGGCAAACCAACGTGCTGACCAAGCGGGACATCACCAAGGCCTGGTTTATTTACTGGCTGGGAGCCGAAGTTTCCAACTCTTATGAACGTTTACAGAGCCTGATTTTCTGCGCCTCAATGACGCCGATTATTAAAAAGCTCTATCCGCAGAAAGAAGAGCAGGTTGAGGCGCTGAAACGCCACCTGAACTTCTTCAACAGCGAACAGACCTTCGGTGCGGTGATCCAGGGCGTTGCCATTGCCATGGAAGAGCAGAAGACCCGTGGCGAGCCAATTTCCGATTCGTCCATCACCGGGATCAAAACCGGCCTGATGGGACCGCTGGCCGGGATTGGTGACTCGGTGGTTTGGGCGGCAATCATGCCGCTGTTGATCGCCATCTTCATTCCCTTTGCGGCCAACGGCAGCGCCATGGGTGGCATCATGCCGGTGGTGTTGTATACCGTGATCACCATGGCGATCAGCTACGGTTTAGCCCACAAAGGGTACACGCTGGGACGGGAATCGATCATCGGTCTGCTGCAAGGGGGCAAGATAAAAGAGCTGATCTACGGGGCCAACGTGCTCGGGCTGATCATGATGGGGGCGTTGTCTGCCAGCTACGTCAAGATCACCTCACCGCTGAAAATCAGCGCGTTGGAAGGTTCCGAGGTGGTGGTGCAACAGATCCTGGACTCCATCGCCCCCGGCCTGTTGCCGCTGGCTGCGGTGTTCTCGATCTACTTCTATCTGGTCAAAAAAGGGCCGCGCTATACCACCATTCTGCTTTCGGTAGTGGTACTGAGCGTGGTGTGTTCCCTGTTGGGTATTCTGTAACGGAGCAGCGATGAATATTTATCAACGGCTCGGATTGAAACGGGTGATCAACGCCAGCGGCAAGATGACCATCCTTGGTGTTTCTTCGGTGCCGCATGAGGTGATGGCGGCTACGGCCGAGGCGGCGTCAGCCTTTGTGGAAATTGATGCGCTGGTGGATCGCGTTGGCGAGCTCATCTCTCAGCATACCGGTGCGCAAGACAGCTATGTGACCTCCTGCGCCTCCGCCGGGGTGGCTATTGCGGTCGCGGCAGCCATTACCCGTGGGGAGCCGGAACGGGTGGCTCAGATGCCGTGCAGTGAAGGTTTGGCGAATGAAATCGTCATGCTGCGTGGCCACAATATTGACTATGGTGCGCCGATCACCACCGCTATCCGGCTGGGTGGCGGTAAAGTGGTTGAGGTAGGGCAAAGCAATCTGGCGGCCCGCTGGCAATTAGCCAAGGCCATCACGGCGCAGACGGCGGCACTGTTTTACGTCAAGTCGCATCACTGCGTACAAAAGGGCATGGTTGCGCTGAGCGATTTTGTCGCCGTGGCCCGTGATGCCGGGCTGCCGCTGATTGTGGATGCGGCCGCAGAGGAAGATTTGCGGGCCTATGTGGCAGCCGGGGCCAACATGGTGGTGTATAGCGGGGCTAAAGCGCTGGACGCACCGACCTCCGGTTTTGTCACCGGCGATCGGCAATGGATCGCCTGCTGCAAGGCCCAGCATAACGGTATTGCGCGAGCGATGAAGATCGGTAAAGAGAACATGGTGGGGCTGGTGATGGCGCTGGATCATTATCAGCAACATCAGCCGGACTGGAGCCGCCAATTACCCGCGTTGCGCGATCTGGCACAGCAGATATCCGCGTTGCCTGGTCTACAGGCTGAAATCGAACAGGATGAGGCCGGGCGAGCGATTTATCGGGTGCGGGTAAGCGTGGACGCCTCCCGATTAGGATTAACCGCCTATCAGGTGGAAGAGCAACTGCGCACTGGCGAGGTGGCGATTTACACCCGCCATTACTGGCTGAATCAGGGCGTCTTCAGCTTCGATCCACGAGCGCTGCGCGACGACGATTTTGCGTTGATCGTGGCGCGGTTGACGGAAATTGTGCAACAGGCCAGGGGGCAACATGCAACAGCTTGATTTTTACCAGGGACGCGTGGCCATCAACGTGCTGGCCAAAGATATCCCCAATGCGTTACAGGTACACCATGCCGCCGAAGGGCATGCCGCAATTGGGGTGATCTCGGCGCAGTTCACCAACGTTGAGCAGGGCGTGGCCGAGGTGAAACGCTGGATGGAGCAAATCCCGGCAATTTCCGTTGGCTTGGGGGCGGGGTCGGCGGCACAGTTTTATAAGGCGGCAATGATTGCGGCAGCCACCGCACCCGCACACGTTAACCAGACCTTCACCGGCTGTGGTTTTGCCGCGGGTGCATTGGCAGCCCGAGGTATCAGCAATACCTGCATTAATGCCTTGATCTCGCCCACCGGAACGCCAGGGAAGGTGATCATTTCCACCGGAGTTCACAGTAGCCAGGGCGAGCCCGCCGTGGTGAGTTGTGACAGCGCGGTGCGTATGATCCTCGATCTGGGGGGGCATGCGGCCAAATTCTTCCCAATGGGGGGCTTGTCGTCGCTGGCAGAACTGCGCGCATTGGCGGAAAGTTGCGTACGCAATGGCATGACCATGATCGAACCCACCGGCGGGATCGATACGCGAAATTTCCTGCCAATACTGGAAACCTGCCTTGACGCCGGAGTCGCAAAGGTGATGCCGCACGTTTACAGTTCCATCATCGATCCACACAGCGGAGAGACCCGTGCCGAAGAGGTCGCGTTGCTGCTGGAAGGCATCAAACAGATCCTGCGCTAAGGCGCGTGGCGCCTGAATCTGCCGCACTTACCGGCTAGCGAAATTCTCACAAGGCTCAGGTGTAAATCCGAGCCTTTTTTTAATTTTTAAAAACATTAAGGCTCTTATTTATAACTCATTTTTTTTCGCTAAATGTGAAAACAGCGGTTTGCTTTCTGATTTTCGCTATGGTAAAACTAATGCAGTTGAAAATTTTACATTCATGAGGATATTGGGCAAATCGCACGGTGTGCGGCTGAAGATAGAGAATAATTATGATGAAACTTAATGGAACGCCTCTCAGAACATCTTGTTGCCAACTTTTCCTTTCTGCCATTCTTGCCAGTGAGCATCACTGGTGCAGCGAGCTATAGCGTCTTTCTCCCTTAACCGGTGCTGATGACTGGGTTCACTTCCCGTCGTTTGGCGTTGCCGGGCAAACTTCTTTAATACGTTTGGGTAGGTTTATCCCCAGAGATTTCTATATCTCAAGCGCCACCGTGCGCCTGTTTGATGAGATAGATTGGGATAAATACGCCTTAGCGTGCGTGATTCGCCGTTTGGGAGAAAAATTATGATTTATTGGATCTTTTTAGGCTTTGCCATTACCGCCGAAATTATCGGCACCCTGTCCATGAAATACGCTAGCGTCAGCGGCGGTATGACCGGACACATCGTCATGTACGTGATGATCACCCTGTCTTACATTATGCTGTCATTAGCGGTAAAACGCGTGGCCTTGGGCGTTGCTTACGCCCTATGGGAAGGGATCGGCATCCTGTTTATTACCCTGTTCAGCGTGATGCTGTTTGATGAGCCAATCTCTGCGCTGAAAGTGCTGGGCTTGGTAGCGTTGATTGCCGGGATCCTGCTGGTGAAATCCGGTACCCGCAAGCCACGAAAACAGGTCAGCCCGCGAGGTAACAACCATGCAACAGCTTGAGTTGTACCACATTGGGTTTCTGGCCTTGGCCATTGTACTGGAGATTGTGGCCAACATCTTTCTGAAGATGTCGAACGGTTTTAGCCGAGTTTGGCTGGGGCTGTTGTCTCTGGTGTCGGTATTAGGGGCGTTCAGCGCGCTGGCGCAGGCGGTGAAGGGGATCGATCTTTCAGTCGCTTATGCGTTGTGGGGCGGTTTCGGTATTGCTGCCACTATCGCTGCCGGTTGGATCCTGTTCGGTCAACGGCTCAATGCCAAAGGCTGGATGGGGCTGGCCCTGTTATTGACGGGTATGGTCATCATCAAACTGGCTTAACGGCCAAATAAAAACCGCAGGTTTCTACTCTTGGATTAAGGGTATGACCTGCGGTTTTTTGTTTTACAGTGCCGCGATGATCTTGATTTCAACTTTGTATTTAGGATTCATCAGACGTGCTTCTACGGTACAACGTACCGGCGCGCTGCCTGCAACAACCCAGGCATCCCAGGCGGCATTCATGGCGGCAAAATCATCGCCGTTGGCCAGGAAAATGGTGGCGTCTAAAATCCGGCTCTTGTCCGAACCCACTCGCTCCAACAGCACATCGATAGCGGCCAAGGTGTTGGCGGTTTGCGCCGTAGCGTCATCGTCCAGATTTTCCGGGACGCTGGTGTAATAAACGGTGTCATTGTGGATCACCGCTTCTGACCAGCGCTGTGCCGGATCAATACGTTCGATATTCATGCAATTATCTCCTTATCATCAACGTCATAAGCGTATCACAGCCGGGAACGGAAGTGTGTGCGGATAAAGTCGGTGGTAGCGGCGTGGCAGGCTTGGCATAATCACCGCTGAATGATACCGGCAGAGAGATAGCGTGGCAGACGATTTCGCACCAGAAGGCGCATTGGCGCAGGCAATTAAAGGGTTCAAACCCCGTGAACCGCAAAGATTGATGGCAGAGGCGGTAACGGAAGCCATCAATTTCAAACAGGAACTGGTCGTCGAGGCAGGAACCGGCACCGGTAAAACCTACGCCTATCTGGCACCGGCGCTGCGTTCAAAGCGCAAGGTAATTATTTCCACCGGCTCCAAGGCCTTGCAGGATCAGCTTTACGCCCGCGATCTGCCCACCGTGGCCAAGGCATTAAAATATAAAGGCAAGCTGGCGCTGCTGAAGGGGCGTTCCAACTATCTGTGCCTGGAACGTCTGGAGCAGCAATCCATGGCCGGTGGCGATCTGGCTGGCCAGACGCTGATCGATCTGGTGCGGCTGCGCAGCTGGTCAACCCTGACGGAAGAAGGGGATATCAGCTCCTGCAGCGATGTGGCGGAAGACAGCTTTGTCTGGCCATTGGTGACCAGCACCAACGATAACTGTCTGGGAAGCGATTGCCCGCTGTATAAAGAGTGCTTCGTGGTCAAGGCACGGCGCCGGGCAATGGATGCCGACGTGGTGGTGGTTAACCATCATCTGTTTCTGGCGGATATGGTGGTCAAGGAGGGCGGCTTTGCCGAACTGATCCCGGAAGCGGACGTGATGATCTTCGACGAAGCGCATCAGATCCCTGATATCGCCAGCCAATATTTCGGCAAGCAGCTCACCAGCCGCCAACTGATGGATCTGGCTAAAGACATCACCATTGCCTACCGTACCGAGGTGCGCGATAGCGCACAGTTGCAAAAGAGTGCCGATCGCCTCAGCCAGAGCACGCAGGATTTCCGTTTAGCGCTGGGGGAACCGGGTTTTCGCGGTAACCTTCGTGAGGTGCTAACTCAGCCTAACGTCCAGCGCGCCTTGCTGTTGCTCGATGATGCTTTGGAACTGTGTTACGACGTGGTCAAGCTTTCCCTGGGCCGTTCGGCGTTGCTGGATGCTGCCTTTGAACGTGCTACGCAGTTCCGCGCTCGCCTGAAACGGCTTAAAGAGGTCAACGAACCTGGCTTCAGCTATTGGTATGAATGCAACTCACGCAGTTTTGTGTTGGCGCTAACGCCATTGACGGTATCAGACCGCTTCCGCGAAATGCTGGATGAAAAACCGGGTAGCTGGATTTTCACCTCGGCAACGCTGTCGGTGAATGAGCAAATGGGTCACTTTACCGACCGCTTGGGGCTGAATAAGGCCAAAACTCTACTGCTACCCAGCCCGTTTGACTATGCCAATCAGGCGCTCCTATGCGTGCCACGTTTCCTGCCTTCGCCGAATCAACCCGGTGGGGCACGACAGCTGGCCCGAATGCTGCGGCCAATGATTGAGGCCAACCAGGGCCGCTGTTTCTTCCTCTGCACCTCGCATCAGATGATGCGTGAACTGGCCGAAGAGTTCCGCGCCACCTTGACGCTGCCGGTGCTGCTGCAAGGGGAAACCAGCAAGGGTCAACTGTTGGCGCAGTTTGTCGAAGCGGGCAATGCGTTACTGGTGGCAACCAGCAGCTTCTGGGAAGGGGTTGACGTGCGCGGTGATGCGCTCTCTTGCGTGATTATCGATAAGCTGCCGTTTACCTCGCCGGACGATCCGTTGCTGAAGGCGCGCATTGAAGATTGCCGTTTACGCGGTGGTGACCCGTTCAACGATGTGCAACTGCCTGATGCAGTGATTACGCTCAAGCAGGGCGTTGGCCGTCTGATCCGCGATACCGACGATCGGGGTGTGCTGGTGATTTGTGATAACCGCCTGGTGATGCGCCCTTACGGTGAAGTATTCCTTAACAGCTTGCCGCCAACGCCACGTACCCGCGATCTGGCACAGGCTATTGCCTTCCTCAAGGGTGAATAGGCGCGACTTCTGGGGTGTGCTACAATGCGCGCCCTGTATGAAACCACTGATATTTCCCGCCTGAGGTTTGGCATGTCCACGCGAATTTTAGCGATCGATACGGCGACGGAAGCATGTTCTGTCGCTATCTGGAATCAAGGCGAAGTTCACGCCCTGTTTGAGCTGTGCCCGCGCGAGCACACACAGCGCATTTTACCGCTGGTGCAGCAGGTGCTGGCCGAATCCGGATTATCCCTTTCACAACTCGATGCCTTGGCCTTTGGCCGTGGCCCAGGGAGCTTTACCGGCGTGCGTATCGGCATTGGTATTGCCCAAGGGCTGGCGCTCGGCGCCGAACTGCCGATGCTTGGGATCTCCACGCTGCAAACCATGGCGCAAGGTGCCTGGCGCATGACCGGCGCGCAGCGAGTGTTGGCAGCGATCGATGCCCGCATGGGTGAGGTCTATTGGGGCCAGTTTGAACGCCAGCTTGATGGCCAGTGGCTGGAAAGTGCAGGGGAAGCGGTGCTGTCTCCACAGCAGGCTCTGGAGCGTGCGCAACACTTGCAAGGTGATTGGGCCCATGTGGGGACCGGTTGGCAAACCTACCCAGATTTGGTTGCTGGTTCCTCACTGAACGTTACCGACGGGCAAATGCTGTTGCCACAGGCTGAGGATATGCTGCCTCTGGCACTACAGGCCTGGCAACAAGGCCTGGCGGTTAGCGTGGAAAATGCCGAGCCGACCTATTTGCGTAACGAAGTCACCTGGAAGAAGCTACCGGGACGCGAATAGTTTCCTATAGTTAATCTAAAGTTGCCGCCGATAGAAAACAGCTCCGCCTGCAACTTGCACTGATGAACGTTGTCGAAGTTACAGCTAATTCAGGAGATTGCGATGATCTTAACCCGTACTGTGAGTAAAAAGCTGTTAACGCTGGCAATCGCAAGCAGCGTATTGGCACTCTCTGGCTGTGTGACCATTCCTGATGCCATCCAAGGCACCAGCCCCACGCCGGTCGATCGACTGTCGGTGGTGCAAAACGCGCCGAAACAGTTTACCGGCGCGGAGGCACGCTTCGGCGGTACCGTGGTTGCGGTGGCTAATGAACGTGGGCGTACCATTCTGGAGATTGCGGCGGTGCCGCTGGATTCTGGCGCTCGCCCGATATTGGGGGAACCTTCGCAAGGCCGTTTGCTGGCTTCGGTTAACGGCTTCCTCGACCCGGTCGACTTCAGAGGGCAACTGGTCACCGTAGTTGGGCCGATCACCGGCCTACGGGACGGTAAGATTGGCATGACGCCTTACCGCTTTGTCACCATGGATGCGACCGGTTTCAAGCGTTGGCGCATCGCTCAGCAGATTGTGATGCCACCACAGCCGATGGGGCCGTGGGGCTGGCATAATGGCCCATGGGGCCCAGGTTGGGGCGGGGGTTATGGCTGGTATAATCCAGGTCCGGCGCAGGTGCAAACTTTCGTTACGGAGTAAGGACGCAGATCTGAGGCTTCGGCAAGTAGGATAGTTTTTATACTTTAGGGCGGCTTAATGGCCGCCTTAACTTTTTTTGTTGTGCGGTTGCGTCGGCAATTAGTGACGCACATCGCAACCTGAATATTGTTTAAAACCCAAACTGGTACGCTGAGTTAAAATATTGTTAAAGTTTGGCTGCAATTTTGGGGGCTGCGATGATAATTAGTAATGATTTCAGGAGTAATAGCTTGGAAAAGGTCTGGTTAAAACGTTACCCGGCGGATGTTCCGGCAGAAATCGATGCCGATCAATACTCATCCCTGATCGAAATGTTTGAGAATGCGGTTGCCCGTTACGCGGATCAACCCGCTTTTATCAACATGGGTGAGGTGATGACCTTCCGCAAGCTGGAAGAGCGCAGCCGAGCGTTTGCCGCCTACCTGCAAAACGAGTTGGGGCTGAAAAAAGGCGACCGTGTGGCGCTGATGATGCCCAACCTGTTGCAATACCCGATCGCCCTGTTCGGTATTTTACGGGCGGGGATGGTGGTGGTTAACGTCAACCCGCTGTATACCCCTCGCGAGTTGGAACATCAACTGAACGACAGCGGTGCCAGCGCGATTGTCATCGTTTCCAATTTTGCCCACACCTTGGAAAAGGTGGTGTTCAAAACCCAGGTTAAACACGTTATCCTGACCCGCATGGGCGACCAGCTCTCCACCGCCAAAGGCACGTTGGTCAACTTTGTGGTGAAGTACATCAAGCGACTGGTGCCCAAGTACGACCTGCCGGACGCCATCTCGTTTCGCAGCGCGTTGCAGCGTGGACGCCGCCTGCAATACGTGAAGCCAGATATTATCAATACCGATCTGGCGTTCCTGCAGTATACCGGTGGTACTACCGGCGTGGCGAAAGGCGCGATGCTGACCCACCGCAACATGCAGGCCAACCTGGTACAAGCCAAGGCGGCCTATGCTCCGTTGCTGCGTGATGGGCAAGAGCTGGTGGTCACCGCCTTGCCGCTGTATCACATCTTTGCGTTGACGGTGAACTGCCTACTGTTTATCGAGTTGGGTGGCCGTAGCCTGCTGATCACCAACCCACGTGATATTCCGGGCTTGGTGAAGGAGCTGGCAAAATACCCGTTCAGTGCCATGACCGGGGTAAATACCCTGTTTAATGCGCTATTGAACAATGAAGATTTCCAGAAGCTCGACTTCTCCACATTGCGGCTTTCGGTTGGCGGTGGGATGTCGGTACAGAGATCGGTGGCGGAAAAGTGGGAAAAGCTGACCGGCCATCATTTGCTGGAAGGTTACGGGCTGACGGAGTGCTCTCCGCTGGTCTCTGGCAACCCGCATGATTTGAATCACTACAGCGGCAGCATCGGCCTGCCGGTGCCGTCTACCGATATCCGGCTGGTGGATGATGACGGCAAAGAGGTGCCGGTCGGTCAACCCGGTGAACTTTGGGTGAAAGGGCCGCAAGTTATGTTAGGCTATTGGCAACGTCCTGAAGCGACGGACGAAGTGTTGCGCGATGGCTGGCTGGCGACTGGGGATGTGGTTACCGTGGATGAAGAGGGCTTTATCCGCATCGTTGACCGTAAGAAAGATATGATCCTGGTTTCTGGTTTTAACGTCTATCCGAACGAGATCGAAGAGGTTGTCAGCCAGCATCCGAAAGTGCTGGAATGTGCGGCCATCGGGGTACCCAGCGATGCTTCGGGTGAAGCGGTGAAGATTTGTGTGGTGAAGAAAGATCAGACACTCACCAAAGAAGAGTTGCTAACCCATTGCCGTCGGCACCTGACAGGGTATAAAGTGCCAAAAATTGTTGAGTTCCGTGACGAGTTGCCGAAGTCGAACGTCGGCAAGATCTTACGACGGGAACTGCGTGACGAACAGAAAAAGCCCAAGGCTGACGATGCCGCCTAGGCCAATCGTTGCTCCCCTTTTCAACAGCGCCGGTGAATAAGCCGGCGTTGTTGTGTTTGAATCCTAAAAATGACCAAGAGAATGATGTTTTGAATTATCAGTTGATCACTACCGACGCCGGATTGCAGCAGGTCTGCGAGCAGGCAAGAAACTACGCCCAGGTGGCGCTGGATACCGAGTTCGTTCGCACGCGTACCTATTATCCGCAGTTAGGCCTGATCCAGTTATATGATGGTGAACAACTTTCCCTGATCGATCCGCTCCCCATCAAGCAGTGGCAACCCTTTATCGACCTGCTGGCCGATACCGCCGTAGTGAAATTTCTGCACGCCGGTAGCGAAGATCTGGAGGTGTTTCTGAATGCCTTCAAGACGCTGCCGACACCGATGGTCGACACCCAAATCCTGGCGGCCTTCAGCGGCCATACGCTGTCCTGTGGCTTTGCCAAGTTGGTGACGGAGTATATGCAGGTCGATCTCGATAAGAGTGAATCGCGTACCGACTGGCTGGCGCGGCCATTGACCGAGCGCCAATGCGTTTATGCCGCGGCTGATGTGTTCTACCTGTTGCCGATGGCCAAGCAACTGGTGCAGGAGACCGAGGAGGCGGGTTGGACCGCTGCAGCCGATAACGAGTGCCGTTTGCTCTGCCAACGGCGCAGTGAAGCGCTGGCGCCGGAATTGGCCTATCGCGAAATCACCAATGCCTGGCAGTTACGTCCGCGCCAGTTGGCTTGCCTGCAAAAACTGGCCGAGTGGCGTTTACGTCTGGCGCGTGAACGCGATCTGGCGGTGAACTTTGTCGTGCGTGAAGAGAACCTATGGGCCGTGGCGCGCTATATGCCGGGTTCGCTGGGTGAACTGGAGGCGCTGGGGCTGAGTGGCCCGGAGATCCGCTATCATGGTAAAACCCTGGTGGCGCTGGTGGCGGAAGCGAATGCTCTCGAAGAATCAGCCTTGCCAGCACCGTTGAGTAACCTGGTCGATCATCCTGGCTATAAGAAAGTGTTCAAGGAGATTAAGGCTGCCATTACGTTGGTGAGTGAGCAGAGTGGCCTTAGCGTCGAACTGCTAGCTTCGCGGCGGCAGATTAACCAGTTGCTGAATTGGCACTGGAAATTGAAAGAGAGCGAGTCACAGCCTGAGTTAATCAGTGGTTGGCGTGGTGAGCTATTGGCCGCGCCGTTGCAGGCGATCCTACAGGATTATTAATCGTTAAGATCGGGCGGGGCAGTTTAAATCAAACTGTTCCGTTTTATCTCGCTAAAAATAAGGCGAAGAAAATATTAATCGCCAGCCTTCATCATAAAGAAAGTGGTGTCAAAAAGAACTGAGAGTAGTCTCAATAGCGCGGAGTTTTTATTTTTGCGCGCGCGTTTATAACTGGACGAATATACAGTTGCCCCCTGTATAAAAATATACAGGGGGCACTCATTGCATCGCAATCATTTAGGCGTTTCTTCCGATTCCGGTAGCGTCACGTTAAGTTCAAGTACCGAAATATCGTCCCCTTTCTGCTCGAATTGCACGTGCAGCATTTCGGGGTCGATCTGAATGTATTTACAAATTACCGCTAGAATATCGCGCTTTAAATCAGGCAGATAGTGGGGTTCGCTGTCCCCACGACGACGTTCTGCGACGATAATCTGCAGCCGTTCCTTGGCTACACTGGCTGTTGATTTTTTGCGGGACAGAAAGAAGTCTAACAGAGCCATGGTTTATCCCCCAAAAAGGCGTTTCAGGAAGCCCTTTTTCTCTTCTTCGATGAAGCGGAACGGGCGTTCTTCCCCTAACAGGCGGTGAACGGTATCGTCATAGGCCTTACCGGCATCGGACTCACTATCAAGAATAACAGGTTCACCCTGGTTAGAGGCACGTAATACCGACTGATCTTCCGGGATCACGCCAAGTAGCGGGATACGCAGGATTTCCAGCACGTCTTCCATGCTCAACATATCGCCACGGCTGACGCGGCCCGGGTTGTAACGGGTTAGCAGCAGATGTTCCTTGATCGGGGATTCCCCTCTCTCGGCACGGCGCGATTTGGAAGCCAGAATGCCCAGGATACGGTCGGAGTCACGTACTGAGGACACTTCCGGGTTGGTGGTGATGATGGCTTCATCGGCAAAATACAGCGCCATCAAAGCACCGGATTCGATCCCTGCGGGTGAGTCGCAAACCACAAATTCGAAGGCCATCTCGTCAAGATCGCCGAGGATTTTTTCCACGCCTTCACGGGTCAGTGCGTCTTTGTCACGGGTTTGCGAAGCGGGCAGAATGTAGAGGTTGTCGGTGCGCTTGTCTTTGATTAACGCCTGGTTCAGCGTGGCGTCACCTTGGATAACGTTCACGAAGTCGTAAACGACCCGGCGTTCACATCCCATGATGAGGTCAAGATTACGCAGACCGATATCAAAGTCGATCACCACGGTTTTCTTGCCTTTCTGGGCCAAGCCGGTCGCAATGGCCGCACTTGATGTGGTCTTGCCAACGCCCCCTTTACCCGATGTAACAACAATAATGCGTGCCATGAAATGGATTCCTTGTCAAAAGGGCTTAATTTAAAGGTTGTATGGTTAAAGCATTATCCAACAGGCTGAGCCTTGCTGCCTGCCCGAGGTACTCGGACGGGATCTGATCGCTCAACCAGTACTGCCCTGCGATAGAGACTAGCTCAGCACCCAGGTGCGTGCAAAAAATCTGACACTGGGTATCGCCAGAGGCGCCAGCCAGTGCGCGGCCACGCATGTTACCGTAAATATGAATATTGCCGTCGGCTATCAGTTCGGCACCGGCACTGACGCTGCTGGTGACGATCAAATCGCTGTTACGGGCGTAAATCTGTTGGCCTGAACGGACAGGAGTACTGATGATGCGCGTTTTGGCTGGGGCATTATCAGGTACCGGCGCCTGCGGGGCCGCCTTCTGGCCTTTACCTTCATTGAGCAGTGGCAAACCGGCGCGGGCGATGGACCGTTTCTGCCGCTCATCTTTGCAACCGCTGATGCCGACCACGCGCAGCCCAGCCGCAGTGACAGCCCGTTGAATTTCTTTCCAGTCTGCGTCGCCGTTCAGCGTAGCAACATTAATAACAACAGGGGCATTTTTGAGAAAAGCTGGCGCTTGTTCCACCTTTTCTTGCAGTGCCTGGCGTATTACCTCGGGGTCGCAATTATGTAAATGAACCACCGATAGGGTAAAACTGCTGCCTTTTAGCTCAATTGGCGATTGTGACATCTATCCTGACTCAGTCTCAGCAACTTAAATCCCCGGAATACCACTCGGGGTGCGATATTCCGAAGTACTATAAGCATGTTATAGTCAGAGTTATATCCAGGCAAGACGCTGCCTCAATTAAATAGAGTTTTAAAAATGTTTTGTGTCATCTATAGAAGTGCCAAGCGCGACCAGACTTATCTTTATGTCGAAAAAAAAGACGATTTCTCTCGGGTGCCGGAAGATCTGATGAAAAGTTTTGGCACTCCGCAGTATGCCATGATGCTGTCGCTCGACGGGCGTAAGAAATTGGCCTCAGCGGATATCGAGAAGGTGAAAGAAGCCCTAAAGCAGGAAGGGTTTTATCTGCAGTTCCCACCGCCGGTGGAAAACCTATTAAACCTTCATTTGTCTGACGCCAAAAAATAACCGGGCGTCGATTTTCAACCCTGTGTTAACGCCAGCTTTTAAGCATCATCTGCATCTGGCGACAGGTCGTCACAGGTAGGGAAAATCATGAAGAAGATGTCGATGATGCTAACGCTGCTCCTTTTGGCTGGCTGCGTTAAACAGGTGGGGGCAGCTCCCGCGCCAGCTACGCAGCCAACCGGGAGCACGCTGGCAGAAACCGGGCGTGATCCGGCGGAGTTCCCGGCCTATGTGGAACAACTGAAGCGGCAGGCCATCAAGCAGGGTATACCTGCGGCTACCGTTGAGGCAGCCTTTGCCAACGCGCATTTTGTCGATCGGGTGATTAATGCCGATCGCAATCAGTTGGAAAAGAAGATCACGCTGGATGATTACCTCAGCCGTGTGCTGCCCGCGTGGAAGATCCAGCGGGGCCGCGAGATGCTTCAGCAATATCAGCCACAGCTGGCGCGAGTGACGGCGCGTTATGGCGTTCCGGAACAATACATTGTCGCGCTATGGGGTATGGAAAGCGCCTTTGGCAAGATACAGGGTAAGGAAGATGTTGTTTCTTCGTTGGCGACGCTGGCATTTGAAGGCCGGCGCGAAGCGTTCTTTACCAAACAGCTGATGGCGGCCTTACAGATTATTGACCAGGGCCACGTTGATGCGGGCAACCTGAAAGGGTCCTGGGCGGGGGCGATGGGGCAGAGCCAGTTTATGCCAACCTCGTTTTTGACCTATGCCGCAGATGGAGATGGAGACGGTAAAATCGATATCTGGAATAATCTCGACGATGTGTTTGCCTCTACGGCCAACTATTTGGCTACCGAGGGTTGGCAGGCTGGGGTTGGCTGGGGCCGTGAAGTCAAACTGCCCGCGCAATTCAATGTTGACCAACTGGGGCTGAAAGACGCCCAGGGGCATCGCGAGGAACGGTGGGCGGCAAAAGGAGTGGTGTTAGCGGATGGTTCACCCTTACCGGCCTCTGGTTTGCGTAGTTGGGTGATCGCTCCAGATGATATGCAAGGACGCGCATTCTTGGTTTATGATAACTTCCGTACTCTCATGCACTGGAATCGTTCGTATTATTTCGCGATCAGCGTGGGAATGATGGCCGACGATATCGGTCAATAGGTCGGTAACTACCAGGTGCCTGGAATGGCACCCCGTACGTATCATGGGCTGAGGTTATCTGGCCCCTACACTGTGGTTGGGAGAGGCGGTATGTATCAACATAGAGACTGGCAAGGAGCGTTGCTTGATTTCCCGGTAAGCAAAGTGGTTTGCGTAGGCAGCAACTACAGCGATCACATCAAGGAGATGGGGAGTGTCACCCCGCCTGAGCCGGTGTTGTTTATCAAACCTGAAACAGCATTGTGTGATATTCGTCAACCGGTAGCGATCCCCAAGGGGCTGGGGTCGATTCATCATGAAGTCGAGTTGGCGGTGCTGATTGGTACCCCGTTAAAGCAGGCCAATGAAGATCGCGTGGCCCGTGCCATTGCGGGCTATGGCGTGGCACTGGATTTGACCTTGCGCGATCTGCAGGCCGGGTTCAAGAAGGCGGGTCAACCTTGGGAAAAAGCCAAGGCATTTGATGGCTCTTGCCCGATCTCCGGCTTTATTCCGGTGGCTGAGTTTGGCGATCCGCAAAATGCCGAGCTGTCTTTGTCGATCAATGACGAACTGCGCCAGCAGGGCAATACCCGCGATATGATCAACCCCATTTTGCCGCTGATTGCCTATATGAGCCGTTTCTTTACGCTGCGTGCGGGCGACATCATTCTGACCGGTACTCCTCAAGGGGTCGGGCCAATGGTTTCCGGCGATATGCTGAAAATCTCGCTTAACGGTAAGACCCTGAGCACCCGAGTGATTTAATCCCGCTTTATTTTTCTGCCTGTCGGGCCTTCTGAGGGTTGCAGGCAGAAACCTCTTTGGTACCTTACACTGTTATTATCCACGCTGGATGTCGTTGCGGCAGGCAGGGGCAGCCGGGGAAACGTTTCCTTTTGCGCTGAGTGTCTATATAGTGTGCCCCCTTGAACCTGCTTGCAGGTGGTTTGTTCATTTACCTATTTTCGGAAGTCGATATGTCACAACTCCCTTTTTGGCAACAGAAGACGCTGGACGAAATGTCTGAGGCAGAGTGGGAATCGCTGTGCGACGGATGTGGGCAATGCTGTCTGAACAAGCTGATCGATGAAGATACCGATGAGATTTACTTCACCAACGTGGCCTGCGATCAGCTCAATATCAAATCCTGCCAGTGCCGCAACTACGAGCGCCGCTTTGAGCTGGAAGAAGACTGCATCAAGCTGACGCGCGAAAACCTCACCACGTTCGACTGGCTGCCGCCAACCTGCGCCTATCGCCTGATCGGCGAGGGTAAACCCTTGTTTGACTGGCACCCGTTGGTCAGCGGATCAAAAGCGGCAATGCACGGTGAGCGTATTACCGTACGCCATATCGCGGTGCGTGAAAGCGAAGTCGTAGATTGGCAGGACCATATCCTCAACAAACCTAGCTGGGCCAGGTAAGCGATGGTATGTGGGAATAAACTAAGTAGCTGTATCGAATAGTGTTACAGGTGGGAGTCATGCAGAACGCCGACACGCCGTGAACCCGTCCATGGGGGCTCGTATCGCGCATCCCTGCGCTCAACGGTCGGCTAACCTGCAATGACTCCCACCTGTCTCAAGCTTAAGGTGTCGCGGTATTAAAGGCCGTCTGGGCAGTAGGCTTATCGCACCACCAAAACCGAGGTTTTGGCATACCTGACGACCGATGATGCCGTTGTGCCAAGCAAGTAAGTAGTGATACTGGGTCTGCGCGAACCGACAACGATCAGATCGGCGTTGATCTCATCAGCAAAATTCAAAATCCGATCCCGTGGCGCGCCGATCTCTACCGAACAGTGCACTCGGCCTTCCGGAATATCAAATGCCGTAACGGCTTTCTTTAACTCCGCTAGCGCAATCTGTATCCGCTCATCATCGCTGGGCAGTAACCGCTCGGGGTGCGACAGCCCATATTCATAATAAGAGAGCATAGGGGAGAGTACGGCGAGGAAATGGATATGCGGGTAATCGATGTTTGCCAATGAATTAATCGTGGGAATGACTTTCTGTGTTAACTCGATTTCAGCCAAATCAATGGGCGCTAAGATAGTCTTGTACATACAACCTCCATAATGAGTAGGTGATGTGCATACTACTGCGTGATTAATATACCAAATTTGCTGCCCCAATGGGGTGACACAGATCGAAGTTATGGCCGACCCAGCGATTAACCCGCGGATCGGCTGAAAAGCCAGGCTTTCTATATCAATGGCTTGTGTAACAACTCTTGCAAGACGTTCAGCGGCGCATGCTGCGGGGTTTTCATGGCGCTCACCGGTAAAATAAAGGTCTGTTCCAGCATATATTGGCCAGCCATAGCAGCATGGGGAGTTTGATCGGAAAAACAGATCCAGCTGCTTCCAGGGGGGAATTCCACTGCCTGCTGGGGGCCGCTTTCCTGGTAGTCTTTGTCTGCCTTCATCGCATCGTGCATTTGCAGCATCAGATGATCGTAGTGACTACGGCGCGTTTTGGTAATACCCACTTTATCCAGCAACCAACTGGCAAAGGGCGAATAACGTTTCAGGCGTGGCAGAAAACGTTGCGCCAATTGAGGGAACGGCTCCCCGACGCGCCACTGGCGGCTTTCACCATGAGGGTTGATGTTGGTGAAAATGCGTAAAATACGGTTGCCATAATTGGGGCGCGAAGGGAACGCATCGACATGCAGGCGGCTGTCGTCCTTGCGCCATGAAGTCGAGGCTGTCCATGCAGCGATCGGGTGCAGACGCAGGCTATTGGTGGGCATTTGCACTGCGTGCCGATATTCGGGCAGGACGGAATCGATTAAATGCTGGCAGGCTTGATAGTGCCGAGCCATTAATTTATGTACCGCTTCGAGTTTGGCCTCAAGGGCAACCCCGGTCAGCTTTTGCTGTTCTGGCTGATAGCTAATATTTTTGCGTTTGGGATCGACCAACTCTGGGGTGAGTAAGGTTTTTTCCGCGTCGGTCAGATTAAAGGCCAGATGAGGGAAATAGAGCACCTTGCCGCTTTCCAACTCGGCTACGGCATCCAGAGTAGCAGAGGAGGTAGCATTCCAGTCTAAATAGGGCAGCGTCGTGATGGCCGATTGCAGATTGATTTTATTTTCTGACATAGTGATCCCTTGCTCAAAATACCCTGTCTATCTTATTGGCTGCGACTGTTCATTGGTTGAGCGCCTGAGGCCTTGGTTGACGTAGGCGTTTTATCATGCAGAGCATAGCCGAAATCGCGTGCTAACCGGGCGGTCAGGTTAAACAAAAGCTAAACGAGGGGGGAAATAAATCAGGGCGGATGAGGGGAGTGGCTTATATACGTCATCATTTTATTAATATCTGCCCTAAAGTATTAATACGGTGAATGAAAAACGGCCAGTCAATGATTAAGTGTAGCCAAAATATCGGTGCTTGAAAGGGGAGGATTGCCAAAGATTGGGCGGTATATCGGCGGGGAACCGCAACAAAACTTAATGTTATGTAAATTACGTCGTAATCGCCTGGTGGACGCTTCTTTTTAAACAAAATCTTAGGTAGCTTGTCGGCACCTCCGCCTGTGATGAGAATGTGATGATGAAAATGGTACGCCTATTTGCCGTGGCCGGAGTACTGATCGTGCTCGTGTATTACTTTACCCATACTTGATGTTGCTTGCCTACTACACACGATGCCATTGATTACCCAAACGGACGCAGCATGTAGCGGCCCTACTCGGTAAGCCTCAGTAGCAATAAAAAACGGCGCCCTCAGGCGCCGTTTTTGCGATGTTTTAGCGTTAGCGGCCAAACAGATCGCGTTTACGTTGGCGGACAAATTGGCTGAGCAGAACCACAATCCCGATCAGCAAATAGGCAGCAAAAATCCCCACCAACCACTGAGGCATTTCCAACGACAGGAACTGCCACTGGCGCACCGAGCAGTCACCTGAAGCGTGGAACACCGCAGGCGCCCATTTGTCTAACGGCAGCCAGGATGGGAAGCTGACAAAGAAATCACAGGTATTAAACGGCGATGGATGCAGCTGGATCATCGTGTGTTTCCAGGCTAACTGCAGGCCTTCCCAGGCACTGTAAATCCACAGCAGGATCGCCACATAGCGTAGCGGCGACTTCGGCGCCAATGCACCAAGCAGTGACGCTCCCAAAATCCCGAACAGCGCGACACGTTCGTAGATACACATTACGCAAGGCTGTAACAGCATCACGTGCTGAAAATAGAGGGCCGCCAACTCCAGTACCAATGCAGTCAGAGCCAACAACAGCCAAGCACCGCGCCCCTGCGAGCAGCGGTTAAAGAATTGCAACATATCTATATTCTTCCATGCAGTAAGCAATTGAACCGGCAGTGTAAACCAATTCATCCCCGCTGCCAGCTATCTAACGACGATTCAGTGAAAAATATCGTCGTTTGCAGGGACGGTTATGGCGGCTAATGTGCAGCGATTGGGGCCGTTGCGTCAAGCGGTAGCGGCATTAACCACTGCCATTGGGTAAACAGGTCCGTTACCGGTGCCAGAGTATGCTGCACACACAGCAGACCAACCAGGGTCAACACTACCGTGTAAGGCAACGCCATCCAGACCATACGGCCATAAGACAGACGTACCAACGGTGCCAGGGCAGAGGTCAGCAGGAACAGGAAAGCAGCCTGCCCGTTGGGTGTAGCCACCGAAGGCAGATTGGTACCGGTGTTAATCGCTACCGCCAACAGTTCGAACTGTTGCAGTGAAATTGCTCCGTCCGCCAGTGCCGCCCGAGCTTCGTTAATGTAAACCGTACCGACAAAAACGTTATCAGAAACGGAAGAGAGCAGACCGTTGAACAGATAAAACAGGGAAAGCTGTGAGCTCGGCGGTGCTTGTAGCACATAGTGGATCACCGGAGAAAACAGCTGCTGTTCAATGATCACCGCCACGACGGTGAAGAACACCGTCAGCAGCGCGGTAAAGGGCAGGGCTTCCTGGAAAGCCTTACCGATCGCATGCTCATCGGTTACGCCGCACAGAGAGGTTGCCAAAATGATCACTGAGAGGCCAATCAGGCCCACTTCCGCCAGGTGGAAGGCCAAGGCAATCACCAACCAGAGGCCGATTAACGCCTGTACCACCAACTTCATTTTTTCCTGGCGGCTACGCTTGGCCGTTGCCTGGCGATCGAACTCTTTTAGGACGCTACGCACCTGGTCCGGCAGTTTGGTGCCGTAGCCAAATACCGCAAAACGTTCAACCAGCAGACAAACCAACAGACCGCAAACGAACACCGGTAGCGTGACGGGGGTCATGCGCAGGAAAAATTCGCCAAAGCCCCACCCGGCGCTTTTGGCGATGATCAGGTTCTGCGGCTCGCCTACCATGGTCATCACGCCCCCGAGAGCGGTGCCGACGCCCGCATGCATCAGCAGGCTGCGCAGAAAGCCGCGGAACTGTTCCAGCGTCTGTTTATGGTCGGCATCTTCCAGGTGACTATCGTCACTAATATCGATTTTCTGATTGGAGGCGACGTTATGGTAGATCGAATAAAAACCCGTGCCGACGCTGATCACCACCGCGACCACGGTCAGGGCATCCAGGAAGGCAGAGAGCAGTGCAGCGGCAACGCAGAAGGACAACGATAGCAGCATCTTTGAGCGGATGTTCAGCAGCAGTTTGGTAAACACAAACAGCAGCAATTGCTTCATAAAGTAGATGCCTGCCACCATAAACACCAGCAGCAATAACACCTCAAGATTACTGGCAATTTCCGCGCTGACGTGTGCGGGGCTGGTCATGCCGATCAACACTGCCTCAATGGCCAGTAGTCCGCCGGGCTGTAGCGGGTAGCATTTCAGCGCCATCGCCAGCGTAAAGATAAACTCGATAACCAGGAGCCAGCCTGCCACGAAAGGGCTGACCAGGAAAAATACCAAGGGATTGATCACCAGAAAACTGATGATGGCCAGTTTGTACCAATCGGGGGACGCCCCGAGAAAGTTCTTTACCAATGCCGAGCGTATTGTCATATCCATGCTTGTTTTTGCGAAACCTTAAAGTGAGTTGGCTCGTCATACCCTAACAACGGCAGTGGGGCTGATGCAAACAAGGAAGCCCTAATAGCCTGAAATTTCGGCGAAGTGGTTTTTTTCATCTTTTTGCCAGCTTATGCACACTTTCGTTTATTGTTTTTGGCTCGCGCTATGTGATGCCCCGGCGATCTGGTATGATCTGCCGATTACAATTACTGATTATCGTCGTTACGGAACATCAAACACATGGTTATAAAGGCGCAGAGTCCTGCCGGTTTCGCGGAAGAGTATATTATTGAAAGTATTTGGAATAACCGCTTCCCTCCCGGCTCTATTTTGCCCGCGGAACGTGAGCTTTCAGAACTGATTGGCGTCACGCGCACCACATTACGTGAGGTTCTACAGCGACTGGCCCGTGACGGCTGGCTGACTATTCAGCACGGCAAGCCGACCAAGGTGAACAATTTTTGGGAAACCTCCGGCCTTAATATTCTGGAAACCCTGGCCCGGCTCGATCATAACAGCGTACCGCAGCTGATCGATAATCTGCTGTCAGTGCGGACCAATATTGCCTCGATCTTTATCCGTGCGGCGGTGCGTAACCACCCGGAGCAGGCGCAGGAAGTGTTGGCGAAAGCGGCGTTGGTTGACGATCAGGCGGATGCCTTCAACCAGCTCGACTATGAAATTTTCCGTGGCTTGGCCTTTGCCTCGGGCAACCCGATTTACGGCCTGATCCTCAATGGCTTGAAAGGGCTGTATACCCGTGTTGGCCGTTATTACTTCTCCAACCCGGAAGCGCGCAAACTCGCACTGACCTTCTACAACAAGCTGTCTAGCCTGTGTCATGAGAAGATGTATGATCAGGTGATGGATTGCGTGCGTAACTACGGTAAAGAGAGTGGGGCTATTTGGCAGAGCATGCAGGGCACTATGCCAAGCGATCTGACCGAAGCGCGTCGTTAATTCGCGTTATTCCCGTAATCAGATAGTTGAAGGGGCGCTGCATGCGCCCCTTTGTCATATTGCCGCTTTATAACGCGTTGGGTCTTGGTGGGCAGCGGTCCAGCAACTCAACGCTGCCATCTTCGTTTTGCTGCTCCAGAATAATGTCGAACCCCCATAGACGATGCAGATGTTTCATCACTTCTCTGCGGCTTTTATCCAATGGAGCCCGGTCCTGCGGAATGTAGCGCAGCGTTAATGAACGGTCGCCACGCAGATCCACATTCCAGATCTGAATATTGGGCTCGTGGTTACTCAGGTTGTACTGAGCCGACAGCTCCTGACGTATCGCCCGATAGCCCGCTTCGTTATGGATCGCTGAAATCTCCAGATAATTGTTGCGATCGTCATCCAGCACGGTAAACAAGCGGAAATCACGCATCACCTTCGGTGACAGGAACTGGCTGATAAAGCTCTCATCCTTGAAGTCACGCATGGCGAAGTGCAGGGTGTCCAACCAGTCTTTGCCGGCGAAATCCGGGAACCAGTAGCGATCTTCTTCGGTCGGCGACTGGCAGATCCGTTTGATGTCCTGGAACATGGCAAAGCCCAGCGCGTACGGGTTGATGCCGCTGTAATATTGGCTGTTGTACGGTGGTTGGTAGACCACATTGGTATGGCTGTGCAAGAACTCGAGCATAAAGCGATCCGTCACGCGCCCTTCGTCATACAGGTGGTTAAGGATGCTGTAGTGCCAGAAGGTGGCCCAGCCCTCGTTCATCACCTGCGTCTGTTTTTGCGGGTAGAAATACTGGCTTACCTTACGCACTATGCGCAGCACTTCACGCTGCCAGGATTCCAGCAACGGGGCGTTTTTCTCCATAAAATAGAGAATGTTTTCCTGCGGCTCCCGAGGAAAACGCACGGCCTGTTCCGGCAGGGCTTCGCGATCGACTCGCGGCAGGGTTTTCCATAGCGAGTTGACTTGGCTTTGCAGATACTCCTCACGGCTCTTTTGGCGGGCTTTTTCTTCCACCAGCGAGATTTTTTGTGGCCGTTTGTAGCGATCGACCCCGTAATTCATCAGCGCATGGCAGGAGTCCAGCAGCTTTTCTACTTCTTCCACGCCATAGCGTTCCTCACATTCACTGATGTAATGGCGGGCAAACAGCAGATAATCGACAATCGAACTGGCGTCGGTCCAACTGCGGAAGAGATAGTTATTTTTGAAAAACGAGTTGTGCCCATAGCAGGCATGAGCCATAACCAGTGCTTGCATGGTGATGGTATTTTCTTCCATCAGATAGGCAATACACGGGTTGGAGTTGATCACGATCTCATAGGCCAACCCCTGCTGACCATGCTTATAGCGCTGCTCGGTTTCGATGAACTTTTTACCGAATGACCAGTGGGTATAGTTGATCGGCATCCCGACGCTTGAATAGGCATCCATCATCTGTTCGGAGGTAATGACCTCGATCTGATGCGGATAGGTGTCGAGCCGGTAATGTTTGGCAACCCGGTCGATCTGTTCCAGATACACCTGCAACAGGTCGAATGTCCAGTCCGGTCCATCGCTCAGACGTTTATCTTCCTTAACCTTTTTCTGTGTCGAAGTAGTCATCAGCGCACCCTCGTTATGAACGGCGTCGGCTCTTTTGGCAGACCCTTTAACAATGATAGTCCAAGTCGTAATAAATCGTTTGGAATCATCCGTGCTGAGCACTGATAACCACTTGGGGTAGCTACGCTTAAACCCGCTTTGCGGCCTGTGGCGGTACTCAACCTGGCATTCGGACCGTGAGGCAGAGGAAACTGATGTGCAATGGGCGTGGCTGGAATTATTAGCCTGAAATATTTAATTAAACAGATTTATATTCCAGATTGTGAAGATTGTTATTCCATATGGCGCTGGTTGTTTTCGCTGATGTTTTTGGCGGGTGAATAGCCTGATTTTTCGTCAAAATGCGCTTTAACAGCATCTTATCGTTATTTTTTAACCACTATTGCCAAAGCCTGGCGCATCAACGATAAAATAATTGTGAATATTGTCACGATTAATAAACGATTTGTTGAGTAGTTTTTTCCACTGAGTTAATTTCCTGTTATTGGTAGATTGTGCTTTATCGATCCTTGGGCTGGAGTCAGCGATGAGAGTGGTTATTTTAGGTAGCGGAGTGGTAGGGGTTGCCAGTGCATGGTACTTGGCAAAAGCGGGCCATGAGGTGACGGTGATCGATCGTCAACCCGGGCCAGCCTTGGAAACCAGTGCGGCCAATGCCGGGCAAATATCTCCGGGTTACGCCGCACCTTGGGCAGCACCTGGGGTACCGTTGAAGGCGATTAAATGGATGTTCCAGCGTCACGCGCCGTTGGCAGTCCGCCTAGACGGCAGCAGTTTCCAACTGCGATGGATGTGGCAGATGCTGAAAAACTGCGATACCGCCCACTATATGACCAATAAAGGCCGTATGGTGCGTCTGGCGGAATACAGCCGCGACTGCATTAAAGCTCTGCGTCAGGAAACCGGCATCCAGTACGAAGGCCGTCAAGGCGGCACGCTGCAACTGTTCCGCACCCAGCAGCAGTTTGACAGCGCGGCCAAGGACATCGCCGTGCTGGAGGACGCCGGAGTGCCTTACAAACTGCTGGAGGCCAGCCAGTTGGCGACGGTTGAACCGGCGTTGTCGCAGGTTGCCCATAAGCTGACTGGCGGTTTACAGCTGCCGAATGATGAAACCGGGGACTGCCAACTGTTCACCCAGCAGTTGGCCAAGCTGGCTAAGCAGGCCGGAGTCAACTTCCTGTTTAACCGCAACGTTGAACGCTTGCTGGTGGAAGGAGATAAAATTACCGGCGTGCAGTGTGATGGTGAAATCATTACTGCCGATAGCTATGTTGTGGCGTTCGGCGCCTATTCTACCGCGCTACTGCGCGATCTGGTGTCCATTCCGGTTTATCCGTTGAAAGGTTACTCATTAACCATCCCGATAACCGATGAAGCGGCCGCGCCATTCTCTACCGTGCTGGACGAAACCTATAAAATTGCCATTACTCGCTTCGATAAGCGCATCCGCGTGGGCGGTATGGCGGAGATTGTTGGCTTCAATACCCAGTTGGAGCAGAAGCGGCGTGAAACGCTGGAAATGGTGGTACGCGATCTGTATCCGAACGGTGGGTGTGTTGAGGAGGCAACATTCTGGACGGGGCTGCGCCCGATGACACCAGATGGCACGCCAATCGTGGGGCGCACTCCGCTGAAAAATCTCTATTTGAATACCGGCCATGGCACCTTAGGTTGGACGATGGCCTGCGGCTCCGGGCAGTTGCTTGCCGACTTGATCTCTGGGGTCACTCCGGCCATTGCTTCAGACGATCTGGCGGTGGCGCGTTACCGCGCAGACTTTCGGCAGGGACCTGTTGTTCCCTTGAATGACGTGCACCCGGCACGCTGAAACCCAATCTGATAGGAGAGCTCATGCCTCGCCCGATTACCGCTACGCTGCATTTGGCCGCGTTGACCAATAACCTGCAGGTAGTTCGTCGTTTTGCGCCTACGGCTAAAATCTGGGCCGTTGTTAAGGCCAATGCCTATGGCCATGGTTTGCAGCACGTCTGGCGCAGCCTGGGCGAGAATAGTGATGGTTTTGCCTTGCTCGATCTTAACGAGGCAGTGTTACTACGCGAATCTGGCTGGCAGGGGCCGATTCTGTTGCTGGAGGGCTTTTTCCAGCCAGCAGACCTGATGCTGATCGATCGTTACCGGTTAACCACTGCGGTGAACAGCGACTGGCAACTACAGGCGATTGCCGAAGCGCGTTTACAGGCACCGCTGGATGTTTATCTCAAATTGAACAGTGGTATGAACCGCCTAGGGTTTGCCCCGGAGCGGTTGCACAGCGCTTGGCTAGCCGCAAAGGAGCTGCGTAATATTGGTTCGATAACGCTAATGAGCCACTTCGCCACCGCCGACGGTGCTGAAGGCGTAACGGAGCAAATGGCCGTGATTGAACGCGCGACTGCTGCGATTGATCTGCCTCGTTGTCTGGCCAACTCGGCGGCCACCTTGTGGCACCCACAGACGCAGGGGGAATGGGTGAGGCCGGGGGTTATACTTTATGGCGCATCACCCAGCGGCCACTGGCAGGACATCGCCGCTACTGGTTTGCAACCGGCGATGACGCTGAGCAGCAAGATCATTGGCATCCAACAGCTGCAAGCGGGAGACCGGGTAGGGTATGGCTGGCGCTATGCCGCTGGTGGGGCGCAGCGTATCGGCGTCGTAGCCTGTGGTTATGCGGACGGCTATCCTCGTCATGCGCCCACCGGGACTCCAGTCTGGGTGGACGGTGTGCTGACGCACACGGTAGGTTCGGTTTCCATGGATATGATGACGGTGGATTTGACGCCGTGCCCGCAGGCAACCATTGGTACTGATGTCGAACTCTGGGGAAGGAAACTGCCGGTCGATGATGTGGCTGCCGCAGCCGGAACCTTGGGTTACGAACTGCTGACAGCCTTGGCGGCACGGGTGCCTATTGTTGTAGAAGAATAGACTCAGCCGATCTTTTTCAACTGCCCTTTGATTTGCTTGCTGCGCTGCCGTGCGTGTAGCGCCAGCAGGCAACCTACCAGCATCACCAACGCCAGCGACATTTTCGGTTGCAGTGGTAACGCCATCGCGATCAGGCCCAGCGCGGCACCCCCGGCCATCTGAATAAAACCTACCAGTGCCGAAGCCACACCAGCTTCGTTAGAATAAGGCTCCAACGCATAGCTGGTTGACGGCCCCATGACAAAAGCCAATCCGGCACAGGCGCAGGCCACGGGCAGGATATACGCCAACCAATGGCTTTGTGCAGCGTCACCCAGTAGTGCCACGCCCAACACTAACGCGAGACAGCCTAACCCCATTAGTATGCCGCCGGTTGCCAGGCAGAAAGGGCGGCCAATCTTGTGAATGATGCGGTTGGCGACAAAGCTGACCAGCATGATCCAGAAACCGTTGGCACCAAATACCAAAGAGAACTGGAGCGGTGATAGCCCGGCAGTGCCCATCAGCACGTTAGGTGCCAATGAAACATAAGTTAGCGCCATCCCCATCGCCCCTGCATTGACCACAGCAAAGGAGATAAAGCGGCGATCGCCAAGAATGCGCAGATACTGTCGTACCGGCAGCCCTTTGACGGCTACGGTAGTAGCGGGGCGGGTTTCCGGCAGGAAGAAGATGACCAGCAATAACACCACCGCGGCATAACCGACCAGGAACCAGAATGGGGCGCGCCAGCCGAAGGCTTCTGCCAGCAAGCCACCGAGCAGCGGGGCCAGTGCAGGAATGATATTCAGCGTGCCGTTGAGGAAACCGAAAGCGCGTGCGGCGTCATCGCCATTCATCCGATCGCGCACGCCACTGAATGCTACAACGGCGGTACAGCAAACGGCCACGCCTTGCATCAGGCGTGAAGCGACAAAGATATCCGCCGTTGTCGCCAGCGCGGCCATGGCTGCGCCCACCATATAAATCAGGATCCCGGCGATAGCCACCGGCTTACGACCGTAGTTATCCACCAGCGGACCGGCGATCACCTGGCCAAGACCCAACACCAGAATAAACAGCGAAATGGTGGATTGGATCAAGGCTTCGCTGCTGTTAAGGCCCAGGGCAATGGCAGGAATGGTGGGCAGATAGAGATCAATTCCCAGAGGGCCAAGCAACACCAGGCTGAGCAGGAGAAAGAGAAATTTTTGCATAACAAAAATGGCACATCCGAATGACAAAGAGGACTAGAGTAGAGCTCCCAACCGCAAATGGGAAGCGATAACGTATTGATGACAGACAGGAAACCGTTTGCGCTTGATTTTCCCTGGCGCGATCATTTTACCGCGGGTTGGCGGTAATAAAGCGCTGAAATGGTATCTGCAACGTAGCGCGCCTGGTGTTTGGCATCATCCAGCGCCCGGTGTGGTGTGCCTTCAAACGGACGCTGTTTCTTGGGATTGAAACCATGCAACTCAGCCAGCGTAATGATAGTGCGGGCGTCTTGGGTATCCCAGAACTTCCAGGGGCAAGGCATTGCCAACTGGTGGTAGGCATGTTCCAGGATCGAGCAATCAAACTCTTTGCCATTGCCCCAGACTTTCACCGTGTCGGTGCTGTGCATGTGAATAAAACGGCTCAGGTTGGTTAATACCCGCTTGAGACTTTCGCTGCCTCCGAAGGCCTGTTTACGAGCTTCGTCTGACTGTTTTGCCCACCACGTCACGGTATCCAGACTGATTGTCCGGCCCGGTTGTTCCTGCTGGCTGTTCACTGCTGCTTCAAATTCTGCCCCTAACTCACCGGTCTTGGGGTTAAAAAACACGCCGGCAACCACCAGGATCACCGCGCTCGGGGTAATATCCAGTGTTTCAATATCTAGCATCAAATGGTTCATGGGGTCTCCAGGCTGAACAAGCTCGTGATGGTACTGCATACAGTCTGGCAGAATATCCAGTTACTTTGAAATAGGCGAAAACGGTCTGTTCACGGTATGATGACTTTAGTCATGTTGCAGAGTTGGTAGCTAGCGTTGAGAACACTTATTTTTATTCTATGTATGATCGGCTATCTGCTGGTATTAGGCTATTTTGGCGTTTACGTTACCGATAAAATCTGCGAAAACGCGCAAAACTTAAGTAAAATCTGCCGCATGGTGGATATCTCTGAACCTCACATCCCACAGTCACACGTCACCCCAGATAGTCGCGGGTGACTAATAGCGTCAATATCGCCGTTATCCCGATTAACACGGCCCATTGGCGCCAACCAAAGCGCGCCAACCCTTCCTGTTGCACCTTGTTAGTGTTGAATTGCCTAACGGTTAGAGTACCAGCCAGTAACATTGTTATGACGATCCAAACCAGGCTCAGGCTGGCGGTGGAGAACTCAGTGTGCAAAATATTGGCGTAATACAGTCGCATGGTCATAAAGTAGATCAGCAATACCCAGCTGAACCCTGTTCGTTTCTTCAGGATCTGGCTGAGCAGAAAAGCGATAAACAGGCTATGAGCCATGGAGATTAACGGTGATTCAAAGGGGTGGCGGACGCAAGTGTTGTATACCGCCAGATAGAGATTAAAGATCAGTAACGCATACACCGTATAAACATACCAGCCATAGACCACTTTCAGTCTTCTGGAGGGGGCAGGGATAGGATTTGCTGTTTGAGTCATGCACACTCCTTGAGTTATCCAGATTTATAGCATTTAACAGCTAAATGAAAACTAAACGGCTCAGGAGCATAAGCTGCTGAGGTAAAGGTTTTCTCCAGGATGACGTACCAATCATAAACCCATAAACTCGCCTGAAACGCCCATCACCAGAGTGCATTTTGCTACTTGAATTCATTGATGGTAAAGATAATAATTATCATTGTTATTAGTATTTATTATCTAACAACATCAGAGCACCGTGACCTCTGTACGCCAAACTGGCCAGCGTTGCCGGCGCGGTACGTTTTCGGTGCAATTTCAATAGATCCCATGGGGAATACAGGTATGCCTGCGTTTTTTCCTGCCAGTCGTTCTTATCTTTACTGCTCGCTAGCGATTTTCCTGCCATTGACCTCTTTTGCTGAAGATACCCTCGTGGTCACGGCCAAACCCGCCGATACGGCGGAAACGGCAACGCATGGCTATGAGGCCAGCACCAGCCAGGGGGCCACTAAAACGGATCGGCCCCTGGTGCTCACCGCGCAATCCGTCTCAGTCGTAACACGCCAACAGATGAGCGACCAAGGGGCTTTGACGGTTAACGATGCGCTGAAATATACCCCAGGCGTTTTCACTAACTTTTCTGGTGGCGCGACGCGTTACGATACTATCGCTCTGCGCGGTTTCCACGGTGGCGACGTCAATAACACCTTCCTGAACGGCCTGCGCCTGCTTAGCGACGGCGGCAGTTATAACGCTTTGCAGATCGACCCTTGGTTCCTGGAACGCATTGACGTGATTAAGGGCCCGTCTTCCGTGATGTATGGGCAAAGTATCCCTGGTGGGTTAGTGGCGATGACCAGCAAACGGCCGCAGTTTGCCACTGAAAACCACGTTAATGTCATGGCCGGCAACAACAATACCAAAGGCGGTGCGTTTGATTCGACTGGGGCATTGAACGAGCAGTGGGCATACCGTTTGACCGGTATTACCCGCAGCAGCGACACCATGTATGACCATCAGCGTGAAGAGCGCTATGCGATTTCGCCTTCGTTGCTGTGGCAACCGGATGAAAATACCTCATTATTGTTGCAGGCCAATCTGCAAAAAGATCCTTCCGGTGGCTACCACAGCGCGGTGCCGTCAGACGGCAGCATTTATACCACCAGTGGGGACAAACTGGGCCGGGGATTTTTTGACGGCGAAAGCAGCCGCAATGTGTTCAAACGTTGGCAGCAAATCTACAGTTATGACTTCTCGCATAGTTTTAACGACGTCTGGTCATTCCGTCAAAACGCCAGCTACACCCACTCCAACGTAGAGCTGGAGCAGGTTTACCAGATTGGCTGGAACGCCGACCGCAGCGAGTTGAACCGTTGGTACAGCGGCTCCAATACGTCGTTGGATGCTTATGCCGTGGATAACCAACTGGCGGCGGAGTTCGCGACTGGTGCGCTGGAACACAAGGTGATGCTGGGGCTGGATTATCAACGTTTTACCAATAACCTGTGGGAAGAGTCTGGTTCGGCCACGCCGTTGAACCCGTTCACCGGCGTTTCCGGCGGGCCAGATATCACTATTCTCAGTCACACCGACTCTAAACGGCGTTATGAGCAGACCGGCGTCTATCTGCAGGACGAAGTCAGCCTCTACAACTGGTATCTCAACCTTTCCGGGCGTGTTGACCGTTTGGAAACCAAGAATACCGTGCTGAATACCGATTCTACCGATGCCCGTACTGACGACCACTTTACGGGCCGAGCCTCTTTGCTGTACCACTTTGACAGCGGTTTCTCGCCGTATATGAGTTACAGCTCCGCGGTGACGCCAGCGGTCCTGGCCGATAAAGAGGGGCATCTGCTTAAACCCACCACCAGCGAGCAATATGAGGCCGGGCTGAAGTATCAGCCTCCAGGCAGTAGCTCGATCTACAGCATTGCCCTCTACGATCTGACGCAGAATGACGTAGCCAACCGCGTGGTGAAGGACAGTTACTATGTGCCTGCCGGTAAGGTACATTCACAAGGGATTGAGCTGGAGGCTCGTAGCCAGGTGAGCGAGCGCCTGAATGTCATTGCCGGTTACAGCTACAACAAAGTGAAATTCAAGGATGCCGTTGACGGTAACGATGGCAATACGCCATACCTGGCGCCTAATCAGATGGCTTCTTTATGGGGGCAATACAAGGCGGGGCTGGGTATCAATCTGGGGGCTGGCGTGCGTTATATTGGCAAACAGTGGGCGGATAATGAGAATACCCTGCGCATTCCTTCGGTCACGCTGCTGGATGCTTCGGTGCGCATGGATCTGGACAGCGTAAAACCGTCGTTAAAAGGGGCTTATGTGCAGCTGAACGCCAATAACCTGACGGACCGGGAATATGTTGCTGGCTGCTATGGCACTGGCTACTGCTATTGGGGAGCGGGGCGTTCAGTTATCGCTACCGTGGGGTATAACTTTTAACGGCTAAACCGTACTCATCCCGCTGAACGTGAGCGGGATGAGGCGCTAAAACAGCGAAAACAACAGCACTACGGGTAGGCTGAGTGGCCAGGTCAGGCCGATGATCAGCGCACTAAGCAGGCGGATGGGGAGGGTATCGCGGCTGACCAGAAAAGTGACAATCATCGAAACCAACAGGCCAATAAAATAAACGTATTGCGTGACTTCCCACAGCGATAACATGAAAACCATCCCGGTAATTTTTACCGCTCATTCTAGGCGGCTCCCCACAAGTAATCAATGTGTTAATGCGGTGTAAAAGGGCGGAAAGGGCGGCTTGTCGCACGGCTGAAAGAGCGCCTTATCGAAATTAATTATAAATAGCCCTTGCTAATAACTCTGGGTTATGAGTAAATAGCGTCATCGGTTTGAAGTACAGACCTTATGAAAGCAGTTTTAGTAAAGTAGTTCTCAGTATTAGCGATATCCGACAGATACCTCTTCTTCCGCGAATTTCCTTCTAGTGCCCCCATAAGTTTCCACTGAATTGCAGACCTCATTCGCCATTATGGCGGCCTAAAAAAACAATGAAGGAAGTATCTATGTCTAATAAAATGACTGGTTTAGTAAAATGGTTTGACGCTGGTAAAGGTTTTGGTTTCATTTCTCCTGCTGATGGCAGCAAAGACGTGTTCGTACACTTCTCTGCAATCCAGGGTAATGATTACAAGACGCTTGATGAAGGCCAGCAGGTTGAATTCAGCATCGAAAATGGCGCCAAAGGCCCATCAGCAGTTAACGTTACAGCAATGTAATGTGACTGGGTAGTGTGGTTGAAACTTGCAATAGCGATGATGGTGTAGACCGGAGCAGACAAGCGATATCGACACTACCACATCAATCCCGGCCTGGTGCCGGGGTTGCATATATCCTCCTAGCCATGAGGGTAGACAGAAAAGCCAATTTCACCAAAGTTTGCTTTTCTGTTGTGAAAAGGCCGTGCTTAGGCTGTGCAATGCTGGAGTGTTCGATGGACGCTTGCACCGCATCATGACAGCCGGGAAAGTGACCGGCACTACTTTTAACCCTGGCGTTTACGCCGGGGTTTTTTACATCCATTTTCCCGCTCGAAAAATATTTTCTGATTACTGCATCCAATATTCTCGTTCACTACGTATATGGCTATGTGAGGACATCTTCCCACATCACCCTTCGAGGATATGACCATGAAAAAGCTTCTCTGTACTGCCCTGTGTTCATCACTGTTGTTCAGTAGCGTCTCAATGGCTGCCATGATGTCCGATACGGTAATGGTAGGCGGTGCCGCCATGTACCCCAGCAAAAATATTGTCGAGAATGCCCTCAACTCCAAAGATCACACCACGCTGGTTGCTGCGGTGAAGGCCGCAGGTTTGGTTGATACTCTGCAAGGCGCTGGCCCGTTTACGGTGTTTGCTCCGACCAATGAAGCCTTTGCCAAACTGCCTGCCGGAACGGTCGATACCTTGCTCAAACCTGAAAATAAGGCGGCACTGACCGGAGTGCTGACCTACCATGTGGTTGCTGGCCGCTATGATATGAAACAGCTGGAGAAGAAAATCAAGGAAGGGCACGGCACGGCCGAGCTGAAAACGGTCAATGGCCAACCTCTGTGGATTATGAATAATGGCCCCCACAATATTCAGCTCAAAGATGGCCAAGGTCATATTGCCAACATCAGCACCTATGATGTCTATCAGAAAAATGGCGTGATCAACGTTATCGACAGCGTTCTGTTGCCAAAATAAATCCCGTCTATACTAGGTGCAGGCTGCCAAAAGGCTGCCCGCACCTTGATAGGACAGGACATGACCAAAGCACTTCCTGAACAACATGTCGAATTGATGCAAGCCGTTGCGCTTGGCGACCGCAACGCGTTTGAACAGCTTTATCGACAGACGTCGCCCCGCTTGTTTGACGTTGCTCTGCGTTTACTGCGTCGCCAATCCTGGGCTGAAGAGGTGCTGCATGAAAGCTTTATCAGCGTGTGGAATCGCGCTGCCAGCTATGACCCCAATCTCAGCTCCCCATTGACCTGGCTGACGCACATTGTGCGCAATAAGGCTATTGATTGGCTGCGCGGTGCTGGTGGCCGGGCGGGGCAAACGGAAGAGGAGTGGCTGGATGACTTGGGGGCGAGCGCGGAAGAACCTGTCAGTCACTTGCTGCTGGGTGAGGAGGCTGAAAAACTGGCCGAGTGCCTGAACCATCTGAACGTTGAACAACGGCAGAGCATTGTGTTGGCTTACTACCAAGGTATGTCTCATGGCGAGGTTTCGGCACATTTGCAACAACCGCTTGGCACGATCAAAAGCTGGATCCGCCGGGCGTTGGATCATTTGAAAAACTGTGTGGGCCTATGAAAAGCAAAGGTGAGTATGACTCGGCTTTAGCAGCGGAATATGCCTTGGGCACGTTGCGCGGGCCCGCACGGTTGCACTTTGAACGGCGTATCCAGCGGGAACCGACGCTGGCCGCCTTGGTTGCACGTTGGCAAACGCTGCTGGCTCCGTTGGATCTGGCATTGACCCCGGTATTGCCACCGGAACGCGTGTGGAAGAAGATCCAACTTGGTTTGCCCATTGAGGCCACGCCACGACGTAAACGCTGGGACTATCTTGGCTGGGCGCTGGCTGCCGGTTTGGCCGCATTGTTGCTGGTGCCGCGTTTTATCACCCAGCCGCAGGATTTTGCTCCGGCAGTGGTGCTCAATGCAGGTCAGCAGGGCAGTGGGCAATGGATTGTCAGCATGGACAGTGGCAAACGCCATCTGAGACTAACCCCGCTTAACCCGCAAACGTTAGCCGTAGCCAATAGCCTGCAACTGTGGGCGATCTCGCCGGGTGAAAAGCCGCGTTCCTTAGGATTGGTTGCTGCAGAGAAGCCGACCGAGCTGGCAGTGAACTCGATGGCGCTGGCGCAGGGCATGACCATTGCCATCAGCCTGGAGCCAGCGGGTGGCTCACATACAGGGCTCCCTACCGGCCCGGTGCTTTACAGCGGCCAGTTAACTTCACTGTGATCTGATTGATATTATTGCTGATGATTTTCCCCCGACGGTGACGATAATCCTATTTACGACCATACTAAAGTTATCAAAAATCGTTACAGGTGACTTTATGATATGGATCGAGCAAGGGCTGTACTTGAGAGTGGTGCAGATGGACAATGCGCCCAAGCCTTATCCGTTGGATAGCGGATTTAGCCCGCATACTGCCTATCGTGCGCTAGGAATGTACAATCCTTCGGAAACCGCCGATGCTTATTTTATCCTCTCGAACGACCGGGATGAGATCTGGTTTATCTGCAACCGCCATCTTAGGACGGTGGGCCTGTTCCCCGATATCCGCGATTTTAGATATTTGTTGTGACTTGGCAACAATCCTCGCAAGCAACCTAGCCATTGAGTGATACGCCACATCTGCCAGCAATAAGTTGAGTTATCCAATGCAAAAATCTCGCTTCGGGGGGATTTTTTCATTGCTAATGCTGACTTCACTATCGGCAGAGAGCGAGTTGTGACATGGCTGGTACAACCCCTTCGAATATCCCGAATCTTTCCTCCTTGAGATACTGTTCATCCAAACAGGTATTTGGATTCGTTCAGGGGTATCTCAAATGCAGACAAGTATACAAAGTGCTGGCGGTCGCTCTCTTCATTGGAGATTTACCAAGGATCACAAGCTGCGGGGCTTGGTGAATCGCCAGCCTGCCGAGTGTGGGGTATTTCTATCATGAGCCTGGCAGGGTTGATCCAGTTTTCCAAAGGCCATTGGCCGCTACTGATGATCTTAGGCTTCGCTGCCCTGTTGTTTGGCATGAGTCAGCGTATTGATGCGTTGAATGCCGACATAGGCCTGTACCAGAAAGATAACGAGGAGTTGGGCAGGGCATTGAATGGAAGAGACGAAACCATCAATGCGCTGAAAGGTGCCGCGGATGCCGACCGTCGTGCTACTGAACAACAGCTCAAGATTGAACAGCAAAAGAGAGTAAAGGCCGATGATGAAAATAAAACGCTACGCAAAGCGCTGGAGGATAACGACTGCGGTCATCAGCGGTTGCCTGCTGATGCTCTCGATATCCTGCGCGGAGCAACCAAAACCGGTGCCACCAGCTCCGCAACTGATCTACGTGTATCCGCCAGCGGTATTGCTACAGAAGTGTGAGAAGACACCATTTATCGGGGAGACTTTCGGGGATGCCGTCATAGCTTTACAGGTGAGCCAGAGTGAGCTTGATATCTGCGCTTCACGGGTCGAAGCGTTGATTAAGTGGCAATGTTGCTGAATTTATAGCGGTTGCGGCTGGCTGGCGAGTATGTCGCGCCCCTATGAGCTAAAACGGCCAGCTAACTTTCGTTGCTGGCCGTTTTCTATTAGATCACGCCGTTTGCTTGTGGAAGAGTTCCCTGAACACCGGATAGATATCATCCGGCTCGCGGATATGCTGCATGGCAAAGTTTTCAAACGTCGCCTGCAGATGCTCATATTCACGCCACAGCGTCTGGTGAGCACGGCGGGTAATTTCGATATAGCTGTAGTAACGCACCATCGGCAGAATGTTTTTTGACAACAGTTCATGGCACAGTGGTGAATCATCAGCCCAGTTATCCCCGTCCGAAGCCTGAGCGGCATAGATATTCCACTGTGCAGGATCGTAACGCTCTTCGACCACTTCGTTCATCAGCTTCAGGGCGCTGGAAACGATGGTGCCGCCGGTTTCCTGTGAGTAGAAGAACTCCTGCTCATCCACTTCTTTTGCCTGGGTATGGTGACGGATATAGACCACCTCAACGTTCTTATAGGTTCGGCTGAGGAACAGATACAGCAGAATATAAAAGCGTTTGGCCATGTCTTTGGTTGCCTGATCCATCGAGCCAGAGACGTCCATCAGGCAGAACATAACCGCCTGGCTGGAGGGTTCAGGCCGACGTTCGTAGTTCTTGTAGCGCAGGTCGAAGGTGTCGATAAACGGCACGCTGTCGATTTTCTTGCGCAACTCGGCAATCTCCTTACGCATGCGTTCTTCTTCCAGCAGTTGCACCGGTTCGGTGTTTTCCAACTGGGCAAGGCTGTCTTCAAGCTCATGCAAAGCGCGCCGCTTACCAGCGGTCATGGCGGTTCGACGTGCCAGTGAGTTTTGCAGCGAACGCACCACGCTGATATTGGCCGGTACGCCATTGGCGGTGTAGCCAGCACGATGGGTTTTGTATTCGGTCAACTGCTTGTACTGATTTTTCTTCAGGTTAGGCAGCGCCAGATCCTCGAACAACAGGTCGAGATACTCATCTTTGGAGATCTGGAAGACAAATTCATCCTGGCCATCTCCATCCTGGCTGGCATTGCCTTGGCCGCCACCACCACCGCCGCCGCCTTGTGGACGTTCAACGCGGTCATTTTGTACGAAGTGATCGTTACCGGGATGAACGCGATGGCGTTTACCGCCGCGCCCTTGATGGAACATTGGCTCGTTGATATCGCCACCGGGGATCGATACCGATTCCCCGCTGTCCACGTCGGTGACCGAACGCTTGTTGATGGCTTCGGCAATCGACTGTTTGATTTGCGACTTATAGCGACGCAAGAAGCGCTGGCGGTTCACCATGCTCTTGTTTTTGCCATTCAGCCGTCGGTCAATGAAATACGCCATACATCCCCCAAACAACGTTGCCAACTTTCTCTACCTTGGGTCTTTCAGGCTGTAGCCGCCAGGCTACAACCCGAAATCCCCAGGTATAGGCTATCTATGACGTCAGCGGTCGTCGGTTTATGAAGATTTTCTCACCCGCAGATACCATTCGCACAGTAGGCGAACCTGCTTGCGGGTGTAGCCTTTCTCCATCATCCGGTCGACGAAGTCATCGTGTTTTTTCTGCTCATCCGTTGAGGTTTTAGCATTAAAGGAAATGACTGGCAGCAGCTCTTCAGTGTTCGAGAACATTTTCTTCTCGATAACCGTACGCAGCTTCTCGTAACTGGTCCAGTTCGGGTTCCGGCCGCTGTTATTGGCACGGGCACGCAGGACAAAGTTGACGATTTCGTTGCGGAAATCTTTCGGGTTGCTGATACCCGCAGGCTTCTCGATTTTCTCCAGTTCAGCGTTCAATGACTCACGGTCAAACAGCTGTCCGGTATCTGGATCACGGTACTCCTGATCCTGGATCCAGAAGTCTGCATAGGTCACGTAGCGGTCAAAAATGTTCTGACCGTATTCCGAGTAGGATTCCAGATAGGCGGTCTGGATCTCTTTGCCGATAAACTCGGCGTATTTCGGGATCAGGTAGCCTTTCAGGTGCTCCAGGTATTTCTCCGCCAGATCCTGCGGGAACTGCTCACGCTCGATCTGCTGTTCCAGGATATAGAACAGGTGTACCGGGTTAGCCGCGACTTCGGCATGGTCAAAGTTGAACACCCGAGACAGAATTTTGAAGGCGAAACGGGTCGAGAGGCCGTTCATACCTTCATCCACACCGGCATAGTCACGATACTCCTGATACGACTTGGCCTTCGGATCGGTGTCTTTCAGGCTTTCACCATCGTAGACACGCATCTTCGAATAGATGCTGGAGTTGTCTGGCTCTTTCATACGCGACAGCACGGTAAAGCGAGCCAGCGTTTCCAACGTGCCAGGGGCGCAAGGCGCATGGGTCAGTTCGCTGTTATCCAGCAGTTTGTCGTAGATTTTAATCTCTTCCGACACCCGCAGGCAGTAAGGCACCTTGACGATGTAAACACGGTCGAGGAAGGCCTCGTTATTTTTGTTGTTGCGGAAGGTCACCCATTCCGATTCGTTAGAGTGCGCCAGGATAATACCGCTGAACGGCAGGGCAGAAATCCCCTCGGTACCGTTGTAGTTACCTTCCTGGGTGGCGGTCAACAGAGGATGTAGCACCTTGATTGGCGCTTTGAACATCTCCACGAACTCCATGATCCCCTGGTTGGCGCGGCACAGTGCGCCGGAGTAGCCATAGGCATCCGGATCGTTCTGCGCATGGTTTTCCAACTTGCGGATATCCACTTTACCCACCAACGCAGAAATATCCTGGTTGTTTTCGTCGCCCGGTTCGGTTTTGGCGATGGCAATTTGTTCAAGTATTGAAGGACGTACCTTCACCACTTTGAATTTGGTAATGTCCCCGCCGAACTCATGCAGGCGTTTAGCGGCCCACGGCGACATAATGGTGCCAAGATAGCGCGTCGGGATGTTGTATTCTTTTTCCAGAATAGTGGCATCCTCCTGCGGGTTGAACAGGCACAGCGGATGGTCATTGACCGGGCTGCGCTCGCCGTTGGCGCTCAGGGTGTAAATCGGCACACGCTGCATTAAGGCTTTCAGCCGTTCTGCCAGCGAGGATTTACCGCCACCCACCGGGCCCAACAGATAAAGGATTTGTTTCTTCTCCTCGAGGCCCTGGGCAGCGTGTTTCAGGTAAGAAACTATCTGTTCGATAGCTTCTTCCATGCCATAGAACTCCTCGAATGCCGGATAGCGTGCGATCACGCGGTTGGAGAACAGGCGAGACATACGCGACTCAAGCGCGGTATCGATCATAACTGGTTCACCGATAGCCATGAGTAGACGTTCTGCCGCATTGGCATAGGCACTGCGATCTTGCCGGCAGATGGAAAGAAATTCCTGCAGTGTGAACTCTTCGTCCTTGGCAGCTTCGTAGCGCTGGCGATAGTGGTCAAATATGTTCATGGCGATGCCCGTCCTTTCGTTATTAGCACAGGTTAAAAAAGGAGCTGGTGTTGGTATTCTGGCTCCCGAAAGCGTGAAGCTATGACTGAGTACAGCAACCCGTATGCCAACTTGGTGCGCTTATTCTCGCGAGTTGCGCTGTATTGCCACTGGGCTCAGCCTAAATTCACCTTCTGATTTTAAGCTTAGTTGCATACTGGAAAATTTCCTGCAAGAGAAAGGGTCTTTTTTAAGTCATTTCAATGACTCAGTTATGGCGAGCGGCGGCAAATGCCTTGTCTGGCGCGGGTTGCAGCAAAAAACGTCATCTTTTTGCCATCAATAATTCATCTTTGGGTTCTAAGTTATTCGATCTTGGTTGTTTTCTATTGTAAAGATCCGGCAGGCTGGTCGGTTTTCACATAAACTATAGCGGTTAATTACATCTTGTTATTTATGGAAAAAACCAGTGAAGATATCTAAACTCAAAACGCTAGCAATTATCGCTTCCGCAATGGTTTGTGCGCACAGTGCTCAGGCAGGAAGCTGGTCACTCGGTGCTTCAGCGCTGGTCAGCCCCGACCCTTATCGTGGTTATCAGGATCGTGTCTATCCCGTTCCTATCATCAATTACGATGGCGATGATTTTTACTTCCATACGCTGTTGGCTGGTTACAACCTGTGGAAAGATCAGCAAAATCAGCTGAGCCTGATCGCCTATTACTCGCCGTTGCACTATAAGCCAGGCGACAGTGACGACGACCGCATGAAGCAGTTGGACAAGCGCCGTAGCACCATGATGGCCGGTGTGGCCTTTACACATAATGCCGAGTGGGGAACGATCCGTACGGCCTTCTCTGGCGATACGCTGAACAACAGTAACGGCCTGGTGGGCGATATCGCCTATCTCTATAAGTTCCAGGTGGACTCCTGGAGCTTTGCTCCTGGCATCGGGGTAAACTGGAACAGCTCAAACCAGAACCAATACTACTATGGCATCAATGGTGATGAGTCCCGCCGTAGTACCTTCAACACCTATAAGCCGAGCGATAGCTGGTCGCCATACGTCGAGTTGACCACCAACTATAATATCAACGCTAACTGGAATGCCTTCTTCACGGGCCGTTATTTGCGCCTGGACAGCGAAGTTAAAGACAGCCCAATGGTTGATAAATCTTATACCGGCATGCTGTGGACGGGTGTGACTTACACCTTCTAAGCGTACGGAGCATTATCTTGGTGCAGTGAGTGCATCGAAAAGGGGCGGAAACGCTCCTTTTGCACATCTGTGGTGCGGTGGATGATCAAGAGAGGAGGGGCGAAGTTGGATTCGCCCCAGTTTGATCAGCTATTTTTTATGCTGCGGATTTTCATCGCCAAGCGGGCAGGTTGCTCCCCAGAGGCGATCAGCGGCTTGCTTACGCGCCCGGTTTCCACACAGACCATGGTTTTGTAACCGTCGTTTGGCATGTCGGCCATGCTGCAGGAAAGCTCGACACCTGGGTTCCAGGCGATCACATCACTCATATAGTGATGATTGACCTCGATGGTGCGTTGCAACACCGGGTCCTTGATCAGGCTGCAAGGCGTAGCCTGGGTGTAGACGCGATCGGTTTGCCCTGTAAACTCCAGCTCGCCAACCTGACGAGCCTCGATCCCCTTCGCCACCTTATCGATATAATGCTCGCCTAAACCGGCAACTTTCACCTTGTCGATGTCGCCGATCTGGAAATAGCTGTGCAGAGCAGCGGTAGCCTGGTAGTCACCGTGTGATTCCAGCTCCATCTCACACTCTTCACCCAGCTTGAAGCGGGCGATCAGGGTGAAAGCATGTGGCCACAATTTGCGGGTTTGTTCGTTGTCTTGCAGCGTGAAGGTCAGGATCACGCCGTTTTCATCTTCATCGTGCGCGGTAAGCTGCCACGGCTGATTACGGGCAAAGCCGTGGGATGGGCTACCTGCCGGGCCAAACCACGGCCAGCAGATCGGTACGCCGCCGCGGATCGCCACGCCGTTTTTGAATGGCGTATTGTTGCTCAGCCAAAGCACCGGTTTATCACCGCTTGGCTGCCAGGCCAGCAGATGGGCCCCTTGCAGAGTAATGGCCGCACGGACTTTGGGGTGAGAAACCACCACCACTGGCAGTTCGTCCAGTTGGCGTTGGCTGATAAAAGGGGTGATTTGTTCGCTAACGGGTA
The DNA here is from genome assembly GCF_001006005.1 of Serratia fonticola. NCBI lineage: Bacteria > Pseudomonadati > Pseudomonadota > Gammaproteobacteria > Enterobacterales > Yersiniaceae > Serratia > Serratia fonticola. The sequence goes on along the minus strand of NZ_CP011254.1, from coordinate 5,051,292 downwards.
GGGTGAAGATTTTTTCGTTCATGTTGTTGCCTTCTTTTCGCCGCAAAAACAAATAAAAAGGGCGACACTAGTGTCGCCCTTGATAATCAACTGCGCATCAAGCCATTACTTGGAGATGTGAGCGATCAGGTCCAGTACTTTGTTTGAGTAGCCAGTTTCGTTATCGTACCAAGAAACCAGTTTCACAAAGGTGTCGCTCAGCGCGATACCGGCTTTAGCATCGAACACAGAAGTCAGTTTCTCGCCGTTGAAATCGGTAGAAACCACTTCGTCTTCGGTGTAGCCCAGCACGCCTTTCAGCTCGCCTTCTGAAGCAGCTTTGATAGCAGCACAGATTTCTTTGTAAGAAGCTGGTTTTGCCAGACGGGCAGTCAGGTCAACCACAGACACGTTCGGAGTAGGAACGCGGAACGCCATACCGGTCAGTTTGCCGTTCAGTTCTGGGATGACTTTACCTACTGCTTTAGCAGCACCGGTAGAAGAAGGGATGATGTTCTGGGATGCGCCGCGGCCGCCGCGCCAGTCTTTGTGAGACGGGCCATCAACGGTTTTCTGAGTTGCGGTAGTAGCATGCACGGTGGTCATCAGAGCTTCAACGATGCCGAACTTGTCGTTGATTACTTTAGCCAGTGGTGCCAGGCAGTTGGTGGTACAAGAAGCGTTGGAAACGATTTCTTGGCCAGCGTAAGACTTGTGGTTCACGCCCATAACGAACATAGGGGTGTCATCTTTAGATGGGCCAGTCAGAACAACTTTCTTAGCACCTGCAGCGATGTGTTTACGTGCAGTTTCGTCAGTCAGGAACAGGCCAGTTGCTTCAGCAACGATGTCAACGTTGACTTCGTTCCACTTCAGGTTAGCCGGATCTCTTTCTGAGGTACAACGGATGGTTTTGCCGTTAACAACCAGGTGGCCGTCTTTAACTTCTACAGTACCGTCGAAACGGCCATGAGTAGAGTCATACTTCAGCATGTAAGCCATGTACTCTGCGTCTAACAGGTCGTTGATTGCAACGATTTCGATGTCAGAACGTTCCTGAGCAGCACGGAAAACAATGCGACCGATACGGCCAAAACCGTTGATACCTACTTTGATAGTCATATATTCCACCAGCTATTTGTTAGTGAATAAAAGGTTGGTTGTAAAATTACAAAAACCTTACCGAGCGTCAAGCGGAATCGTGTCAATTCTTGCTGCAAGTCAAACCAGAGGCCCGGTTTTGCACACAAATCGCACATTCCATTTACGTTTGTCCTCCCATCCATATGGGGGCAAACCGCCAAGTATAAAGTCAGTACGTGCAAGATATGTGATCAAAGTCACATATGGCGGCAGCGTAACCTTTATGCCGTACAGTTTAGGCTAAAAAGCCCTGCAGCGTTGTTAATTTTTTGTTATTATTACTCATTGTTTTCGTTGACATTATCCACATTGCGGGAATAGCACAAATGGCTAAAGAGATAACCCCTAAGACACCGCTCACGGAACTGAATGAAATCCAACGTTATGTGACGCAAGAGCGTGGCACCGAAGCCCCCTATAGCGGTAAATTACTGCATAACCAGCGTGAGGGCGTGTACCATTGCCTGTGCTGTAACGCGCCATTGTTCTTCTCCGCCAGCAAGTTTGATTCTGGCTGCGGCTGGCCCAGCTTCTATCAACCGGTTTCGGACGATGCTATTCGTTATCTTGATGATAATTCACATAATATGCATAGAGTCGAGATCCGCTGTGGCAGCTGCGACGCGCATTTGGGACACGTGTTTCCCGATGGTCCGCAGCCGACTGGCGAACGCTACTGTGTCAACTCCGCGTCACTGAATTTCACCGACGACGAGAATGGCGAGCAAACGGCAGGTTAAGCTGTAACTAAACCAACAAAATCGATTCAGCTAATTATTCATCCGTGGGTGAGGACATGCTCTGATGGAAGTAAAAGATCTGATTGCGGCCATGACGCCGGAAATCTACCAGCGGCTGGTGCTGGCAGTAGAACTGGGTAAGTGGCCGGATGGTGTGGCACTGACTCCAGAGCAGAAAGAACACAGCCTGCAGGCGGTGATGCTGTGGCAGTCGATGAACAATGCGGACCCACAACATATGAGCATTGGCACCGACGGGCAAATCGTGATGAAAAGCAAACAGGAGCTGAAGCAGCAGTTTATGGCCGAGCCGTTGGCCAAGCTGAAGCCGCAGTAACCTGTTGCTGGCAGGGCGATGTTGCCATCGCCCTGAAGGTTTTACTGCTTCTGCGGGCTCAAGCCTAAGCTTTCGGCTAGCTGATGGGCCAGGCGGTTGTTATCGTCCGCACCATACTCCCAGAACATCGCCCCTCCCAATCCTTTGCTCTTGATGTACTCGGCCTTGATGGCTACCGAGCGTGGGTTCTCATAGCTTATCGCGAACAGTGGTTTGCCTTCGGTTGACTTCATCATCAGATAGGGCACCTTGGCCTCGTTATCCCAATGCGCGGTGAAGCGCCGCTGTGGGTCTTTCAGCATCTTGTTCACGATATCGTTGTATTTGATGTAGCTGTCTTTATCCAAATCCACACCCAGCGATTTAAAGACGTCTTTTTCACGTGCGGTGAAATAGGGCTGGGTGACAGGGTGCTTGGCCGCATCAGCTACATCCCAATCAATACCCGGCTCGGTGGCGCGTTTAGGTACCCGGCCATAGAAACCGATCCCCAGATTGAGTTGAGCAGGCTTCAGCCCGGCGGCCAGATAGTTGTTGACCACGTAGTCGGCGCTGTACTTGTCGGCGGCGGCCACGGTTGGCCATTGTTTGGAGTCATAGAGATTGGAGTTGAAATACTGGGTACCGTACGCCATGTCGTAGGTCATCAGATTGATGTAGTCCAGATAGGGCGCGATAGCCTTAACGTCTACCCATTCCTGCGGACTTTTGACGTTGGCGCCTACGGCGATGGTCAGCAGTTTTTCTTTGCCTAGCTCCTGATGCAGTTCGCTCAGTAGGGTGGTGAAATTGGCTTTGTCGGCCGGTTGGCTTTCCACTAATCCCCAGGCACCGTTAACCGGATATTCCCAATCCAGATCGATACCATCGAGCTGATACTTGGCAATCACCTCCTGCACCGAACGGATAAACACCGCCCGGCTTTCCGGTGTGGCTGCCGCGCCGGAGAACCCACGGGCTCCCCAGCCGCCAACGGACAGCAAAACCTTCAGCGCCGGATTTTGTTGGCGCAATACGGGTAAGCGCTTTAAGTCTGCTTCGACTTTTGGGGAGAGATAGATTTGGTGCAGGCGGGAGGGATCTTTCAGTGCCGGGTTAGTTTCCTCTTTTTCAGCGTTATAAATCAGGCCAAAAGAGTAGTTGAGGTGGGTGATCTGGCTGACGTCCAACTGGTTGATATCACCGCCAGGCCCGGCGGTCACGTCGCCACCGCCGTTAAAGTAGCCGACAGAAAGATAAGGTGCGGCGTGCGCGATGCTCGCGCCAGCCATACCGAGTTGCACCGCTACCAGCAAGGGCAGCAGTTTACGGGTTAAAGCCATGTTGTCTCCTTTGGTCAGCAAGGCCGACCTGAACCGCCTATGGCGGTATCAATAAAGCCGGGCTCGGCAGGCCCCGGATGCGTATAACTTATTGATGCCAATGCATCAGCAGCCATAACAGCAAAAGAGACGGGAGGGAACAAGGTGAGCGCGCAGAAGAATGGTGGGAATGTGAGCAGCGTCGAAAATAAAGCGGTTGGTGGGGAATATGGGGCGCTAAGGTCAAGCAGCCCCAAAAACCGTTAGCGCTGAATAAACTGTGACAGTGTAACTAACTGTGCGCCAGCCGACTGCATTTCTGCCAATGCCTGCTCGCTGTCATCGGGGCTTAAATTGACACCGCGGCAGCCATCGGTGATGACTTGAGTCTGATAACCCAAACGCAAGGCATCTAACACGCTGAACTTGACGCAATAATCGGTGGCCAGCCCCATCACGGCGAGATGAGTGATGCCGCGCTCCTTCAGCCAGCCATCGAGCGCCGTTTGCGCCCGATGCCCGTTATCAAAGAAAGCACTATAGCTATCGATATCCGAGTTCTCGCCCTTACGGAATATCGCCGCGATGTGCTGCTTATCAAGCTGTGGATGAAGCTCTGCGCCAGGACTGTCCTGAACGCAGTGCACTGGCCACCAAACCTGAGGCAGGCCTTCCAGTTCCCCAAGCGTACCAATCTGTGCGTTGGAGTTAATCGCAAAACTGCGATGATCCGCCGGGTGCCAGTCCTGGCTGGCGATCACCGCTTCATTACGGGCCAGGCTGGCTGCGATAGCCTGATTGGCGACGTCAATGGTGGCATCACCTTCTGCCACGCCTAAAGCGCCGCCGGGGCAAAAGTCGTTTTGTAAATCAATCAGCAACAGAGCAGTTTTCATCAGAGTTCCCACTTCGGGTTAGCCCGCAGCGCTTAATTCGCCACGTAGGTCTTGTTGCATCAGGCTGCGGATTTCTTCTGGGGTTAACGGCTGGCTCAACAGGTAATGCAGCTTGGTCAGCGCGGCCTCCACCGTCATATCAAAACCGCTGATGACGCCAGCATGAGCCAGGGCATTACCGGTCGCATAGCCTTCCATATTGACCCGGCCAGAGATACATTGTGTCAGGTTGACAACTACGATGCCACGCTCGGAAGCATCACGCAATTCATCCACCAATTCGGCCTTTTGCGGCGCGTTACCGACGCCGTAAGAGCGCAGGATCAGGGCTTTGACCGGTTGCAGCAGGAAGTTACGCACCACGGCACCGGAAATCCCCGGATAAATCGTCACCACGCCGATGGGCTGTGGCGTGATGTTATGCACGATCAATTCCCCGTTGCACACCGGGGAGGCGATGCCGGTCTGGCGGCGTATGTGGATACCCGCTTCCAGCAAGGGCGGCAGGTTGGGTGAGGCGAAGGCATCAAAGCCGTCGGCATGTGCCTTGGTGGTACGGTTGCCACGAAACAGCTTATTGTTGAAAAACAGGCTGACCTCGTTCACCGGATGATTAGCGGCCAGATAGAGGGCATTCAACAGATTGGTTTGGCCGTCGGAGCGCAATTCTGCCAGCGGGATTTGCGACCCAGTGACGATCACCGGCTTATCCAGGTTCTCCAGCATGAAGGACAGGGCGGAAGCGGTAAACGCCATGGTGTCGGTGCCGTGCAGAATAACAAAGCCGTCATAGCTTGAGTAATTCTGTTTGATGTCGTCGGCGATATGCTGCCAGTCCTCGGGTGTCATATCCGAAGAGTCGATCAACGGGGCATATTCATGAATGGTGAAATCCGGCATCTCGGGGCGATGGAACTCGGGCATCAGTGCCAGCTGGCGCTGTAGGTGGCCGGAAACCGGGATGTACCCTTGTTCGGAACGCTGCATACCGATAGTGCCACCGGTATAGGCGACGTAAATGGATTTCTTTTGCATGGCTTTGATCTTGTGGCTGTCAGATAGGCTGAATTATAGGGAGATAGCAGGAGAAAAAAAGCCCGGCGGGTGCCGGGCTAGAGATTTATTTGTTAACGGACCTCTCCGCAAGTCAGGCATATGGCATAACGATGTTGCGGATCGTTCAGGTTATTAAACAGGCCAGGCTGTTCTTTCACCGCCAGCGCCACCGATGCCAACGGGGCTGGCAGCATTGACTGGATCGCCGCAGGCAGCATGGCGTGGATAGAGACGCCAAACTGGCTGAGCAGCATATCCGTCATGCTAGGGGCATCGATAAACCAGTTGAGTTGCCACTGTGGCAGCTTGGCCAGCTCTGCCGCTTTCTTCACGGCGTCGTCAAAGTCACCCAGCTGGTCGATCAGGCCATTTTTCTTGGCGTCGCTACCGATCCAGACATGACCCTGAGCAATGTGATCGACCTGCTCTGGCGTCATTTTCCGGGCGGTTGCCACCAGGTTGATGAAGTTCTTGTAACCGTTCTCGATGTTCAACTGCATCATCTGCGAGAACTCTGGAGGCAGTGCTTTCGTCACTGCCAGATCGGCCAGTGGTGATGTCGCGACGCCGTCGGTATGTACCCCAACGCTATCCAGCGTGTTCTCGTAAGTGTTGATCACGCCGAAGATACCGATGGAGCCGGTGAGGGTGCTCGGGCTGGCGATAATGTAATCTGCCGGGGTCGACACCCAGTAACCGCCAGACGCGGCCATTCCACCCATGGAAACCACCACCGGTTTACCTGCGGCGCGAACCGCGGCCAGCTCGGAGCGGATCACTTCTGAAGCGCTGACGCTACCGCCAGGGCTATTAACGCGCAGGATGACGGCTTTGATTTTCGGATCCAGACGTGCCTGACGCAGTTGTGAGGCCGTGGTATCGCCACCGACCGATCCTGGCGTCTGTGGGCCATCCATGATCGCGCCATTGACGAAGATAACGGCGATCTCACCGCCCTGATCCGGTGACGGCTGCGGTTGGTAATCGTAGATGCTGACCGCATTGAAGTCATTGCTCTGCTTGTCCCAACCGAAGGTTTTCACCAACTGTGTTTCTATAGCAGTGCGAGATGCCAATTCATCGACCAGTTTGCTGTTCAGGGCGAACTGCGCAGTGTCGCCACCCGCTGCCTTCAAGCCACTGAGAATATCTGCTGCGCCAGGGAACAACTGATCTGGTGTGAGTTGACGGTTAGCCGCCACCGTATCCAGATAGTTTTGCCACAGCCCGCCGACCCAGCGGCTATCGGCTTCCCGCGCTGCCGGTGACATATCGTCACGGATCAGCGGTTCTACAGCAGATTTATAGGTGCCCACGCGGAAAATATTGGTGGTGACCTTCAGCTTCTCCAACAGGGATTTGTAGTAAAGGTTGTTGGTGGCGAAACCATGCAGATCGACGGCACCCTGAGGTGACAGGTAGATCTTGTTGGCATAGCTGGCCAGGTAGTATTGCGTTTGGTTATAGCTATCGCCGATGGCATAGATCGGTTTACCGCTGTCGCGGAATTCACGCAGTGCTTTACCGATGTATTGCAGGGAAGGCTGATCCGCCCCGGCAAAATCATTCAGCTGCAATACCATACCGGTGATGTTTTTATCATCTTTGGCTTTGCGAATGGTATCCACCAGGTCAAACAGTGAGTTTTCCTGTAGACGGTTGCTAGAAGCACCCAGCAGTTCGCGGCCCCACTGACGAACCCGGTTGTTCACCGAAGGTTGATCAACCACCACGCCGCTGAGATCGACCAGCAGTGCGCCATGCGGTGCTACTGCCGAAGAATTGCCTTGGAGTGAAAGATAAATACCGACCCCGACCAGGATCAAGAAAATCAGGAACAAGTTCAGGATAAGTTCCCTGACAAAATTCAGCAGACGCCATGTCCATCTGAAAATACCTGCAATAATTCGCCCCAATGTGCGCATGTGCTCTCCAACAAGAGTCTAGAATGTTCCGCTATCCTAATGAGCGGCCGAAGAAAAGTCAGCTTTAAATCTCCCCATGCAGCTTGAATGGCAATGGGTATAGACAGTATTACAGAGGCTGTAACTCTATGTAGAGCTATGTTAACGTGATTTAAATGCAAATTGTTATCAGGAGTTAATGATGGATGCACTGGATCTTTTACTCAATCGCCGTTCTGCGTCACGCCTGACTGCCCCGGCACCCACAGGTGAAGTGCGCCAGAATATCATCAACGCCGGGCTGCGCGCGCCGGATCACGGGGCGTTACAGCCGTGGCGTTTTATCCTGATCGAGGATCAGGGTCTGCAGCGTTTCAGTGAATTACTGCAAGCGGCCGCCAGACACGATGAGCTGGATGAGAGTGCGGTAGAAAAGGCCAAACAGGCACCTTTTCGTGCGCCTCTGATTATCACGGTGGTTGCTCATTGCAGTGAAAATCCGAAAGTGCCGCGCTGGGAGCAGGTGGTCTCTGCCGGTTGCGCGGTGCAGGCGATGCAAATGGCCGCCTTGGCGCAAGGCTTTAATGGTATCTGGCGCAGCGGTGCCTGGACAGAGCATCCGTTAGTGCGAGAAGCCTTCGCCTGCCGCGAGCAGGACGAGATCGTCGGTTTCCTCTATTTAGGCACGCCGCAGTTAAAAGGCTCGACAAAAGTGGTCGCTCCAGACAGTACGCCTTTCGTCCGTTACTTCTGATCCGCTATGCGGGAACTCGCTCGATAATGCGCGATAACCCGCAGTTTTGTACTGTTTCTGAGCAGGTCGCACGCATAATGCCAACCTGCTCTTATCAATCCCCTCGGCAAGCGCTACCCTATATCCCATTGTGATATCCTTACGTTCGTTTGTTACCCAGAGGGAGTGGACTATGACATCGCCGGCCATTCGTTTGACCCAGTACAGCCACGGCGCTGGCTGCGGCTGTAAAATCTCACCCAAAGTGCTTGAAACGATACTGCATAGCGAGCAGGAAAAGTTTATCGATCCCCATCTGCTGGTGGGCAATGAAACGCGTGATGATGCCGCGGTGTATGACATCGGTAACGGCGTGGGCATTATCAGCACCACCGATTTCTTTATGCCGATCGTCGACGATCCGTTTGATTTTGGCCGTATTGCGGCAGCCAACGCCATCAGCGACGTGTATGCCATGGGCGGAAAACCGATCATGGCCATCGCTATTCTCGGCTGGCCGATTGCCAAGTTGCCCGCAGAGGTTGCCCAACAGGTGATCGACGGTGGCCGCTATGCTTGCCAGCAGGCGGGGATTGCATTGGCTGGTGGCCATTCTATTGATGCCCCAGAGCCGATTTTTGGCTTGGCCGTGACCGGCATCGTCAAAACCGAGCTGGTGAAGAAAAACAGTGCGGCGCAGGCAGGCACCAAGCTATTCCTGACCAAACCACTGGGCATTGGCGTGCTGACCACTGCAGAGAAGAAAAGCAAACTGCTGGCCGAACACCAAGGCCTGGCTACAGAGGTCATGTGCCAGTTGAACAAGCCTGGGGCGGACTTTGCCGAAGTAGCTGGCGTTACGGCGATGACCGATGTCACCGGCTTTGGCCTGCTTGGCCACCTTAGCGAGATGTGCCAGGGTTCCGATCTGCAGGCAACCGTATGGTTCGAATGCGTACCGAAATTGCCTGATGTCGAACGGTATATCAGCGAAGGCTGCGTACCGGGTGGTACCGGGCGTAACTTTGAAAGCTATGGTCACCTGGTTGGCGCCATGAGCGATCTGCAACGTCAATTACTGTGCGATCCGCAAACCTCCGGCGGTTTGCTGCTGGCGGTATTGCCGGAAGCCGAAGCCGAAGTGCAGGCGATAGCGGCACGTCATGGCATCACGCTGAACGCGATTGGTGAATTGCAGGCCGCACAGGCGGGCAAACCACTGATCGAGGTTGTCTAGTGTCAACGATACAGACTCGACAGGATACGCAAGACTACCAGCGCCTTTTTCTTCAGGATGTGCCGCTGATTGACGTGCGCGCGCCGATAGAGTTTACGCAGGGGGCATTCCCCTGTTCAGTTAACCTGCCGCTGATGAGCGACAGTGAACGTCAGGCGGTGGGCACCTGCTACAAGCAGCATGGTCAACAAGCTGCGATCGCTCTTGGGCACAGCCTGGTCAACGGTAAACTGCGTGAGCAGCGCACGCAGGCCTGGATCGAACAGTGTGCCCGGCAACCAGAAGGTTATATCTACTGTTTCCGCGGTGGTCTACGTTCACAATTGGTACAACAGTGGCTGCGAGAGGCCGGTGTTGACTATCCACGCGTGGTAGGCGGCTACAAGGCGCTGCGCAATTTTTTGCTCGGTGCGCTTGAGGACGCCGCTGCGTTGCCTATGCTGATCGTTGGCGGTAACACCGGCTGTGGCAAGACGCTACTGATTAATGAGTTGGCGGCCGGTATCGATCTGGAAGGGATCGCCCATCATCGCGGCTCCTCCTTTGGCCGTACGCTGGTGAAACAGCCTACCCAGATAGATTTCGAAAATCATCTGGCCATACGCATGCTGAAAAAGCAGCATGCTGGTTGCCGGCATTGGGTGTTGGAAGATGAAAGCCGGATTATCGGTTCTACCAATCTGCCTTTAAGCTTGTTCAATGGCATGCAGCAGGCTGCCCTGGTGGTGATTGACGATCCGTTTGATGTGCGTGTGGCACGCCTGCAAGATGAGTACATCGACCGGATGCGCATTGCCTTTGAGCAAGTCTATGGCGAACAAGACGGCTGGCAGCAATATGATGAATATCTGCACCATGGCCTGTTTGCCATCCGCCGCCGCCTGGGGCTGGAACTGTTCCAGCAATTGACGCTGCGTCTCGAATCGGCGCTGCAGGTACAACGGCTCACTGGCCAAAGCGAAGCGCATCAACAATGGCTGGTGCCGCTGCTGCAACACTATTACGACCCGATGTATCGCTACCAATTAGAGAAGAAAACCCAACGTGTGATCTTTCGCGGTAATTACGCGCAAGTCAGAGAGTTCCTGATGACGTATAGCCAGAATAACGGTGAATAATGCGACTGTTTATAGCCGAAAAACCGAGTTTGGCCCGCGCCATTGCTGATGTATTACCCAAGCCCCATCGTCGGGGTGACGGCTTTATTGCCTGTGGCAGCAACGATGTGGTGACCTGGTGCGTTGGGCACCTGTTAGAACAGGCCCAGCCGGATGCTTACGACAGCCGTTACGCGCGCTGGTCGTTGGCGGACTTACCGATAATCCCGCAGAAGTGGCTGTTGCAGCCGCGCCCTTCGGTCAGCAAGCAGCTGAACGCGATCAAAAAGCTGCTGGCAGAGGCCGACGAAGTGATCCACGCGGGTGACCCGGATCGGGAAGGGCAGTTGCTGGTGGATGAGGTGCTGGATTATCTGGCACTGACGCAGGAAAAGCGCCAGAACGTGCGGCGTTGCCTGATTAACGATCTTAACCCACAGGCGGTGGAGCGTGCGGTACAGCGCCTGCGTGATAACCGTGATTTTATCCCGCTGTGCGTTTCCGCGTTAGCGCGTGCGCGTGCAGACTGGCTTTACGGCATCAACATGACCCGCGCCTATACGCTGCTAGGGCGTAACGCGGGCTACGACGGTGTGCTGTCGGTGGGGCGGGTACAGACGCCCGTGTTGGGGCTGGTGGTGCGGCGCGATGAAGAGATCGAAAACTTCGTTTCGAAAGACTTCTTTGAGGTGAAAGCGCATATCGTCACGCCGAAGGAGGAGCGCTTTGTCGCCCTGTGGCAGCCGAGTGAATCCTGCGAACCTTACCAGGATGAGGAAGGGCGTTTACTGCACCGGCCATTGGCCGAACATGTGGTTAAACGCATCGAGGGCGCACCGGCACTGGTCACCTCGTATAATGATAAACGGGAATCAGATACCGCTCCGCTGCCGTTTTCCCTTTCCACGCTGCAGATTGAGGCGTCGAAACGCTTTAACCTCAGTGCCCAGCAGGTGTTGGACGTTTGCCAACGGCTGTATGAAACCCACAAGCTGATCACTTACCCGCGTTCTGACTGCCGTTATCTGCCAGAGGAACACTTTGCCGGACGCCATGCGGTGTTGAACGCCATCAGCGTACATCAGCCGGATCTCTATCCACAGCCGATTATCGATAGCGAGCGCCGTAACCGCTGTTGGGACGATAAAAAGGTCGATGCTCACCACGCGATTATTCCTACGGCGCGTGCTAGCAAGGCCAGCCTGAGCCAGGATGAACTGAACGTTTACGGTTTGGTGGCACGCCAGTATCTGATGCAGTTTTGCCCGGATGCGATGTTCCGCAAGTGCGTCATCGAGCTGGATATCGCCGGCGGCAAGTTTATCGCCAAGGCGCGTTTCCTGGCCGAAGCAGGCTGGCGCACCCTGCTGGGTAGTAAAGAGCGTGATGAGGAAAACGAAGGTGCACCACTGCCCGTTGTCGCCAAAGACGATGAGTTGCTGTGCGAGCGTGGCGAAGTGGTAGAACGCCAGACTCAACCGCCGCGACCCTTTACCGATGCCAGCCTATTGTCGGCCATGACCGGGATCGCGCGTTTTGTGCAGGATAAAGCGCTAAAGAAAATCCTGCGAGCGACCGATGGTTTAGGGACAGAGGCAACGCGCGCAGGTATTATCGAGCTGCTCTTCAAGCGGGCGTTTCTCTACAAGAAAGGGCGCTATATTCATTCCAGCGAAACCGGGCGGGCACTGATCCATTCATTGCCGGACCTGGCGGCTCGCCCTGATATGACGGCGCAGTGGGAGTCTACGTTGACGCAAATCAGCGAAAAATCCTGCCGTTATCAGGACTTTATGCAACCGCTGGAGGGCACACTGCAACAGCTGATCTATCAGGCTAAGCAGAGCCGGGCCAGTATAGCGTTTCGTGGCTTGTCGCCTGCACCGTCAGCCGGGGCGAAAAAGCGTAAAAAGAGTGCCGGTAAGGCACGGGAGAAAAGTGAATGAGCCGCATACCCTTGTTGATTGGTTGTTTGGCACTGTTTTCCACCAGCGTATTGGCCAATCGCGGTAACGTCGATGTCGTCGTGCCGGTTTCCCCTGAAATATGGGGTACCGCACGTACCACGACAACGCCGCCGCCTTGCAACCGTTGCTGCATTTATCAGAATCAAAACTATTCTGAAGGTGCGTTGCTGAAAGTGGGCGACGAGATGATGCAGTGCGCGCGTGACCCTAACGTCACGGGCACCAATCCGTTAATCTGGATCCGCCTCAAGCGGTGATTGCAACTATCTGATTTCTTTACTCACCTTAGCCGTGCCACCAATTGATTTCAATTCCTGACAACGGCTCTATTACAGCTCCCTCTCACTAAAGGAGAGGGTTTGGGTGAGGGGGATAATAAGCGGATATAACTTTCCAGCAGTGGGATATCGGCGGGGGGTAGCGGGTAATCTCTGGCCTGCTCGGGTGTAACCCAAGCAAATGCGCTATGGCAATGTAGCTGTAACTCCCCGCTGAAGGAGTTAACTTGCCAGGCATGTAGCCGAATGACCCTCTCGCTTTGTTGCCACTGATTGCTGGCCACAAAACTCCCCACTTTAGCAATAATGCCCAACTCTTCCCTCAGCTCACGAGCGAGCGCCTGGGGCTGGCTCTCAGCCATTTCGACCTTACCGCCGGGAAACTCCCATAGGCCAGCCTGATCGCTGCTGCTATCGCGTTGGGCGAGCAGGATCTTGCCGTCTTGTTCGATAATGGCGGCAACGACATCAATGATTTTCATAGCTTGGATTCGATATTGCCCCGACGTGCATCGGGGCAGGGAGATTACAGTGCGAACTCGGCCCAGACAGGAGCATGGTCTGAAGGCTTCTCCATGGCACGGATCTGATAATCAATGCCGGTGGCGGTACAGCGCGCAGCCAATGAGGTGTTAGCCAGCAGCAGATCGATGCGTAGGCCACGGTTTTCATCAAAACCGCGTGAACGATAGTCAAACCATGAGAACTCATCGTTACGCTCAGGGTTGGCATGACGGTAAGTATCTACCAGACCCCAGTCCAGCAGGCGGCCCATCCACTCACGCTCTTCCGGCAGGAAGGAGCATTTGCCGGTGCGCAACCAACGTTTGCGACTCTCTTCACCAATACCGATGTCCAGATCGCTTGGGCTGATGTTCATATCGCCCATGATCAACACTTGCGACTCTGCCGGCAGTTGTTGCAGATAATTTTGCAGATCTTGATAAAAGCGGGTTTTGGCCGGAAATTTGATAGGGTGGTCGCGGCTTTCTCCTTGCGGGAAGTACCCATTAATCACCGTCAATGTGCCTTGTGGCGTCGCCAGATCGGCCATGATGATACGACGCTGCGCATCTTCTTCATCAGTAGGAAAACCGCGGCGTACGGCAAGAGGTTCATCTTTAGTCAGCAACGCCACGCCGTAATGGCCTTTCTGCCCATGATAGAACACGTGATAGCCGTGTTGGCTGACTTCTTCCAGCGGGAACATATCGTCGTGGACTTTGGTTTCCTGCAGGCCGATCACATCCGGCTGATGCTGCTCGATAATTGCTGCCAGTTGATGCGGACGTGCACGCAGTCCATTGATATTAAAAGAAACAAACTTCATGAGCGCTGCCGTTTTTATCCGAAAAAATGTGTTCAGATAGTAGCAGAGTTTGGCCGAAAATGTAACGCGGACCAGCGGCGGTTTGCCGCTGGTAGTCAGGGATTATTTCGCCCAACGGTCGTAATTCTGCGGCTGATAGTCATCAAACAGCTGGATTAAGGCTGCCGGAGAATCGCTGATATGCAGGGTCTTGAGGTAATCATGTCGCATAAAACCTTGATCGGCGACGTGCTGTAAAAACTGGCTTAGCGGGTGGTAAAAACCGTTAACATCCAGCAGCCCGACCGGCTTGCTGTGGTAACCGATCTGCCCCCAGGTCCAGATTTCGAACAGCTCTTCCAGCGTACCGATGCCGCCAGGCAAGGCAATAAAACCGTCGGCCAGTTCGGCCATCCGCGCCTTACGGGTGTGCATGTCGGGGACGATTTCCAGCTCGGTCAGGCCACGGTGCGCCGTTTCGGCCTCGACCAGCCGTTGGGGAATGATGCCTATTGCTTCACCACCAGCCTCTAGTACCGCGTCTGCTACCACACCCATTAACCCTTTTTTACCACCGCCATACACCAGACGCCGCCCTTGGGTGGCAAGCAGATGACCTAGTTGGCGGGCATGTTCGACATAGGCTGGATTATTACCCTCGCTGGCACCACAAAAGATACAAATGTTGTTACGCATGACTTTCCCTTGCTGCTTTTAACGAAGCCAGTGGTATAGCGAATTGCGGGATTTAGTTCAAGGGGAATTGATGTTGCGATGGTGGTGAGGAGGAGGACTTCATAGAGATGAAACCAGGTAGTGTTTTATACCGCGACTTCCACCTGTAGCACAATAAGGAGCAGCTATTTGGTTCGGTGGTACATGATGATTTGACGGAAATATTTAGTCTGTGAAGGGTATGCAAGGATGGTGGCGGGGAGGATGACTTCGTAAAGATGAGGCTAGTTGTCTGAGTCATAGTGTTTTATACCGCGACACCTAAGCTTGAGACCGGTGGGAGTCAATGCAGGTTAGCCGACCGTTGAGCGCATGGATGCGCGATTGCGAGCCCCCAGGGACGGGTTTACGGCGTGTCGGCGTTCTGTATGACTTCCACCTGTAGCACAATAAGGGGCAGCTATTTGGTTCGGTGGTACATGGGAATGAGATGATGATTTAAAACTGGGAGGCTTATAAGAAGATGGTGGTGGGGAGGATGACCGCGCAAGCGCGTTGTCCACTGTGTGGACTCGAACCTTGGTCGACGCTTCTCATCCTTCCCTGCTCAGTGCTGTATGGGAATGAGATGACGACTTAAAACTGAGGAGGTCTATAAGAAGATGGTGGTGGGGGAAGGATTCGAACCTTCGAAGTCTGTGACGGCAGATTTACAGTCTGCTCCCTTTGGCCGCTCGGGAACCCCACCATGGTATTCATGGTTGCTAATTTTGAACAGAAAGTTGGCAAATCCTCTCTGGTACTACTGAGTCATCCATCTCTCTTGCCACAGTTGCGGTGGTGGTGAGAAGGATTACCGCGCAAGCGCGTTGTCCGCTATGTGGACTCGAACCTTGGTCGAAGCTTCTCATCCTTCCCCTTCAGTGCTAAATGAAACTCTGAACAACATTTCATTTTAGTGGCTGAAGAGAAGATGGTGGTGGGGGAAGGATTCGAACCTTCGAAGTCTGTGACGGCAGATTTACAGTCTGCTCCCTTTGGCCGCTCGGGAACCCCACCATGATGATCATGGTTCACTACTATTTACTGGGAATCGGCTAGATCCCTTCGTACTACATCATTGCTTGCGAAACGTCTGTCTCGGTAAGCGGGGCGCATCATATCAAATGAAGCGCTTGTGTAAAGCATTGAAATGCAGAAAATGAATTGTTTGTCGCTTTTTTATTCTCAGCGGTGCTTCCGTGAACGAAAGACACCGCTTTGTTAACCAATTACAGGATCACCGTGCGGTTACCGTAGACGAACACGCGTTGAGCCAGCACACGATACAGTGCGCGGCTAAGCACGTTTTTCTCCACGTCACGCCCGGCACGCATCATATCTTCTGCCGAATAGGTGTGATCGACATGAATAACGTCCTGCATAATGATTGGGCCTTCATCCAGACTGTCGTTCACGTAGTGCGCCGTTGCCCCGATGATCTTCACGCCACGCTCATAAGCCTGGTGATAAGGTCTTGCACCGATAAAGGCTGGCAGGAACGAATGGTGAATATTGATCACCTGGTTCGGGTAATGCTGAACGAAAGCCGGGGTCAGCACGCGCATATACTTGGCCAAGACTACGTAATCAGGCTGGTATTGGTCGATCTGCGCGATCATCTGTTGATCATGCTGCTCACGCGTCAGCCCTTCGTGGCTGACCAGATGGAACGGAATGTCAAAACGTTCAACCAGCGTCTGCAACGTGGTGTGGTTGCCAATGACGGCGGCAATCTCAACATCCAAGCCGCCATAGGCGCTTTTCATCAGCAGATCGCCCAGGCAGTGGGCTTCTTTGGTGACTAGCACCACAATACGGCGGCGGCCTGCGCTGTGCAGTTCGCGCTCTGAACCCTCTGGTAACGCGCCGTCCAGATCGGCCAACAGCGTCGTATCATTGAAGATCCCTTCCAGCTCGGTACGCATAAAGAAACGACCGGTGAGGTGATCGACAAACTCATTGTTCTGCACAATGTTCAATTCGTGCTTGTAACAAATGTTGGTGATCTTGGCGATCAGCCCTTTGGCATCGGGGCAGATGGTGCGTAAAATTTTTCTTTGTATGTTTTGCTGTGGCATGAGTGTGTCGATTCCGTCTGATTCTGAACCCGCAGGCTTATTGCCCGCAGCACTTTTTATATTTTTTGCCTGAACCGCAGGGGCAAACGGCATTTCTGCCCGGTTGAGGTTTGGTTCCGTCGATATAGTACCAGCGTTGTTCAAGGCGAAGGAAGCGGGAACGCTCATGCATGGCACTCTCGCTTTCTCCATCGCGCGAGCGGGCGATGAATTCCACGAACCCCTCATTGGCGCTATTGCCAGCGGTTTCCGCAACCACCGTCAACCCAAGCCATTCGGTATTGCCAAAGCTACTGCTGATGGCGCTGCGCCACTCTTCAGGGTTGCAGTCTGGGTGCCAGGTCGCAATAAGATAATCTACATCCCGTTTTACATAGGCGGAATATCTCGAACGCATTAAAATGCCCGGCGACATAGCGTATTGAGTACCTGTTATATAGGGCGCACAGCAAGCGCTGTAGTCCTGCCCGCTGCCGCAGGGGCATAGCTCAGTCAAAATAACGCCTCTCAGTGGTTAGCTCGCGTGATGTAAAGCCGCAGCTAAAATGAATTTAACGCATATGTTACCTAACATCATTCGTTGATGACAATGTACCCTGCGATTGGGTTGAGTGAATTCACCGAGCAAAGGATAGGCGAAGCATGCGGAAAGTTAAAATCGGGTTGGCATTAGGGGCCGGTGCCGCCAAGGGGTGGGCGCATATCGGCGTGATTAACGCACTGCGTAAGCTGGGTATCGAAGCAGATATTGTTGCAGGATGTTCCGTGGGAGCACTGGTTGGGGCGGCGTTTGCCAGCCATCGTTTGCCAGCGATGGAGAAGTGGGTACGCTCATTCAGCTACTGGGACGTGATCAGGCTGATGGATCTCTCTTGGCAGCGCGGTGGATTATTACGCGGCGAACGCGTATTTAACGTCGTTGGCCAAATACTGAAAATTAACGACTTTACCGACTGCTCACTGAAATTCGGTGCGGTGACCACCAACCTCAGTACCGGCCGTGAGCTGTGGATGACTAAAGGGGATATCCACCAGGCCATTCGTGCTTCCTGCAGCATGCCGGGCTTGTTGGCACCGGTCTGGTTTGATGGATATTGGTTGGTGGATGGCGCCTTGGTCAACCCGGTTCCTATTTCATTGGCCAGGGCGATGGGGGCAGACATAGTGATTGCCGTGGATTTGCAACATGACGCGCACCTGATGCAGCAGGATCTGTTTTCGGTACGCAATGATGCTGGCGAGCAGAGTGAAACAAGCATTAGCGATGCCAATAACTGGCGTGACCGCCTGCGGGAACGCATGAATAAAATGATGCTGAAGAAAACCACCTTCACCCCCACGGCGATGGAAATCATGAGCACCTCGATTCAGATGCTGGAGAATCGGGTGAAGCGAACCCGTATGGCCAGTGACCCGCCAGACGTGCTGATCCAGCCGTATTGCCCACAGATATCTACCCTGGATTTCCATCGCGCCAGCGAGGCGATAGAGGCGGGCCGCTTGGCAGTCGAAAAACAGATAGATGTTTTGGCTCCATTGATAAAAAATAAATGATTACCATTTGTTAGGGTGGAATGATGCTATTGGGCGTGTTTTCGACAAGCACAAGTGCTCATTATGAGCCACTATTACAACATCAAAAGGGAAGAGGCTGGGTCGATGGCATTACCACTGATAAGCAAGCGCATCTTAATCGTTGAGGACGAACAGGTTTTCCGTTCTGTGCTTGTAGGTTATCTTGCATCCTTGGGAGCACAAACCAGCGAGGCGGCCAATGGCCTTGTGGCGTTGAGTGCGGTTGAAGAGTTCGCTCCCGATCTGATCCTGTGCGATCTCGCCATGCCGGAAATGGACGGCATCGAGTTTGTTGAGCATCTGCGCTTGCAAGGGATAAAGATCCCGGTATTGGTGATCTCCGCGACCGATAAGATGGCGGATATCGCCAAGGTGCTACGGCTCGGCGTGCAGGATGTGCTGCTGAAACCGTTGAGCGATCTCAATCGGCTGCGTGAAGCGGTACTGGCTTGCCTCTATCCAAATATGTTTACTTCGCAGGCGATCGAAGAGGCCGAGTTGTTCCAGGATTGGCAGGCATTAAGCCAAAACCCCTCCGAGGCCGTGAGATTACTCAAGCAGTTACAACCACCCGTGCAGCAGTCTATTGCCGGTTGCCGTATTAATTATCGGCAATTAACCACCAGCGAAAATCCGGGGTTGGTGTTGGATATCGCGGCGCTATCGGATAAAGACCTGGCGTTTTATTGCCTGGATGTCACCCGTGCGGGAGAAAATGGCGTGATGGCTGCCTTGCTATTGCGTGCGTTATTCAACGGCTTACTGCAAGATCATTTAGCCAATCAACAACATCGCCTGCCGCAAATGTCCGCATTGTTAAAACAAGTTAACCAATTATTGCGCCAAGGCAAGTTAGAAGGCCAATTTCCGCTGTTGGTGGGTTATTATCATGCCGAATATAAGAATTTGGTGCTGGCCTCTGCCGGTTTGCATGCCAATGTAAATACAGGGGATAACCTGATTCAATTAAGTAATGGCGTACCCTTGGGAACGCTTGGCACCACTTACATGAATCAAATTAGCCAACGCTGTGATGCTTGGCAGTGCCAGGTCTGGGGTAGCGGCGGCCGGTTACGTCTGATGCTGAGTGCTGAATAAATCATCAATGGAACTCCAGCAATTGCCCCTGCCTATTCTCCATTAACGTCGTTTCCATAGGTAGTTGTCCTAATTTATTGCTATTTGAGCTTGGGGTAATACTCAGCGGTTTTAAGCTGGTATACTTTGCGGGTTTTTCGTATGGCGGCGTAAGTGCGCAATTTGAGAGCGAAAAAATAGAGCTACTTAGATAGATCGTCAGGATCTCAGTAGCCATTTTCGGGTGACAAGCCCGTTTGTGAGCTCTTTGACCCATAGCGTGTCGAGACGAAAAGACCACCCAACACGGGTAAAGAATTGTTGGTTTGGCTGCTGCCTAGGGCGGCAGACAAACAGAAGTAGCTTGATAACTTTTTGTTAAATTTGAAAATTAGGACTTCCCGATGAAAGTAACCGTTTTCGGTATTGGCTATGTTGGCCTGGTACAGGCAGCCGTGTTGGCTGATGTGGGTCATGATGTCATGTGTATCGACATCGATGAACAGAAGGTCGAAAACCTCAAAAAAGGCAATATTCCGATCTTTGAACCGGGCCTGACTTCGTTGGTACAGCAAAACTATGAAGCCGGTCGCCTACATTTCACTACCGATGCGAAAGCCGGTGTTGCTCATGGCGCGATCCAGTTTATCGCCGTGGGAACGCCACCGGACGAAGATGGTTCTGCCGATCTGAAATATGTCACCGCCGTGGCACGCACCATCGCCGAACATATGACAGACCGCAAAGTGGTGATCGATAAGTCAACCGTACCGGTAGGTACCGCTGATAAAGTTCGTGAAGTGATGACTGAAACGCTGCGCAAGCGCGGCAGCGACTTGGCGTTTGATGTCGTCTCCAACCCGGAGTTCCTCAAGGAAGGGGCTGCTGTTGCCGATTGTATGCGCCCTGAGCGTATCGTGCTGGGCACCGATAACAAAGACGTCATTGAGCCGCTGCGTGAGCTGTATGAGCCGTTCAACCGCAATCACGACCGCATGATCCTGATGGATATCCGCAGCGCAGAGCTGACCAAATATGCCGCCAACTGCATGCTGGCGACCAAAATCAGCTTTATGAACGAAATCTCCAATCTGGCAGAGATGCTGGGTGCGGACATTGAAAAAGTGCGTCAGGGGATCGGTTCGGATTCACGTATTGGCTATCACTTCATTTATCCAGGCTGTGGCTACGGCGGCTCCTGCTTCCCGAAAGACGTTCAGGCGCTAATCCGTACGGCAGAGCATATCGGTTATCAACCGAAACTGTTGCAGGCGGTAGAGCAGGTGAACAACCAGCAGAAATATAAGCTGACCCAGTTCATCAAGCATCATTTTGCTAATGATGTAAAAGGGAAAACCTTCGCGCTGTGGGGCCTGGCGTTTAAACCTAATACTGACGATATGCGTGAAGCTTCCAGCCGCGTGCTGATGGAGACCTTGTGGGAATTAGGCGCCAGCGTGCAAGCCTATGACCCGGAAGCCATGGCAGAAGCGCAGCGTATCTATGGGCAACGTGCCGATCTGAAACTGATGGGTACCAAAGAAGCTGCGTTACAGGGAGCCGATGCGTTGGTGATCTGTACCGAATGGCAGAATTTCCGTGCTCCGGATTTTGATGCGATTAAGGCAGCCTTGAAGCAGCCCGTCATTTTTGATGGCCGTAACCTGTTTGATCCAGAACGTCTGCAAGCTCGCGGCTTTACTTATTATGGTATTGGTCGTGGCGCATCGATTAAGCCGGTCATCTAAGAGGTGAGCATGAAATTCCTGGTTACAGGCGCTGCAGGATTTATTGGTTATCACGTAACGGAGCGCCTGCTAGCCATGGGGCATCAGGTTGTCGGTATCGACAACCTGAATGATTATTACGCTGTCAGCCTGAAACAGGCACGGCTCGACATGCTGGCTAATCGGCCAGCATTTCAGTTTATCAAACTGGATTTGGCCGATCGCAATGGAATTGCCGAGCTGTTTGCTGAA
Organism: Serratia fonticola; assembly: GCF_001006005.1. Classification (NCBI taxonomy): domain Bacteria; kingdom Pseudomonadati; phylum Pseudomonadota; class Gammaproteobacteria; order Enterobacterales; family Yersiniaceae; genus Serratia; species Serratia fonticola. Next base: position 5,029,889 of record NZ_CP011254.1, on the reverse strand, counting down.
CATCAGTTTGAGCGGGTCATTCACCTTGGCGCCCAGGCCGGGGTGCGTTATTCGCTGGATAACCCCTTGGCTTATGCGGATTCCAACCTGATTGGCCATTTGAACATTCTTGAAGGGTGTCGGCATAATAAAGTTGGGCATTTGCTGTACGCGTCCTCCAGCTCGGTTTATGGCCTGAATCGCAAGCTACCGTTTTCGACGGATGACTCGGTCGATCACCCAATATCCCTGTATGCGGCGACGAAAAAAGCCAATGAGCTTATGTCGCACAGCTATTCGCATTTATATGGTCTGCCAACCACCGGCCTGCGTTTTTTCACCGTATATGGTCCTTGGGGGCGTCCTGACATGGCGCTGTTTAAATTCACCAAGGCGATATTGGCCGGTGAGAGCATTGATGTATATAACCACGGTGAGATGCATCGTGACTTTACTTACATTGATGATATTGCCGAGGCGGTAGTGCGCTTGCAGGCCATTGTTCCTCAACCCAATGCCAATTGGACGGTGGAACAAGGGTCTCCAGCCAGCAGTTCTGCGCCTTACCATGTCTATAATATCGGCAATAGTAGCCCTATTAAGTTAATGGAATATATTCATGCTCTGGAGGCTGCGTTAGGTATCACGGCGCACAAAAATATGCTGCCGATGCAGCCTGGTGACGTTTTGGATACCAGCGCGGATACCGAGGAGCTGTACCAGACTATCGCGTTTAAACCTGAGACCAGCGTTGATGAAGGGGTTAAACGGTTTGTTGATTGGTATCGGGCGTTTTATAACGTTCAGTAACCGAACGATAGACGGGTAAAATAAAGGGGCTTTGGCCCCTTTTTCTTTTCCAGTACATGAGAATTTTGCTAGTCAACCGGGATAACGCGCGTGAAGGGCAGGGTGATTACCGTGGGTGCAAAGCAAAAAGGCTCCCATAGGGAGCCTTTTGAAGGTAACTAAAATGCTATTACAGCAGGAAATCGTCCAGAGATTTGCCTTGCTCTTCGATAGCTTTTTTAATCACGGCTGGAGTACGGCCCTGGCCAGTCCAGGTTTTCATTTCGCCGTTTTCATCTTTATAGTGGTATTTAGCTGGGCGTGCAGCACGCTTTGCTTTACCAGCGGCTTTGGTAGCAGCCATAGTTTGCAGCAGTTCGTTTGGATCAATACCGTCTGCAATCAGCATTTCGCGGTATTGTTGCAGTTTACGAGTGCGCTCTTCAATTTCTGCTTGAGCCTGGCTGTCTTCTTCGCGGCGTTCGTTAACAACAACTTCCAGCTTCTCCAGCATCTCTTCCAGTGTTTCCAGGCTGCATTCTCTTGCCTGTGCACGTAGAGTACGGATGTTGTTCAAAATCTTCAATGCTTCGCTCATTGTTCTAGCTCTCAAATTATATTGGTGGGGGGGCGTGACGATAATAATAGAGTGCTCCTTTCTTTTCTGCAATAGCCAAATTGAAAGAGTGACTAAATTTATCTTTAAAAAACCGATATTGAGAACTGTCCGACTAATAACATAGGGGAATCAGGCTTTAATCCCCCCCGGTTTTTATGCCGAATTGTCCAGCCGGAAGGCATAATCGCCGAGCTTAAAGTCATTTTGGTCCGCTTGACATAATTATGCTCTATAACAGTATCGGGAAGGATTTGTGTCCATAATCACTTCCCCAAAAGGACTAGTACTGTAAAGAATGGGGGTATAGCGGTAAAACAGTCTGTCAGGAGCGAGTAAGTTGTTAAGCGTTCCAATTAACCGGGGAGCCATCGCTCAAAACACATTTAATTGCATTGCTGTCGGGAGGGGCAGGGCTGGCTGTTTGCTCACTGGCAGGACTTATCCGTTTGAGCATTAATGAATTTAGTTAATCATTAACAATAATTAATTGTGCTTGAGAAACCACAGTAATCTGTAAATAGATGTAAAAGTGTCCGCTGCGCATGTAAAATGTTTCACATGAAACTTGGCTTATGGCTATTTTCTTAGGCCAAGATAATGTCAGCCCGCTTGCTGTGTCTGACCACGGTCTATGCTACACTGTCAACCTGCACCTTCCGACAGTATATACCCGTTGTCTCTCAGGCCGCAGCGTTGTTAACCGCAACAGACTCATCAACCGGGGGGAATATATTCGCCCTGATTGGCAAGGGCGCAGTGAAGCGCGCCAGCAAGACCAGAGGATGAGTCTGCGGGGGGCTCAGCTACAACCAGAAAGTCTTAGGGTATATATTTTAAACCATTGGAGTCGCGGCCACATGGCTCAGCTTTATTTTTATTATTCCGCTATGAATGCGGGGAAATCGACGGCGCTGTTACAATCTTCATATAATTATCAAGAACGTGGTATGCGCACGCTGGTGTTCACCGCGGAGGTCGACCACCGCTTCGGCGTTGGCAAAGTGAGTTCGCGGATTGGGTTGTCGTCGCAGGCCCAGCTTTATAATAGCGCCACTCAACTGTACGCCATGATTAATCAGGAGCATCAGCAGCAGCCCGTGCATTGCGTGCTGGTGGATGAGAGCCAGTTTCTGACCAAAGAGCAGGTTGAAGAACTTTGCGAGGTGGTCGACCAACTGGATATTCCGGTGCTGTGTTATGGCTTACGCACGGATTTTCTTGGGGAACTGTTTGTTGGCAGCCATCATCTGCTGGCCTGGGCCGATAAACTGGTCGAACTGAAGACCATTTGTCATTGCGGGCGTAAAGCCAATATGGTGCTGCGCCTGGGAGAGGATGGCAAGGCGATGCATATGGGGGAGCAAGTGGTGATTGGGGGTAACGAAAGCTATGTTTCGGTATGCCGCAAGCACTACAAGGAAGCGATCAAGGTTCCAGAGTGATATTGTGCCAGAAGCGCCGCAGAAGGCTTGTGCGGCGTTTTTTTGATGCCACCCTGTAGGTAGGCTGGTATTGCTGTCCAAATAGCGTGGTGCTCATTGAGTGCAATTTATCTCACGCATAAAAAAACCCGCCTTTCGGCGGGTTTTGACCATTCAGAGAACGGTTATTTCTTGGACTTTTTTTCCGCTTTGGCTGCAACAGGTGCTGCAACTACCACTTCTTCTTCAGTCGCTTCGCTGAATTCGCGACCGTAGTAAGTATCCATCAAGATTTGCTTGAGTTCGGCAATCAGCGGATAACGTGGGTTAGCACCGGTACATTGGTCATCAAACGCATCTTCAGACAGTTTGTCGACCTTGGCCAGGAAGTCGGCTTCTTGTACGCCAGCTTCGCGGATCGAGGTTGGAATACCCAACTCTGCCTTGATTTCGTCCAGCCATTTCAGCAGTTTTTCGATCTTCTGTGCAGTACGGTCACCGGCAGCGCTCAGACCGAGGTGGTCTGCGATTTCTGCGTAGCGACGACGTGCCTGAGGACGGTCATACTGGCTGAAGGCGGTCTGCTTGGTCGGGTTGTCGTTGGCGTTATAACGGATAACGTTAGAGATCAACATGGCGTTAGCCAGACCGTGCGGGATGTGGAACTCAGAACCCAGCTTGTGGGCCATTGAGTGACAGACACCCAGGAAGGCGTTGGCAAACGCGATACCGGCGATGGTAGCGGCGTTGTGCACACGCTCACGAGCAACCGGGTTTTTCGCCCCTTCATGGTAGCTGGCTGGCAGATATTCTTTCAGCAGTTTCAGCGCTTGCAGCGCCTGGCCGTCTGAATATTCGTTGGCCAGTACGGAAACGTAGGCTTCCAGGGCATGAGTAACCGCATCCAGGCCGCCGAAGGCGCACAGGGATTTAGGCATGTTCATCACCAGGTTGGCATCGACAATCGCCATGTCCGGGGTCAGAGCATAGTCAGCCAGTGGGTATTTCTGGCCGGTGGCATCATCGGTCACAACGGCAAACGGAGTCACTTCTGAACCGGTACCTGAAGTGGTGGTGACGGCGATCATTTTCGCTTTCACGCCCATTTTCGGGAACTTGTAGATACGCTTACGGATATCCATAAAGCGCAGTGCCAGATCTTCGAAGTGAGTTTCAGGATGTTCGTACAGCACCCACATGATTTTCGCGGCGTCCATTGGTGAACCACCACCCAGCGCGATGATCACGTCTGGTTTGAAGGAGTTCATCTGCTCGGCACCTTTACGTACGATGCTCAGCGTTGGGTCAGCTTCAACCTCAAAGAACACTTCGGTTTCAATACCGTGCGATTTCAGAACTTTGGTGATCTGATCGGCATAACCGTTATTGAACAGGTAGCGGTCGGTAACGATGAAGGCGCGTTTTGCCCCGTCGGTAGCCACTTCTTCCAGCGCGATTGGCAGTGAGCCACGGCGGAAGTAGATTGATTTCGGAAGTTTGTGCCACAACATGTTTTCTGCTCGCTTCGCTACAGTTTTCTTGTTGATCAAATGTTTTGGACCGACGTTTTCAGAGATGGAGTTACCACCCCAGGAACCGCAGCCCAACGTCAGTGACGGAGCGAGTTTAAAGTTGTACAGGTCACCGATACCCCCCTGAGAAGCCGGGGTATTAATCAGAATACGTGCGGTTTTCATTTTGTCGCCAAAATACTCTACACGTGCAGTCTGGTTATCTTGATCGGTGTACAGGCAAGAGGTGTGACCGATACCGCCCATGGCGACCAGTTTCTCTGCTTTGCTGACGGCGTCTTCAAAGTCTTTGGCACGGTACATCGCCAGGGTAGGTGACAGTTTTTCGTGAGCAAACGGCTCAGATTCGTCAACCAGTTTCACTTCACCGATCAGGATTTTAGTGTTGGCTGGCACTTTGATACCGGCCATTTCAGCGATTTTTGGTGCAGACTGGCCAACGATAGCGGCGTTCAGACCACCGTTTTTCAGGATGATGTCCTGAACGGCTTTCAGCTCTTTGCCCTGCAGCATGTAGCCACCGTGGGTAGCGAAGCGTGCGCGCACTGCATCGTATGCGGAATCTACTACGATCACGGACTGTTCAGACGCACAGATCACACCGCTGTCGAAGGTTTTTGACATCAGGATAGAAGCGACTACGCGTTTGATGTCGGCAGTTTCGTCAACCACCACTGGAGTGTTACCAGCACCAACGCCGATTGCAGGTTTACCTGAGCTGTAAGCTGCTTTAACCATGCCTGGGCCACCGGTTGCCAGGATCAGGTTGATGTCTGGGTGATGCATCAACTGATTGGACAGGTCTACCGTTGGCTGGTCGATCCAACCGATGATGTCTTTCGGTGCGCCAGCAGCAATGGCAGCCTGCAGCACGATATCTGCGGCCTTGTTGGTGGCGTTCTTGGCACGTGGGTGCGGGGAGAAAATGATGCCGTTACGGGTCTTCAGGCTGATCAGCGCTTTGAAGATTGCGGTAGAAGTCGGGTTGGTGGTTGGCACGATACCGCACAGCAGACCAATTGGCTCAGCTATAGTAATGGTACCGAAAGTTTCATCTTCGGAGAGGATCCCGCAGGTCTTTTCGTCTTTATAGGCGTTATAGATGTATTCGGAAGCGAAGTGGTTTTTGATGACTTTGTCTTCAACGATACCCATGCCTGATTCTTCAACGGCCAGTTTAGCCAGAGGAATACGGGCATCTGCGGCGGCGAGGGCAGCGGCGCGGAAGATCTTATCAACTTGCTCTTGTGAGAAGTTGGCATACTCGCGCTGGGCTTTTTTGACACGTGCAACTAGCTCGTTCAATTCAGCGACATTCGTTACAGCCATGATGCTCTCCTGATAAATGTTAAACTCTTTCAGTAAATAAGCCGTTCGAGGAACTAGTATAGACATCTGTCAGGAAGGCGTCTGTTAGATCATGAGACTTTTCCCGCAGTTAGCGACCCATACTGCTGATTTACTTAAAGAGCTTTACCAAGTGCAAGTTGGTAGTAGGCAAGCGAGACAGAAATCGGTATCCATACCTCGTACTCCCTTTTGACTACGACTAAGAGCTTAACTATTCCTGAGTAGATATTTTGTGATGTACATCATAAAAATTGCAAGCTGACACCTTTCAGCTTGCGTTTGTTGAGAGTAATTATCAACAAGGTGTTTGGCCATGCCGTGATGATACTGAATAACAGCAGGCAGCACACAAAGCATTAACAATAGCGAATTGTTTTGTAACATTCTGTTGGGGTAGGGAAAAATGCTGGCCGGGTGGATGGATTAGCTGGCGCAATTCTATTACATTAGCGCGCATCGGCAGTGTCTCTTTTTACAGCTATTTATGCGGAGTTTTTCGTGGGCCAATCTCTGTTGGATTTTTCCGGCTACATCAAGTTCTTTGTCGGCCTGTTTGCGCTGGTCAACCCGGTAGGTATTCTGCCGGTGTTTATCAGCATGACCAGCTACCAGGCCGAGGTCGGGCGTAACAAAACCAACCTGACGGCTAACCTGTCGGTGGCGATTATTTTGTGGACCTCGCTGTTCCTGGGTGAGGGCATATTGCGTATGTTTGGTATCTCCATCGATTCTTTCCGTATTGCCGGCGGCATTCTGGTGGTGACCATCGCCATGTCGATGATCAGCGGCAAGCTGGGTGAAGACAAACAGAACAAGCAGGAAAAATCAGAGAGCGCGATCCGTGAAAGCATCGGCGTCGTTCCCTTGGCGCTGCCGCTGATGGCCGGGCCGGGTGCTATCAGTTCTACCATCGTCTGGAGCTCTCGTTACCACAGCTGGCAGAACCTGTTAGGTTTTACCGTGGCGATCGCCTTGTTCGCTTTCTGTTGTTGGCTATTGTTCCGGGCAGCTCCGCTGCTGGTGCGTTTGCTGGGGCAAACCGGCATCAACGTCATTACCCGTATCATGGGGCTATTGTTGATGGCGCTGGGGATCGAATTTATTGTCACCGGCATTAAAGCCATTTTCCCTGGGTTGTTATAACCCTAATAAAGCCGCGGATAATCCTGTTTGCGGCTTAAGTTATTTTTAATTTTTCAAATTATCTCAGTTGATGCATTATTAAAGTGCATAACCTGCCTGCTTTTCATTCTATTGCCCCACCCTGTGGCACAAATCTCACTTTATCGGTTGATAAAGCACCAAGATGTTATTTTCTCCACTTTTAAAATCCGCGTGACGGGGGTTTTTGTCTCCCAATGGGTAAAATTGTTGTTAATTTAATCACATCATTCTGTAGGGCTTGTCTCCGTTTCACACAGGTGTTATTAGTGATTAACCACCCATAGGCAGGTGTTTATTCTCTGAACGGCATTTTTGTTAACTGAATGTTTCTTTTGAGTGGTTTTTTTCATCTGGGATGAAAAGGTTAAAAGTGAAGTCGTTATTTATCCAATAAAATCATGGTGCTAATCTCTCCCTGGGCGTGTGGGAAGGCTAGGTGTCTGTAGGGCTATGGGATAATAAAAGAGAAATGCTTAACATTTCTGTAAAAATTATTGGCTATGAATTTTTGCTTCTGCTAATTTCCGAGCAACTTATCAGAAGGAAAAATCTTATCTTTGGCGCGCCAGATAGGAATGATTTTTGCTGGGATCCGTTTATTTAGCATGCTTGATAACTATTTCACAATTATTGCTTAGCAGCGAAAAGGAGCCTGTACTATGCCGCAAACCACGAAGCATCAACCGTTGGCCGTTATCATCGCCGCCGTGTTGGGGATGATCGCCAGCCAAAACCTGCAGGCCGTTGAGGTTCCGGCCGGTGTGCAATTAGCACCACTGCAGCGCATGGTGATCAACAACGGTTCAGAAGTCGCTTCGTTGGATCCGCATAAAGTCGAAGGAACGCCTGAAAGCAATATTATCCTCAACCTGCTGGAAGGGTTGGTCAGCACCGATGCCAATGGTCATCTGGCTCCTGCGGTGGCGGAAAGCTGGGAAAATACCGATTACCAGACGTGGACCTTCCACCTGCGTCCAGGGGCAGTATGGAGTGATGGCTCTCCGGTGACCGCGCAGGATTTCGTTTACAGCTGGCAGCGGCTGGCGGATCCCAAGACCGGTTCCCCTTATGCCAGCTACTTGCAATACGCCCGAATTGAGAATATTGACGCTATTCTTGCCGGTAAGAAACCGCCTGAATCCCTTGGCGTCAGCGCCATTGATGATAAAACGTTGAAGGTGACGCTCAGCGAGCCGGTGCCCTATTTTGTCAGCATGCTTTCCCATACCTCAATGAAACCGGTGAAACAGTCCGTGGTTGAGAAATTTGGCGATAAGTGGACACTGCCACAGAACTACGTGGGCAACGGGGCATATCGCTTATCCGAGTGGGTCGTCAACGAACGTATCGTGCTCGAACGCAACCCGAGCTACTGGAATAACAGCAAGACGGTGATCGAGCAGGCTACGTTCCTGCCGTTGTCTTCCGAGGTCAGCGATATTAACCGCTACCGCAGCGGTGAAATCGATATCACCAACAGTGCCATCCCGCCGAATCTGTATGCCAAAATGAAGCGCGAGATCCCGGAACAGCTGCACGTTAACCCTTACCTGTGCACCTTCTATTATGAGATCAACAATCTGCGTGCGCCGTTCACCGACGAGCGCGTACGTGCGGCAGTCAAATTGACGCTGGATCGCGATATTATTGCCAACAAGATCATGGGCCAGGGCCAAATCCCCGCCTACAGCTTTACGCCAACCTTTACCGAGGGAGGCAACTTCAGCCAGCCGGAATGGGCTGGGTGGACGCAGGAAAAACGCAACGAAGAAGCGAAGAAACTGCTGGCACAGGCCGGGTTCACCGCTGAAAAACCGCTCAAGTTTACCTTGTTGTACAACACCTCCGATCAAAATAAGCAGCAGGCCATCGCTGCTGCCTCAATGTGGAAGAAGAACCTTGGCGCACAGGTCACATTGCAAAATCAGGAATGGAAAACCTCGCTGCAGAGCCGTCATGAAGGGCAGTTTGACGTGGCCCGTGCCACCTGGTGCGGCGATTACAATGAGCCGAGTGCGTTTCTGAATATGCTGCTTTCCAACAGCAGCAATAACACCTTCTTCTATAAAAGCCCGGCCTTCGATGCTCTTATGGCCAGCACCTTGAAAGCATCGGACGCTACTGCACGCAGTGCCATTTATCAGCAGGCCGAGACCTTGCTGGACAAAGATTCTGCGCTGATCCCGGTCTATTATCGGGTCAGTGCACGCCTGGTCAAACCTACGGTTGGCGGTTTCACCGGCAAAGACCCGCTTGACTACATCGATGTGAAAAACTTTTACATCATCAAACAGTAATGAAGGGTATCACCGGCGGTGATAGTGGCCGGTGATACACAGGAAAGGCAGCGCCGTTTCGTTCCACGGCGTCCAGCCGTAACAACCACCCGGTTAACGGGCTACGCAGCTCCCACGACGGAGTTGTGATAATAAAAACTGGAGTTTATACACATGACCAACATCACGAAGAAGTCCCTGCTGGCAGCAGGCATTATTGCGGCGCTAGGCTTGACGGCGGCAGGAACTGCTTTTGCGGCCGATGTGCCAGCGGGCGTACAGCTGGCAGACAAGCAGGAAATCGTTAAGAACAACGGTTCCGAAGTACAATCCCTTGACCCACACAAGATCGAAGGCGTGCCTGAAAACAACGTCACTCGCGATCTGATTGAAGGTCTGGCGAATAACAGCCTGGACGGTTCTGTGGTGCCGGGTGTCGCAGAAAGCTGGGATAACAAAGATTTTAAAGTGTGGACCTTCCACCTGCGCAAAGACGCCAAATGGTCGAACGGTGAGCCGGTAACGGCACAAGATTTCGTGTATAGCTGGCAGCGTTTGGTCGATCCGAAAACCGCCTCTCCTTATGCCAGCTATCTACAGTATGCCCACGTGGAAAACGTGGATGACATCATCGCGGGTAAAAAAGACAAATCGACGCTGGGCGTGAAGGCCATCGACGATCATACCTTCCAGGTGACGCTGACCGAACCGGTGCCGTATCTGGTAGAAATGACCCCGCACTACGCCATGAAGCCGGTGAATAAAGAAGCGGTAGAGAAGTTTGGTGAGAAGTGGACTCTGCCACAGAACTACGTCAGCAACGGCGCCTACAAGCTGAAAGACTGGGTGGTTAACGAACGTATCGTGTTGGAACGCAACCCGCAATACTGGGATAACGCTAAAACTATCATTAATAAAGTCACCTTCCTGCCGATCGCTTCAGAAGTCACTGACGTTAACCGCTACCGCACCGGTGAAATCGACATGACCTATAACAACATGCCGATCGAACTGTTCCAGAAGCTGAAAAAAGAGATCCCGAACGAAGTGCACGTCGATCCTTACCTGTGTACTTATTACTATGAAATCAACAACCAGAAAGCACCGTTCACCGATGCTCGCGTGCGCGAAGCGCTGAAGCTGGGGATGGATCGCGACATTATCGTCAACAAGGTGAAGAACCAGGGCGATCTGCCTGCTTACAGCTTTACTCCTCCTTACACTGACGGTGCCAAGTTGACCCCGCCAGAGTGGTTTGGCTGGACGCAGGAAAAGCGTAACGAAGAAGCCAAGAAACTGCTGGCCGAAGCCGGTTATGGCCCGGGTAAACCGCTGACCTTCTCGCTGCTGTACAACACCTCCGATCTGCACAAGAAGCTGGCCATTGCCGCTGCGTCTATCTGGAAGAAAAACCTGGGTGTGGACGTGAAGCTGGTGAACCAGGAGTGGAAAACTTTCCTGGATACCCGCCATCAGGGCACCTATGACGTGTCACGTGCTGGCTGGTGTGCGGACTACAACGAACCAAGCTCCTTCCTGAACATGATGCTGTCCGACAGCAGCAGTAACACCCCACACTATAAGAGCGCAGAATTCGACAAGCTGATGGGCAACGTCTTGACGGCGAAAACCAAAGAAGAGCGTGCCGATCTGTATCAGAAAGCCGAAGTCCAACTGGATAAAGACTCTGCTATCGTTCCGCTTTATTACTATGTGAATGCTCGCCTGGTGAAACCTTACGTGGGTGGTTACTCAGGCAAAGATCCACTTGATAACGTTTACGACAAAAACCTGTACATCATCAAACATTGATGCGGCAAGGGCTGGCGGCACAGGTCGCCGGCCCATTTCAAGACAATAAGCCGTTATCAGGCTGAAGCACAGGGCTAGGGCAATGCTTAAATTTATCTTTCGTCGCCTGCTAGAGGCGATCCCGACACTATTTATCCTTATCACCATCTCTTTCTTTATGATGCGCCTCGCACCCGGCAGCCCGTTTACCGGTGAGCGCGCGCTGCCACCCGAAGTGTTGGCCAACATTGAAGCCAAATATCACCTTAACGATCCGATCTGGAAACAGTACGGGCACTATTTGGTGCAGCTGTCGCAGGGCGATTTTGGCCCTTCATTCAAATACAAAGATTATTCGGTTAATGACCTGGTCAAGGCCTCGTTCCCCGTTTCAGCCAAACTGGGTTTTGCCGCTTTTGTTCTGGCGGTGGTGCTGGGAGTGAGCGCAGGGGTTATTGCCGCGTTGAATCAGAACACCAAGTGGGACTATACGGTGATGGGGTTCGCCATGACCGGTGTGGTGATCCCCAGCTTTGTTGTCGCCCCCTTACTGGTGCTGATTTTCGCCATTACCTTGAAGTGGTTGCCCGGTGGAGGCTGGAACGGTGGGGCGCTGAAGTTCATGATCCTGCCGATGGTGGCGCTGTCTTTGGCCTATATCGCCAGCATCGCGCGTATTACCCGTGGCTCGATGATTGAGGTGTTGCACTCCAACTTTATCCGTACCGCCCGTGCCAAAGGTTTGCCGATGCGCCGCATCATTCTGCGCCACGCATTAAAACCTGCGTTGCTGCCGGTGCTGTCGTATATGGGGCCAGCGTTTGTTGGGATTATCACCGGTTCGATGGTGATTGAGACTATTTACGGCCTGCCAGGAATTGGCCAGCTGTTCGTTAACGGTGCATTGAACCGTGACTATTCGCTGGTGTTGAGCCTGACCATTCTGGTTGGCGGCTTGACCATCCTGTTTAACGCGATCGTCGACGTGCTGTATGCCGTGATCGATCCGAAAATCCGTTACTAAGCTGGAGCACGCAAGATGTTGACGAAAAAGAACAGCGAAGCTCTGGAAAACTTCAGCGAACAGCTGGAAGTTGAAGGGCGCAGTCTGTGGCAGGACGCTCGCCGCCGCTTTATGCACAACCGTGCGGCGGTGACCAGCCTGTTTGTGTTAGCGCTGATCACCCTGTTTGTGATCTGTGCCCCCTGGCTGTCGCAGTTTGCTTATGATGACACCGATTGGGCAATGATGTCAGCCGCGCCTAACCTAGAGTCCGGGCACTATTTCGGTACCGACTCCTCAGGGCGTGACTTGCTGGTACGCGTGGCCATTGGTGGGCGAATCTCGCTGATGGTGGGGGTCGCTGCGGCGCTGGTGGCCGTGGTCTTGGGTACTTTGTACGGTTCACTTTCTGGCTATCTGGGCGGCAAGACCGACTCGGTGATGATGCGTTTGCTGGAGATTCTGAACTCCTTCCCGTTCATGTTCTTTGTGATCCTGCTGGTGACCTTCTTTGGGCAAAACATCCTGCTGATCTTTGTGGCGATCGGCATGGTGTCGTGGCTGGATATGGCACGTATTGTGCGCGGGCAGACGCTCAGCCTGAAACGTAAAGAGTTTATCGAAGCGGCGCTGGTGTGCGGCGTATCGACTCGCAATATCGTCCTGCGGCATATCGTGCCGAACGTACTGGGCGTGGTGGTGGTATACGCCTCGCTGCTGGTGCCGAGCATGATCCTGTTTGAATCCTTCCTCAGCTTCCTGGGGCTGGGAACTCAGGAGCCGTTGAGCAGTTGGGGCGCATTGTTGAGCGATGGTGCCAACTCGATGGAAGTATCACCGTGGTTGCTGCTGTTCCCAGCCTGTTTCCTGGTTATCACTCTGTTTTGTTTCAACTTTATCGGCGATGGCCTGCGTGATGCCCTCGACCCGAAAGATCGTTAAGGAGTGCAACCATGAGCATTAATTCTCAACCACAAACCGGGCTGCTGCTGGACGTCAAAGATCTGCGTGTGACGTTCGGTACGCCAGACGGCGATGTTACCGCGGTGAACGATCTCAACTTCGATCTGCGCGCGGGTGAAACCTTGGGCATCGTCGGGGAGTCAGGTTCCGGCAAGTCACAGACGGCATTTGCGTTGATGGGCCTGCTAGCTAGCAATGGCCGCATCGGCGGCTCGGCAAAATTCAACGGCCGTGAAATTCTCAACCTGCCAGAAAGCCAGCTCAACAAGCTGCGGGCCGAAGAGATCTCGATGATCTTCCAGGACCCTATGACCTCATTGAACCCTTATATGCGGGTTGGCGAGCAGTTGATGGAAGTGCTGATGCTGCATAAAAAAATGAGCAAAAGCGAGGCGTTTGAAGAGTCGGTCCGCATGCTGGATGCGGTCAAAATGCCGGAAGCCCGTAAGCGTATGCGTATGTATCCGCATGAGTTTTCCGGCGGGATGCGCCAACGCGTGATGATCGCCATGGCGTTGCTGTGTCGGCCAAAGCTGTTGATTGCCGATGAGCCAACCACCGCGCTGGACGTTACCGTGCAGGCACAGATCATGACGCTGCTTAACGAACTGAAGCGTGAGTTCAATACGGCGATCATCATGATCACCCATGATTTGGGCGTGGTTGCCGGGATCTGTAACAAGGTCTTGGTGATGTACGCAGGCCGCACCATGGAATACGGCAGCGCCCGCGATGTGTTTTATCATCCGAGCCACCCATATTCTATCGGGCTGCTCAATGCGGTGCCGCGTCTGGATGCCGAAGGTGACGCGTTGATGACCATCCCTGGTAACCCGCCGAACCTGCTGCGTTTGCCAAAGGGCTGTCCGTTCCAACCGCGTTGTCCGTATGCGATGGAACAGTGCGCGAGTGCTCCGCCATTGGAGCAGTTTGGTGAGGGGCGCCTGCGCGCCTGTTTCAAGCCGGTGGAGGCGTTGGTATGACCGCAACCGATAAAAGAGTGCTGCTGGAAGTCGCAGACCTGAAAGTTCACTTTGATATTCATGATGACAAGCAGTGGTTCTGGCAGGCACCGAAAACGCTGAAAGCGGTGGACGGTGTCACCGTGCGCCTGTTTGAAGGCGAAACGCTAGGGGTGGTAGGGGAGTCAGGCTGCGGTAAATCCACCTTCGCACGGGCAATTATCGGCCTGGTGAAGGCGACCAGTGGCCGCGTTGCCTGGTTGGGCAAAGATCTGCTGGGCATGAATGATGCCGATTGGCGCAAGACGCGCAGCGATATTCAGATGATTTTCCAGGATCCGCTGGCCTCGCTGAACCCGCGTATGACCATCGGTGAGATCATCGCCGAACCGCTGCGTACCTACAATCCGAAAATGCCGCGCCAGGAAGTGAAGGATAAGGTCAAAGCGATGATGTTGAAGGTGGGCCTGTTGCCGAACCTGATCAACCGTTATCCGCATGAATTCTCCGGCGGGCAGTGTCAGCGTATCGGTATCGCCCGCGCCTTGATCCTGGAGCCGAAACTGGTGATTTGTGATGAGCCGGTCTCCGCCTTGGACGTGTCTATCCAGGCGCAGGTGGTGAATCTGTTGCAGCAGTTGCAGCGTGAGATGGGGTTATCGTTAATCTTTATCGCCCACGATCTGGCGGTGGTTAAACACATATCCGATCGGGTGCTGGTGATGTATCTGGGCCATGCGGTGGAACTGGGAACCTATGATGAGGTCTATCATAACCCGCAGCATCCGTATACCAAGGCGCTGATGTCGGCGGTTCCGGTGCCGGATCCTGACAAGGAGAAGGAAAAGCAGATCCAACTGCTGGAAGGGGAATTGCCATCGCCGATCAATCCGCCTTCGGGCTGTGTGTTCCGCACCCGTTGCCCGATTGCCGGGCCGGAATGCGCTAAAACGCGCCCATTGCTGGAAGGCAGCTTCCGACATGCGGTATCGTGCCTGAAAGTTGATCCGTTATAATGTGTTGATTAACAATAAAAAAACCTGCCATCTGGCAGGTTTTTTTATACCGTTAACCGGCTTATTCTTTCCACAAAATGTGGCACAGCTTGTTATCTTTCTCGCGGCAGATCAGCACGCGGGCAAAGACATCGTTGATAGGCTCGCCATCGCTGTCCGCCAGGCCGATCACCACCTCGGCAAAGAAGTCCGGATTCAGATCGTAATCCACGTGTTCCTGCCAGTCCTCTGCCGGATCGTACAGCTCGGCACCACCGCGCTCTTCAAACTGTAAATTGAACAGCAGAATATCCGCGGGATCCAGATTGTCGCCAGCCAGCTCAAGGAAGATGTCGTAGGCTTGTTCCAGCGTTTCATCTTCGGTAAGGCGATTATTCAAGTCCATATAAAAATCCTGATAACAAATGATTTGAGGTTATTAAACCATGCTCGTTGCCGCTTTTACAGCAACGGGCTGAAAAAGTAAAACAGGCGTTCGACCAGGCGGTGCCAGTACGGGCGCTTCAACCATTGCTTGGCGTCCAACAGCTGCGAGCGGGCGATGTAATCATCTTGCACACAGGCTAGATCGGCACCAAAGCCGCTGTCGTCAATCACCAGGGTGATTTCAAAGTTCAGCCACAGGCTGCGCATATCCAGATTGACCGTGCCGACCAGGCTGAGCTGGCCATCGACCAACACGCTCTTGGTGTGCAACAGCCCGCCTTCAAACTGATAAATCTTCACGCCCGCTTCCAGCAGCTCCGAGAAGAAGGCACGGCTGGCCCAGCGCACCATCATTGAGTCGTTGTCGCGCGGAACGATAATGCTGACGTCAACGCCACGCAGCGCTGCCGTGCAGATGGCGTGCAGCAGATCGTCGCTCGGCACCAGATAGGGGGTGGTCATGATCAACTGCTCACGCGCGGAATAGACCGCCGTCAACAGCGCCTGATGGATCATCTCTTCCGGGAATCCCGGGCCGGAAGCAATAACCTGGATGGTGTGGCCGCTTTCCTGTTCAAACGGCATGATATTCACGTCTGGCGGCGGTGGTAGAATGCGCTTTCCGGTTTCGATCTCCCAGTCACAGGCGTAAACGATACCCATCGTGGTTGCCACTGGGCCTTCCATACGTGCCATCAGGTCGATCCATTGACCCACCCCGGCATCCTGCTTGAAGAAGCGCGGATCGACCATATTCATACTGCCGGTGTAGGCGATGTAATTGTCGATCAGCACCACTTTGCGATGTTGCCTCAGGTCCATGCGCCGCAGGAATACGCGGAACAGGTTCACCTTGAGTGACTCAACCACTTCAATACCGGCGTTACGCATCATGCTGGGATAAGGGCTGCGGAAGAACTGTACGCTGCCAGCCGAGTCCAGCATCAAACGGCAATGTACGCCACGGCGTGCGGCGGCCATCAATGATTCGGCGACCTGATCGACCAGCCCACCGGGCTGCCAGATATAAAACACCATCTCGATATTATGGCGTGCCAGTTCGATATCCCGCACCAGGGCATTCATCGTTGAATCGGTGGTCGTCAGCAGCTGTAGCTGGTTGCCTTTGACGCCATCGATGCCCTGGCGGTGGTGGCAAAGCTGGAACAGCGGGCGGGCCACTTCACTGTACTCGGTAGCAAAAATCCGGCTACTTCCTTTAAGCTCATTCAGCCAGCGAGCGGTTGAGGGCCACATAGCCTTGGCTCTCTCTGCGCGGCGTTTGCCGAGGTGCAGTTCACCAAAGGATAAATAAGCAACGATACCGACCAAGGGCAGAATATAGATCACCAGCAGCCAGGCCATGGCCGAAGGCACGGTGCGTCGTTTCATCAGAATACGCAATGTGACCCCGGCGATAAGCAGCCAATAGCCAAACACCAAGAGCCAACTAATTACGGTATAAAAGGTTGTCATAAAGGCAAAAATTTCCGTTCGTAAGCCACCAATAATGAGTGTACGCACAGAACAACAAAGGTGAAACCTTTTCTCGGTAGTTAAGTTACATAAAAATGATTGACTAAAGGGACTTGCTGAAAATAAAAACCGTACTTTTTGTCGCCTGTGAGAGGGTGACGGCAGTGAACGCACGACTTGGATCGCGCGTTGAAAGGGCTATAATGCCCGCGGTTGGCATTGATGGGTAACGTAAAATGAGACGCAGTAGAAATGAAGTGGGCCGCTGGAGGATGTTACGGCAGAGCCAGCGGCGCAGGCACCGTTGGCTGGAGCGCCAGTCGTGCAGCAATCGGCATATCATTCGTGTTCGCCGTCGTTTGGACGATCAACACCGCAGAGCCTTATTGTTCGTTGTGGCTTACGAGTGGTAAAACAAGAACAGCCCGTTATGGGCTGTTCTGCTATTGGCTGGACCTGGGTTATTTACCCAGATAGGCGTTCAACATCCACACCTGTTTTTCCTGCTCTTTGATGTAATCACTCATCAGCGAAGAGGTACCCTCATCACCGGCCTCTGCGGCCAGCGTCAGCAGTTCGCGCTGCTGTTGCAACAAAATGGCGTAACCTTCCAGCAAGCCGCGCAGGGTGCCTTTATCGTCGGTGACATTGGTGTCTTCCTTGATATCCGCCGTTTTCAGATAGTCACTGAAGGCGTGGCGAGGCTGTGAACCCAGAGTCAGAATACGCTCTGCCAGTTCATCTACCTTGGTCAGCAGGTCATTGTAGGTTTCTTCAAACTTGACGTGCAGTTCAAAGAAGTGCGGGCCGGAAATATTCCAATGGTAGCCACGCACGTTCATATACAACACTTGGTAGTTAGCCAGTAGGGCGTTCAGTGCTTCAGAGAGTTTTGCTGATTGTTTGGTGTCCAGGCCGATATGAGTCTTGGTCGCTTTCTTTGCCGTTGCCATAATAATCTTCTCCTGATTATTTGTTTCGATTATCTAGATTGATATCCATACAAAACAGGTTAACCGGATCTATCATAAGGTTAAAGTTGCTACTAAGCATCAATTCAATCGTTCAAACCAATTTACCCGTGCTTACATTCATCAATTGGCTAATCGGGTAGGGGCGCTGCATGCTGCGCCCACTTAACGTGTGCCGGGCATGCTCAGCAGCTCGGGGGTGAAAGTCCCCTGTCCAGCCTGATGGTGGCGAAGGACTAGTGAAGCGCAAGGGCGTCGTCGTGAGGCGGGGTCTGAAGGAAGCGTGGAGCAAAACCATGACCTGACGAACAGAAATCAGATATGAGGCCTACCCGGCTGGCGGAGCAAGCGTTTGATTGCAAAGGCCATAACCATCAAGAGTCGGGGGGGTAGATCTGGCAGGTGTGTGGTGAAAGCGGCTGAGCTTACCCCGGGAGGCCTGTCCGGCGTTCTGCATTCAGAACTGAGCGCACCGTAAGGTGCGCTGATCGGCGGACAGGAGTCAGCAGAGGGCATAGTAGGACAGGACTGTCCGAAGGCCCGAACGGTAATGAGTGACAAGTATCAGCGGAGGTTCTGAACGGTCATGCAGCAGAAAACGCATCGCGGCCCTGAAGCAGAAAGACGGGGTGAAGCCCCGAACGTCGGCTCTCAGGGGGCTGAAACCGTACAGGCACCGACGACCAGAGAAAGTCCGTCGTCAGCAGAATGGCTGATGGAAGCCATCTGTGAACCCGTCAATCTCAAGCAAGCCCTGAAAAGAGTGAAAGCCAATAAAGGTGCGGCGGGAAGTGACGGCATGAGCGTAAGCGATCTGCCGGACTACCTGAAACGCCACTGGCCGGAACTGAAAGCGCAACTGCTGTCCGGCAGTTACTGCCCATCCCCTGTGAGAAGAGTGAGCATCCCGAAACCCGGGGGCGGCGAACGCCTGTTGGGTATCCCGACGGTAGTCGATCGCTTTATCCAGCAGGCGGTGATGCAGGAACTGCAACGGCAGTGGGATGCGTCGTTCAGCGATAACAGCTATGGGTTCCGGCCCGGACGCTCGGCCCATCAGGCAGTGAAACAGGCTCAGGACTATATCGGTTCTGGGTATCACTGGGTAGTCGATCTCGATCTGGAGAAGTTCTTTGATCGGGTAAATCACGACGTGCTGATGAGCCGGATAGCGAAACGGGTAACGGATAAACGGGCGCTGTCACTTATCCGCCGGTTCCTGAACGCAGGTGTGATGGAGGCCGGTCTGGTAAGGCCGGTGACAGAAGGGACGCCGCAGGGCGGCCCACTGTCGCCGTTGTTATCGAATGTGCTACTGGACGACTTCGATAAGGAACTGGAGAAACGTGGCCTGAAGTTCGTGCGTTACGCAGATGACTGCAATATCTACGTGAAAAGCGAACGGGCAGGCCGCCGTGTGATGGAGGGGCTGACACATTGGCTGAGCCGAAAACTGAAACTGAAGGTGAACGCGAAGAAGAGCGCGGTAGCGCAGCCGGAAACGCGTAAGTTCCTGGGTTACAGCTTCAGAAGGGGCAGAAAGGTCAGGTGCGTGGTGTCGCCGGACGCAGTGAAACGGTTCAAAGTGCGGGTAAGGGAACTGACGGGGCGCAACACAGGGAGAAGTCTTGAGCAGCTAATCCAGCCATTAAAGCGGTATCTGATGGGATGGAAAAGTTACTACGGGATGAACGAGTGGCCGTCGATAATGCGAGAGCTGAACGGATGGATAAGACGCAGGCTGCGAAGTGTACTCTGGAAACAGTGGAAAACAGGCAGCAAGCGTTATAAAGAGCTGCGGCGGCGGGATGTAAGGAAAGACCTGGCGGCGCGGACGGTGGGAAGCAGCCATAAACAGTGGCGGATAAGTAATAGCCCGGCGCTGAGCATAGCCCTTCCCAACCAGCTGTTCATCAAACTGGGCCTGCCAGAACTGTAAGCAGGCGGCGATAAACATAACCGAACCGCCGTATACGGACCCGTATGTACGGTGGTGTGGGAGGAGGCTGATCGTGAGGTCAGCCCCTATCCCGATTTCATCGATTAAATTACACCTGCGCCCTTTTGCGCAAGGCAAATTTTAGCACACCGGCGCTCAGGCTGGTGAGCAATGCGGCGGCGATCAGCACGGCAATAAAGGCCTGGTCGAAGGCGCCTCTAGCCAACTGAATCAGCCTTTCTGCGCTGTCCGCGCCCATATTTCCGGCTAATCGTAACGCCTCATCAATGCTGTCATAAGCGAGATCGCCTACGGGCAGATTGGCAGGCAATACCAGGCTGTGGCTATAAACCGCCGTCATCAACCCCCCCAGCAGCGTGACGCCTAACACGCCACCCAACTCCCATGAGACGTCTTCAATAGCGGCGACCATGCCCGCCTTGTCTTCGGGGGCGTTGAGCATAATGGCCGTTGAGGCAGCGGTGATGGCACCACCGAGGCCAAAGCCCACCACAAACAGGCAGACCAACTGCATAATGACGTTGCCTTGATACCACAGGGCGACACCGGCGATGCCTAAGGCGGTGAGAATAAATCCGCCCACCAGCATGTAGCGTTCGCCATAACGAGGTAGCAAAGCTCCGGCCAACGGGCCAGCCAGGGCAGAGGCTACCGGAATGGGTAAAATAAACAATGCGGCCAGCAGCGGCGTCATGCCGAGCACCAACTGTAAGCGCTGGCTTAACACCAGTTCGATCCCGATCAGCGCGATCATTGAAACGATCGCCACACCGACACCACTGGCAAACAGGCGATTGCGGAACAGTGAGAAATCGATCATGGGGTATTGCGCCCGCTGCTGACGGCGGACAAACAGGGTCAGGAACAGCGTACCGAGCGCCGCCGCAATGGCGAAGTCACTCAGGGAGAACGCGGGTTTGCTCAGCTCTTTCAGCGCATAGATCGACGCCACCAGGCCGAACATGATCTGTAGCGAGCTGATAAAGTCGCAGGGGCGTTGACTGTCTCCACCGCAACGAGGGATCAGATAGACCGCCAGCGGCAGAACCAGCATCACCACCGGCACGTTGATCAAAAATACCGAGCCCCACCAGAAATAGGACAGGAGAACGCCGCCTACCACCGGGCCAAGCGCGGCGGCACCGGAGGCCACAGCGGCCCAGATGCCAATCGCCAGCGCACGTTCACGCTCATCGGTAAAGACGTGGCGCACGATGGATAGCGTGGCCGGCATCATCATCGCGGCCCCGATGGCCAGGAAAGCGCGTGATGCAATCAGCAGCTCGGCACTGGGGGAGAACGCGGCGCACAGTGAGGCCAAGGCAAAGACCGGCAAACCGGCGATAAACATTTTCTTGTGGCCAAGACGGTCGCTTAACATGCCAGCGCCGGGAAGTAGGCCAGCAACCACCAACGGGTAGGCGTTAACGATCCACAGTTTTTGTGAGGCTGTGGCATCCAATGCCTGGGTCAGGCGCGGCAACGCGGTGTAAAGCACCGTCATATCGGTAATGATTAAAAATAGCGCACTGGAGATCATTGCCAGGATCAACCAGCGGTTTTGGGCGTGCATAAAGAGTATCCTAGTAAACCGATGACGCGGCTGCGTCACCTTACGGTAACCACCCGGAAGCACCGGTGGTATACTGCTATAATATAAATCCATACGTACGTATTGAAAAGGGGCTTTCTCAATGGGGCGTCAACGGAGTATCGATCGTGACAAGGTGCTGGATACCGCAGAAGAGATTGTGGCGACCCAAGGTGCGGCAGGGTTAACCATCGATTCGGTGGCCAAAGCCATGGGGATCTCCAAGGGGGGAGTGCAATATTGCTTTGGTAGCAAAGATGCGCTCATCGATGCGATGTTTGACCGTTGGGGCAAGGTTTATGAGCAGGTGTTTGACGATATCGCGGGCAGCGATCCGGACCCGTTAACCATCGTCCAGGCGCATATGCAGGCTACCCGCAGTTCGGATCAGGCTTCCAGCGCCAAGGCAGCCGGGTTGATGGCGACGTTAATTCAGACGCCAGAACACCTGGACAGTACGCGAGAATGGTATCGCAGCCGCATAGCCGGTTTGGATCTGACCACCGAGGCGGGGAGAAAGGCGCGATTGGCCTTCCTGGCCACCGAGGGAGCCTTCATGCTGCGGTTCTTCGGCTTTATGGATATCACTCAGCAGGAATGGGAAGCAATGTTTACCGATCTGCAAAAGTGGGTTCTTACCGATACGGCTCGCAATGGTTGACCTATCACACTGATAGATGGCGATCGCTCCGCGTGGCGAGTATGTTTAGCGAATAAAGATATTCCCTCGAAGAACCCACTTTTAGCCAGCCACCTCCGTGCTGGCTTTTTTTTGCTTAAAATACCTGTTTAAACGGTTTCACCGTGACTTCGCCGTATACGCCAGCGTCCACGTACGGGTCTTGTGCTGCCCAGGATTTTGCCACCTCCAGCGAAGGGAACTCGGCGATCACGGTAGAACCGGTAAATCCAGCCTGGCCTGGATCGTTGCTATCGATAGCCGGGTTAGGGCCAGCGACCACCAAGCGGCCTTCATCACGCAGCGCCTGCAGGCGAGCCAGATGGGCGGGGCGAACGGCCATGCGCTGTTCCAGCGTGCCAGGTACGTCTTGTGCGTAGATCAGATAAAGCATATTTCACCTTTAAAATCATTGCCATACAACGGTAATCACAAAGTAGCGCAAAACCTGTGACAAGGGAATGCCAATCCAGATAAAAATTCATTACCGTGCTGAGGATAGCTGCGTGAGCTGCGATTGACGAGTGAGGGAACACATTGGTTAACAATCCGTATGCAAAGCTCAATAAAAGGCTAATTAAAAGTTAATATCCCTATGAGTTTGCTGGTTTTAGCGCCTAATGATGCCGATTAAAGCGATAGTTTGTCTTTCGTTATTGAATATGATTGCTATTTGCATTTAAACTTGGCGCACCAGAGGAAACAGAATCATTATGCCGCTAAACAAAATGTTCCTTATTCGCCGAATTTCCGTGCCAATTGTCCTCTCCGTTGGTTTGCACAGTGCCCTGGTGGCCGCCTTGCTCTACGCTTCCGTCAACGAAGTGTTGGAGCTGCCTAAGCAGGAAGATGCCCCTATCAGCGTCATGATGGTGAATATGACCGCGTTGGCAGAACCGCCACCGCCGGCTGCGGCGGAACCGGAGCCACAGGTAGAGCCTGAGCCTGAGCCAGAACCGATCCCGGAGCCCGAGCCGCCACCGCCGGTACCGGTAGCCATTCCTAAACCGGAGCCGGAGAAACCCAAGCCGAAGCCAAAACCGAAGCCGAAGGTAGAGAAGTCGGTCAAGCGTGAAGTGAAGAAGACCGAACCGCGTGAACCTTCGCCGTTCGACAATCAATCCGAAGCCAAACCGATCGACAAGGCACCGGTTAAACAGGCACCATCTGCACCCGCGCCGGGAACTTCTCGTGAGTTGGGGCCGAAAGCCCTGAGCATCGGCAAGCCGATGTATCCACCGCGCGCCCAGGCATTGCAGATCGAAGGCAAGGTCAAGGTTCAGTTCGATGTCGATAGCGACGGGCGGGTCACAAACGTGCGTATTCTGTCCGCAGAACCACGTAATATGTTCGAACGTGAGGTGAAACAGGCAATGCGTAAATGGCGCTATGAAGCCAAAACCGCGCAGAACCTGACGAAGACCATCGTCTTCAAAATGGAAGGTTCGACGGTTGAGTAAGCAATAAAAAAGGTCGCGTTTGCGACCTTTTTGCTATCTGGCGTAGGCTTACTCGCCAACGCGGAAGTTCATCTTACCGTCTGGCAGGGCGCGAGGGCTGCCGCCGTCATCTACCGCTACATAGGTAAAGACCGCTTCCGTGGCACGGTAGCGCTGGCCGATGGGGGCAGAAGACACCTTCTTGACCCAAACTTCCACATTGATGGTAATCGAGCTGCGGCCACTGCGGATACAGTTGGCATAGCAGCACACCACGTCACCCACGGCCACCGGCTTGAGAAAGGTCATGCCGTCTACCCGCACGGTCACCACGCGCCCTTCGGCTATCTCTTTGGCCAGGATCGCGCCGCCGATGTCCATTTGCGACATCAGCCAGCCGCCAAAGATATCGCCGTTGGCATTGGTATCTGCTGGCATGGCCAGCGTGCGCAGCACCAGCTCACCGCTAGGCAAAGGTCGTTGCTCGGTCATTATTTCTTCTGCTCTTCTGGCATATGACGGTAAATATAGATACCGCTCAACAGGGTGAAGACCAGCGTCAGCACGGTCAGGCCAAATACCTTGAAGTTAACCCAAACGTCCTGCGGCATCCAGAATGCCACATAGATATTGGCCAAGCCGCAGGCCAGGAAGAACAGGGCCCAGGCAATGTTAAGGTGGTTCCAGACGCTGTCCGGCAGGGTCAGCTCTTTACCCAGCATGCGTTGGATCAGCGGCTTTTTCAGTATCAGTTGGCTGATCAGCAACGCCAGAGCGAACAGGGTGTAGATGGCCGTGACCTTCCATTTGATAAACAGGTCGTTGTGGAACACCAGGGTCAAGGTACCGAATACGGCGACCATGGCAAAGGTGATCAGCGTCATCTTCTCTACCTTGCGATATTTCAGCCAGGTAAAGACCAGTGCCAGGGCGGTAGCGACGATCAAGGCACCTGAGGCGACGTAGATATCGTAAAGCTTATAAAAGGCAAAAAAGACAATCAGGGGTAGAAAATCAAGAAACTGCTTCATAAATCAATCCATCATAGGTTCATCGGGCGACTATACCGGATTTGGCGCGTTCTGTGTATCGCACTAAAGGGCAGATTATCGGTGTTCGTCCGGTAGATTGCTGCTGTAAACACCAGAATTTGCATAAACTTACGATTGTTACCGTCGGTTATTTGCAAGCGCTGGGTGTACCACGCATATTAAGCATAATAATAGCCGCATAATTTACCATGGAAAATAGCTATGCAATGGAAGTCTCTGCGGGCGTGGACGCCCGGTTTGACGCATTTGTTAGGATATGAACGCAGTTGGTTGAAGCCGGATATTCGTGCGGGGTTATCGGTTGCAGCGGTAGCTTTGCCGGTGGCGATCGCCTATGCCGAATTGGCCGGTGTCAGTCCGGTGGTCGGGCTTTACTCCTGTATTTTACCGATGATCGCCTATGCCATTTTTGGCTCGTCGCGGCAGTTGATTGTTGGGCCGGATGCGGCCACCTGTGCGGTGATCGCTGCTGTGGTGACTCCGCTGGCCGCAGGAAGTATGGAGCTGCACTGGCAGCTCACCATCATGATGACCGCCATGACGGGAGCTTGGTGTTTGCTGGCCAGCCGCTTCCGGCTAGGGGCCTTGGCAGACCTGCTTTCGCGCCCAATCCTCAGCGGATTGCTGAATGGCGTGGCGGTGACCATCATCGTCGATCAGATTGGTAAAGTGCTGGGGTTCGGTACGCCACCGGCGCAGCTGATTGAACGTATTTATGCCTTGCCCGGTAACATTCTGCATAGCGATTGGCCGACGATGGGCATTTCATTGCTTACACTGGCAATGCTGGTGGGGGTTAAAAAGCTGCGGCCTAACTGGCCTGCGCCGTTGTTTGCCATCGTGCTGGTCGCCTTCATCACCTGGGCGGCTAATTTGCAGCAGCACGGTATTATTACCGTAGGGGGCTTCAGCGGCATGCTGCCTATCGTTCAATGGCCGGATTTTCAGCCGGGCTTACTGCGTGACATGGTGATACCGGCGCTCAACCTGGCGGTGGTCAGCTTTGTCAGCATGATGCTTACGGCGCGCAGCTTCGCGGCGAAAAATGGCTACGAAGTTAATGCCGATGCGGAGTTCCGTGCGCTTGGGCTGGTAAACATTGTTTCCGCTCTGTCGCAAGGTTTTGCCATCAGCGGAGCCGATTCGCGTACGGCGGTAAACGATGCCAATGGCGGCAAAAGCCAGCTGGTATCAATTATTGCCGCCATTGTCATTGGCATTGTGCTGCTGTTCCTGACTTCGCCGCTGCAATTTATTCCGGTGGCCGGATTAGGCGTGGTGCTGATGTACGCCGCCTGGTCGTTGATCGACATTCGCGGCATCTGGATCCTGCGCAAGCGCAACGCCCAGGCGTTCAGGCTGGCGGCCTTCACCTTCGTCAGCGTGCTGCTGGTGGGGGTGATCAGCGGCATTGGCTTGGCGGTATTGCTTGGCCTGATGCAGTTTCTCCGCACCGTGTTCCGCCCCACGGAGCAACTGCTGGGGGTCAATGAGGAAGGCATGATCCACTCAATGGGCAACAACAACGGGGTGAAGGCGGTGCAGGGCGTGATGATGTACCGCTTTAACTCCCCGTTGACCTATTTTAACGTGGCCTACTTCAAACGGCGCATCCTCAATCTGGTCGACAGTACGCCGTTCCAACCACGTTGGGTGGTGGTGGATGCGGTAGCCAGTTTTACCCATGCGGATATCAGCGTGCTGGCGGCCATTGATGAGCTAAAACGTGATTTGTTACAGCGTAACGTAAAGCTGGTGCTGGCCGGACGGCGCACCGAGTTAACACGCTGGTTCCGTATCAATCAGGTGGGGCGCGATAAGGATCTGATCCTGGTACCCGACCTTTATCTGGCACTCAAGCTGATACAAAGTAAGGAACAGGCCGAACCGGGCACGGCACAGTAAATAAAAAGGGCACGCTAAAAGCGTGCCCTTAAACGTCAACCGACCCTGTTTATCTTTTATCTAAGGACACGCCAGAAGCGGGCGCCGTGTCACGCAGTAACATATATAGACGGAACAGATAAATCAGCAGCAGGGCAGAAACCAGGTTGCTCAATGCGGTCAGCACCACGCTGGCAACGTGTGGCGTCAACACCGACAAGTGGCTGACCATAAACAACACCAGCAGTTTGGCCGCCAACCACAGCATCATCGCCGGTACGATCACCCGCGCGTTAGCAAAGGCCAGCTTGCAGCTCAACTTCAGTGAGGCAAACATGCCTTTCCCATCGGCCACGGAAATCACCGGGGCCAACGAGAACGAGATCGCCATGATCACACCGGGCACGACGAACAGCGTCAGGCCAAGCTGGGTCAGCAAGGTGCAGACAAACAGCAGCAACAGTAAACGCGGTAATAGCGGGGCAGATATCCCGATAGCCCGCAGCGCACTGGTACGCTGGCCTTCAGAAACCAGGCGGATCAGCGTCAACATGCCCCCCACCAGCAGCACGTTACCCACTAAAGCGGAAATCGTGGCGGCGGCGGATACTTTCAACAGCACCATCTGCTGTTCAGGCGTCATTTGCTGAATGATTTCCTGGATCCCCATGCCGGCACCGGCGTTGGAGGCCAAATCACTTTCCGTCGCGGTCAGGATCTTCAACTGCTCGATATCGGGGCTAAATGCCTGATTAAGCAGCACAGAAATGAATGCGGTCAGCAATGCCAACAGCACAATGCTGGCAACCTGATTACGGAAAAAGTTAAAACTGTCACGGTACAACGTGTTGGCCGTAATTGGCATGCTTGGCATGCAGACTCCTTGGCGTCGGGAACATAGTTAAATCAGTGGGCGATTGTACCTTGTTCCGCTCCGCTGTGGCACCCCGCGAATGGCACTGTGCTGATTTCTTGGGCGATTATGGTCTCTGACAATGATAATGGTAGGGGAACCGGCAAGGGCAGCAGGCCGTAGCGCTCACGGGCCCGATCGCAGGCTTCATTGCGCAGGCCATTTTCCCCGGATTGATCGAATTCGCGGCAGGGGCTAGGGCGATTGGGGTAGATCGAACAGGATACCGCCTGACCAATTTCACCCACTAGCGAAGTGCAGCGTGGGGACTTGCTGTTGGTTCCCTGCATACAGCGCAGAAAGGGGCTCAAGGGTTCAGTTAAGGATATAGGTACCACGCCGCCGCCATCTTCCGCTTCGGCCCAATAGAATGATACTCGGAAATAACCGCAGCAGGCGCCGCAGCTGGTGCAGGGATTTTGAATTTCGCTCATCTTGATTGCCACCGACTCCTTACCGGCCCAACCAAAACCAACAGGAATGATGAAATTACGCAGCGGCATTTTTTTTAGCAACTTTTTTCGGTAACAGAAATGTAAACATGCATAAAATTTGCAACAAAAGGCGTTTATTGATTCAGATCAATTATCGATTTATTAACACCTTAGGTGGCTTTGTTTTT
Organism: Serratia fonticola; assembly: GCF_001006005.1. NCBI lineage: Bacteria > Pseudomonadati > Pseudomonadota > Gammaproteobacteria > Enterobacterales > Yersiniaceae > Serratia > Serratia fonticola. Next base: position 5,002,011 of record NZ_CP011254.1, on the reverse strand, counting down.
GGTGGGAATTTAAATTTTTACACTTAAGATGTGATCTCGATGGGATCATAAATACCTGTTAATAGGTATATTCATCGGGACTGTAAACCACACAAATGGAATGGATAATGAAAAAGACAACTCTGGTGGTGTTAGGGGCTCTGATGGCTCCTATGGTAGCAAGCGCGCATCAAGCGGGTGATTTCCTGTTCCGTGCAGGGACTGCAACAGTTCGTCCTAATGCAGGTTCGGACAACGTTTTAGGGCTGGGGACGCTCGATGCTAAAAACAACACTCAGCTCGGCCTGACGTTCGGTTATATGGTGACGGACAATATCGGGGTTGAACTGCTGGCTGCGACCCCATTCCGCCATAAAGTTACCTTGGCGGGCCAGGATATTGCAACAGTGCACCAACTGCCACCAACGCTGATGGCACAGTACTACTTTGGTGACAAGCAGGACAAACTACGCCCTTATCTGGGCGTTGGCGTAAACTACACCACGTTCTTTGATGAGAAGTTCAACGACTACGGTAAAAGCGCGGGTTTAAGCAACCTGGATCTGAAAGATTCTTGGGGTGTTGCTGCCCAGGCGGGGATGGATTACAACCTGGATGAGCACTGGATGCTGAACATGTCGGTCTGGTGGATGAATATCGAAACCAAGACCCGATTTGATGTTGCTGGTGGCCCAAGTCAGAGCATTGATACACGGCTGGATCCATTTGTGTTTATGTTTGGTGCGGGCTACCGCTTCTAAGCTACGCTGCAATAAGGAGGCGCTGTTCGGCGCCTCCCTCTTTAGTTATTTAATGCGCATATCATTTTCGACCGATTTAACACCCGCTACGCCGCGAGTCACCTGAACGGCGCGATTGGCATCGGCGCTAGAGCTGACGAAACCGCTTAACTGAACCTTGCCTTTAAAGGTCTCGACGCTGATTTCGGTTGATTTGATGGTTTTATCCGCCAGCAGAGCTGACTTCACCTTGGTAGTGACGACCGTATCGTCGATATAGCCGCCAGTCCCTTCAGATTTTGCCGTTGGAGCACAGGCAGAAACTGCCATAGCCAAAATAGCCGCCATGCACAGCGCCGAAAGGGTTTTAAATAGCTTCATAAGTGACTCTCCTTGCAAATGTTATTGTTGAAACTACAGGCTGATTTCAATCAGCTAACGGGAACGTATGCACTGAACCACCGAATAAATAGCGGTAAGTATGATTGTGGGGCAGGATGCGGGTTTGTTCAAACTGTTTGCAAAAAATATCTGTAGCAAGAATGAGGGTAAACAAAGTGTTATCACCGGATACCTTTGCAGTATCCGGTGATTGAGGGGAGAGATTAAACGCGGGTAGCGGCTTTCATTTCACGGACAAACTTGCCTAGCTTTGCCAACATTTCTGCTGGTTGAGCCAGATTCTGTTCGATGATTTTAACAATTGCCGAACCGGAGATTGCCCCGGCAGCCCCGGCTTGCAACGCATCCTTGACCTGTGATGGTTCAGAGATGCCAAAGCCTTGCAGCGGTGGTGCCGCATGATACTCGCGCAGCTTATTGACCAGGTGGTGCAGCGGTAACTGTGCCCGGCTTTCCGTTCCGGTTACTCCGGCGCGTGACAGCAGGTAAGTGTAACCCCGGCCGTGGGACGAGATTTCACGCAGTAAATCTTCATCCGCATTTGGCGGACAAATATAGATTGGCGCAATACCGTGGCGAGTTGCCGCCGCGCGGAAAGGCGCGGACTCTTCGAAAGGCACGTCCGCGATCAACACGGAATCTACACCGGCCTGCGCACAGCGCTGATAAAATGCGTCAATACCGCCGTGGAACACCAGGTTGGCGTACATCAGCAGGCCAATCGGAATATCAGGGTGCTTCTGACGGATCGCCGCCAGCATTTCGAAACAGTGCGTTGGCGTAACCCCAGAAGCGAAAGCACGCAGAGCTGCACTTTGAATGGTTGGGCCATCGGCCAGAGGATCCGAGAAAGGGATCCCCAACTCCAAGGCATCTGCACCGTTCTCCACCAGCGTATCAATGATCTGTAACGATAGCGTCGGGTTTGGGTCGCCGAGGGTGACAAACGGCACAAAGGCGCCTTCTTTATTATTTTCCAACCGTTTGAACAGTTGCTGATAACGTTCCATCAGATTTCTCCCCGTGCTTTCAGAATGTCGTGAACGGTAAATATGTCTTTGTCGCCGCGGCCGGACAGGTTAACCACCAGGATCTGTTCTTTCTGCGGCTCTTCACGGATCATTTTCAACGCGTGTGCGAGGGCATGGGAAGACTCCAACGCCGGGATAATCCCTTCGTGGCGGGAAAGCTCCTTGAAAGCCTCCAGCGCTTCATCATCGGTGATCGACACGTATTCTGCACGGCCGATGCTGTTGAGATAGGCGTGCTGCGGGCCAACGGAAGGGAAGTCCAAACCGGCGGAAATCGAGTAAGACTCCTCGATCTGGCCTTCAGAGGTTTGCATCATGGGTGATTTCATACCGAAGTAGATCCCCACCTTGCCATGTTTCAGCGGCGCACCATGCTGGCCGGTTTCGATCCCCAGGCCCGCGGGTTCAACGCCGATCAGGCCAACGCTGGTATCATCGATAAAGTCGGCAAACATGCCGATGGCGTTGGAACCGCCGCCAACGCAGGCCAATACGGCATCCGGCAGACGGCCTTCACGCTCCAGCACCTGAGCTTTGGTTTCTTCGCCGATCATGCGTTGGAATTCACGCACGATGGTCGGGAACGGGTGCGGGCCTGCGGCAGTGCCCAGCATGTAGTGGGCCTTTTCGTAAGAGCCAGACCAGTCGCGCAGCGCTTCGTTACAGGCATCTTTCAGCGTGGAAGAGCCGCTGTGCACCGGGATCACTTCTGCTCCCATCAGGCGCATACGAAATACGTTAGGTGACTGGCGTTCGATGTCCTTGGCGCCCATGTAGATACGGCATTTCAGACCGAGCAGGGCACAGGCCAGCGCAGAGGCCACACCGTGTTGGCCTGCGCCGGTTTCCGCGATGATCTCGGTTTTGCCCATGCGTTTGGCAAGCAGCGCCTGGCCCAATACCTGGTTGGTCTTATGGGCACCGCCGTGCAGCAGATCTTCACGCTTCAGGTAGAGCTTGGTTTTGCTACCGGCAGTCAGGTTTTTGCACAGCGTCAGTGCTGTTGGGCGACCCGCATAGTTTTTCAGCAGATCGATAAACTCTGCCTGGAACTCTGGGTCACGCTGGGCGCTGACGAAGGCCTCTTCCAGTTGTTTCAGGGCTGGCATCAAAATTTGCGGCACGTACTGACCGCCAAATTCGCCGAAGTAAGGGTTAAGCAGCGTCATTATTTTTCCCGTTATTATCCGTTAAATGAGGTTCGCAATCAGTAGGCGCGCAGGGTTTGGAACACCGCCGCCAGACGCTCGGCATCTTTGATGCCGGGTTGGCTCTCTACGCCAGAGTTAAAATCGAGGCCCGCACAGCCCAGTTGGGCTGCATCTACGCAGTTGTCTGCACTCAGGCCGCCAGCCAGCATCACGTTGTCCAGCGTTTGGCCCTGCAACACTGACCAGTCAAAGCGAACTCCGGTACCGCCAGCGCCGTTATCCAGCAGGTAACGATCGACCTGTTGCAGATCGCGAGCGGGTAGGCTGTCTTTTACGCTCAAGGCTTTCCAGATCTGACAGGTGGCTGGCAGCTCGGCGCGCAGGGCGTTGATATAAGCCTGGTCTTCCGCGCCGTGCATTTGCACCGCATGCAGACCAAGGAGCTCGGCAGTTTGCGCTACCGTAGCGATCGGCGCATCACAGAAAACGCCCACATATTTCAACGGCGCTCCGGCGATCACTTCCCTGGAGTGGGCAATGTCCACGTTACGCGGGGAACGGCCAACGAAGATCAGACCGCCGTAGTTGGCACCTGCCTGATAAGCGGCTGCAGCATCTTGCGGCCGGGTCAGGCCGCAGACCTTGTTGTCGCCCAGGATCACGCGGCGTACCGCGCTGCGCAGGTTGGTTTCCGACATCAAGGCGCTGCCGATCAGAAAACCGTTGGCATAGCGGCTGAGTTCACGGATCTGGCGATAGTTATTGATGCCGGACTCGCTGATCACCGTCACGCCATGTGGCACTTTAGGAGCCAGGGTGCGGGTGCGATCCAGATCGATAGACAGATCGCGCAGATCGCGGTTGTTGATGCCAATCACTTTGGCTTCGAGCTGTACCGCGCGCTGTAATTCCTCTTCGCTGATCACCTCGGTCAGCACGCCCATATTCAGGCTGTGTGCCACCGCGGCAAGTTGGCGGTACTGTTCGTCATCGAGCACTGACAGCATCAACAGAATGGCGTCGGCCTGGTAGTGACGTGCCAGATAGATTTGGTAAGGGTCGATCATAAAGTCCTTACACAGTACCGGCTGGGTCACGGTTTTACTCACCAGCGGCAGAAAATCGAAGCTGCCCTGGAAGTATTGCTCATCAGTCAGCACCGAGATCGCCGAGGCGAAGTCTTTATACACCGAGGCGATTTCCACCGGGTCAAAATTCTCGCGGATCAGCCCCTTGGAAGGAGAGGCTTTCTTGCATTCGAGAATAAATGCCGTTCTGGCGCCTTGTAGCGCATGATAAAAGCTACGCTCGCTTGGCACGATTTCGTTTTGAAAGCTGGCTAATGGCTGTTGTTGCTTACGTGCCGCGACCCACTGCGCCTTGTCACGAACAATCTTGTTGAGCACGGTTTCCTGCATCATTTATCCTCTTGCTGCCAAAGCAGTGACACGCTGGTAAGCCTGCCCACTGTGGATCATTTCCAATGCCTGCTGCGCGTTCTGGCGCAGGTCTTCCTGTCCGAATAGTTTCAGCAACAGTGCGACGTTGGCGGCGACTGCCGCGGCGTGCGCTGGCTCGCCTTTACCTTGTAACAACCTTGCCAGAATGTCACGATTTTCTTCCGGCGACCCGCCCAGCAGAGAGCCCAGCGGGTAGCTGTCCAACCCAAAAGATTTAGGCGTCAGCTGATAACTTTCAATTTCGCCGTCATTCAGCTCGGCTACGTGAGTGGTGGTGTGGATCGCCACTTCATCCATACCGCCACCGTGCACGACGGCGGCGCGCTGATAACCCAATACGCGCAGGGTTTGGGCGATTGGCAACACCAGCTCCGGGCTATAGACCCCAATCAACGCCAACGGTGGGCGAGCCGGGTTAATCAACGGGCCGAGTACGTTGAACACCGTGCGGGTCTTCAACTGTTGGCGTACCGGCATCGCATGGCGAAAACCGGTGTGATACTGCGGTGCAAACAGGAAACACACGCCCAGTTCATCCAATGCCTTGCGAGATTCTTCCGCAGGCAGATCCAGGCGGATCCCGAAGGCGGCCAACAGATCGGATGAACCGGAACGGCTGGAGACGCTGCGGTTGCCGTGCTTGGCCACCTTGACCCCACAGGCCGCGGCGACAAAGGCGCTGGCCGTGGAGATATTGATGCTGTTGGTGCCGTCACCGCCGGTGCCGACGATATCCGCGAAGGCATAGTCCGGGCGTGGGAACGGTAAAGCATCGGCCAAGAGCGCCTTGGCTGCTCCGGCGATTTCTTCCGGGTGCTCACCGCGGATCTTCATGCTGATCAAGGCCGCCGCCAGTTGGCTAGGTTCCAGCTCACCGCGCACGATAGCGCTGAATAACTGCTGGCTTTCTTCCTGGCTCATCGACTCCGAGCGATACAGTTTTTCAAGAATAGGTTGCATAGTCGGTTCCCCTTGATTATTTCGCCAGCGCCCAGGCCAACGTCTGCTCAAGCAAACGCGCGCCTTGGGTGGTCAGAATGGATTCTGGATGGAATTGGAAACCACATACGCGGTGTTCATCGTGACGCACTGCCATCACCATGTCGCCGAAGCGAGCATTGACGGTCAGTCCTTCAGGGATATTGCTGCCGACCAGCGAGTGATAGCGGGCGACCGGCAGCGGGTTGGCCATACCGGCAAACATCCCCTGGTTATCGTGAGTAATGGAAGACGCCTTGCCGTGCAAGATCTCACCGGCCTGGCCAACGTGGCCGCCATAGGCTTCCACAATCGCCTGATGGCCGAGACAGATCCCGATGATTGGCATCTGGCCGCACAGGCGTTGCAACAGCTCTGGCATACAACCAGCGTCGGCTGGAGTACCAGGGCCTGGGGACAGCATTAAAATAGGCTGCTCCATCTGTTGCAGGCGCGCGATGATGATCTCGGCGGCAATCTGGTTACGGTAAATCACGACCTGATGGCCGCTGGCACGCAGTTGATCGACCAGGTTGTAGGTAAAGGAGTCGACGTTGTCGAGCAGTAAGATATCGGCCATTAGAAAATCTCCTTGGCCTGGTGCGCGCTGGCGATGGCACGCAGCACGGCACGTGCCTTGTTACGGGTTTCATCGGCTTCTGCCTGCGGAACGGAGTCCAGCACCACACCGGCACCGGCCTGCACGGTGGCAACACCGTCCTCAACATACGCGGAACGAATGACAATACAGGTATCGAGATCGCCGTGAGCGGTAAAGTAACCCACTGCGCCGCCGTAGCTGCCACGACGGGTGCCTTCAGAGGCGGCAATCAGTTGCATGGCGCGTACTTTAGGTGCACCGCTCAACGTGCCCATATTCATACAGGCCTGATAGGCATGCAGCACGTCGAGATCGCTACGCAGCTTGCCGACCACGCGGGAAACCAGGTGCATCACGAATGAGTAACGGTCTACCTTGGTCAGGTCGGCCACGTAGCGGCTGCCAGCTTCACAGATGCGGGCCAGATCGTTGCGGGCCAGATCGACCAGCATCAGGTGTTCCGCCAGCTCTTTATGGTCGGTACGCATTTCCAGTTCGATGCGGCTGTCGAGATCCAGATCCAGCGAACCGTCGGCGCGGCGTCCGCGAGGACGAGTACCGGCGATCGGATAGATTTCGATCTGGCGGCTGGTAGCTTCATATTTCAGCGCGCTTTCCGGCGAAGCACCGAACAGCGTGAACTCGTTGTCCTGCATAAAGAACATGTAAGGGCTTGGATTGTTTTCCTTCAGCGTCTGGTAAGCCGCCAGCGGGTTAGGGCAAGGCAGAGAGAAGCGACGAGAAGGCACCACCTGGAAAATCTCACCGTGGCGGATGGCCTGCTGCAACTGGCTGACTACCGCGCCGTACTCTTCATCGCTCTGATTGCAGCTTAGCTGCATGTCTTCCAGTTTCTGATGAGGAATGGCGATCGGAGTTTGCTGCAATTGCACCTGAAGCTGTTCGAGACGCTGCTGCAAACGCAGGGTTTCAGCGTTGTCACCGTTAAATACGCTGGCTTGTAAACGAGCTACGCCGCGTTGGTGATCCAGCACCAACAGCGTTTCCGCCAGATAGAAACAGAAGTCCGGGCAACGTTGGTCTTGGCGCAGCTCTGGCAGGTCTTCAAAGCCAGCAACCAGGTCATAGGCAAACAGGCCACCGAGCAACATCGCTTCGCGTTCATCGGCTGGCGCATCGACCAACGTCAGCATCGTGCGCAATGCATCAAACACCGACAGTGAACGCAGGCGGGCATCTTCGTCTTGTACCGCATCAATTGCCGGGAAGGTCAGCTCACGGCCATTAGGGCGAACCTGGATTTGTACGTCGGTAGGCAAGGCTTCATCCAACAGTGGCAGCAGGGCTGCACCGTTAGCAGTCAACGCCCGAAGGCTGACTTTACGGCCCAAGGCGGTAATGCGCAGGGCACTGTCGACAATCAGCAGGCTTTTCAGGTTTTGCTTGCTGTTGATTTCCGCCGAGTCCAGCAACAGGGTGGCAGGGCGAGCGCCGCACAGCTGATGAAAAATCGCCGTCGGATCGCTGCGGTAACCGGCCTGTGCCGTGAGTAGTTTGAGCTGTGGTTTGATGTTCATCTTCGGTAGTTCCAGTCAAATCTTGTCCATAAAAAAGCCCGCTGTAATGAGCGGGCCTAGGGAATCTGCAGTGTCAGATGACAGGTATGCGTGATTACTCGACCCTTGATTGGGAAGTACGCCACCAGCGAAGAAGAGAAGTGTGCTTAGTCATCATGTTGCTCTCTGTATTTTCATCCAACACGGTCATTGCCGTGAACTTGTGTACTAGTTAACTGGAACAAAGGGGCAATGTCAACTCTCTTTTTGCACAATATGTTAGCGGCTAATGTAAAATCGTTAATCTGGCGGGAGCGCCATCGGCAGAATAGATTTCCGTCCGGCCAACCATAACGGGTATGATAGAAAGCCAAGCCATAGCAGGATATCCCTTTTGACAGACAGCAGCCCACAATCCTCCGCTTTTACCCTGTACGATCTCCACAGCCACACCACCGCTTCGGACGGTTACTTAACGCCGACACAATTGGTGCAGCGAGCCGTTGAGATGCGCGTTGGCGTGCTGGCTATTACCGATCACGACACCACTAATGGATTGGCAGAGGCCGTGGCCGCGATAGCCGATCTTGCCTTGCCCTTGCAGCTGGTTAACGGCGTCGAGATTTCTACGCTGTGGGAAAACCATGAGATCCACATTGTTGGGCTGGGGCTCGATATCACCCATCCGGCGCTGTTACAACTGCTGGTCGAACAGACCGAGCGCCGTAATCTACGTGCGCAAGAAATCGGCGTTCGGTTAGCGAAAGCACGTATTCCCGATGCCTATGCCGGAGCACAACAGTTGGCGGGGGATGGGGCGGTCACCAGAGGGCATTTTGCCCGTTTTCTGGTGCAGCAGGGCATGGCCGACAACATGGCGCAGGTGTTCAAGAAGTATCTCGCCAAAGGGAAAATCGGCTATGTTCCGCCACAGTGGTGTACAATAGAACAAGCCATTGATGTCATTCATCAATCCGGTGGCCAAGCGGTGATGGCGCATCCGGGCCGTTACGATCTGACGGCAAAATGGCTGAAACGCCTGCTGGCCTATTTTGCCGAACACGGCGGCGATGCGATGGAGGTGGCGCAGTGTCAGCAAGCCCCCCATGAGCGTACGGTGTTGGCTAAATATGCGCAGGACTATCAATTATTGGCGTCTCAGGGTTCGGATTTCCATCAGCCCTGTTCGTGGATTGAGTTGGGGCGCAAACTGTGGTTACCCGGCGGTGTTGAACCGGTGTGGCGAGATTGGCCACAGCCCCAAGAGAGCAACGTAAATTGATTTAACGCGGGCGTTGTCGTTCGCGTGCATCATTTTCAGGAGTTACAGATGAGCCAGCTATTTTATATTCACCCGGACAACCCGCAGCCGCGCTTGGTCAATCAGGCCGTAGAGGTGCTGCGCAAGGGCGGTGTGATCGTCTATCCAACAGACTCTGGCTACGCGCTGGGCTGCAAACTTGAAGAGAAGACGGCCTTGGAGCGTATCTGCCGTATTCGCCAATTGGACGGCAACCACAACTTTACGCTGATGTGCCGCGATCTGTCCGAGCTGTCGACCTATGCTTATGTGGACAATTCGTCGTTTCGCCTGATCAAGAACAATACGCCGGGCAATTACACCTTCATCCTGAAAGCGACCAAAGAAGTCCCTCGCCGCCTGATGAATGACAAGCGTAAAACCATCGGCCTGCGTGTGCCATCCAACCCGATTGCTCTGGCATTGCTGGAAGTGCTCAATGAGCCGATGATGTCGACCACGCTGATGCTGCCAGGCAATGACTTTGCCGAATCCGATCCGGAAGAGATCAGCGAACACCTTGGTAAGCAGGTGGATCTGGTGATCCACGGCGGTTTCCTGGGCCAGCAGCCAACCACGGTTATCGACCTGACCGAATCCTCCCCGGAAGTGATCCGTGAAGGGGCGGGCGATCCAGCGCCTTTCCGCTAAACTGCCGGACGAAGTCAGTGCCAAGGAGGGATAAAGCCTGTATAATAAGCGGTTGGTTTTGACCAAGTGCTAATCTTTGCGGCCTCCTCTTCTTGGTGAGAGTGGCGGCAAAGTCCCCCCGACGCCTGTGAAGGCGACATTAGAGGTTGCTCAATGAGCGAAAAGTTACAGAAAGTATTAGCGAATGCTGGCCATGGCTCGCGTCGTGAAATAGAAACCATGATTGAGGCAGGTCGCATCAGCGTCGACGGCAAGATCGCCAAACTGGGCGACCGCGTTGAAGTGGTCGCCGGGATGAAAATTCGTCTGGACGGTCATGTTGTCTCGATCAAAGAATCCGAAGAAGCGGTTTGCCGCGTGCTGGCTTATTACAAGCCGGAAGGTGAACTCTGTACCCGTAGCGATCCAGAAGGTCGCCCAACGGTCTTCGATCGCCTGCCAAAACTGCGTGGCTCTCGCTGGGTAGCGGTAGGGCGTTTGGACGTGAATACCTCAGGCTTGCTGCTGTTTACCACTGACGGTGAACTGGCTAACCGCCTGATGCACCCAAGCCGCGAAGTTGAACGCGAATACGCCGTGCGCGTGTTCGGCCAGATCGACGACGAAAAGCTCAAGCAACTGAGCAAAGGTGTCCAACTGGAAGATGGTCCAGCGGCATTCCGCACCATCACCTTCCAGGGTGGCGAAGGGATCAACCAGTGGTACAACGTCACGCTGACCGAAGGCCGTAACCGTGAGGTGCGTCGCCTGTGGGAAGCCGTTGGCGTGCAGGTAAGCCGTTTGATCCGCGTACGTTACGGCGATATCGATCTGCCAAAAGGCCTGCCTCGTGGCGGCTATACCGAGCTGGATCTCAAGGCGATCAACTATCTGCGTGAGCTGGTGGAACTGCAACCGGAAACCGTCAGCAAACTGCCGGTGGAACGCGATCGCCGCCGTGTGAAAGCCAACCAGATCCGCCGTGCGGTAAAACGTCACAGCCAGGTTGCTCCCGGTAGCCGTCGTGGCGCACCAGGCAGCAGCAAACCGGGTAAACCGGCCAAGTCTTCCAAGCGTAGCTAAATTTATCACCGTGGCCTTGCCTTCTGGCTTGGCCACGGGTTATTCAGTTACCAGTCAATGCCCTGCTGAGCCTTGATCCCTGCTTCAAACGCGTGCTTCACCGGCCGCATCTCCGTCACGGTATCCGCCAGCTCCAGCAAATCGCGATGACAGCCACGCCCCGTGATAATCACCGTCTGGTGCGCAGGACGCTGCTCAAGCGCCTCCAGCAGCTCTGCCAGCTCTAAATAGCCGTAGCTCACCATATAGGTCAACTCGTCCATCAGCACCATATCCAGGCTGCTGTCGGCCAACATCCGCTTACCGTGTTGCCAGACGGCCTGACAGGCGGCGGTATCACTTTCCCGATCCTGAGTTTCCCAGGTAAAGCCGGTTGCCATCACCTGAAATTCCACGCCGTGCTGTTGCAGCAGGTTTTTCTCGCCGTTGGGCCATTGGCCTTTGATAAACTGGATCACTCCAGCCTTCATCCCGTGGCCGACGGCGCGGGTGACGGTGCCAAATGCAGCGGTGGTCTTGCCTTTGCCATTGCCGGTAAAGACCAGCAACAGACCGCGGGTTTCCTGCGCGGCGGCAATGCGGGCATCCACCTGTTCTTTCAGCCGTTGCTGGCGTTGTTGGTGACGATCTTCAGCCATGTTAAAAGCTTCCTTATTCGGCGGCGCCGGGTTTACGGTTGGGCTGAGCGTCGAAGCTCATGCCAGTTTTACGGCGGCTGTCATCGCCCATCAAATACAGATACAACGGCATGATATCGGCCGGTGTTTTCAGCTTGTTTTTATCTTCCTGCGGGAATGCAGATGCACGCATTTTAGTGCGAGTTCCGCCCGGATTGATGCAGTTTACCCGCAAGTTACGGTTTTTATACTCATCGGCCAATACCTGCATCATCCCTTCGGTAGCAAACTTGGAAACGGCATAGGCCCCCCAGCCAGCACGGCCGGTGCGGCCGACGCTGGAACTGGTGAACACCAACGATCCTGCATTGGATTTCAGCAGCAACGGCAGCAGCGCCTGGGTAAGCATGAAGGTGGCATTCACGTTGACCTGCATCACTTCGTTCCACATGGTCATCGAAAGTTCGGCCATTGGGGCGATGTCACCCAACAGGCCGGCGTTTTGCAATACGCCGTCCAGACGTGGCACCTTGGTGGCCAAGTCGGCCGCCAGGGTTTGGCACTGTTCTGGCGTGGTGTGTAACAAATCCAGCGTAACGATATGCGTCGGGGCGCTGGAGATGGCGGCAATTTCGGCCTGAACGGCCTGCAGTTTGCTTTCCGTGCGGCCAAGCAGCACTAGCTGTGCGCCGTAGCGAGCGTAAGTCAGCGCCGCTTCTCGGCCAATGCCGTCGCCCGCCCCGGTCACCAGAATAATTCGTTGTTCGAGCAGATCCTGCTTAGGTTGGTAATGCACAATAGTTCCTCGCGCCTGGTTGGCGGCTCCCGCGCTATGGCTGGGAGCTTGGGTGGATTGCGGATCGCTGGCAGGAGCAGGGTTGCTCAACCACAATGGCGATCCGCTGCGAATTTTTGTCAGTAATTTAATGAATAATGTCTGTTATATGCCTGAAATGGATCGCATTTTCAATGAGTAACCTACAGAAACGGCATTCTTTTGTAACAAAAACGGTACAATAGCGGCTTGGTTATCGATGCGGGCAACCCCATAGCACGTAGGTGCGCAGCATGCTGAGCCGTTCATCCATCTGAATTTTCATTTAGGCGCGACAGCCTTGGTGGCGATTGGCTAAAATGAACGGGATCACACTAACAAACTGTAAATAAAGGCGGTATCTGTGGAGTTTATATCTGTTTATGGCCTTTTTCTGGCCAAAGTCGCCACGGTGGTGATTGCTATTGCCGCGCTGGCGTTACTGGCGGTGAGCCTTGGGCAGCGCAAGAGCCAGCAGAAAGGGGAACTACAGCTTACCGACCTGGGTGAGCAATATCGTGAAATGCAACGGGAAATGCGCCTTGCCCGCATGGGGGAGGCTGAGCAGAAGGCCTGGAGCAAGCAGTTCAAAAAGCAGAACAAGGCCGATGACAAGCTGAAAAAGCAGCGTGCCAAGGCCGGTGCGGTAGAGGCAGTCAAACCTTGCCTGTATGTGTTGGATTTCAAGGGCAGCATGGATGCCCATGAGGTCAGCTCACTGCGTGAAGAAATCTCTGCCGTGTTGGCGGTAGCGACGGCCAAAGACGAGGTGTTGCTGCGTTTGGAGAGCCCTGGTGGGGTGGTGCACGGTTATGGTCTGGCAGCGTCGCAACTGGAGCGCCTGCGCAAGGGCGGTATCCGCCTGACGGTGGCGGTGGATAAGGTCGCGGCTAGCGGCGGTTACATGATGGCCTGCGTTGCCGACCGCATTGTGGCAGCCCCGTTTGCCATCATTGGGTCGATCGGCGTGGTTGCGCAGATCCCCAACTTCCATCGCTTGCTGCAAAAGAGCAACATCGATGTGGAATTGCACACCGCTGGCCAGTTCAAACGCACCTTGACCCTGTTTGGTGAGAATACCGAACAAGGGCGGGAAAAATTCCGTGAAGATCTGAACGAAACCCACGAGTTGTTCAAACAGTTTGTTCATCAGCAACGCCCTTCATTAGCTATCGAAGAGGTCGCGACCGGTGAGCATTGGTATGGCACTCAGGCGAAAGATAAAGGGCTGGTTGACGCGGTCGGCACCAGTGACGATCTGCTGATTGCCGAGATGGAAAATCATGAGGTGGTAGGGGTGCGCTATGCTCGCCGTAAACGCCTGATCGACCGCTTTACCGGCAGTGCGGCGGAGAGCGCCGATCGTCTGCTGTTACGCTGGTGGCAACGCGGTGAGAAACCGCTGTTGTAAGCCAGCAAGGCTATGATTACACGGGGCCAGATGGCCCCGTTTTTAATGGTTAACCCACCAGATGATATTTCTCGGAAAGCACATGGGCCAGGTGCTTAAACATATTAAATACGGCGGTGGTTTTTGCCGTTGGCAGCCCCTCGGGATCTAAAAAGAACTCGCCGCGGAAAACCAACACGCTGCCTTTCTGCTCAACGTCGGTGGCCACCATGCCGTGCATATAATCTTCGTGTTGGCGGATGATGTTATTTGCTTCAGTAAGCAGATCTGCTCGTTCGATGGGTTGAGTGTTGTTACGCATTTATTTCTCCTGCAAGCGAAAATTCTGAACGTATTCTAGCGCGGGTTCGCGTTTGTCCGCAAACCAGCTAAGGTTTAATTGCCGTCTGGACGGCCAGTGATTTGACCGTCCGAGGTGAAATGAGGTTTTCCGCGCTAATTAAGTTGCGTCGCGTTTGTTATCAGGTAGAGTGTGGGATTTTGCGGCTTCCGGTGGAAGGATTTGTTTACGCTCAACGCAGGTCATAGCTGGCCTGGCCTCTGGGGTTCGGCGTGAACAGGTTAGGCTGGCTAAATGCGTTCAGGTTGACCAGTTAGGCAACCATTAGAAAAAAACAGGTTGATCTCTTGCCAGAGTACCGCAATATAAATAAGAGATACGAATTGCCGCGGTACGGCGAGACAAATGGCTTCTTTTTAGAAGTATTAAATTCAGGTAAAGGTAATTATGGGCAAAGCTCTCGTAATAGTTGAGTCCCCGGCAAAAGCCAAAACTATTAATAAATATTTAGGTAATGACTACGTGGTGAAGTCCAGCGTCGGTCATATCCGTGATTTGCCGACCAGTGGCTCAGCTAGCAAAAAGAGCGCTGAGTCAACCGAAGACAAAACCAAAGACAAAGCCAAAAAGAAAGTCAAGAAAGATGAAAAGACCGCGCTGGTCAATCGCATGGGCGTCGATCCTTACCACGGGTGGGAAGCGCAATATGAGATTTTGCCCGGTAAGGAAAAAGTGGTCGCCGAGTTAAAGTCGTTAGCCGAAAATGCTGACCACATTTACCTCGCAACCGACCTTGACCGCGAAGGGGAAGCCATCGCCTGGCACCTGCGGGAAGTGATCGGTGGTGACGACAAGCGCTTTAGCCGCGTGGTGTTTAACGAAATCACCAAAAACGCGATCCAGCAGGCGTTCCAAGCGCCAGGCGAGCTGAATATCGATCGTGTCAACGCACAGCAGGCGCGTCGCTTTATGGACCGCGTAGTGGGCTACATGGTGTCGCCACTGCTGTGGAAAAAAATTGCTCGTGGCCTGTCCGCTGGCAGGGTGCAGTCCGTTGCGGTACGGCTGGTGGTGGAGCGTGAGCGCGACATCAAGGCGTTCGTACCCGAAGAGTACTGGGAACTGCATGCCGATCTGCTGGCGAAAGGCGAAATCGCGCTGCAGATGGAAGTCACCCATGCCCACGATAAGCCGTTCAAACCGGTTAACCGTGAGCAGACCCATGCCGCGCTTAACCTGCTGGAAAAAGCCCGTTATACGGTGCTGGATCGTGAAGACAAGCCAACCAGCAGCAAACCGGGTGCACCATTCATCACCTCCACGCTGCAACAGGCTGCCAGTACCCGCCTGAGCTTCGGCGTGAAGAAAACCATGATGATGGCGCAGCGTTTGTATGAAGCCGGTCATATCACCTACATGCGTACCGACTCCACCAACCTGAGCCAGGATGCGGTCAACATGGTGCGCGGTTATATCGGTGACAACTTCGGCGACAAGTACCTGCCGAAGGCGCCTAACCAATACAGCAGCAAAGAAAACTCTCAGGAAGCGCACGAAGCGATCCGTCCTTCCGATGTCAGCGTATTGGCTGAACAGTTGAAAGATATGGAAGCGGATGCGCAGAAACTGTATCAGCTGATCTGGCGTCAGTTTGTCGCCTGTCAGATGACACCAGCGCAATACGACTCCACCACGCTGACGGTGAAAGCCGACGACTTCCTGCTGCGTGCCAAAGGTCGTACTCTGCGTTTCGATGGCTGGACCAAGGTGATGCCTGCGCTGCGTAAGGGCGATGAAGATCGCACTCTGCCGTTTGTGGAAGTGGGCAGCGAGCTGGATCTGCAAAAGCTGATCCCGAGCCAGCACTTTACCAAGCCACCGGCACGTTACAGTGAAGCTTCACTGGTTAAAGAGTTGGAAAAACGCGGAATTGGCCGTCCATCTACCTACGCCTCGATCATCTCGACCATTCAGGATCGTGGTTATGTGCGGGTAGAGAGCCGCCGGTTCTACGCGGAAAAAATGGGTGAGATCGTCACCGATCGCCTGGAAGAAAACTTCCGTGAGCTGATGAATTACGACTTCACCGCACGCATGGAAAATGGCCTGGACCAGGTCGCCAACAATCAGGCGGAATGGAAAGCAGTGCTGGACGAATTCTTTGCCGAATTCAGCGAGCAGTTGGAAACCGCCGAGAAAGACCCTGAAGAGGGCGGTATGCGCCCGAACCAGATGGTGATGACCAGCATTGACTGCCCGACCTGTGGCCGCAAGATGGGCATCCGCACCGCCAGTACCGGCGTGTTCCTTGGTTGTTCCGGTTATGCGTTGACGCCGAAAGAGCGCTGCAAAACCACCATCAACCTGGTGCCGGAAGCGGAAGTGCTGAACATCCTGGAAGGGGATGATGCAGAAACCAACGCCCTGCGTGCCCGTAAGCGCTGCCAGAAGTGCGGCACCGCGATGGACAGCTACCTGATCGACAACCAGCGCAAGCTGCACGTGTGCGGTAACAACCCGGCTTGTGACGGCTACGAAATCGAGCAGGGCGAATTCCGCCTGAAAGGTTACGACGGCCCGATCGTTGAGTGTGAGAAATGTGGTTCCGAAATGCACCTGAAAATGGGGCGCTTTGGTAAGTACATGGGCTGCACCAACGAAAACTGCAAGAACACCCGTAAGATCCTGCGCAGCGGTGAAGTTGCGCCGCCGAAAGAGGATCCGGTCCCGCTGCCTGAGTTGCCGTGCGAGAAATCGGACGCCTACTTTGTGTTGCGTGATGGGGCGGCAGGCGTGTTCCTGGCGGCCAACACCTTCCCTAAATCGCGCGAAACCCGTGCGCCGTTAGTGGAAGAGTTGCTGCGCTTCAAAGATCGTTTGCCGGAGAAATTGAGCTATCTGGCCGATGCGCCGGTGGCCGATCCCGAAGGCAACAAGACGATGGTGCGCTTCAGCCGTAAAACCAAGCAGCAGTATGTCTCATCAGAGAAAGACGGCAAGGCCACCGGCTGGTCCGCATTCTTCGTTGATGGCAAATGGGTTGAAGGCAAGAAGTAACCCGGCTGCAAGGCAGCACCAAAAAAACCAGCTCACTGAGCTGGTTTTTTATTGGCGAAAATCGGCTGGCGGATCTATTCTTCTCTGCTTTTTCTTATTTTTATCGGCAAGGCTCGGCGTTGATAATCATGCGAAAAGATCGTTATCATCTTGTGAAGCGGCTCTATACTTGGTAGCGCGACATGATATAATGGTTATATAAAAACGTTTTTTATGATTAAAGCTTATTAGCAACGGCGTTTTCATCAGCATCTGGGCGAAATCACTGTGTTTAAGGCTTGTGAGAATTAAGCATACCGGGGCAACACCGAGATACCTGGCTGCGGCAGGCCGCAGTGTTTTAACCTAGGATGGTATTCAAATATGAAATTGCAGCAGCTTCGTTACATCGTAGAAGTGGTGAATCATAACCTCAACGTCTCTTCCACGGCTGAAGGTCTCTATACCTCGCAACCGGGTATCAGCAAGCAGGTGAGGATGCTGGAGGATGAGCTAGGCATCCAGATTTTCGCCCGTAGCGGCAAGCACCTTACCCAGGTGACGCCTGCTGGCCAGGAAATTATCCGCATTGCTCGCGAAGTGCTGTCCAAAGTGGAGGCCATCAAGGCCGTTGCCGGGGAACATACTTACCCGGACAAAGGCTCGCTGTATGTGGCAACCACCCATACCCAGGCACGCTATGCCTTGCCCAATGTGATTAAAGGCTTTATCGAGCGTTACCCGCGCGTGTCGCTGCATATGCACCAGGGCTCGCCAACGCAGATTGCCGAAGCGGTTTCCAAAGGCTCTGCAGACTTTGCCATCGCTACCGAAGCGCTGCACCTGTATGACGATTTAATCATGCTGCCGTGCTACCACTGGAACCGGGCGGTAGTAGTGAAACCCGATCATCCTTTAGCGGGCAAGAGCCACATCACCATTGAAGAACTGGCAGAGTATCCTATCGTCACCTATACCTTCGGCTTTACGGGGCGCTCGGAGCTGGATACGGCGTTTAACCGGGCGGGGTTGACGCCGCGCATCGTGTTTACCGCCACCGATGCTGACGTGATCAAGACTTATGTACGCCTGGGGCTGGGTGTTGGCGTGATCGCCAGCATGGCGGTCGATCCGGTACAGGATCCGGATTTGGTGATGGTGGATGCCCGCGATATCTTCACCTATAGCACCACCAAGATCGGTTTCCGCCGCAGTACCTTCCTGCGCAGCTATATGTACGACTTTATCCAGCGTTTCGCACCGCATCTGACGCGCGACGTGGTCGATACCGCTGTGGCTTTACGCACTAATGACGAGATCGAAGCCATGTTCAAGGACATCAAACTGCCGACCAAATAGGCCGTTAACTTGAACCGCATTAAATCATTTAAACCGCCGAAGGGCGGTTTTTCACTATCTGATACCTGCTAACTCATTGACCTACCTGTAGCTTCCCGCCTTTGATTGCTCTTGCCTATCGTTATGATCAATACGTGTTGTTATCAAAACGTTACATGGCGTTTGTGTTATCTTTAAATAACACCTCAGAAATCACCCTGTTTTGACATAATAAAAAATGGAGGAGCTATGTCGTCCGATCTTCGTAAAACGAGTATGGATAAGCTGGTAGCACTGGGTAGTGAGTATCACTATTACAGTTTGCCACTGGCGGCCAGACAGTTAGGGGATATTGACCGGCTGCCGAAATCGATGAAAGTGTTACTGGAAAACCTGTTGCGCCATGTGGATGGTGATACGGTACAGGTTGACGATCTGAAGGCGATCGTAGGTTGGTTGCAAACCGGCCATGCCGATCGCGAAATTGCTTATCGCCCGGCGCGGGTGTTGATGCAGGACTTCACCGGTGTGCCTGCCGTGGTGGATTTGGCGGCAATGCGTGAGGCAGTTCTGCGCCTGGGAGGGAACGTCGATCAGGTGAATCCGCTGTCACCGGTCGATCTGGTTATTGACCACTCGGTCACTGTCGATGAGTTTGGCGACGATGACGCCTTTGGCGAAAACGTGCGTATCGAAATGGAGCGTAACCACGAACGCTACACCTTCCTGCGCTGGGGGCAAAAGGCCTTCAACCGCTTCCGCGTGGTGCCACCCGGCACCGGCATCTGCCATCAGGTAAACCTGGAGTATCTGGGGCAAACCGTTTGGCATACCGAAGAGAATGGCCAACGCATTGCTTACCCCGATACCCTGGTGGGGACCGACTCCCACACCACTATGATTAACGGTCTTGGTATCCTAGGCTGGGGCGTTGGCGGTATTGAGGCCGAAGCTGCCATGCTGGGCCAGCCAGTCTCCATGCTGATCCCGGATGTGGTGGGTTTTAAACTCAGCGGTAAGTTATCCGAGGGTATTACGGCCACCGACCTGGTGCTGACCGTCACCCAAATGCTGCGTAAGCACGGCGTCGTCGGCAAGTTTGTTGAGTTTTATGGTGATGGACTGGCTGATTTGCCGTTGGCGGATCGGGCAACCATTGCCAACATGTCGCCAGAGTTCGGGGCAACCTGTGGCTTCTTCCCGGTGGATGACGTGACGTTGGGCTACCTGCAGTTAAGTGGCCGTAGCGCTGAGCAGATCGCATTGGTGGAAGCCTATGCCAAGGCACAGGGGATGTGGCGTAATCCAGGCGATGAACCGGTGTTTACCAGCACGCTGTCGCTGGATATGTCAACGGTTGAGGCCAGCCTGGCAGGGCCGAAACGCCCGCAGGACCGCGTCGCGCTACCGCAGGTGCCAACCGCATTCACCGCCGCGACCGAGTTGGAGATTGGCGGTCAAAAAGATAAGCAGGAAGTGAAAAGTTTCACGCTGGGTGGCAAAAGCTTGGAGCTAAATACCGGCGCGGTGGTGATCGCAGCCATTACCTCCTGTACCAACACCTCCAACCCGAGCGTGATGATGGCCGCTGGCCTGTTGGCCAAAAAAGCCGTTGAAAAGGGTTTGAAGACCAAGCCTTGGGTGAAAACCTCACTGGCACCGGGTTCCAAGGTGGTGACCGAATACTTTGACCGCGCCAAACTGACGCCGTATCTGGAGCAATTGGGCTTTAACCTGGTTGGCTACGGTTGTACGACCTGTATTGGTAACTCTGGCCCGTTGCCCGAGCCGATTGAGCAAGCGATCAAGGAAGGGGATCTTACCGTAGGCGCTGTGCTGTCCGGTAACCGTAACTTTGAAGGGCGTATCCACCCGCTGGTAAAAACCAACTGGCTGGCTTCGCCGCCACTGGTGGTTGCCTATGCGCTGGCAGGTAACATGAAGGTTGATCTGACCAAAGATGCGTTGGGCGTAGGTCGCGACGGGAAACCGGTTTATCTGAAGGATATCTGGCCTACCAGCCAGGAGATTGCCCAAGCCGTGGCCGAGGTCAGCACCGAAATGTTCCATAAGGAATACGGTGCCGTGTTTGATGGCGACGCCAGTTGGCAAGCGATCCAGGTGACCGGTTCCGCGACCTACGAATGGCAAGCTGACTCTACCTATATTCGCCATCCGCCATTCTTCAGTACCATGAAAGCGCAACCGGATCCGGTGCAGGACATTCACGGCGCGCGTATTCTGGCAATCCTGGCAGACTCGGTGACCACTGACCATATCTCGCCTGCGGGCAACATCAAGCGTGACAGCCCGGCGGGGCGCTACCTGAGTGAACGTGGTGTCGAGGTGAAAGAGTTCAACTCTTACGGTTCGCGCCGCGGTAACCATGAAGTGATGATGCGGGGCACCTTCGCCAACATCCGTATCCGTAACGAAATGGTTCCGGGTGTGGAGGGCGGCTATACCCGCCATCTGCCTTCGCAGAATCAGATGGCGATCTATGATGCCGCCATGCAGTATCAGCAGGAGCAGGTGCCACTGGCGGTGATCGCTGGTAAAGAGTATGGCTCCGGCTCCAGCCGTGACTGGGCAGCCAAAGGCCCGCGTTTATTGGGGGTGCGAGTGGTGATCGCCGAATCCTTTGAGCGCATCCACCGTTCCAACCTTATCGGTATGGGTATCTTGCCGCTGGAATTCCCGCAGGGTATAACGCGCAAAACGCTGGGTTTGACGGGGGAGGAACTGATCGACGTGAGTGGTTTGCAGGCGTTGCAACCCGGCCAGACGGTACCGGTCAATATCACCTATGCCGATGGCCGGCAGGTGGTGGTGAACACCCGTTGCCGCATTGATACCGGCAATGAGCTGACTTATTACCAGAACGATGGCATCCTGCACTACGTTATCCGTAAAATGCTGTAGAGAAAACGAGGGCGCCAAAAGGCGCCCTTATTCTTATTTTTTGTCCAGCAAGTGGCCCATTTTAGCGGCCTTGGTGGCCAGATAACGTTCGTTCTTCGGATTACGGCCAACGATCAACGGCACGCGCTCGGAGATATTAATGCCCGCTTCGCTCAGGATCTCGACCTTCTTCGGGTTATTGGTCAGCAGGCGCACCGCATCTACCCCCAGCAGTTTGAACATATCGGCGCACAGGGTGAAGTCTCGCTCATCGGCGGCAAAGCCTAGCTGATGGTTGGCTTCCACCGTATCCGCCCCTTTATCCTGCAAGGCATAGGCGCGTATCTTGTTCAACAGACCGATATTACGGCCTTCCTGGCGGTGATACAGCAGAATGCCACGGCCTTCCTCGGCGATCTGTTCCAATGCGGCTTCCAGTTGAAAACCGCAGTCACAGCGCAGGCTGAACAGCGCATCACCGGTCAGACATTCGGAATGAACCCGTGAGAGGACCGGTGTTTCACCGGTAATATCGCCGAAAACCAGTGCCAGATGATCCTGCCCGGTGGCCAGTTCTTCGAACCCCACCATCAGAAAATCACCCCATGGTGTTGGCAGTTTGGCTTCCGCCACACGTTTAAGCTGCATGTCACTCTCCAAAAACACTACCTGTCAAATCGCTGCGTGCATCCTACGACTGGAACAGGGGACTGACCAGCATTAAAACAGACGGCGACGATCGCTATTTCATTCTTTACCGGCTATTTTGCCATAACTTGTCGCCGAGCGGTGCTCAGCAAAGCAGCATATGGCGTTTTACCGCTCCTATTGTTGCAATAGGCCAGTTATCTATCTAATTTCTCTTGTTTTGCTGAGTTCGCAAGATTGTTACACTGCGGGTTAACCACAGTGGAAGGATAATGGGATGTTAAAGATAGCAAAACGCACGGCGGGCGGAGCGATTGTGCTGATGTTGTTGCCGCTGGCGGTCTGGCTTTTTGGCTGGCACTGGCAACCCGGTGGTAATGACGGCCTGTTAAAAGCGCTGTTCTGGGTGACGGAGACTGTCACTGCGCCCTGGGGTATCCTCACTAGCCTGATCCTGTCGGCCTGGTTTCTGTGGTGTCTGCGTTTTCGGCTGAAACCGGCGGTGGGGTTGTTCATCCTGTTGTCTGCGGCGATCGGGATTGGCCAGGCGGTCAAATCTTCCATCAAAGAGCAGGTCCAGGCACCGCGGCCGTTTGTCGTGTGGCTGGAGTCGACCCATCAGATTGATGAAAAATACTTCTACTCGTTGGACAGGAAGCAACGTAGCGCTCTGGTCAAAGAGCAGTTGCTGGACCAGGCGCTGGTGCCTGAATGGTTGAGCAAACACTGGCAGTTTGAAACCGGCTTCTCGTTCCCTTCAGGCCACACGATGTTTGCCGCTATGTGGGCATTGCTGGGGGTCGGGCTGTTGTGGCCGCGGCGGCATTATAAAACCGTAGCGGTGTTGATGATTTGGGCGTTTGGCGTGATGGCGAGCCGCCTGATGCTCGGTATGCATTGGCCGCGGGATCTGGCGATGGCGATTGTCATTAGCTGGCTGCTGGTTACCCTGGCCAGTTGGCTGACTCAGCGTTGGTTTGGGCCACTTACCATTCCACCGCAGGAGCAGCAGGAAATCGGCGAGCGAGAACGCGAGCAGTAATTTTCAGGTGCCTGTATTCAGGCACCTGTATTGATTACTTGATTAGCGATGCTGATAACAATTTACGCCCAGATATTTGTTGAATGCCTCATGTAGCACCGCACCGGTTGCCGAATGATTCATTGCCACATGATGTTCAAAACCATTGTTGCAGATCCACGCCAGCAGATTTTCGAGATGCGGTACTTCAATAACGGCACGACAGCCTACGGTATCGAGAGGATCGTCCACCGATTGGCCTTCGCCCACGTAGGCTTTGACTTCGCCGGTAAAATCATCGGATGACAGACGGAAATAGGTGAGCGGGCCGCTTTTCATCCTGCCATGCACGGCACCACAGGTATTTTCTTTACCGACCGTGGTGCCGATGATATCGGCGGTGCCCATCGCCGGTGATTCAAGGCTGCTGCTGGCAAAGTTACCGCAGTGGAACAGCACACATTTGTTACGGTCGTCGCCGAAGTTATTGTTCCAGTCGGCAATTGAGGCCGGATTCAACGAAGCACTGGCCAACGCGTACATGGAAAGTGCGCCCATGACATCCACTTCACAGGCGCTAGGCATTAACTGCCCGGACATCACGCTCATGATCGAACAAACGTTGATCCCCAGATTTTCCTGCAACGAGGTCCAGCACTGGATTGCGGTGGTATCAATATCATTCGCCGCCACCCATTCGCTGATCACCACGAACAATTTGGCCATGGTGTTGAGCTTGTCGCTGGGAATGCCTTTGGCGTCCGCATTCTCCACCAACAGCTCAAGTTTTTCCTGTACTCGCAGATCGCTGTCACTGATGTGCTTAATGCGGGTGAATATTTCAGACAGATCGAGGGTTTCTACCGCCACGCCCATCTTCTCCAGCAGCTTTTCGCTGTAGCGGACGGTATTAAAGCTGGCAGGACGTGCGCCTATCGCGCCGATGCGCACGCCTTGCATGGATTTCACGACGCGGCAGATCTGAGCGAAACGTTGCAGATCGGCGGCAAAAATCTCGCTATTCAATGCGCAGACATGTTGTGTGGTTAGCGTAAAGGGAATGCCGTATTGGCGCAGGTTGTTGCACAGTGAGATCTTGCCGCAGAAGCTATCGCGGCGGGTCGCCAGGCCCATCTTATCAAGATTATCTTCTTGCGCCTGGATTAACACCGGAACGTCCAGACCGGATAAACGCAGGGTTTCCGCGACGGCCTTTTCATCGCCGAAGTTGGGTAGCAGGATAACCACTCCGTGGATAGCATCGCGATGCTGGCGGAAAAGTTCGGCACAGACTTTGGCATCCTGGCGGGTTTCTACACCTCCCAGATGCGTCTGTCCGTCGGTTAACATGATGGTGTTGATCCCCTGGCGGGAGAACAGGGCTTCAGCCTGTTTGCGAGCCTCTGCGACTAAATAACTCGGGAAAAACCCACGGTTGCCAATGATTACGCCAAACGTTAATTGTTGTGGAATACGAGACATGACATCACTCCAATATCAGGTTATTTGGGCTGAAAGCGGCAGCGCGCCACGGCTTCTAGCCACTGTTTATAGTTGTCTTGCATGGTTTGTTGCCGACCGCTTTGTGGCAATAGACGTTCGCCACCGTTTGCCAGTTCTGCCAAGGTTTCCCCGTCTTGCCACCAGCCGATGAATTTACCCGCCAACAGTGAGGCTCCCAAAGCTGAAACCTCGGTGGCGGAGTGAATGACCAATGGACGTTGCAAAACATCGGCCTGCAGTTGCATCAACCAGCGGTTTTTGGTGGCGCTGCCGTCAACGCTCAGGGTCTCCAGTGGTTTGCCACAGGCTTGCTCCATGGCGAAGAAGACGTCGGCAATTTGGTACACCACGGATTCCAGTGCGGCACGGGCCAATACGGCGGGCGTGGCAGCATCCGTCAGGCCACAAACCATGCCACGTGCCTGGATATCCCACCAAGGTGCCCCTAACCCAGAGAGGGCCGGGACGTAATACACGCCTTGGTTGTTTTCCACCGATTGCGCCATGGCCGTTAATTGCAGCGGATCGTTGACGCCCAACATTCCCCCTAACCAGGCCGCACCCGAGCCGGTATGGGTAATGTTGCCCTCCAGCGCGTAATTCAGCCTGCCGTCGTGCCAGGCTAGGGTGGTGCTTAGCGGGGTATCACGATTGACCGGTTCGGCTAATGAGTACATTAACGATGAACCGGTGCCATAAGTGGCTTTTACCACCTGGCCACAGGCGTTTTGTTGCGCGTAAAGCGCGGCGTGAGAGTCACCAATCAGCGCCAGGATGGGGGTACCAACCGGTAATCCCGCAATGTCGGCAATCTGCACTTCGCCGTGGAGAGAGGAAGAAGGGCGGACCTGTGCCAATGCGGCTTGCGGTATACCAAACAGGGCCAGCAGTTCATTATCCCATTGGGCTCGATAAATATTGAACAACTGGGTACGGGCTGCATTGGAGTAGTCGGTGGTAAACGAACGGCCAGCGGTTAGCTGCCAGTTCAGCCAACTGTCGAGAGTACCGATGCATAGCTCACCCTGCTCAGCCCGCCGCATACCGTCGGGGATCCCCGCTAACAAGGCTCGGATCTTGGCGGCCGGGAACAGAGGGTCTACAGGCAAACCGGTAAGCCGAGTGATCAGTTCACTGTAACCCTGAGAGCACAGTGTTCGACAATAGGTTTCCGATCGCCGGTCCTGCCAACTGACGACGGGCGTCAGCGGCTTGCCGTCCAAACGCTGCCATACCAGCACGGATTCACGCTGGTTACTGATGGCGATCCCGGCTACCGTCACCGTGCCCAACTGTCGCAGGCAACCCCCAAGTGCTTGGCAAACGGCTTGCCAGATGGCTAGCGGATCCTGTTCGGCCAGGCCCGGGAGTGGATGGTTCATCGCCACACCCACGCTACAACGGGCGACTATCTGCCCATGGCGATCTACCGCGACCACCTTGGCATTAGTAGTACCTTCATCAATAGCCAGAATAATCGGGCTGGACATGGTTATGCTCCTTTACAAAGCACCGTTGCGTTTCGTATCACACCTGCCGCATCAATACCGTGATGGGCTCGCATATCCTCGCGGCCTGCGGCAATAGCGTAGCCACCGTCAGCGATACCAAGCCTGATCAGGGGTATCGCGCAGCCCGCTTCTGCCAGCACTTCAGCCACCAGGCTCCCGACACCGCCGTTGATGTTGTGCTCTTCAACGGTAATGACGTGGCGGGATTTTTGCAGGATGGCCAAAAGCTGTGCGGTGTCACAAGGGCGGATGGAGGGGACGTTAATCACGGCTGCGCTAATGCCACGGTCGGCAAGCTGTGCAGCGGCGTTGACGATTTCATACACCGTTGAGCCCATGGCCACCAATGCAACGTCCGCACCCTCGCGCAACACGTCGATGGCACCTGGCGTAAAATGATAATTCTCGTCGTGTAACTCAGGCAGAGACTTACCATCAAGGCGGATATACACCGGCCCGACATGTTGCAAAGCGTAGTCAATGATCTGACGGCATTCCACCGGGCAGGAAGGGGCATAAATCTCGATGTTGCCGAAACCGCGCAACACGGCAATGTCATCAATACTGTGATGGGTACTGGCCAGCGGGCCATAACTGGCCCCAGAATTAAGCCCGAACAGTTTGACGTTGCTGTTGTTGTAGCAAACATCCACTTTGATCTGCTCGTTAGCCCGTGAAATCAGGAAGGGGGCAGCGTTGCAGGTAACGGCAATTTTACCGCCCATAGACAGACCGACAGCCGTGCCGACCAGTGTCTGCTCTGCAATACCAACGTTAACCAATCTGTCGGGAAACTGTTTCACAAACGGCGATATTTTTGCCGTAGAGGTTGAGTCTGCCACTACTGGCACCAGATCTATGCCGCGGTTAACGGCGTCTATAAAGGCATTCACCATCACGGTGGCCAGGTGTTCGCTATTACTCATCTTTCAGTTCCTCCAGGGCCAGTTCTACTTCGTCACCTTTAGGTATCCGGTGATGCCATTCTGCGCGCCCCTGTATAAAGGAGATGCCCGCGCCTTTGGTAGTATTGGCGATCACGACCTGGGGTTTCCCCTGGGGTTGTAATCCTTCCAACGTAGTGACTACGTCCTGCATGTCGTTACCACGGCATTGCGTCACAGCCAGACCAAACGCCCGCCATTTCTCATCCAGTGGATCGGTATTGAGGATGTCTTTGGTCGCGCCCGCTAGTTGCAGATTGTTTTTATCATTGATGATGATCAGGTTGTCGAGCTGATAGTGGGCGGCGACCAGCGCGGCCTCCCAGTTGCTACCTTCGGCCAGTTCACCATCACCGGTGACCACAAAGACCCGGCGCTTGCTGTTGCTACGTTTTGCTGCCAAAGCGATACCTACCGCGACGGGTAAGCCATGCCCCAGGGCTCCGGTGTTCAGCTCAACCCCGGGGGTTTTATGTTTCACCGGATGCCCCGGCAGATGCGAATCGGCGTGCTGATAGGTCGGCAGCCACTCTGGCGGGATGAAACCTGCTTCGGCCAGCACGCAGTAATAACCGCCAGCCGCATGGCCTTTTGACTGGATGTAGATGTCCCTCTCATCGCTGTTAACCAGCTCGGGGGAACAGTTCATTACCCGAAAATAGAGCGCCGTCAGAATTTCAACCTGTGACAGATCGGCTCCGGTATGCCCACCCGCCGGGCTATTGGCATTGAGCACAATGATGCGTCGACGGATGGCTCGCGCGGTTTTTTCGAGATCCGTAACGGACAGTGAGAACGGATTCATAGTGTTACCTCTGCATTAAAAATCATAATTGAATATATATTCAGGAGGGGCAAAAAAAATCGCTGATAAACAGACATAGTGACGTCCTACACCTTTCCAGCGCCTTCCATTAACGTTTTCTGAGCGACCACGGCCGCCTTCTGCTGCATACGGTTTTGCATTTGGTCAATGATGACCGCGACGATGATCACGATGCCCTTGATCACCATTTGCCAGAACTCACTTACGCCCATCATCACCAATCCGTCGGCCAGGAAACCAATGACAAAGGCGCCGACCAGCGTACCGAGGATGGTGCCTCGTCCACCTGCCAGGGAGGTGCCACCCAGGACCACGGCGGCGATGGCATTCATCTCAAAGGCAGTCCCATTTGCCGGGTGGCTGGCAACCAACTGGGCGGAGACGACGATCCCGGCGATAGCGGCGCAGAAGCCTGACAAGGTATAAACCCAGACTTTGACCTGCCGCACTTTGACACCGGAAAGCTCGGCGGCTCGTTCGTTATCTCCTATCGCGTAGACGTGCCGGCCAAAAGGCAGACGGCGTGCGACGTAGGCGATGACAATGGCCAGCACGATCATGATCCAGATAGCCCACGGAATACCGAATAGCGTGCCGGACCCAATGAGATCGAAGCCGGTATTACCCAACTGAGGATTGCCGGACAGCCCTGGGAAGGTTTCGCCGCCAGAAGTCAGCATCGCGGCGCCTCGCAGGATGTACATGGTGCCGAGCGTGCAGATAAAGGGGGCGACGTTGTAACGGGTAATAATCCAGCCGTTAACCGAGCCAATCAGCCCGCCAATCACCAGCACCACCGGAACAACCACCCAGACGCTGGGGAAAATGGCGATACCGAACATCGGCAGGACAATGCCCTTGGTGATTAGCCAACCCGCGATCATGCCGCACAGGCCGAGCGTGGCGCCGATAGAGAGATCGATACCGGCGGTGATAATGACAAAGGTAATGCCCAGCGCCAGGAAGGCGTTGATGGCAATGTGCTTGATCATGATCACCATGCTACCCGCAGCAAGAAAGCCCGGTACCATGGCGGCAAAGAAACCCACGATCAGAAACAGCGCGATAAAGGTGCGTAGTTTCAACAGCAGGAGTAACAGGTTTTCACGCGAACCGAATAGCGGGGACGGCCTGACGGTGAGCGCGATGGTATCATTCGTTTTCATATTAAAACCCTTGTGCACTAGCGGAAACCAACGCCGACTCTTCGGCCTGTTCACGGGCAATATCAGCGGTTACTTTACCTACGGACATCACCAGGATGCGGTCTGACACCGCCATAATCTCTTTCAGATCCGAGGTGGAAAAGACGACCGCAATGCCTTGCTCTGAAAGTTGCACCATCATGCGAAAGACATCGGCTTTGGCGCCCACATCAATACCGCGTGTCGGTTCATCCAGTAGCAATAACTTTGGGTTAGTCAGCAGCGAGCGGCCAATCACCACTTTCTGCTGATTGCCACCGCTCAGCGCCTGGATCTCCACCTCCGGTGACGAGACTTTGATCGACAGGTTGCCGATGGTGCTCGCTACAACGGCGGTTTCATCCGCGCGCGAAATGGCCAAACCGCGCTGTAGCCGCCGCCATAAGCTGGCGATGGTCAGGTTGTTGGCGACCGAAGAGATGGGGAAAATGCCGGTACGTTTGCGATCTTCTGGGACCAGACTCATCCCCATACGAATGCGCTCGGCGGTGGAGAGGCGGGCTGGAACCGGCTTGCTGTCAAGCCACAGCTTGCCAAGATAATTGCGTTGAGTACCCAGAAGACACTCGAACAGCTCGGTACGCCCGGCGCCCATCAACCCATAAATGCCGACAATTTCCCCGGCCCGTACCTGAAAACTCACGTCGTCCACCACGGCATTTCCGGCGGCATTGACGCAGGTGAGATGTTCCGCTTCAAGAATAGGGGCACCAAACTGGCGGCCTGGCTGGAGAAAGCTCGATACCGGTTCACTGCCCAACATTTCCCGCACGATCCACGGCACGTCAATGTCACTGACCTGGGCCTCGGCTTGAAACTTGCCGTCGCGCAGAATGGTGATGACATCGCCAATCGCCATCAGCTCTTCCAGGCGATGAGAGATATAAATGATCGACACGCCCTGGCGGGTCAGTTCGCGGATAACGCGAAACAGGATGTCCACTTCGGTTTTGCTTAATGCCGATGTCGGTTCGTCCAGAATCAAAATATCCGCGTCTTCGGCCAACGCTTTGGCAATCTCGACCAACTGCTGTTGCCCAACCTTGAGATTGGCGACCAACTCTTTCGGTGAGATCGGCTGATCAAGTCTGGTTAATAGCTCAGCGGTACGCAGCTGCTGTGTGGTCTCATCGATGGGGCTGATACCGTGCTGAAGTTCTCGGCCAAGAAAAATATTCTCGGATACCGAGAGGTTTTCAAACAGGTTCAACTCCTGATGAACCATACCGATCCCCAGCGCTGCCGCTTCACGAGTGTTGGCAAATTGCACGGTTTCCCCGTTTAGCTGGATCTCACCCAAGCTGGGTTGCTGCACACCGGCGAGGATCTTCATCAAGGTTGATTTGCCGGCACCGTTCTCACCGATGATGACGTTGACCTTGCCACGCCAAACGTTGTAATCAACATTGTCTAGCGCCACCGTGCCGGGGAACAGCATCGAAATACCTCGGGTACGCAAGACGATAGGATCTTGTTCTATCATGGTGCCCCCTGCTGTAAATCGAGCGCGATAGCTTCACTGATGGCGCCATTGTTGAGCGTGACAGCCATTAGGATAGTCACCGGTTTCTGACGCCAGCTTTCGTCGACGGCAGGCAGTTGCTTGGCGGCTTCCCGGTTATAGGCTTTGGCAAGCTGGGCAAACTGCACCTGGTTGGTGAAGTCTTCGAACTTAAAGCCTGCGGCGTCACGAATCGCGTTGCCACGCATGACCGGGCCAACTTGCACTACTACGGACTGGTTATTCAGCTTAAAGGTCAGGGTATGTTCCCGCGGGTTGCTGAGATCGACTTTCTCCACGTTGCTCTGGGCTTTGACAAACACACTCTCATCTTTCGTGCCGGTAGCTCGGTCACTTAAGGCACTGGCCTCAAGGGCATGATTACGTGCTTGAGTCATGACTCTATCGTTCCAGGTTTGTTGCGCTATCTGCGCGGGCGTCTGGTTGGCGAAACTGACTTTCGCGTTGGGATCTGGCGGAATTACAGGGTTGCCAGACTCATCCAGATCGACCACCCGGCAGGCAGTCAGCAACAGGGTGCTACAGCACAAGAGTCCAACACCCCATTGTTTTAACGACATAGCCCCTCCGGGATCATTTGGTCAGGTTGAAGGTTTTCAGCTTCGATGCGTTGTTTTCATCGATGAGGACGCAGTCCATAAGCTGTTTTTCCTGCTCCTTCGCTTTACCGTTTTGCAAGAAATAGTCTGCCTGCACGACCGCCATCTGCGCCTGTTGCCAACCCGGTTGCAGCACGGTGGCTTTGATATTGCTTTTAGCAATGATGGAATCGCGGACATAGTCACTGCCGTCAAACCCCACCACGATAACGTTGGTTTTACCGGCGGCTTTCAGCGCGGCTTCTGCACCCAGTGCCATGGTGTCGTTGCCGGAGATGACGCCGACAATATCAGGCTGAGTTTGCAAAATGGCTTCCATACGGTTGAAGGCTTCGGTCTGGCTCCAGTTGGCGGTTTGCTGCGCTACCATTTTCAGGTCGGGATAGTCGTCCAACACATCGTGATATCCTTGAGAACGCACGTGGGCGTTGGTGTCGGACTGGCGACCCAGAAGCTCGACGTACTTCCCTTTACCATTGAGTAACTTGGCAAATTTCTCTGCACCCAACTGCGCCCCTTGATAGTTATTGGAGACGATCTGTGCCACGGCGACGCCGGTTTTATTGATTTCACGGTCGATCAGAAAAGCGGGCACGCCAGCCGCTTTGGCTTTCTCTAATGGCCCGAGAGTGGCATCGGCTCCCGCATTATCCAGGATGATGGCTTTTGCTTTGCGTGCAATAGCGGTTTCGATCAGCTGGTTTTGCTTGTTCACATCATCATCATGGGATGCCACCAGAGTGCTGTAGCCCAGCTCTTTGGCTTTTGCCGCAGCGCCATCCGCTTCGGCTTTGAAGAACGGATTATCGTGTGAAGGGGTGATGATGGCGATCAGCCCTTTATCCGTGGCGTAAAGGCTGGCAGAAGTGGCCAGCAGAGCGGCCAGAAGCGAGGTTTTCAGTAGGGTATATTTCATTCGTTATCTCCACATTGAATATATATTCAAGCATGATTTATTATTCAATGTAACGATATGCCCGATCCATCGGTCTGTCCATGAGGAATTCAGGGAAATGTTGAAAAGGCGAAACCGATCACAAATCGTTCGAATGATCGACAAAAAGTGACTTTTCTTGTTATTCATTCAAACTTGAATAAAAATACGGGGGTCACTCAGGAGGCGCTATGTCAAAGCAGGATGAACAACGGCTATTAGTTAAGATCGCGACGCTATATTACGTCGACGGCATGAAGCAATCCGAGATTGCCGGGCTGTTGAACCTATCGCAGTCGTTTGTCTCTCGCTCGATCACGCGCTGTCAGAAAGAAGGGGTGGTGAAGATCAGCGTTATCCAACCCGCCAATATCTTCCTGTCCCTGGAACAGGCCATCGAGAAGCAATACGGCATTCGTCAGGCGATCGTGGTAGACGTTGATGAGCCCGCTTCCGGGGCGCAAATCAAACACGCCATTGGCCGTGCCGCTGCGCACTACGTGGAAACTCGATTGCGGGTGAACGATCTGGTCGGAATATCTTCCTGGAGCAGTACCATTCGTGCGATGGTCGACGAGCTTCACCCACAAAGCATTAAGGCGCGGGGCGTGATTCAACTGTTGGGGGGGGTGGGGCCAAACGGTAACGTACAGGCGACCATTCTGACGCAAAACCTGGCCGCACAGCTAGATTGCCCGGCTTGGTTGCTCCCTTCCCAGAGTATCGAACACTCAGTGGAGGAACGTGCCAAACTGGTTGCCAGCCAAGACGTGGCCGAAGTTGTCGGCAAGTTTGCCGAAGTGGACGTGGCTATCGTGGGGATTGGCGATCTCGAACCTTCACAGTTGCTGAAAAATTCGGGCAACTACTACGGTGAAGCCATGCTGCAAACGCTGGCGGAGCGCGGGGCGGTTGGGGACATCTGCCTGCATTATTTCAATGCGCAAGGGGAGCCAGTACTTGGTAAAGAAGAAGACCCGGTGATTGGCATGGAACTGAGCCAGGTGCGGGAATGCTCGCATGTTGTTGCTTTAGCTGGTGGTGTCGATAAAACTAACGCCATACGCGGTGCGCTGAAAGGGGGATACATTGACGTGCTAATTACCGATTATCCGACAGCGCGGCAGTTGATTTAATCGCGGGGCTGATTCTGTCTTAGCGTGACGTTGTCACTAATTGCGGCTCCAACCCGGGGCCGCATCAACGCTGGTTTTTACCCTGCATTGCAATCTGTTCTTTCGCCCCCATATCTTATCAAACCCGTGATTTTGAGAAGCTTTCTCATTAATTTGCTCGTGCGCTGCATTTCTTGCTGAATATCCCAGCAGATCTACGGTTTTATCGTCTGCCAGGGTTTCCCTGCTACGATGGGAAATGCTAACTTAAGTCATAGGGACGCCACTTAGCGGCAATTACCCGTGGGCGGCAAACCCTGTATTGGGTTCCGGTTTGTGGCCTTGAGGGTAGAGTTCATCCGATTCACTCGGCATTGCGGGAAAGAATGTGAAATATTTACTGATTTTTTTACTGGTTCTGGTGATTTTCGTGGCTTCAGTCACGCTGGGCGCGCATAACGACCAGGTGGTGACGTTTAACTATTTGGTTGCTCAGGGCGAATATCCTGTATCTACCCTGTTGGCCACCCTGTTTGGTGCTGGCTTTGTGTTGGGGTGGATTATTTGTGGGTTATTTTATCTGCGCACACGCATCGCTCTTGGGCGTGCAGAGCGGAAAATCAAAAGGCTGGAACTGCAGCTCGAAGCACCTGTCGAGCCGGCACCGTTGCCCGCAGTCAGCAAGGAATAATCTGTTATGTTAGAGCTGCTGTTTCTGTTGCTGCCTGTAGCTGCCGCGTACGGTTGGTACATGGGGCGCAGAAGTGCTCAGCAGGATAAACAACAGGAAGCCAACCGCCTGTCGCGTGAATACGTGGCTGGGGTTAACTTCCTGCTTTCCAACCAACAGGATAAAGCGGTCGATCTGTTTCTCGACATGTTGAAAGAGGACAGCAATACCGTTGAAGCCCATCTGACGTTGGGCAATCTGTTCCGTTCTCGTGGTGAGGTCGATCGCGCCATCCGCATCCATCAGGCCTTGATGGAAAGCGCTTCTCTAACCTTCGAACAGCGCCTGCTGGCGATACAGCAACTGGGGCGTGACTATATGGCCGCCGGGTTGTATGACCGCGCCGAGGACATGTTCAGCCAGTTAATCAATGAAGAAGACTTCCGTATTTCCGCGCTGCAGCAATTACTGGTGATCCATCAGGCCACCAGCGACTGGCAGAAAGCCATCGAAGTGGCAGAAAAGCTGGTCAAGCTGGGTAAGGAAAAGCAGCGCGTCGAGATCGCGCATTTTTATTGTGAGCTGGCCCTGCAGGCGATGGGCAGCGACGATCTGGACAAGGCGATGGGCCTGCTCAAGCGCGCGGCCTCGGCGGATAAACAGTGCGCTCGCGTGTCGATCATGGTTGGGCGTATCTTCATGGCGCAAGAGGAGTATGCCAAGGCGGTAGAAACCCTGACGCGCGTATTGGATCAAGACAAGGAGCTGGTCAGCGAAGCGTTACCGATGCTGCAGGAATGCTACCAGCACTTGCCTCAACAACAGCAAGATTGGGCAGACTTCCTCAAACGTTGTGTGGCGGAGAATACCGGTGCCACGGCGGAATTGATGCTGGCGGAAGTGATCGAGCAGCGGGAAGGGAGCGATGTGGTGCAGGTGTACATCAATCGCCAGTTGCAGCGCCATCCGACCATGCGCGTGTTTTATCGCCTGATGGATTATCATCTGGCAGATGCAGAAGACGGGCGCGCCAAAGAAAGCCTGCTGTTGCTACGGGATATGGTGGGCGAGCAGATCCGTACCAAACCGCGCTACCGCTGCCACAAATGCGGTTTTACCGCCCATTCACTTTACTGGCATTGTCCTTCGTGCCGGGCCTGGTCTTCGGTTAAACCGATACGCGGGCTGGACGGACAATAATTTCCCCTCACCCCAACCCTCTCCCAAAGGGAGAGGGAGCTATTAGCCCCTGCTTTTTGGAAGTAAGGAGGTAATCTCAACCAACTCGATCACCCACCTAATCCAAGGTGCATCACCGAATTATCAGGTTTACTCGACCGATGTCCCAAAGGGAGAGGGAGCTATTAGCCCCTGCTTTTTTGGAAGTAAGGAGGTAATCTCACCCAACTCGATCGCCCACCTAATCCAAGGTGCATCACCGAATTTTCAGGTTTACTCGACCGATGTCCCGCAGGGAGAGGGAGCTATTAGCCCCTGCTTTTTGGAAGTAAGGAGGTAATCTCACCTAACTCGATCGCCCACCTAATCCAAGGTGCATCACCGAATTTTCAGGTTTACTCGATCGGTTCCCTCTCCCTGTGGGAGAGGGTTAGGGTGAGGGGCATGGCACTGAGTTAATGCCCATCGCCCACAAATTCAATTAGCCTTATTTCTTCTTGCCGCTTTTCGCGCCGCCTTTCAGCAGTTGGCGCAGCTTCTTCAGCTCTTTCTGGCTAAGAGGTTGTTCAACCTCCTCTTCGGTACCCTGATTATCGATATCGTCATGATGCAGCGGAGCCGCTTTCTTGCTGGCTTTGGCCGGGACTTCGAAGCTATGCTCCAGCCGTTGGCACACCTCTGCACTCAATGAAAGCTGGTTCTCCAAGGCCATTGCCTTGATTTGCTCTTTCAGTGCCAGAGGGATCTTAATGGTAAGTGTCGATATCTCGCTCATTTTGCTGCCTTTTACGCGGGAGGTTACCATCAAGCTAAGTCAGCCGTGCAGATCTGTCTAGTGCGTAATAAAAATTTAATAATTTTGTAACATAAGTGGGCTACACAAACGCGCCACGCTTTCCTCATTTTTCTGGTCGAGCTACTATGAGCCATGACTGAACCCGATCTTAATTTACTTATCGCCCTTGATGCGCTGCTTGCTGAAGTTAGCGTGGCTGGTGCTGCGCGTCGTCTTGGCCTCAGCGCTTCGGCCATGAGCCGCACGCTCACCCGGTTACGCACCGTTACCGAAGATCCCTTGTTGGTGCGCGCTGGCCGCCACATGGTGCTGACGCCTTATGCCGAAGAGCTTCGGGAACGTACGCAAAATGCCGTATTTGCGGCGCGTTCGGTGCTGCGCCCTTCGGCCACAGAATTGAACCTCGCCACGCTGGAACGAACCTTTATCATTCGTGCCAATGAGGGGTTTGTGGAGGCATTTGGAGCTTCACTGATTGCGGCAGCGGCGAAGGCAGCGCCTTTGGTGCGCCTGCGCTTTTCGACCAAACCAGAGAAAACCTCAAAGCATCTGCGTGAAGGTCTGGTCGATCTTGAGATTGGCGTCTTGGGGATCATGGGGCCGGAAATACGATTGCAGGCGTTGTTCAGGGATCGCTTCGTGGGTGTGGTAAGAGCGGGGCATCCGCTGACGCAGGAACCAGAGGTGACGGCCAGCCAGTATGCCGCGTTGGGCCATGTTGTCGCTTCCCGGCGGGAGCGCACCGACGGGCCGGTAGACGAAGCATTGGCTGAACTAGGTTTGCGGCGCAACATTGCCGCCGTGGTGCCGAGTTTCCCGGCAGCCTTGGCCGTAACTCAGGAGTCCGATTTGGTGGCGTTGGTGCCTGCCTCATTCTTGATCAATCAACCGGTGGCCAATATTGATGGGGGCGTAGGGACACTCTGGGCTTTTGAACTGCCGGTAACCACCAGGGCGATTACGATATCGCAGCTGTGGCACCCCCGCTCAGAGGCGGATCCGGCTCATCGCTGGTTGCGGCAATTGGTACTGAATGTCTGCCGCAAGTTGGTACCAGAATAAAAACATGTGGGCTGTTGTGTCGTAGGGGATGGGCGCCGAATGCAGCGCCCGTTCAGATAATCTAGAGGGGGGTTCGAACTTATTTATAGATGACCGCGTTGCCGTGCAGCATGTTGTTGCCACCGGCGGCGACAATGCGGTAGCTGCTAGCGCCTTGGGCTTCGGCTTTGGCCGCCAGCTTGGCTTCCAGGCTGCTCAGGGTGGTAACGCCACCGGCAGAAACTACGCCAACTTCGGTCAGGCTCTGTGCCTGTTGCTGGCTGACCGGCTCAGCGGCAACGCTGGCAAATGAGGTTAGGGCCAGAACGGTAGCTGCTGCAAAATATTTGATGCCTTTCATGAGTATCTCCAATTTGGTTTTGAGGGTGAAAGTGTTTCCGCTTTCGATGTGTTGAATGATAAAGCATTTATAAACGGATGAAATCGGATAGGCTTGAGCATGTTAATCAAATTATTTGATTAAGAATTTACGCTTCTTTACCGCGTTTTACTCACCCTGGGGTAAGGGCGCAGGGTGTTATTGACAGTCGATGACCAACGCTGCGTTAACATTACGTAACGGCAACGGGTTGCTTGACTGGGATTTCCGCTGTCTGGCATGTAGAATGCGGCGGTCAGTTTTGCTGGCGGCTCACTCAACATATCCATTTCACACAAGGTAGAAGCTATGAAGTCTGAAAATAACTCAAATAACAATGACTTAAAATCATCGCCCATCATCGTGGCATTGGATTACGCCGACCGTTCCGCCGCATTGGCCTTTGCTGACCGCATCGATCCGCAAGATTGCCGGCTAAAAGTGGGTAAAGAGATGTTCACCCTGTTCGGGCCTGAGATTGTGCGCGATCTGCATCAGCGTGGATTTGAGGTGTTCCTTGATTTGAAATTCCACGATATTCCTAACACCACGGCGCATGCCGTAGCCGCTGCGGCGGAGTTGGGCGTATGGATGGTGAACGTACATGCCAGCGGTGGTGCTCGCATGATGAACGCTGCCAAAGAGGCGCTGCTGCCTTATGGCGCGGATGCACCGCTATTGATTGCCGTCACCGTTCTCACCAGCATGGAGGCGGAAGATCTGCGCGCCATTGGTATCGAACTCAGCCCGGCAGAGCAGGCGGAAAGATTGGCTCGCCTGACGCGCGACTGTGGCCTGGACGGCGTGGTCTGTTCTGCACAGGAAGCTTCACGCCTGAAAGCTGCCTGTGGCAACCAATTCCAACTGGTTACCCCAGGTATTCGCCCGGAAGGCAGTGCCGCAGGCGATCAGCGCCGTGTGATGACGCCGGTGCAGGCTTTGGCCGCCGGAGTTGATTATATGGTGATCGGCCGCCCAATTACGCAATCCGCCGATCCAGCGGCAGCGC
The DNA here is from genome assembly GCF_001006005.1 of Serratia fonticola. Taxonomy (NCBI): domain Bacteria; kingdom Pseudomonadati; phylum Pseudomonadota; class Gammaproteobacteria; order Enterobacterales; family Yersiniaceae; genus Serratia; species Serratia fonticola. The sequence continues at coordinate 4,963,840 of NZ_CP011254.1, read as the reverse complement.
TCAGCGCTATTCGAGCCTCACTGGCTTAAGGAACCCAACATGAATGATGATAATAGCCGCCTGGTGTACTCCACCGACAGCGGGCGTATCAAGCAGGAAGAAGCCAAGCCAGAGCGCGCCAAAGGCGATGGCATCGTACGTATTCAACGCCAGACCAGCGGCAGAAAAGGCAAGGGGGTTTGCCTGATCACCGGTGTCGATCTGGATGATGCGGCACTGGATAAACTGGCTGCCGAACTGAAAAAGAAATGCGGCTGTGGTGGCTCGGTGAAGGATGGCGTGATCGAGATCCAGGGCGACAAACGCGACCTGCTTAAGCAATTGCTGGAAGCCAAGGGCATGAAGGTTAAGCTGGCAGGCGGTTGAGCAGCTAAATGAAATATGCCGCAGTGTGTCACTGCGGCTGCATTCATCGAAATGATAAACGTAAAAATAGACCTGAAAGATTTTTTTCAATTAGACGTCAAAGCGTGAACGCTTTTGTCAGCCTATCGGCAGAGGTATCAGCAAGCCGTGGCTTATTTTCCTACCTGGTGACCGATGATGCCACCAACGGCGGCCCCACCCAGGGTTCCCAGTGCGCTTCCGTCGGTCAGTACTGCACCGCCTACCGCACCTGCACCAGCACCAATCGCCGTGTTGCGGTCACGTTTAGACATATTCGAACAGGCACTCAGCGACAGGGCCAGGGTAATCACCACGGCGGCGGTGGCAAAACGTTGATTAATGATCATAATGAGTTCTCCTTAGCATCGGCTATATGGAACTACTTTGCTGGCATAGTACAGCTTAAGTATAGGCAGTAATCAGCAAACTGGCCTGACGCAGCCTTCCAGACAACCTTGAAATAAAAAATGGCATTTATTGCACAAAACAGGGCAATAAAAAAATCAGGGCGGTTTTTTCGCCTTAATTCAGTATAAATGTCTAGTGCGGGATAAATAGGGAAATAGTCTTAATTTAGCCCGGCTCGGCAGGCGATTATTCCGAATCCACCGCCGCACATCTTGGTGTATCCAGCAGAACTCTACGTGGTATTTAGCGATCTATCCCATACCGGCTTGTAGCTCACCTGCTGACAATAGTCGCAGACCAAGCCACAAGGACAAGATCATGCTCAACGAACTGAAACAACAGGTGCTGGAAGCCAACCTTCAACTTCCGCGCCATCATCTGGTGACCTTTACCTGGGGCAATGTCAGCGCCGTAGACCGCCAGCAGGGGCTGATGGTGATCAAACCTTCCGGCGTTGAGTATGATGCCATGACCCGTGAGGATATGGTGGTGGTGGAACTGGAGAGCGGCAAGGTGGTGGAGGGGAGTAAAAAGCCTTCTTCCGATACGGATACCCACCGGGTGCTGTACCTGAACTTTGCTGCCGCGGGTGGGATCGTTCACACCCACTCGCGCCATGCCACCATTTGGGCACAGGCCGGATTAGCCATCCCCGCCTGGGGAACGACACATGCAGACTACTTCTATGGTGATATTCCCTGCACTAGGCTAATGCGGGACGAAGAGATCAACGGCCGTTATGAATGGGAAACCGGGCAGGTGATCGTCGAAACTTTCAAAGAGCGCGGGTTGGATGCTGCCCAGATACCTGCGGTGCTGGTGCATTCCCACGGTCCATTTGCCTGGGGTAAAGATGCTGACAGCGCGGTGCATAACGCCGTCGTGTTGGAAGAGTTGGCCTATATGGGGATCTTCTCGCGCCAGTTAGCGCCAGGTCTCGGCAATATGCAGCAGACCCTGCTGGACAAGCACTATCTGCGCAAGCATGGTGCGCATGCTTACTACGGGCAGTAACCTCACCACGGGGCCGAACGGCCCCGCAGCCGTTATTCGTTAACCAGATCCAACTTGATACCTTGGCGTTTGAGCAATTGCTGGTAGTCGTTGGCGATACGTGAATCGGTGATCACCCGCCCAATCTGGCTCATTGGCTCCAATGGATTAGGTTGGATCTGACCAAATTTTGACGAGTCGGTCAGCACTATGTTCTCTACGCCTTTGGCTAACACCGCATTGACCACGTCGGCACGCATCATATCGCGGCCGGTGAAGCCAGTTTCCGCGTGATAGCCATCCACCCCGATAAACGCCTTGCTGAAGTGCACCTGTTGGATACACATGCGGGTTAACGGGCCAACCACGGTTTCACTCTTCTTCTGATACATGCCGCCGAGTACGATCACATCGCAGTCGGTCTCTTTAAGCAGATGGGCGATGTAATGGCTGACGGTGATCAGCGTGACGCGCTTGCGCTCGGCCAGATAGCGGGCCAGTAAGGCGTTGGCACTACCGCTCTCGATAAAGATGGTTTCGCCATCGTTGACCAGCGATGCAGCATATTGTGCCAGCTTCTGCTTAAGCGTGAAGTTGGACATCATGCGGGCATCAACGTCGTCGCTTTCCAGCGCAACGGCAGAACCGTGAACGCGTTTCAGATAGCTGCGCTTTTCCAACAGATTGAGATCCTGGCGGATCGTCACCTCAGAAACGCCAGAGGCGCGCGCCAACTCGCCAACGCTGATGCGCCTGCGGTCATTCACCAACTGCAAAATGGTTTGTTGTCTTGAATTCATAGCAGCCTGATAGGCGGCCACCAAAGGGTGACCGCAACGATTCACTGATTAAAGAGTATGTTCGGTACGCGCGATAATGTCATCCTGCGCATCTGGGGATAATGCGGTAAAGAAGGCAGAATATCCAGCTACGCGTACCACTAAATCGCGATATTGGTCAGGATGTTGCTTCGCGGCCAGCAGCGTTTCCCGTGACACAATATTATACTGCACGTGCCAGCCATGGTAAGCCTCGAAGAAAGTGCGCAGCATCAGCATCAGTTTTTCGCGATCACGCGGGTTCTCCAGCGTGGACGGGTTCAGCTTCTGGTTCAGCAACACGCCACCCAGAATCGACTCGGTGGGCAGTTTGCTCAGCGAGTTGAACACCGCCGTTGGGCCTAGATGGTCGGTGCCGGAGGCCGGGCTAGCCCCTTCTGCCAATGGCGTATGCGCTTTACGGCCGTCTGGAGTAGCCATGGTGGCAGCACCAAACGGGACGTTGGCCGAAATGGAGGAGGTGCCCGCATAGTAGGTACCTCCGATCGGGCCACGGCCAAAGCGGGTGTTGTGATACTGCTTCAGTTCGTCGATATAGGTCTGATAGGCACGTACCAGCAGCTGATCGACATCATCCACGTCGTTGCCGTATTTTGGCGCCGCATTGATCAAGCGTTGGCGTAACTGCTCGCCGTCCAGGCCAGCAAAGTCGTTAGCAAGGGCCTGAGCCAACTGTTGCTGACCAATGATCCCCTGATCGAACACCAGCTTGCGTACCGCTTCCAGGCTGTTACCCAGGTTGGCGATCCCGACCTGCAGACCGGATACCCAGTCATATTTCGCACCGCCTTGTTTGACACTCTTACCGCGCTCGATGCAATCATCCACCAAGGCCGAGCACACAATGTCGTGGGCATTTTCTTCCAGTACGGTATCGACTACGCACTCAATCTCTATCGATTTGCGGGTGTAATAGCGGATCTGTGTATCCCAGGCATCCAGCACCTGGTCAAACTGGCTAAAGTTGCCCTGAGACAGCCCCAACTCCTGCGGTAGGAAAATCTTGCCGGAGGTGGCGTCGCGCCCTTGCTCCAGTGCTGCCAACATCACGCGGGCAAAGTTGATAAAGCTCATCCCGGTACAGCGATAGCCCCATTTGCCACCAACGGCGGTTTCGATACAGCCGATAGCGGCATAATCGTAGGCATCCTGCGGTTCGACACCCAGCTTGATAAACTCGGGGATCACGATCTCATCGTTGTTAAACGCCGGCATGCCAAAGCCGCAGCGGATCACCTGCACGCAGGCGTCAAGGAAATCATTACTGATCCCGGCGTGATAGCGCACGCTGAGGTTGGGCTGCGTAGAACGCAGACGGCCACAGGATTCCAGAATGGTGTAAGAGAGTGGGTTGACGGCGTCACAAGGTTGGCCATTGACCAGCTTCTGGCCGCCGATGGTAACGTTCTGATACAGCGGGCTACCGGCGGAAGCTTTGGAGTGCGAGCCGGAGCGGATCTTGTTCACTTCCAGCAGTTTCAACCAGCAGCTGTGCAGCATCTCGATGGCTTTTTCGCGCGGCAGGCTTTGCTCCAACTCCACGTCACGGCGATACCAAGGATACAGATATTGGTCGAGGCGGCCAAAGGACACCGAGTGGCCGTTAGATTCGATCTGCAGGAACAGCTGAATGAAGTAACACAGTTGCAGCGCCTGCCAGAAGGTCTGTGGTGGTTGATGAGCGATCAGTTCGCAGTTGGCTGCCATGGTCAACAGCTCTTCACGCCGCCAGATGCGTTGCTCTTCCTGGGCCATTTCACGAGCCAACTGGGCAAAGCGCAGGATATGCTCGCTGAGAGCGTCTAGCGAGATGTCGATAGCCTTGAGGAACTGTTCCTTATGCAGGTCGTCCCAGTCCGTCAGGTGCAGGCGTTCACGGCGCTCAGACACTTTCTCACGCAGGCCGTCCAGACCTTTTTCCAGCAACAGCGGGAAGTTGACCGCCAGGTGCGCATCGCCAGACGTCATGTTGCCTTCGGCCTTGATGATCCCGGTAGCCAGCAGGGCTTTTTGCTCATCGGTGAACATACCGTAGCAGCGATCCTGCACGGTCTGACCACGCCACCATGGGCACAGGGTATGCAATACCTTTTTATCCTGTTCGCTGACGGAGAAGCCAGCGCCGGGGCGATCGGCCAACTCGTCAATTTCGCTTTCGATCCAACTGACGGTGTATTCCGGGAAGATCGGCGCGGCGCGTAGCTGGCTAGCCTGGTTACCGATAATCAGCTCATCATTCTTGATCCAGATGCTCCGTTTGGCCAAGTGGTTAGCCAGCGCCATGGCACGCCTTACCGGCAGCGGTTTATCCTGATGCTGCTGGTAAGTTTCGGTGTAGTGCTGGGCGCGTTCGGTACAGACCGGTGGCTTGACGATATGGATCAGCGCGTTCTTGTGCGCTAGCGTGCGTTCGGTCAGGGTAGTCAGATCCAGCGTTGTCATGGTGTTATCCTCGCAAAATGGCGGTCAGACCTTTGACGCTGGCGTAATCTTCGGCATAGGCCAGCAGTTCGGGGTCGTCTAGTGGGGTACGGGAAGCGTAATAAGGCGCGCCAAGCAGATGGTATTTATTCATCCCCAGCGTGTGGTACGGTAAAAAATGGATCTCTTTGACGCCGATCTCATCGGCGGCAAAGTCGGTAATGGCGCGGATCGAGTCGCGATCGGCGTTAAATTCGGGGATTAACGGCACCCGCACGGTGATCTGAGTGCCAGCGGCGGCCAAACGGCGGAAGTTATCCATCACCCGTTTGGCGGAGCCTTCGGTCCATTGCTTGAAGCGAACTGGGTCGACGTGTTTCAGATCCGCCAGCATCAGGTCTAGCCAGGGCAGAGATGGCTCGATATAGGACCAAGGCGTATGCAGGCAAGATTCTACGGCGGTATGGATACCGGCCTCGCGCCCGCGTTTGAGCAGTTCAGCCGCAACCTCTGGCTGCATGAACGGTTCACCGCCGGACAGCGTCAGGCCTCCGCCGGTACGCAGATAGTAAGGCTTATCGCGCATCACTTCGGCCATCACCGCATCAAGGTCGAGCGCCGTGCCGCAGACGCTCAGCGCGCCGGTTGGGCAACAGCCGTTTAATGCGTCATAATCGGCGGCAGTCAGTAACGAACGTTGCAGGGTTAGGGTGTTGTCGTCAACGCGGGTGATAGCGTGCGGGCAACTCTCACTGCACAGGGTACAGGCCGCCAGACACAGGCGCTCATCAAACAGCAGCTCCTGCTGGCGCGAACGGCTTTCCGGGTTCTGGCACCAGCGGCAGCCAAGTGAGCAGCCCTTAAGGAACACCACGCTGCGGATGCCTGGGCCGTCATGTGTTGAGTAGCGCTGTAGATTGAAAAGCATTCGTCACCTGTGAAGTCTAAATCTTCTTACGTAAATTAAATAGGTTTCGAATGAAAGTTGATTTGATTTTAATCAAATGATGGCGGCTTTTTTCGCTTATTATGTTCAGAGTTTGAATCTGCCCACAAAAGAATCAGGAGAAGGTTATGGAACTGTATCTCGATACTGCCGACGTCAGCGCAGTGAAACGTTTGGCGCGCGTCTTGCCGCTGCACGGCGTGACCACCAACCCAAGCATTGTTGCCAAAGAAGGCAAGCCGATCTGGGAGGTTCTGCCGGCCTTGCGTGATGCGTTAGGCGGCACCGGCAAGCTGTTTGCCCAGGTGATGGCCAACGACGCGGAACGTATGGTTGCCGAAGCCGTCCTGCTGAGTCAACGCGTGCCGGGCCTGGTAGTGAAGATCCCCACCACCGCAGAGGGGCTGGCGGCAATCAAGAAGCTGAAATCCATGTCGATCCCTACCTTGGGTACCGCCGTTTATGGCGCTGGTCAGGGGCTGCTGGCTGCGTTGGCCGGGGCAGAGTATGTGGCACCTTACGTTAACCGTCTGGACGCACAGGGTGGCGACGGCGTTGAAATGGTGCACGAGCTGCAACAGCTGTTATCGCTGCATGCTCCTCACGCCAAGGTGCTGGCGGCCAGCTTCAAAACGCCACGTCAGGCGTTGGAGTGTCTGTTGGCGGGCTGTCAGTCGATCACTTTACCGGTGGACGTGGCAGAACAGTTTATTTCTACCCCGGCGGTTCAGGCGGCGGTAGAGAAGTTTGAACAGGATTGGCAGGGAGCTTTCGGCACGACGCTGATAAGCTAAAATGCATTGAAAAGGGCGGCACCTGGCCGCCCTTGTAGGGATTCGATGAGCCAGTTTCACCGGCTCATCCTGTAGAGCGCCCGTTCAGTTAGATACGCCCGGTTTCCTCACGCAGTACAATCGTGCTTTCACGTACCGTAGGCGTTTTGGAACTCAACGCCCGGCGCACCACGAAGAAGGCCGAAACCAGCATCGTCACCGCAACCAGCATAAAGAAGGCGCACAACGCGGCGTTAATCTGATTGGCAAACACGATGGTCTGCATATCCGCAATGGATTTGGCCGGGGCGATAACCGTGTTCGATTCAATCCCGGCAGAGAATTTCTTCGCCTGCGCCAGGAAGCCGATGCTCGGTTTCTCATGGAAAATCTTCTGCCAGCCCGCCGTCATTGAGGTGATAAACAGCCAGATGGTCGGCAGAATGGTCACCCAGGCGTAACGCTGTTTCTTCATTTTGAACAGCACCACGGTGCCCAGGATCAGCGCCATTGAAGCCAACATCTGGTTACCAATGCCGAACAGCGGCCACAGCGTATTGATCCCACCTAACGGATCCACGACGCCTTGATAAACGAAGAAGCCCCAACCGGCCACGGCCACGGTAGTGCCAGCCAGGTTACCGAACCAGGAGCGGTTGTTCGCCAGCCGTGGAATGGCTACGCCAACCAGATCCTGCACCATAAAGCGACAGGCGCGGGTGCCCGCATCCACCGCAGTGAGGATAAACAGGGCTTCAAACAGGATGGCAAAGTGATACCAGAAGGCCATCATCGCGCGGCTGTTAAACACCTCGCTGATGATATGTGCCATGCCAACGGCAAAGGTTGGCGCGCCACCGGCTCTGGACAGCACCGACTTCTCGCCCACATCATGGGCAATCTGCGTCAGCGTTTCCGGGGTGACCATAAAGCCCCAGCTGTTAATTGCCTGTGAAGCACTTTCCACCGTGGTGCCGATCAGCGCTGCCGGTGAGTTCATGGCAAAGTAGACGCCTGGGTCGATCACCGAAGCGCAAATCAGCGCCATGATGGCCACGAAGGATTCCATCAGCATGCCGCCGTAGCCGATGAAGCGGATATGGCTCTCACGCTCAACCAGCTTCGGCGTGGTGCCACTGGAGACCAGGGCATGGAACCCGGAGATTGCGCCACAGGCAATGGTAATAAACAGGAACGGGAACAGTGAACCGGCAAACACCGGGCCGCTGCCATCGATAAAGCGTGACACCGCTGGCATTCTCATTTCCGGCATCGCGAACACAATGCCCACCGCCAGCCCCACGATCACACCGATTTTCAAGAAGGTAGAAAGATAGTCACGCGGAGCCAGCAGCAACCACACCGGCAACACCGAGGCGACAAAACCATAAATCACCAGCACCCAGGTCAGGGTGGTGCCGTGCAGGGTAAAGAACGGCCCCCAGTATGGGTGCATGGCGATGTTGCCACCGTAGATGATCGCCATCATCATCAGCACAAAGCCGATCAGCGAAACCTCGGCAATCTTGCCCGGACGGATAAAGCGCATGTAAACGCCCATAAACAGCGCAATCGGGATGGTGGCAGCAATGGTGAACAGACCCCAAGGGCTGTCTGCCAGCGCTTTAACGACCACCAACGCCAGCGCCGAGAGGATGATGATCATCACCCCAAGTGCCCCCAGCATGGTTACCACACCGGCAAAGGCACCCAACTCCTGCTTGGCCATTTCCCCCAGCGAGCGTCCGTCGCGGCGGGTGGAGATAAACAGGATCAGGAAATCTTGCACCGCACCAGCCAGCATCACCCCAACCAATATCCAGATGGTGCCAGGCAGGAAGCCCATCTGCGCCGCCAGGATCGGTCCTACCAGCGGGCCAGCACCGGCAATGGCGGCAAAGTGGTGACCAAACAGCACCCATTTGTTGGTGGGTACGTAGTCCAGGCCATCGTTATGGCGCTCCGCTGGCGTTAACCGACGGTCATCGAGTTCAAAGACGTTCTTGGCAATAAACCGGCTATAGAAGCGGTAGGCAATGCTGTAGCAGGCGACGGAAGCCACCACTAGCCAGACAGCGTTGACGTGCTCTCCGCGGCTCAAAGCCAGCATGCCGAAAGCGAAGGCACCGACCAGCGCCACCGCGAGCCAGATGATGGCTGACTTGACGTTTTTCATGTTCCGCAACTCCTTGTTGTGCAGAGGTAGAAAGGTGATTTTTTTAGTTTGTGAGTACGTCAAAAAGTTAACGACTCATTAAACGTAGGAGGTTTAAACGCGGACGGTGGCTGGTCGGATCAGAAATGTGAGCTCAGTTGGAGTTTGCTGAAAGAAGCGTGCCATGCGGGGGCAGAATAGGTAGGTGCGGGCATAAAAAAAGGCGATACCGAAGTATCGCCTTGATCGAACGAGATAACGTTAGGCTACGGGCCTGGCTATCACGCTGCGGGTTTCCATGCGCACTTCGGCAATGTTCACCTGCAAACTATCGCTCTGGCGATAAACCACTTCACCCTTCACCTGCACGGTGCCGGTCTCTTGGCTACACACCATCTCGTCGCGAACCGCGTGGATGAACGGGGCAGGGATAAAGGCCATCGCGCCGTTGTCCAGCAGGCGTACGCGCAGGCCGCCACGGGTAACGTCGATGATCTCGGCGTTGAAGCGCTCATCGGTTCCGGCCTTATCCTTGAGGAAACGGGCATACAACCAGTCACCAACGTCGCGCTCAGCCATGCGGTTCAAACGGCGACGTTCGGCCAACTGTACGGTGACGTCGTCCTGCGGTTTTTCCGCCGCTTGCTCGCTGATAATGGCTTTCAGCAGACGATGGTTGACCATATCGCCATACTTACGGATCGGAGAGGTCCAGGTGGCATATGCCTCCAGCCCCAGACCGAAGTGCGGGCCAGGCGTGGTGCTGATCTCGGCAAAGGTCTGGAAGCGGCGGATACGGCTGTCCAGGAACTGGGTTGGCTGCGAGTCGAGGTGACGGCGCAGTTCGCAGAATCCTTCCAGGGTCAGCAGCTTCTCGGCATCGGCTTCAACGCCGTTGGCCTGCAATACGGTGACCGCTTGCTCAACCAGGGCCGGATCAAAGCCGTTATGCACGTTATAGATGCCAAAGCCCAAACGATCGCGCAGCACCAGGGCGGCACAGACGTTGGCAGCGATCATGCATTCTTCAACAATACGGTTGGCGGTGCGACGCTGTTCGGTAACGATGTCCAGCACTTCGCCTTTCTCGCCGAGGACAAAGCGGTAGTCCGGGCGATCCTTGAATACCAGCGCATGCTGATGGCGCCAGGCGCTGCGTGCATCGCAAACCTGTTTAAGCAAGGTGATCTGCTGTGCGATGCTCTCGCTCGGTGGCTGCCAGCCAGCGATGCCGTCCAGCCAGTCAGATACCTCGTCATAAACCAGTTTGGCTTTGGACTCGATTTCGGCTGCGAAGAAATGGATATCGTTGCCCAGCGCACCGTCTGCGGCGATAGTCACGCGGCAAGCCAGCACCGAGCGGCGTTCATTCGGGCGCAGCGAGCACAGGTTGTCGGACAGATCGCGCGGCAACATCGGAATATTGAAGCCCGGCAGGTAGTTGGTGAACGCGCGCTTGCGGGCGATTTCATCCAGATTGCTGCCTTGCTCGACATAGGCGGTAGGATCGGCAATGGCGATGGTCAACAACAGCGAGCCGTCACCGTTGTCTTGCACGTGCAGCGCATCGTCCATATCTTCGGTGCTGGCGCTATCGATGGTGACGAAGTCCAGTGCGGTCAGGTCCTCACGGACCAGAGCGGTCTCTTGTTCGGAGATCGCGACCATGTCTGGCGCTTCTTTTTCAAGATTATGACGAGCCAGCGTGACCCACCACGGCGCGAAGTGATCTTCACCGTCGGTGATGAACTGGGTCAGATCGGCATTGAAAGTGCGATCGCCTTTCAGCGGATGACGGCGCATTTCTGCGACGGCCCAGTCACCGGCCTGGAAATTATGGGTCACTTCACGCGCCGGACGGCATGGGATCGCGTCTTTCAGCAACGGATGATCGGGGATAATCGACAGGCGATCGTCTTTTTTCTGCACCCGGCCAACAAAGCGCGACAGGAAAGGCTCAACCAGGGTTTCCGGTTCAGCGATTTCGCGCTCTTTTTCGGTATGCAGGGTGGCGACGATACGATCCCCATGCATGACTTTTTTCATGTACGGCGGCGGAATGAAGTAACTTTTCTGCCCGTCGACTTCTAAAAAGCCAAAACCTTTCTCAGTCCCTTTTACTACGCCTTCAACACGCGGGGTTTGAGAGTGAAGTTGCTGTTTAAGCTGCGCCAGCAGCGGGTTATCTTGAAACATATCGTCCAGTGAATGGGTTGTGAGTGGCAAGATTTGCGGCTGACAGTTTTACGCGAATCACTCCTTGCGGGCAAGCCAAACGTCACGCTTTTCCGACGATGGCTCGCGATAATTATGCAGTCCGCAAGAAAAAGCCGTAGTGCAAAGGCCTTGGGTGTTACCTTCATCAGACTACTAAGGGTAAGGGGGGATCATGAGAGTACAAGAATCAATCCAATCAGGGTTCGGTAAGTTAACCAACGCTGTTGATGTTCTTTCCGGTCTTAATCTCAAGGGTAAGACGGCGCTAATTACAGGCGGGCACTCAGGCTTGGGTTTGGAAGCGACAAAAGCGCTTTCTTCCGCAGGTGTGCACGTTTTTGTTGCTGCTCGCAACGTCGAGAGCGCCGCAAAAGCGCTAAATGAGCTTGCCAATATTACACTATTGCCGATCGAGCTTTCAGACCTTTTATCGGTTAGAAATCTGGCCTCTATCATTGCTGCTAACGGCTATGCCTTTGACTATGTCATTTGCAATGCAGGTATTATGGCCTGTCCAGAACGTCGAGTCGGCCCGGGGTGGGAATGCCAGTTTGCAACCAACCACGTTGGACACTATGTTCTGGTAAATCTTATTTGGAATAACATACGTCCCGGCGGCAGAGTGGTTTGCGTTTCATCCGCTGGCCATCATAATTCACCCATCCGATGGGACGATATTCAGTTTACTAAAGGTTACGACAAATGGCTCGCATATGGTCAGTCAAAAACGGCCAATATTCTATTTGCGCTTCAACTGGATAATTATGGTAAAAGTCGGGATATTCACGCTTTCTCACTGCACCCGGGTAAAATATTTACCCCACTGCAGCGTCACCTGACAAATGAGGAAATGATCGGGGAAGGTTGGCTAGATTTGGAGGGTAACCCCATCGATCCCAGCTTTAAATCCCCAGCCCAAGGGGCTGCCACTGAGATTTGGGCTGCAACAAGTCCTTTGCTGGACGGCCTCGGAGGGCTTTATTGCGAGGATTGCGATGTAGCCGGTCTGGCGTCTGATTATGATGAGCCATTTGTAGGCGTTTGCGAATATGCGATTGATCCTGCAGAGGCATTAAAATTATGGTCTTTCACGGCCAAGCTTACCGGCGTGAATGCATTCCCTGAGAGCTAGCTATTGTTGCCATTTAAAAGTGAACATTCTCAGTCTCAACCACCTGATGAAGTAGGGTTGAGACTGAATATCTAGAGCTTCTCTTAATAGACTAAACAATACGCAACGTAGGGGGTTGAGCGCAGCGGCGGATGGCGACGGGAACCGATTTGGAAGTCGGCGTGCCGGTGCCATCACCAAAACTGGCCAGCGGCACCAGCGGGTTGGTTTCTGGATAGTAGGCCGCCAGATTACCGCGTGGGATATCGTAGCTAACCAGCTTGAAGCCGCTGACCTTTCTGGTTATGCCATCGTTCCATAAGGTTTCGATTTCCACCAACTCCCCATCCTGCAGGCCAAGATCGGCCAAATCTTCCGGATGAATAAACAGCACCTCGCGCTGGCCGTAAACGCCACGATAGCGATCGTCCAGTCCATAGATGGTGGTGTTGTACTGATCGTGTGAACGCAGGGTTTGCAGCACGAACGGCGCTTTTTCCGCCCCGATTTGCGGGAACAACGTATCGGGTAGCGGAGCGGCACAGAACTCGGCTTTGCCGCTCTGAGTTGCAAAGCGCAATTCGGCAGCGGCGTTGCCCAGATAGAACCCCCCAGGTAGCTCGCAACGTTGGTTAAAATCGTCAAAACCGGGAATGGTGGCCTGAATATGCTGGCGGATCAGTGAATAATCGTCGGCCAGCTCCAACCAGTCCAGCTGTTGGTTGCCCAGTACCGCGTCGGCAATGCCGCAGACAATCGCAGTTTCAGAACGCTGGGTATCTGCCAGCGGTTTGCCGATGCCTTCAGAGGCGTGCACCATGCTGAATGAGTCCTCCACCGTGATGTATTGCGGGCCGCTGGCCTGCATATCCAGTTCGGTACGCCCCAGCGTCGGCAGGATCAGTGCGTCTTTGCCGGTGATCAGATGGCTGCGGTTCAGCTTGGTGCTGATATGCACCGTCAAGTCACAGCGGCGCAGGGCTTGAGCGGTACGCTCGGTATCCGGAGCTGCTGCTGCCAGATTACCTCCCAGCGCAATCAGCACCTTGACCTCACCACGCAGCATCGCTTCAATGGCTTCGACCGTATTGTGGCCCATCTCGCGGCGGGGGCTAAAGCCAAAGTGTTGCTCCAGGCTATCCAGCAGCGCCTTGGGCGCTTTCTCATCGATGCCCATGGTGCGGTTGCCTTGCACGTTGCTGTGGCCGCGTACCGGGCACAGGCCCGCGCCTGGCTTGCCTAACTGGCCGAACAACAACTGCAGGTTGGTGATCTCGCGCACCGTCGGTACGGAATGCTTATGCTGTGTGACGCCCATCGCCCAGGTGCAGATAACACGCTCTGCGCCTTGGTAAATCGTGGCCGCATGGCGCAGTTGGGATTCACTCAACCCGGATTGCGTGGTGATCTGTTGCCATGAGGTGGCATCCACCTGAGCCAGATAATCTTCGATGCCCACGCAATGCCAATCGATAAACGACTGATCGAACAACCCTGTCTCGTTGGCGGCTAACCGCTGGCGGTGGGTTTCCAGTAGCGCCTTCACCATGCCGCGCACCGCCGCCATATCGCCACCCAGGTTGGGCTGGAAGTAGGCCGAACTGATGGGGGAGGACTTAGGTGTCAGCATCTGGATCGGGTTTTGTGGATCGGCAAACCGTTCCAACCCGCGTTCGCGTAGGGTATTGAAACTGACGATGCGCGCGCCGCGGCTGGCCGCGTGTTTCAGGCTGTGCAGCATGCGTGGATGGTTGGTACCGGGATTTTGGCCAAACACAAAAATCGCATCGGCCTGTTCGAAGTCATCCATACGGATGGTGCCTTTACCGACGCCGATGCTCTGCTTGAGGCCAACGCCACTGGCTTCGTGGCACATATTGGAACAATCCGGGAAGTTGCTGGTGCCCAGCATCCGACCAAACAGCTGATAAAGGTAGGAGGCTTCATTGCTGGCGCGCCCTGAGGTGTACAGCTCAATCTGGTTGGGGTTATCCATTGCCTGGATATGGCTGGCGATCAGTTTTAGGGCATCCGGCCAGGTGATGGGCTGATAGCGATCGGTCTTGGCGTCGTAGCGCATCGGGTGCGTCAAACGGCCTTGATACTCCAGAAAGTAGTCGCTCTGCTCGCGCAGGGTGCTGACGCTGTGGGCAGCAAAGAATGCCGGTTCAACCGCATTGCGGGTTGCCTCCCAACTGACCGCCTTGGCCCCGTTCTCGCAGAAGCTGAAGGTGCTGTGGTTGTCATCGCCCCAGGCGCAGCCGGGGCAGTCAAAACCGCGCGCTTTGTTAACGCGCATCAGGTTGCGCAGATTTTTCAGCGCCTGTTTGCTATCGAACACATAGCGGGTGGTGGCTTCCAATGAGCCCCAGCCGCCCGCCGCGCCGCGATAAGGCTTGATTGACGGTTTAAATTTCATGATTTTCTTCGCAGGTGATTAATGTAGCTAAAAGGTAAATGCCTTTTTAAGCATTTTGAGTATTTATGTGGCAAGTCTAGGGGCGTGAGGCCTTGGCGTCTAATCGAATAGAGCAATGATGGGATAGACGACACTTATCGCAACTGCCAGCAAGGCCGTAGCAAATGATATACTTCACGCAGAAATCATTTTCCGAGCCAATACATGGATATTAAGCAACTGATCTACCTGTGTAATCTTGAGCGGGAACGCCACTTTGGCCGTGCCGCTGAGGCCAGCTTTGTCAGCCAGCCGACCCTATCCATGCGGCTGAAAAACCTGGAAAAAGAGCTCGGGGTCTCGTTGATCAACCGTGGCAACAACTTTGAAGGCTTCACTGCCGAAGGCGAGAGGGTCTTGGCTTGGGCGCGGGAAATTGTTTCCGTTTACCAGGGGCTGAAGCTGGAAGTGGAATCGCTTAAACACGGGCTGAACGGGACGTTGCGTATCGGCACCGTGCCCCAGTGCAGCATTTCGTTAGCGCAGATGTTAAAGGCGGTCAGCGAGCGTTACCCGCAGTTAGACTATCGCGTAGCGGTATTGAGCGCCGATCAGTTGCTGGAAGCGCTAACTGCGCACACGGTGGATATCGGCATTGGTTTCTTTGAGCTGCCAACGCTCAAGGAGCTGCATTTTCAGTCGCAGTCTTTGGCTGACAGCGGTATCGACCTGGTATTTCATCCGCAGCATTTCCCCGAGCTGGTGGGGGAAAGTCCACTAACGCTGGCAACCGTGGCGGAGTTGCCATTATGCCTGGCAGAGCCGACGCGTTACTTCCGTCGTTATCTGGATCAACAGTTTCGTGAGGCGGGCTTGACGCTGCATACCCGGATGGAAACCACCTCGATCTTCCAACTGTTACAGGGGATTTTTGTCGGCTTGGGGTGCGGGTTGTTCCCCGGCGGTAACTTGCAGATGGAAATGATGCCGCAACTGCAACGGCGCAGTGTTGCCATTGCGCCGATGTCTCGTCATGCCGCCTTGGTAATCGCCGAGCCAGCAAGGGCCACGCCGCTGGCACAGCACTTTTTTGATGCGGCTCAGGCATGGTTATTGCGCTAAATCGGCTGCCACCGTATCGCCAAGACTGTAACGCAGCCGGTTTTCCCAGGCGTACAGCGCGCTGGTTAAAATCACGTCCAATGCCTGCGACCGATCCAGCCCGCCGTTGAACAGCGGCTGCACGCTTTGTGCCGTGAATTTCTCAGGCGTTCGCGTCAGTTCGGCCGTCACGCCTATCACGGCAGCGGTTACCGGATCGTCGGCCACCTCAAGTGCGTGATCAATCCCAGCCACTAATGCTCGTGCCAACTCCCGATCGGCAATGTTATGGGCTAGCGTGGCTGCACAGTAATGGCTGCCATTAATACGTGATGTCACCAGGGCAACCAAAGCCTTCAGGCGTGGAGATAGCCCATCAGCGTGGCGGGTAATGTTGTTAAATACCGCATTGCGCTCATGTAGAGCTGGCGCGTCGTGGGCCAACAGCAGGTAATAAGACTCGCTGCGGGCGTCCGGGTGGCTTTGGTCCAGAATGTCGAGCTGCCTAGCTTGGGCCTGCTCGACAACGATCTCCGGCAGGCGAGTTTGCCATGACCGTTCCGTACAGGAAAATCCCGCCGGTTCGGCATCTTCGATTTGAGGAAAACCGGGTAACACCACGGCGGGCCTGCCTGCCAGCGCGGCAATACCAGCGACCACCCGTGCCTGATAGCTAACGAAACCGATGATTTGCGAAAAGGTCACAATATCTTGCGTGCTCAGGCCAACTTCGCCGAGCTGTTGTATAGCCTTGGAGCAAATCAGAGTAGGTTGGCTGGCGAGTTGGCGGGCGTATTGGGTGATTTGTGCCAGACGGACATTACTTTCTCGTGAGGCATCCGGGCTGTCCAGAGGGGCGAGGCGAGCGGCGTAATGGCTACAAAGCGATTGCACGCCAGTGACCTGTGCCACCGTCAAGGCCGTCGACAGGCGATCGTAAGGTGACAATGTCACTTCACGCGAAACGTTGACTCGATCGGGGAACAGTACCGGATAGCAGGCCGAAGATGCAGTAAAAACGTCAATGCGATGGCTGAGGGCGGCATTCAATCCCTCGTCGCTAAACGTGCCCAGGCCTAACAAAAAACGTTCCCTTAGGCTTGCAGCGGCAGGCTCGAGTGGAGAACTGTCGCCAGAACTACGCTGGGTTTCGTGGTACCACTGGAAAGGGGTTAGGCGATGTTCCATCGGATAAAATCCTTCATCAATACAACAAGCCACCGTTACAGTTGGCAACGGCGGCAGGGTAAAAAAACCACGGAGCAGGCGTCAGTCATGGCCGCATAGGCCATGACCATAAATAGCGAAACCGGCGGCAAGGATAAGCATCAGTTGCGAGAAGCGTTGGGGGTGGGCGTTGTTCATCAGCGCGATATCCTGTTGTTTGCATGGCTCAACGTAGCGGATATCCTCACCGATTCGATTGGCGAGATAAAATAATGTTAAGTGCTAATTAATAACGTAAAGGAATAAAATATATTGCGGTAGGGTAGATGAGTGCCAAGATGCCATCCCCCGAGCTTCGACTATCGATGCCCTAGAACATGGCTAGTAATTAAGCGTTTACAGGAATTATGTGGCCTTGACGATGTGCATAACGGCACGGCATAACTATGCCGTGCCAAGGAAGTGATGACTTTAGATTAGAGCCACCCACTGCCAATTATCACGGATTTTGGCAAATAATAGCGATGCGAGTAAGATCTCTAGTATTACCGTTCTTGTCTTTGCACGTCTTTACGCGATAACAAAGTTCTGATGTATAGGCTACATCATGAGTGATACAAATATAGTTAGCGCCACCAATAATCTTTGACGCTTTTGAGGTATTGAGTTTTTTCACAACATATCCTTGATGGAAGTTGAAGAGAACTAATCAAATTATTAAAAGTAAATTATTATAATATCAGGAGTGTAGTGATGGCACGAGATCCGTACCCAGCAGAAACCATTATTTTGGGTTTTCGCAACTGACACGACTATGTGCAATATCTTCGCCATAACCGAACTTGTCTTTACAATGCTCTACGCGGAAACATTTCCCTGGACCCCATTGTTCATAGTGAGTAGTGCAAATGTATTGATGGCCACCGACAATGTTTGACGCTTCCGAGGTATTGAGCTTTTTCACAGTATATCCTTATGGTAATTAATGAGAGTAAATCTGTGCTTACTGATATTTAATCAATTTCCTAAGCGCTGATATTATAATAACAGACTGACTTTATAATCAATTGGATGCTTCTTGATATAAATTAAGAAAGTACCGGTAATGTTTGTGAGGGGCGGAAATAATTCCCACCTAAAATGAATGAAATAATGTTTTTATTTTACTGTATGATGAGTGATTGGTTTAGTCTGCCTGAGCGTTAATTATTCCTGGTTAAGCAGGTGCAGATTAACGCTAACAACCGATGCTGACGAGCTGGTAGGTGGGAAACGGGCGCAGTTGCGCGCCCGGAGGATGTCAGCGAAATTAAAACCTGCCGCCGTCACGTCGCCAGGCATCGGCAGTGAGCGCTTCGCCAAAGTGGCTGGCGATCAGCCGCTTGGTGAGGTCATGCAGCGGTGCGGCCAGCACTTCGGCGGTGCTGCCGCGCTCCACGATTTCCCCTTCATGCATCACCATCACCTGGTCGCTGATATGCTTCATCATCCCCAGATGCTGAGTCACATAAATATAGGCAATGCCATGCTTTTCCTGGAGCTCCAGCATTAGGTTGATGATCTGCGAACGCATCGACATATCCAACGATGCTAGCGCCTCGTCGGCAACAATCACCTTGGGTTGCAGGATCAACGCCCGTGCTAGCGCGACACGTTGTTTCTGCCCAGAGGCCAGCATATGCGGGTAATAATAAGCGTGGTCCGGCAACATCCCCACCTGGCGCAGGGTCTGATTGATCCGCACCTCGCGCTCTGCGGCTTCCAGATCGGTATTCAAACGTAGCGGTGCATCAAGCAACTGACCGATGCGCTGACGTGGGTTGAGCGAGGTGCTCGGATCCTGGAAAATCATGCGGATACGCTGGCTACGGTAGCGGTAATCGCCATAGACCAGCGGATGGTCGTCAATCAGTACCTCACCCGAGGAGGGTTCCACCATACCGGAAAGCATCTTCGCCAAGGTTGACTTACCCGAGCCGTTTTCACCGATGATCGCCAGTGTCTGGCCCTCACGCAGGGTAAAACTGACTGACTTGACCGCCTCCACATGCTGGCGGCGGAACAGCCCGGTGCGATAGCGGTAGGTTTTGGTCAGGTTGCGCACTTCCAGCAGCGTTTCCATGTTATTGCTCCTCCATGTTCAGCGGGAAGTGGCAGGCGAACAGGTGATTCTTCACCGGGCGCAGGCGAGGGGTTTCAATACATTGCTTTTGCGCATACGGGCAGCGTGGCCCCAGGCGGCAGCCGATCGGCAGATGCTCCAATGAGGGGATCGCTCCCGGCAGCGTATTCAGGCGGCTTTTATGCGGCAGTGAACGGCCAAAGTCCGGCATGGCGCGGATCAGCGCCTGGGTATAAGGATGATGAGGGGCGGCAAGCAGGTCTTCACATTGCGCACTCTCCACCGTCTGGCCGCAGTACAGCACGTTAACCCGGTCGGCCCACTTGCTCATCATCTGCAAATCGTGGCTGATCAGCAGGATGGTGGTGTTATTGTTTTGGTTCAGACGCGCCAGCAGACGGAAGATCTGCGCCTGCGTGGTGGGTTCCATGGCGTTGGTTGGCTCATCGGCGATCAGCAATCTTGGCTGATTAGCCAACGCAATGGCGATCATCACTTTCTGGCATTCCCCTTCGGTGAGTTCGTAAGGGAAGCTGCCCATGATATCGAGATGGTCCTTGATACCGACGCGGTGCAACAGCTCAATCGCCCGCCGTTTACGCCAGTTAAAGCGCTGCCACCAACGGCCCTTGTAAGTCCAGCCGGGAATGGCCTGGGCCAACTGGCGACCAATGCTTTCGGAAGGATCAAGACAGGACTGAGGCTCCTGGAAGATCATCGAAACGTTGTGGCCCACCAGTTTGCGCCGTTCACGCGGGCTGAGCTGCAACAGGTCGATATCGTCAAAGCGGAAGCGGTCGGCGGTGACGCGCCAGTTATCTTTGGTCACGCCGCATATGGCTTTGGCGATCAGGCTTTTTCCTGAGCCGGATTCGCCTACCAGACCACGCACTTCACCTTCTGTCAGCGTCATACTGACGCGATCGACGGCCTTCACCGGCCCTTCGGCGGTCATAAATTCAATCGTCAGATTGCGGATATCGAGTAACGGCATTATTCCACTCCCGCATTGATCGCGCGGCGTATTCCGTCGCCCAACAGGTTAACCAGCAATACGCTGATCAGAATAGCGGCACCGGGCAGCATCACGGTCCAAGGTGCGACATACACCAACTCCAACGAGTCTCCTAACATGGCTCCCCATTCCGGGGAAGGCAACTGCGCTCCCAGATCGAGGAAGCCCAACGCCGCGATGTCGAGAATGGCCATCGACAACGCACGGGTGAATTCGGTGATCAGTACGGCGGCAATGTTCGGCACCACGGCGTACCACAGGATCTGCATCGTCGAAGCTCCATCCAGACGGGCTGCGACCACATACTCTTTTTCCAGCTCATCGTGCACTGCGCTGTAGATGGTACGCACCATCCGTGGCAACAGTGCCAGCCAAACGGCCAGCATGGCGTGTTCCAGCTTCGGCCCAAGGAATGCCACCACGATAATCGCCAGCAGCAGTGAAGGGATGGAGAGCAGGGTATCGAGAATATGGTTGAGCATCGCAGACAGCAGGCCATGGGTGACCCCGGCAAATACCCCCAGGATCACGCCACATAGGGCGGCGGCGATGGTCACAATCAGTGCCGAACCGTAGGTGGCGGCGGTGCCGGTCAGCAAACGGCTAAGGATATCGCGGCCCAGATCGTCGGTGCCCAGGAAGAACGACACGTTGCCGTAGCGTGACCAGGACGGTGGTAGCAACTGATATCCCAGGAATTGCTGATCGAGGGCGTAAGGTGCCAGCAGGCTGCCGAACAGGGAAAGCAGCAGCAGGCCGATCACCCCATAAAAACCAATCATCGCCAAAGTGTCGCCATAGAAAATCCGCCAGGTATAAAGCAGCGGGCTAGGCATTTTCTTTTCGCGGTATACGTTATCGAAGGGCATACCATTCCTTATGTTTCAGCGGGTTGGTCGCCGCACCCAGAATGTCGGCCAGCACGTTAATGGTGATCACCAGCGTGCCGATCACCATCACGCCTGCGGAGATGGCCGCGTAGTCCTGTTGGCGGATGGCATTGATCAGCCAGCGCCCCAACCCTGGCCAACTGAACACCACCTCGGTGATCATGGCCAGCGTGAGCATGGTAGAAAATTGCAGACCGAGTTTTGGAATGATCGGCGGTAACGCGTTGTGCAACACGTGACGGCGGATAATGGTGAAGCGTGACAGGCCACGTGTAGCGGCAGCCTTGATGTAGTTCTGGCTGAGGACATCGTCGGTGCTGATGCGCATCAAGCGGATCACCTCGGTGATCGGGGCCACCGCCAGAGCGGCAATCGGCAGCACCATATGGCGCAGCGCACTGGCTATCATCTCATTGCGATAAGGCGAATCAGACAGCCAGGCGTCAACCAGTGCCAGACCGGTGACCTGCTTGACCTGATACAGCAGATCGAAACGGCCTGACACCGGCAGCCAGCCAAGATGCAGTGAAAAATAGAGCATCAATAGCAGCGCCAGCCAGAACACCGGAATGGAAAAGCCCAGCAGGGCAAAGGTACTGATGGCGGTATCCTGCCACTTGCCGCGCATCACACCGGCAATAATGCCCAGCGGAATGCCGATAAACAGGGCCAGCGTGAAGGCTAAAATGCACAGTTCCATGGTGGCCGGGAACACTTCGCGCAGCTGTTCGCTGATCGCCTGGCCGTTGATGCTGGAAACGCCAAAGTCCCAGTGCAGCAGGCTGACGAAATAGAACTGGTAGGCATCCAGCAAGGCGGCACCGTTTAATGGCGCGCGCGGGGTAAAGTAGCTCAGGCTGAAGCTGACCAGCGTCAGGAAGAACAGCGTGATCAGCAGCAACAGAATGCGGCGTAAGGTAAAGATAATCACTTTTTCGCGGCCTCCGCCGGTTCACGGTACACCCCGGCAAATGATGAGTTGCCGAACGGGCTCAACACCAGTCCTTTAATATCATAACGGTAGGCCTGCAAACGCAAAGAGGAGGCCAGCGGCAATACCGGCAACTGCTGTTCGAGGATCTTCTGCGCCTGCTGATAATGCTCGATACGCTGTGATAACTGCTGTGACAACAAGGCATCCTGCAACTGTTCATCAAAAGCGGGATCACACCAGTGAGCATAGTTGGTTTGCGAACGGATTGCCGCACAGCTCAGCAGCGGGCGGAAGAAGCTATCTGGATCGTTACTGTCGGTTGACCAACCGGTGAGCGTCAGATCGTGGTTCATCTCCATCAGCCGGGCTTCCTGGAAGCGGCCCTCTACCGGCACGATGGTGACATTAATGCCGACCTGAGCCAAATCTGCCTGTAACAGCTCCGCCGTTTTCAACGGGCTAGGGTTATAGGATTGCGATGCGGTTGGTACCCACAGCTTCAGATCCAGTGGCCCCACACCGGCTTCGCGTAGCATCTCTCTCGCCTTGGCCGGATCGTATTCGGTAACGTGGGCATCATTATCATAGGCCCAGGAGGCGCGCGGCAGGATCGAGGCGGCGGTCTCTGCGGTGCCGTAATAGATCGACTGCATCAGGCGTTGGTTGTTAATAGCTAACGCAATGGCCTGGCGCACCTTCAGGTTATCCAGCGGCGGCTTGCGGGTGTTGAAGGCCAGATAGGCGATATTCATCCCTGGGCGCAGCGTCAGGCGTAAACGCGGATCGTCGCGCAGGATCGAAAGCTGGCTGGCAGCGGGGTAGGCCAATACGTCGCACTCGCCGGTCAGCAATTTGGACAAGCGGCCCGTACCCCCGGCCCCCATGTCGATCACCACCTGCGGCATGCGCGGTTTCCCTTTCCAGTAAACGTCATTGCGTGCCAGACGGATATATTGTCCGGAACGGTATTCGTTCAACAAGAATGGGCCGGTGCCGACCGGTTCACGATCGATCATTTCCTGGGTGCCATCCAGCGTCAGATTGTCGGCATATTCTGCCGATAGCACCGGCGCATAATGGGTTGCCAGATGCCATAGGAAGGACGCATCCGGTGCCTGCAAGCGGAACTCGACGGTGTATTGGTCCAGCTTTCTCACGCTTTGCACAGAGTCGGCAAACTGCAAACTATCGAAGTACGGGTATTCACCGCCGTTGACATTGTGGAACGGATGCTTCTGGTCAAACACCCGCTGAAAGCTGAACACCACATCGTCGGCGTTCATTTTGCGGTTGGGTTGGAACCAGGCGGTGGTCTGGAAAGGCACATCCCGGCGCAGGTGGAAACGGTAGGTAGCGCCGTTGTCCAGTACTTCCCAGCTTTCCGCCAGTTCCGGGATCAGGCGGTAAGTGTAGGGGTCGACATCCAGTAGCCGATCGTAAAGCTGGGCGGCGAGGGTATCGACCGTCAGACCGCTGCTGGCCATCTGCGGATTGAAGGTGTTCAGAATGCCGCTGACGCAATAGACAAAGCCGCTCTGGCGGATGTCTGCTGGCGGTGGTGCTGCGCTGGGCACAGCCGGTGTCGCGGCCAGGGCAGACGTTGCCAGGCAGCCGAGCGACATTATCCAAAGAGGTAAACCACGCATAGACGCTTCATGGGTTATTAAGCAATAACGTTAGTGTATCGCACTCTGACCAACAGCCCAATTCCTTGAGCAAAATGACTGAAATTTCGGCGGTTTGGTTAAGCTTGCCGCTGTTTTTTGGCGTGTCGGCCTCAGCCCGAAATCCGTGCCGGTGGATAATTACCCAAGCTTAGTGTGGTAATGAGAAAAATTCTCAACAAAGTGCTTTACAGATGATACTGAGAACCATTATCATCATTTGGCAGTTCACGGAAGGCCACACCTTGTGGCCCTTTGTGGAAGGCACGACATTGCTCACATTGCTTCCAGTGTTTACTTAGCCAGCTCGGGTGCTGGCTTTTTTTTTGCCTCTATTTCAGGTGAACGGCAAAACCGGAGCGGCCAGGGACAATGTCTTCTCTCAGCGTTAACTGTGGGATCGCATAATCACCAAAGTTTTGCTTACGAAATGGCAAAGGCTCGGTACTGGCCAGCGTATCCAGTCGTTCCCCCAGCGCCGCACAAAGCTCTGGGAATTTCGCCTCGTCGAAGCGATCGGTGCGGTACGCCACAAACGGTGGCAGCACGTCAAAGCCGGGGTAATACAGAATGCCATGGTGAATGGGGAACAAAATATCCTCTATCGGGCCGTTGATACCGCGCGGGCTGTAATGAGACTCCCAACCGCCAGCGGTAACCAGCAACATAGCCCGTTTTCCTGCCAGCGTACCTTCGCCATAACGATCCCCCCAATGCGTATCGGAATGCTCGCCAACGCCGTACGCGAAGCC
Source organism: Serratia fonticola (assembly GCF_001006005.1). Classification (NCBI taxonomy): domain Bacteria; kingdom Pseudomonadati; phylum Pseudomonadota; class Gammaproteobacteria; order Enterobacterales; family Yersiniaceae; genus Serratia; species Serratia fonticola. The sequence continues at coordinate 4,939,547 of NZ_CP011254.1, read as the reverse complement.
ATAGGCATACACGCGTTCTACCCAACCTTTGAGGATGGCTGGCATGGAGAACCACCACAGTGGAAACTGGAGGATCACGGTATCCGCCCAGAGTAACTTCTCTTGTTCCAGCGCAATATCTGCACTTTGCGTTCCTCGTTCCAGAGCGATCCGGGAATCCAGTACCGGGTTGAAGCGGTTGGCTCGATCCCGATCCGTACGGTCTTCGCCATCCAAAGAGGCTTTCCATTTCATGGCGTACAGATCGGAAACCTGTACCTGATGCCCAGCGTCCTGCAGATGTTTGACCGCAAAGTTTTTTAGTGAGCCATTAAGCGATTGGGCTTCAGGGTGAGCGTAGACCAGCAGAATATTCATCATTAAGTTCCATTGCTGTAAAGAGAGCAACAGAGTAGGTTAGCGCCAGGTATAGTTAAAATTGATTTAGATGATTACAGGTATTTGCATGAGTAATTTCGGCAGGTTGGATCTCAATCTCCTGGTGACGTTGGATGTGTTACTGATGGAATTGAATGTTACGCGCGCGGCGGAGCGGTTGTCGCTGTCGCAACCTTCGGTAAGCGCTCATCTGGCCAAGCTGAGAGCGTTTTTCGACGATCCGCTGCTGCTGCCGGGCCCCAGAGGTATGCGGCCAACGGCCAGAGCGGAGGCTTTACGTGAACCTTTGCGGCAGGCGCTGGAAGTGCTGGAACACACCGTTTCACCCATCAGCCCGTTTGAGGCGGCCAGTGCGAATATCACCTGGCGCGTTGCCGCATCCGATTATGGCGAATCCACGGTGCTGTTGCCCGCATTGGCACGGCTTCGTCAGGCCGCTCCCAACAGCCGGTTGGCAGTGTTGGAACTGGCACCAACCAGGATTGCCCGGCAGGCGGAGATGGGGGAGATCGATCTGGCCTTTCACACTCAGGACTGCGCACCATCAGGGATGCGTCAACGCGTGTTATTCAAGGAGAAGTATGTGTTGGTGGGCCGCATTGGTCACCCTGCGTTGACGGCTCGCCCGACGCTGGCGCAATTTAGCCAACTGGAGCACGTGGTGGTTTCGCCAAACGGCGGGGGATTTAGCGGCATCACCGATCACACGCTGGAGCAGGTTGGGCTTTCGCGGCGGGTAGTCCTTTCCGTCCCGCATTTTCTGTTTGTGAAATCGGTGATCGGCAAGACGGATCTGGTGGCGATGCTACCCGAACGCCTGGTACGGGACAGCCCTGAAGTACAGATTGCCGAGCCACCAGTGGAGATCCCGGGCTATGAGCTGGCAATGCTGTGGGATGAGCGTTCGCATCGAGATCCCGCCCATCAATGGTTACGTGAATTGATCGCCCAGTCGGTTTAACTTCCCTCTGGGTCGCTACCTTGCAGCAACGCATGCTTTTTCAACATGCCGCGTAGCTGATGATAGGTCAGCCCCAGCAAATCGGCAGCTTTGCGCTGATTGAAGCGGCCCTGTTTCAATGCCATTTCCAGCAGGGTTTTCTCCTGCTGATGCTGCCAGCTTTTAAAATCCAGCGGCAACGCAGGTAAATCACTGGCTGGCGCGGTTACCTCATCATCAAGCGGCTCTGAACGCTTGGCAAAGGGGTTAATGATGATCTCATCCAGCTCATCCTGGTCTGAACCATGGCGGTAAACGGAGCGCTCCACCACGTTTTTCAGCTCACGTACGTTACCCGGCCAGGAGTAGCCGAGCAGCGTCGCTCGCGCATGTTCACTGAAGCCGGGGAACAACGGCAGTGACAGCTCGCGGCACATCTGAATGGCGAAATGCTCGGCCAATAGCATGATGTCTTGCTGGCGTTGGCGCAGCGGCGGCAGTTGCACCACGTCGAAGGCCAGGCGGTCCAGCAGATCGGCGCGGAATTTACCGGCGGCGGCCAGCGCGGGCAAATCATCATTGGTGGCGCACACCAGCCGGACATCCACCCGCAGCGGTTGGCTGCCACCCACGCGCTCCAGATGGCCATATTCAATCACCCGCAGTAGCTTTTCCTGCACCAGCATCGGCGCGGTTGCCAATTCGTCCAGAAACAGGGTGCCGCCATCGGCACGCTCAAAGCGGCCAAGATGGCGTTTCTGTGCGCCGGTAAACGCGCCAGCCTCATGGCCAAACAGCTCCGAGTCCAGCAGGTTTTCATTCAGCGCCGCACAGTTGAGGGAGATAAACGGCCCTTGCCAACGGTTGGAAAGATAGTGCAACCGGTGGGCAATCAGCTCTTTACCGGTGCCGCGCTCACCGATCACCAGCACCGGTTTATTGAGCTTGGCCAACTGTGAAACTTGTTCCAGCACCTCGACAAAGGCGTTGGCCTCGCCCAACAGGTTCTCTAACGGTTCGCTCATGATGAAATTCGCCAATGTTTGGTGAAAACACTCACTCTACAGCAAGCGTGGCGAGAGTCAAAAACAAATAATCTTTGTATTTCAATGAAATAAAAGTTGGCACGCTTCTTGATTAACTCTTAGGGCAAGTTGTATAACTTAACTCGGCGCTTCAGACGCCTTCAGAACCAAGAGGAAGTAAATTATGGGTATCTTTTCTCGTTTTGCCGACATCGTGAACGCCAACATCAATACTCTGCTCGATAAAGCAGAAGACCCGCAAAAGCTGGTGCGTTTGATGATCCAGGAAATGGAAGACACGCTGGTTGAAGTGCGCTCCACCTCAGCGCGTGCCCTGGCGGAGAAAAAACAGCTGCTGCGCCGCATTGAGCAGGGTGAAAACCAGATCAATGACTGGCAGGACAAAGCCGAACTGGCGCTGCGTAAAGATAAAGAAGACCTGGCCCGTGCCGCGTTGATCGAAAAACAGAAAGTGGCCGACCTGCTTGCTACGCTGAGCCAGGAAGTGGCTACAGTAGAAGAGACGCTGGCCCGCATGAAGAGTGAAATCGGCGAGCTGGAAAACAAGCTGACCGAAACTCGTGCACGCCAGCAAGCATTAACGCTGCGCCATCAGGCGGCTTCTTCTTCACGGGATGTGCGTCGCCAACTGGACAGCGGTAAACTGGATGAGGCGATGGCGCGTTTTGAACAGTTTGAGCGCCGTATCGACCATATGGAAGCCGAAGCGGAAAGCGTCAGCATTGGCAAAAAGAAAAGCCTGCATCAGGAGTTTGCCGAACTGCAGGCGGACGATGCCATCAGTGAGCAACTGGCGGCAATGAAAGCCAAGATGAACCGCCCGGAATAATGCTTAAGCGGCCACCCAGCGTGGCCGCCACACTACGGCCAATAAGAAGGAATTGAAATGAGTGCTCTATTACTTGCCATCCCGTTGACAATCTTTGTGTTGTTTGTCGCACCGATTTGGCTTTGGTTGCATTACAGCAATCGGCAACAGAGCGGCGTTCAACTGAGTCATCAGGAGATGCAACGTCTGACGCAGCTGGCGGAGCAGGCCACACGCATGCGCGATCGTATTCAGGCGTTGGAAGACATTCTTGATGCGGAACACCCGAATTGGAGGCAGTCGTAATGCGTAGAGACCAGGACAGAGGAAAGTTTGGCGATCGTCGCGATCGTTCCTACTACAACGACGACAGCGGTTCATACAAGGGCAACACGTTAGGCAGTAAAAAACTGTACCGTGTACCTGAAGAAGGCATGCTGAAGGGCGTTTGCGCTGGCCTTGCCCACTATTTTGACGTGCCCGTGCGTTTGATCCGGGTGATTGCCGTGCTGTCGCTGTTCTTCGGGCTGTTTTTCATTACGGTGGTCGCCTATATCGCCTTGGTCTTCGTGCTTGAGGAGGCTCCAGCCAGCCGTTATCAGGATGAACATCAGGCCACACCGCGCCAGTTGCTCGATAAGCTGGAATACGAATTGAGCAGCGGGGAGCAGCAGTTGCGCAAGGTTGAGCGCTACGTCACGTCTGACACCTTTGGCGTGCAGAGCCGCTTTCGCCAACTGTAACCTCTCTTAACGATGCACGGGCCTGCGTACGCCGCAGGTCAGGCATTGCACCGACTTTTTCCCCAACATTTGCCGGAGGGCAGCAACCATGAGTAAAACCTATGCGATTAATGCCCCAAAAACCGCTTCACCAAAATGGGGAGTAGGTGCATTGTTGAAGACCTTGTCGAAAGTCATCATCATAGCGCTAATGAGTTATGGCCCGGCGGGGGCAACCGCGTGGTTGCTGAAAACCGTCAGCCGCAAACCGCTGCGTTACGTGTTGGCCCTGTTGCTGGAACCGCTGTTTCGCAAAGGGCTGAACAAGGCGTTCGGGCGCTATGCCAAGGAGAACAATGAAACGACTGCAAAATGAGTTAACTTCGCTGGTCAATCGCGGGATGGATCGTCATCTGCGGCTGGCAGTCACCGGCTTGAGCCGCAGCGGTAAGACGGCGTTTATCACCGGATTGGTCAATCAGTTACTCCATGTTCACAGCGGCGCGCGTATGCCGCTGTTTTCCCCTGTGCGGGAAGAAAGACTGTTGGGGGTGAAACGCATTCCTCAACGCGACCTCGGTATCCAACGTTTCACCTACGACGAAGGCCTGGCGCAGCTGTATGGCAATCCGCCAAGCTGGCCAACGCCAACCCGTGGCGTCAGCGAAATCCGCTTGGCGCTGCGCTACCGTTCCAATGATTCACTGCTACGCCATTTTAAAGAAACCTCCACGCTGTATCTGGAGATCGTCGACTATCCGGGCGAATGGCTGCTGGATTTGCCGATGCTGGAACAGGACTACCTGGCCTGGTCACGTCAGATGGCTGGGTTGTTGCAGGGCGACCGCGCGCGCTGGGCCGAGCCTTGGCTAGCATTGTGCAAAGATCTCGATCCATTGGCCCCAGCGGATGAAAACAAGCTGGCGGCGATCGCCCAGGCTTATACCGACTACCTGCTGCGCTGTAAGGCTGAAGGGCTGCACTTTATTCAACCTGGGCGCTTTGTGCTGCCTGGTGATATGGCCGGTGCGCCTGCGCTGCAGTTTTTCCCGTGGCCGAACGTCGATGCGGCAGGGGAATCGCGCCTGGCACAGGCGGACAAACATACCAATGCGGGCATGTTGCGCGCCCGTTTTAACTATTATTGCCAGTCGATCGTCAAGGCGTTTTATAAAGAGCACTTTGTGCGTTTCGATCGCCAGATCGTGCTGGTGGACTGCCTGCAACCGCTCAACAGCGGGCCGCAGGCATTTAATGATATGCGTTTGGCGCTGACCCAGTTAATGCAAAGCTTCCACTACGGCAAGCGCACGCTGTTCCGCCGCCTGTTTTCGCCAACCATCGACAAACTGATGTTTGCGGCAACCAAGGCGGACCATATCACCGCCGATCAGCACGCCAATCTGGTTTCGCTGTTACAGCAACTGGTGCAGGAAGCCTGGCAGAACGCTGCGTTTGAAGGCATCAGCATGGACTGCGTCGGCCTGGCTTCGGTACAGGCGACCGAAAGCGGCATTGTCGATCATCATGGGCAGCCGATCCCGGCATTGAAAGGCCACCGTCTGGACGATGGCGCACCGCTGACGGTCTTCCCTGGCGAAGTGCCTGCGCGCCTGCCTGGCCCGGCGTTCTGGCAGCAACAAGGGTTCCATTTTGACCAGTTCCGCCCACGTATGATGAGCGTTGACAGTCCGTTACCGCATATCCGTCTGGACGCGGTGATGGAGTTTTTATTGGGAGATAAATTACGATGAGCGAGCCGTTAAAACCGCGTATCGATTTTGCCGAGCCGTTGCAGCCGCCACAGGAACCGGTGTTGCGCGCAGGCTTGGAATTTGACGAACAGCAAGCCGAGAAATTCTATCCGGCAGCGCCAGAGATGGAGCAGGAAGAAGAGGAAGGGCGCGCGGAAGGTATCGTTAACGCCGCGTTGAAACCCAAGCGCAGCCTGTGGCGTAAAATGGTTAACGCTGGGCTGATGCTGTTTGGCGTCAGCGTGGTGGCTCAAGGTGTCCAGTGGGTACATACCTCCTGGGTGCAACAGGATTGGATCGCGCTGGGTGGCGGGATTGCCGGTGGATTGATCGTCTTCGCTGGTATTGGTTCGGTGGTGGGGGAATGGCGCAGGCTATACCGCCTACGCCAACGTGCAGAAGAGCGTGACGAAGCTCGGGAACTGCTGCACAGTCACGGCCTGGGGAGAGGGCGCGAGTTTTGTGAAAAGCTGGCGCGTCAGGCCGGGTTGGATCAAGGGCACCCCGCATTGCAACGCTGGCAGGCTTCATTACATGAAACCCAGAACGACCGTGAAGTGGTTGCGCTGTATGCCAAGCTGGTGCAGCCGGTGCTGGATAATCAGGCGCGGCGCGAAATCAGCCGCTCGGCGGCAGAGTCGACGCTGATGATCGCCGTCAGTCCGTTGGCCTTGGTGGACATGGCCTTTATCGCCTGGCGCAATATCCGCCTGATTAACCGCATTGCGGCCCTGTATGGCATCGAACTGGGCTATTTCAGCCGCATCCGTCTGTTCCGCCTGGTGTTGCTGAATATCGCCTTTGCCGGCGCTTCCGAACTGGTGCGGGAAGTGGGCATGGATTGGATGTCGCAGGATATTGCGGCGCGGTTGTCTGCGCGGGCCGCGCAGGGGATAGGGGCCGGTTTGTTGACGGCGCGATTGGGCATCAAGGCGATGGAACTGTGCCGCCCGTTACCTTGGTTAGAAGGCGATAAGCCAAAACTGGGTGATTTCCGTGGTCAATTGATTAACCAGTTGAAAGACACCATGAAAAAAGGTCAAAGCAAAGTCTGACTTCAGCAGGCTGCGTCAATCAGACGCAGCCTTATGGCTGCACCGCCAAAAACTCCCTTCTTTTTGTACACCTCTGCAATACCCATTAATTGTTAATGATAAGTTAATGAAATGTTTGTTTTGCGGTCTTGGTCACGAAAAATCCCACGGACAGCGGCAAAGAAGACGGTATATTTGACCAACAATTAATCTGAATATCTGACTGCGCCAGCGGAAGATCCGCGATATTAGCTCGCCGCTTTAGCACCAAGACATCAATCCCAAGGACAGGAGGTAATGAACATGCCGCACCGTGAGCCGAACTTAGAGACCTTCCAACCCTATGCCGACGAAAGCCAAATCCTCCGTCGACATATTCATCAGTACCCTGAACTGGGATTCGAGGAACGACAAACCGCCGATCTGGTAGCGAGAAAGCTTGAGGAGTGGGGGTATCAGGTGACACGAGGGCTCGGTATCACCGGCCTGGTTGGGACATTGAAAAGAGGCAACAGCCCCCGCACGTTAGGCATTCGGGCAGATATGGATGCTTTGCCGATCCTGGAAAATACGCAACTCCCTTACAGCAGCCAGCATGAAGGCATCATGCATGCCTGCGGGCATGACGGCCACACCGCGATGCTGCTTGGCGCGGCACATTATCTGGCCGATCACGCCTGTTTCGATGGCACCTTGCACCTCATTTTTCAACCCGCAGAAGAGGGGTTGGCCGGTGCCCAGAAGATGATCGATGACGGCCTGTTTAAACGCTTCCCCTGTGATGCCGTTTTTGCCATGCACAACATGCCGGGCTTCCCGCAGGGGCAATTTGTCTTTGGCGAGGGGGCGTTTATGGCCTCCAGTGATACGGTCACCATCACCATTCACGGCAAAGGGGGACATGGCGCGATGCCGAAGGGCACCGTTGATGCCGTGGTCGTCGGGGCCAGTATTGTGATGGCATTGCAGACGATTGTCGCGCGTAATCTGGGGGCGCAAGAACCGGGTGTGATCACCGTAGGTTCATTCCAGTCAGGCATGGCCAGTAATGTCATCGCCGACTCAGCGGTATTAAAGTTAAGCGTGCGCGCGTTGGATCCGCAAGTCAGGGAGTTGTTGGAAGAGCGCATCAAGACGTTAGTGACGGCCCAGGCGGCCTCATACGGTGCCAGGATCGATATTGACTATGATCACACCTATCCCGTGTTGGTCAACCAACCGGAGATGACCCGTTTTGCCAAGCAGGTAGCGCAAAATTTAATGGGTGATAGCCATCCTCAGCAGGTCATTGATATCCCGGAACCGTTGATGGGCAGCGAAGACTTTGCCTTTATGCTGAACCAGTGCCCGGGCAGTTATTTATTATTAGGTAACGGCCAAGGTGAAAATAGCTGCATGGTACACAACCCTGGCTATGATTTTAATGATGAAATCATACTCAGAGGGATCGCCTATTGGTCTGCGTTGACGCAGGAATTCCTGAAGGAATAAACCTCGGTCTTTAATAAGTTGGTGATACTCCTGAATTTGTCGGGGTCGAAAATGTTCGATCCTGGCATAACATCGATTATCTGTACGGGCGAAGCATGCTGCGCCCCTGCAAATTAAATTAAGGACAGGCCATGGATAGCGTCAAGGAAAGAAAGTCCCCGGCTAGGGCCATTGTGGCTACCACGTTAGGCAATGGCTTAGAGTTTTTTGATTTGGTGCTTTACGCATTTTTTGCGACCTACATTGCAAAAGCTTATTTCCCCGCGACAGATCCTTTGGTGAGCATGACGATGACCTTCCTGATCTTTGGGATGGGTTATCTTGCCAGGCCGCTGGGGGCACTGGTCATCGGCCATTATGCCGATAAAAAAGGGCGCAAGCCCGCCATGACGCTGACGTTCCTGCTGATGGGGCTCAGTACCCTGACGATTGGTATCACCCCGTCATATGAAAGCATCGGGACTGCGGCCCCGATCATTATTACCCTGGCCAGGCTGATGCAAGGCTTCTCCGCAGGCGGTGAGTTAGGCGCATCAACGACCCTGCTGGTGGAGTATGCCAAACCCCATAATCGCGGGTTTTACGGGGGATGGCAGGTAGCGAGCCAAGGTGCGGGCAACGTATTTGCCGCCATGACGTTGGTGATCCTGGTAAATTGCATGCCAGAGGCGAGTGTGGAAGCCTGGGGCTGGCGTATCCCGTTCCTGTTTGGCATCGTGATTGTTCCGGTGGGGCTGTATATTCGCTTTAAGCTGGAAGAAACCGCCACTCACACCTTACCAACGGCCACCGAAAGCGTTAGCAAAATACCCTTGCTGGAAGTGATAACTACCTATTATAAAGAAACTTTGGCGGGAATTTTGCTGACGATGGGGGGAACCATCCCACATATGATCATCATGTTTTATATTCCCAACTACGCCATCAGCATATTAAAACTGGATACCAGCTATAGCATGTTAATCGGTGCCATCGCCGGTTTGATTACTCTGATTGGTGGGCCGCTAGCGGGAATGTGGTCAGATAAAGTGGGCAGGGTCCGGTTGATTGCCTGGGCGAGAATAGCGATAGTTGTGCTGATTTATCCGGCCTTTTATTTACTCAGCACCCACCCCAGTATTGAAATGCTGTTTGCGGTAATGATTGTGCTGAGCATTATCAATATTATCGGTGCTTCGCCGTCCATCACCATTTTGCCGGAAATATTCCCAAGGCGGGTAAGAACCACCGGGTTATCGCTGGTTTATAGCGTTGCCGTGGGGATCTTTGGCGGCTTCTCATTATCGGTGGCTTCCTATCTGATCAAGCTAACCGGTAATACCACGGCCCCGGCGTTTTACGTGATTGCCGGTTGTGTCTTATCGTTGTTCGCCTTCCTGTACATCAAGGAAACCAGCCAGGCACCGCTCAATTAATTACCCCTCACTCCAACCCTCTCATATAGTGAGAGGGCTTGCTCTTTTGGGTAATTCTGGTCGCTTCGTCACCCATGAACTTGCGGCTAAGCACGTCTTCTATCAGAGATTCTTAAAGCGTCATTACCACTTATAACCCATGTTCACGCTGTAATCGGGATCCTGATTGGTGGAGTAGGGATCGGACTGGCGCAGGCGATCGGTTTTTTTCACAGGGCGATTAAGTGTCGAATACGATTTGTCGCGTGGGCGGCTGCAGCTGGGATGGTCGCATTCAAGATTGGCACTGAAGCCGGTCTTATCTTCTGATTCTGACCAGACCACTGGCGCCTTGGCGGTTTTTTCCGCGGGCCCAGGTACAGCTTTGGGGGCGGGGGCGGCTTTAATGCTGGGCTCCGGCGCCTTATAGGATAGGTCCAGCGCTTGAGTTGGGGCGCTCAACAACAGCGTGGTGCAGCAAAATGCTGCCAGTGAATGCTTTCTAAGCATGGTCATCTCTCTTTCTTTATAGTTACGCAGCGCAACTATAAAATACTCAGACGAGAATTACTATCATTTGTAACCGGAGAGGGCTCATTTCTCAGTTTGTAACCACAGATTGACGAAAGAATATCCCCCTGTGAGCGCGTGATAATCCGCTGCCAAAATAATGCTGAATATGATAACTCTCTAGAAATAAGCTAAAATTACGCCGATGGTGTTATTGGCTGGCGTTTAAAACCGCTAATAGCAGTGATAAACTGGAGCTCTGTCAACTTTTGCTGACAGATCGCTTCTTCCTTCCGGGGGGAGAGGTTATCATCATCACCAGACATCCCCGCACCTGCAGAGATAAGGCCAATACTGATGCGTTTGGAAGTATTTTGCGAAGACCGTCTCGGTCTCACTCGAGAATTACTCGATCTTTTGGTATCGCGCGGTATCGACCTGCGCGGCATCGAAATTGATCCTATCGGCCGTATTTACCTCAATTTTTCCCAGCTGGATTTTGATACCTTCCGCGCGCTGATGGCGGAGATCCGGCGCATCAGCGGTGTGACCGATGTGCGCACCGTTAACTTTATGCCTTCCGAACGTGAACACCGTGCGTTACGTGCGTTGCTGGAGTCGATGCCGGAACCGGTGTTTTCCATCGATATGAAAGGCAAGGTGGAACTGACTAACCCGGCGGCTCAGACGCTGTTCAACTTCAGCGAAGACAAGATCCGCAATCAAACGGCGAGCCAACTGATTGGCGGCTATAACTTCAGCCGCTGGCTGGAGAGTGAAGACACTAAGCCGCATTCCGAGCGGGTGGTGATCCGCAGCCAGGATTTCCTGATGGATATCACCCCGATCTATCTGGAAGATGAGCAACAGCAGAATGCTCCCGTGGGCGCCGTGGTAATGCTCAAATCCACTGCCCGCATGGGCCGCCAGCTGCAGAACCTGTCGGTGAATGACGATACTGAGTTTGACCATATTGTCGCCGTCAGCCCGAAAATGCGCCACGTGCTGGAGCAGGCGCGTAAACTGGCCATGCTGGATGCCCCATTGCTGATTGTGGGCGATACCGGCACGGGGAAAGATATTCTGGCGCGGGCCTGCCACCTGCGCAGCCCACGTGGCAAACAGCCGTTCCTGGCGCTGAACTGTGCCGCCTTGCCGGACGATGTGGTAGAGAGCGAACTTTTTGGCCATGCGCCGGGCGCTTATCCGAATGCGTTGGAAGGTAAGAAGGGCTTCTTTGAGCAGGCCAACGGTGGCTCGGTATTGCTGGATGAGATTGGCGAGATGTCGCCACGCATGCAAACCAAACTGCTGCGTTTCCTCAACGACGGTACGTTCCGCCGGGTAGGGGAAGAGCATGAGGTGCATGTGGACGTGCGGGTGATCTGCGCCACGCAGAAAAACCTGACCGAACTGGTGCAGCGCGGTGAATTCCGTGAAGATCTCTATTACCGTTTGAACGTGCTGACCATCACCATCCCGCCGCTGCGCGAACGCCCGCAGGATATCATGCCACTCACCGAGCTGTTTGTGGCGCGCTTTGCCGATGAACAAGGGGTCGCCAGGCCGAAACTGGCCAACGATCTCAGTAGCTTCCTGTGCAAGTACGGCTGGCCTGGCAACGTGCGACAGCTGAAGAACGCCATCTATCGTGCCCTGACCCAAACGGACGGCTACGAGCTGCGCCCGCAAGATATCATTCTGCCGGATTTTGAGGTGGAGATAGCGTTAGGGGATGAAGTGATGGAAGGCTCGCTGGATGATATCAGCAAGCGTTTTGAACGCTCGGTGCTGACTCGTCTGTATCGCACTTATCCCAGCACCCGCAAACTGGCCAAGCGTTTGGGCGTCTCACATACGGCAATTGCCAATAAGCTGCGGGAATACGGGCTGAGCAATCGCAAGCTCACCGACGACAGCGAAGAATAACAGTCCCTCATTTTCAGGCATAAAAAAGCCCGGCTTAAAAACCGGGCTTTTTGCTATCTACAGGCTTATTTCAGCGCGGCAAGCGCTGCATCATAGTCTGGCTCGGTGGTAATTTCGTTTACCAGCTCGCTATACAGCACGTTGTCCTGGCCATCCAGCACCACCACGGCGCGCGCGGTCAGACCGGCCAATGGACCTTCGGCGATCTCTACACCATACGCCTGCTTGAAATCACCGCCGCGCAGGGTAGACAGGGTAACCACGTTGTTCAGGCCTTCTGCACCGCAGAAGCGTGACTGGGCGAACGGCAGGTCGGAAGAGATACACAGGACCATGGTGTTATCCAGGCCACTCGCCAACTGGTTGAATTTACGCACCGATGCGGCACAGACGCCGGTATCAATGCTTGGGAAGATGTTCAGGACTTTGCGTTTACCCACGAAGCTGCTCAGGGCAACGTCTGACAGGTCTTTGGCAACCAGGGTAAAGCTTTTTGCCTGCTCGCCCTGCTGTGGCAGTTTGCCTGCTACAGTGACAGGGTTGCCTTGAAAATGTACGGTCTGAGTCATTGCTCGGTTCCTTTCAACGATGTTTATACAAAGATGTGAAGCCGATTAACACCGGGTTCACAATCTCGAAGCAGTTTAAGGCAACAATCGCACCTTGGATAGATAAAGTTTATAAACTGCAGGTATAGTGGACTGACTTTATATGCTTTTTTCGCTCGGGAGCCGTTATGAGAAGCATGCGTTTTTACCCTGAAGCCTGGCCATTGCACACCGCCTTTGTGATCGCACGCGGTAGCCGGACCGAAGCCAAAGTCGTGGTGGTAGAGATTGAACAGCAGGGTATGCGCGGTGTCGGTGAATGCACCCCTTATCCGCGCTATGGCGAGAGCGAAACCTCAGTGATGGAGCAGTTGGCCGAAGTGTCCACGGCCATCGCGCAAGGGGTGACCCGGCAGGAGTTGCAACACCTGATGCCCGCGGGGGCGGCTCGTAACGCGGTCGATTCGGCACTGTGGGATTTGGAATGCCGCCTTGCTGGCAAAGATCTGTGGCAATTGAGCGGCGTTACCGCACCGGAACGGGTAGTGATGGCGCAAACGCTCAGCATCGGCTCGCCGGAAGCGATGGCGTTTGCCGCTAAAGAGCTGGAACAACAGGGCGCGACGCTGCTGAAAATCAAGCTCGACGATCACCTGATCAGCGAAAGGCTGGTGGCGATCCGCACGGCGGTGCCGCAGATGACGTTGATCGTTGATGCCAATGAATCCTGGCAGGCGGAAGGCTTGGCATCGCGTTGCCAACTGCTGGCGGATTTAGGCGTGGCGATGCTGGAGCAACCTTTACCGGCCAGCGACGACAGCGCCCTGGAAAACTTCATCCATCCATTACCGATTTGCGCCGACGAGAGTTGCCACACCAGCGGCGATCTGCCTCGGTTGGCGGGGCGCTATCAGATGGTCAACATTAAATTGGATAAAACGGGTGGGCTGACAGAAGGGTTACAGCTTGCCGCACAGGCACGCGCGCAGGGCTTCGAAATCATGCTCGGCTGTATGCTCTGCACTTCAAGAGCCATAACTGCGGCGTTGCCGTTGGTGCCTGGCGCCCGTTTTGTGGATCTCGATGGCCCAACCTGGCTGGCAAAAGACGTAGTGCCAGGTTTGGCCTTTGAGTGCGGAGCTATTGAGCTTTCACGCTAGTCAGCGTAGGTCAGCAACTCGACCATGGCGGCAAGGTAGTTTTCACTGGCGGCGTCGGCTGAGATCGGCGGGAACTCGGCGGTGATGCAGGGCAAGGACAAGTCTGCACACCAACTGCCGAATGAACCCGGCGTTTCATAGCCGACGCTGGTCACCAGCGGCAGGGCAAACTTATGCGCCAGCCAAACCCCCAGCGCGGAGCTTTCCGGATCTTCTATACAGGCCAATGGCTCATGGAAGGAAACCACCCAGCGTGGCTTCAGGCGATGGATCAAATGGCACAATCCCTGGGTTTCCGGTTCGGAACCGGGCCTTCCGCCGGTAGAGAGCCGCACGTCACGAGCCTCCGCTGCACTGTTCCAACGGTACACCGTATCGCCTGAGCGCCAGTTGGCCGCCGGGAAATTGCGGTTGAGATCGACGCCGTTGGCATTGGAGCGCAACCCAAGCTGGCAACCATCCGGATTGACCGCCAGGATCACATGATGGCGCAGTTGGGCGGGGGCGATACTGCGTAATGCGCAGGATAACGTCACCACCGCGGCAGTTTCGTCACCGTGGGTGCCTGCAATCACCAGCCCGGTTTCCGGGCCACTTTTGGCCGCCGGGAAATACAGCAGCGGGGCGCCTAACATCGATTTACCGTAAGTTTCACCTGCAACTGCCAGCTGGCCACGCTCACTGCGCGGTCTGTGTTGGGTCATGGGGTTTCCCTTTAAGCCAAAGTCAGAAATAATTGCGATGTTATTGAGTGTATTACGCTTTCGCTCATCTTTCCCAGTCTGTTAAGCGAATAAAGTGATGTCTATTGTTATACTATCGGCAGAGTGCTAACGACAAAGAGGATTTATCATGCCAGTTGCCAGAATAGTCGCGCGTTACAGCGAAAACGAAAAAGACACCATCACCCTACTGTGCGGCGTGGATGCAGAAAACCAGATTCGCCAGGGTGAGTGGTTTGGCGTAGTGAAAAATGACGATGGGCGTGGGGACGAATCCAACTATCCGTTCACCCTGCACGTGGATCATCAGAAAGGGGAGTTCTTCCTCGACTATGGTTTTGACGACGCCGAATCACGCCAGTTGCAAAAGACCGATATCCAGCTCAACCCGCTGGTAGAGAAAGGCTATTTCACCATCTTCGATGAAGAAGAAGGGGAAGAGTTCAGCTATAAGATCGCCAGTATTCATCTTTACGACTGATCCTGCCTAAGCAAACAGCCCGCATTGCCGATAATGGCTGCGGGCTTTTTTTTGGATCAAACATCCACTTTTTACATTCTTGTTACGCGTGGCTATAGGTGGCGGGCATCTTTGTGCTATATGATAAAAAATTCATGGGGTTAACTGGGGCATATCTAACATGACGAGAAGAAAAATTCTGGCGAGTTTTCGTTTAACGCTTTGCGCGGTCACCATCAGCGCGGGTATTAGTGGTGCTATGGCAGCTCAGGTTCCCCCAGGTACCGCTCTGGCGGAGAAACAGGAGATCGTGCGGCACATCAAAGATGAGCCGGCGTCGCTCGATCCGATTAAAGCCGTGGGCCTGCCAGAAGCGCAGGTGGCACGCGATCTGTTTGAAGGGCTGGTGAATCAGGACGCGCATGGCAAAGTGATCCCCGGTGTCGCCACGCGCTGGCAGACCTCGGATAACCAGACCTATATCTTCACGCTACGCAAAGATGCCCGCTGGTCCAACGGTGACCCTGTCACGGCGAAAGACTTCGTTTATAGCTGGCAACGGCTGGTCGATCCGAAAAGCCTGTCGCCGTTTGCCTGGTTTGCTCAGCTTGCCGGGATCCAGAATGCCGAAGAAATTATCGCCGGTAAGCTGCCCATCGATAAGCTTGGCGTTGTGGCGGTGGATGACCACACGTTAAAAGTACAACTGAACAAACCGGTGCCCTATTTTGTCAGCCTGACGGCGAATTTCAGCCTGTTCCCGGTTCCTAAAGCCGTGGTTGAGCAATACGGCAATGACTGGACCAAAGTGGGCAATCTGGTAGGCAACGGCGCATTCAAACTGCAAGAGCGAGTGGTTAACGAGAAACTGGTACTGGTGCCGAACAACCATTATTGGGATCATAAACACACGGTGTTGACCAAGGTGACCTTTGTACCGATCAACCAGGAATCTAACGCCACCAAGCGTTATCAGGCTGGTGATATCGATATTACCGAATCCTTCCCGAAAAACATGTATCAGAAGCTGTTGAAGGATATCCCAGACCAGGTCTACACACCGGACCAACTCGGCACTTATTACTACGCGTTCAATACCCAGCGTGCGCCAACTAATGATGTTCGGGTGCGTAAAGCCTTGTCTTACGCTATCGATCGCAAGATCATTGCCGAAAAAGTGCTGGGCACCGGTGAGAAACCAGCCTACCACTTCACGCCGGATGTCACTGCGGGCTTTAAGCCGGAAACCAGCCTGCTGCAGCAACAGTCCCAGGAAGAGTTGAACGAGCAAGCCAAGGCGTTGATGCAGGCAGCGGGTTATGGTCCGAACCATCCCCTGAAATTGACCCTGCTGTATAACACCTCAGAGAGCCACCAAAAGATTGCCATTGCCGTGGCGTCAATGTGGAAGCAAACCTTGGGCGTTGACGTTAAACTGCAAAATCAGGAGTGGAAAACCTATATCGACAGCCGTAACACCGGCAATTTCGACGTGGTTCGCGCCTCCTGGGTGGGGGATTACAACGAGGCCTCGACCTTCCTGTCGCTGCTGACCTCTTCACACAGCGGGAATATCGCCAAATTTAACAGCCCGCAATACGACCGCCTGTTGGCCGATGCCAGTCGCGAGACTAATCCAACGGCGTTAACCGCCGACTATAACAAGGCCGAGCAGATGATTGCGGCCGAGGCCCCGATCGCCCCGATCTATCAATATACCAACGGGCGTCTGATCAAACCTTGGGTGAAGGGCTACCCAATCACTAACCCAGAAGATGTCGCCTACAGCCAGGAAATGTATATTCTGAAACATTGATGTTCAGAGTCCTGACGCCTGCCCAAGCCCTCGCCAACACGGGGGCTTTTTACTTTCAGATCCCGTTACGGCGTTGCCACTTTGATCCCTAAGGCAATAACGCTAGACTCTGTATCAACGGCAAAATAATGAGGGTTTTGAATGGATGTCATTGAGGGGCGCGAACTGCAGGTGCCCGACGCGGTCTATGCCTATCAACTCGACGGCAAGGGTGGCACCACGCCAATTGAGGATGACGATAAGATCACCAGCGAGGAGCCATGCTGGCTGCATCTGGACTATGCCCATCCGGCCAGCGCCGAGTGGATTGCCAACACGCCGCTGCTGCCAGATCTGGTAAGACAAGCGCTGGCAGGGGAAAGCACCCGGCCACGCGTCACCCGATTGGGCGACGGCACGCTGATCACGCTACGCGGCATCAATTTCAATACGGACTCACGGCCCGATCAACTGGTGACGTTCCGCGTCTATATCACTGATAAGATGATTATCTCCACCCGCCATCGTAAGGTCTACTCGATCGATGAAGTGGTTAATGAATTACGCAATGGCCAGGGGCCGATTAATAGCGGTAACTGGCTGGTAGAAATCGCTGATGCGCTGACCGACCACACCAGTGAATTCATCGAAGATCTGCACGACAAGATCATCGATCTGGAAGATGCGTTATTGGAACAGCAAACCCCTGAGCGTGGGCAGTTGGCGCTAATCCGCAAACAGTTGATTGTATTACGCCGCTACATGGCCCCGCAGCGCGATGTATTTTCGCGTTTGGCCAGCGAACGACTGCCGTGGATGAATGACGATGAACGCCGACGCATGCAGGACATTGCCGATCGCCTGGGGCGCGGATTAGATGACCTGGATGGCAGCATTGCCCGCACGGCGATCCTGTCCGATGAGATCACTACCGTGATGGCTGATGCCATGAACCGCCGTACTTACACCATGTCGCTGATGGCGATGGTCTTCCTGCCAACCACTTTCTTGACCGGGCTGTTCGGGGTCAACCTGGGGGGGATCCCAGGCAGCGGCAGCCCACTGGCGTTTGCCTCTTTCTGCTTCATGTTGGTGGCATTGGTCGGGGGGGTTGCCTGGTGGCTGAGACGGAGCCGCTGGCTATAGCGACAAATAGTGGCGAAAACGCGAGTAAAGTTGAGCAGTATCAACATTTGCCTACGCGAACTACGGCATTCTTGCTCATGCAGGTGAATGCAACGTCAAGCGATGGGCGTTGCGCTCCATAATTGTTTTATTTACTTATTTTTAGAATTATTGCATAGCACATTTAATTCAATACGATGCCGGTTTAATCACCGGCATTTTTTTATGCTTTTTTCCCTTAGGCGAATCTCAAACAACCGGCTCACTCCGTAGGGGCGCTGCATGCTGCGCCCAGTTAGCGACATGCCGTCCAAGATCGCCCCATTAACAACACGCCGCCTCGATTAGGCTAAGCCGCGCTTTCGTCCCAGAAGCTGGCCTCTATCTTGTGGCCATCCAGATCGCGGACGAAACAGCCGTAATAGGCGGCACCGTAATGTGGCCGTGAGCCCGGTGCACCGTCTCCTTGCGCCCCAGCGGCGACCGCCTGCTGATAAAACTCATCAACCTGCTGCTTGCTGGTGGCGAAGAAGCCAACATGCACACCGTTTGCGATGCCTGCGGGTTTGCCGTCTATCGGTAGTTGCAACCAAAATTCGGGATAGTCACGACCATAGCCGATAGCGCCAGGGTGTTCCAGCACGCGTCGGCAGCCTAACGCACCGAGAACCTGGTCGTAAAACTGTGCGGCGGCATCGAAATTGTTGGTTCCCAGCGAGACGTGGGAAAGGCAGGGGGTGATATTCATCGTTGGTCTCCTTTGACTGTATAAATAAACAGTATAAGGTAAAAACCGCACTGTCAGGCACTTTATGCGTGAATTGTGAACAGGATCTAAAATTAAGCGGGGAAAAAACCTCCGCCTGCGGGCACAGGCGGAGAGAGGGACTATTTGATTTCCAGCACGTTCAGGCGTTCAAACGCGGGTGAGCCGTTGTCATCCGAGTCTTCCGGCTGCCAACCCACCGGTTGCAGTGGAATATCTTCACGGTCAAACGCCAAATCGCCACCATCGACCACTTCGCTGCCGTGGTGAATGCCTTTGAAGTCAAACAGTTCGGTATCGCACAGATGTGAAGGCACCACGTTCTGCATGGCGCTGAACATGGTTTCGATGCGGCCTGGGTAGCGTTTGTCCCAGTCGCGCAGCATATCGCCAATCACCTGGCGTTGCAGGTTTGGCTGTGAGCCACACAGGTTGCACGGGATAATCGGGAATTCTTTCGCTACCGAGAAACGCTCGATGTCTTTCTCGCGGCAATAGGCCAGCGGGCGGATCACCACGTGTTTACCATCGTCGCTCATCAACTTGGGTGGCATACCTTTCAGCTTGCCGCCGTAGAACATGTTGAGGAACAGCGTTTGCAGGATATCGTCACGGTGGTGGCCAAGGGCAATCTTGGTGGCACCCAGCTCGGTGGCGGTACGGTAAAGGATACCGCGGCGCAGGCGTGAGCACAGGGAGCAGGTGGTTTTGCCTTCCGGGATCTTATCCTTCACGATGCTGTAGGTGTTTTCTTCAACGATCTTATATTCCACCCCCAGGCTTTCCAGATAGGCTGGCAGGATGTGCTCGGGGAAGCCGGGCTGTTTCTGATCGAGATTCACCGCGACCAGTGAGAAGTTCACCGGAGCGCTTTTTTGCAGATTGCGCAGGATCTCCAGCATGGTGTAGCTGTCTTTCCCGCCGGACAGGCAAACCATGATGCGATCGCCTTCCTCAATCATGTTGTAGGCGGCGATAGCTTCACCCACGTTGCGGCGCAGGCGTTTTTGCAGTTTGTTGAGGTTGTACTGCTCTTTTTGGCTAATTGTTTGATTTTCTGACATTTAAATCGTGCTCGTTCTCATTTGGGTGCGCTACGGCGGTATGACACTTTTAGCGGGCAAGTTTAGCATTCTCTGGGAGGATTTGGTCATTATTCGTTTGAGCTATGGTAATGTCAGGTCAAGGTTCATAGCCATTCAAGGATAGACTGTGGTTGGCAATGCAACAGATTTAAAGGATCTCCTCGCAAAGACGAGACCTGATTTTACCATTCAAAACTTACGTGACTTCACTGACTGGGCTGAACAGAGGGTATTGGCTGGTGATCCTTCTAGCAATTTGCTGATATTGGCTTCGCTAGGGCTGGACAAGGATTTAGTCAGGGAAGAGGTACAAACTTATTTTGCAGCATACCTCAAAGATATCGGTAAGCCCTATCCAGATAGTTTGGAGGCCACGGTCTACTATTTTCGACGATGCTTTAAGATTTTGGCCTGGTCTGAGGATGAAAACGTCGTTTGGGGCACGTTAATCGACACGTTCGATCGCTGGTATGAATTTGATAGCGCAATGTTAAGTCGAGTTGTTAACTATTGGAATGGAGTCCGAAGCGATTTCGTTGATTGCTTTGATGAGGAGTATGGTTATTTACATGTTATGTTCCCAAGACACTTTGACATTCCACGTCAAAAACAGTGTGATTACATAAGAGAAACCGCAAAGCGCTTTTTCTGGCTCTTAGAGTGTGAATATACTTGCTCACTGATATTAAAAAACAGCTCGTAAGTGTTCAGGTGGCCACGATCATTTGGCTGGGCGCAGCATGCAGTACATAGTGAACCAGAGCAAAAAAGGGCGCGAAACCGCGCCCTCAACAGAGTTACTCCGAAGCTGCCTTCTCTGACTTTCCAGCCAGCAAGCTAAGGAAATCGTATTTCTCTTTCAGCTCTTTTTCTGCTGCTTCATACAACGCGGCGGCAACCTCAGGCTGCTGCGTATTAAGGCGGCGGAAACGCTGTTCCTTGTTCAAGGTCGCCGTCAGCTCACTGTTCGGTGGCCGGGAGTCCAGCGCCAACGCGGCTTTGCCTTCCGCAGTACGACGCGGATCGAAGCGATACAGCGGCCAGAAGCCGGTCGCGGTTAGCTGCCGCATCTGGTCGTGGCTGAGCGCCAGATCGTAACCGTGTTCCTCACAAGGGCTGTAGGCGATGATCAGGGAAGGGCCAGGGTAGGCTTCTGCCTCCTGAATCGCTTTCACCGTCTGGTTAAGCTGCGCGCCCAACGAGATCTGCGCAACATACACATGGCCGTACATCATCATGCTGACGCCAAGATCTTTACGGGCCTTGCGTTTGCCGTGCTCACCAAACTTGGTCACGGCCCCTAGCGGAGTGGCCTTGGATTGCTGCCCGCCGGTATTGGAGTAGCACTGCGTATCCAGCACCAGCACGTTGACGTTTTCCGTCAGGCTCAGCACATGATCCAGACCGCCGAAGCCGATATCGTAGGCCCAGCCGTCACCGCCGATCAGCCAGATAGACTTATCTACCAGATAGTCGGCATCGGTAGCTAGCTGACGGGCGTCGTTACCTGCCACGTTAGCCAACAGGCTACGTAATTCGGCGATCTGCTGGCGGCGCGGGCCGGTGGCGATCTCTTCTGCCTGCAATGAGGCTACCAACTGGGCAGGTAATTGCGGTGCCAACGTGTCGAGCAGACGCAATACGCGGCGGCGGTGCTGATCCACCGTCAGGCGGAAGCCCAGACCAAATTCGGCATTATCCTCAAACAGCGAGTTTGCCCAGGCTGGTCCACGGCCGTCGGCGTTGGTGGTGTAAGGCGTGGTGGGTAGGTTACCGCCATAGATCGAAGAACAGCCGGTGGCGTTGGCGATCAGCAACCGGTCTCCATACAGCTGGGTCAGCAGCTTGATATACGGCGTTTCGCCACAGCCGGAACAGGCACCCGAATATTCAAACAGCGGAGAGATCAGCTGCGAGGTGCGGATATCGATGCGTTCCAACTGCGAAGCGTCGATCTCTGGTAATTGCAGGAAGAAGTCGTAATGGGCCTTTTCCTCTGCCAGATGATCGAGGCGGGATGCCATATTGATCGCCTTGATTTCCGGGTTCTGGCGATCTTTCGCCGGGCAAACCTCTACGCACAGGTTACAGCCGGTACAGTCCTCTGGGGCGACCTGCAATACGTATTTCTGGCCGCGCATATCACGGGATTTTACATCCAGCGATTGCAGCGTGGCAGGGGCGTACTCCATGGCTTCTGGCGGAACCACCTTGGCACGAATGGCTGAATGCGGACAGGCGGCGACGCAGTGGTTGCACTGAGTACACAGGTCCGGCTGCCAGATCGGTACTTCCTCGGCGATATTGCGTTTTTCCCATTGGGTGGTGCCCACAGGCCAGGTGCCGTCCGGTGGGAATGCAGAAACCGGCAGGGTATCGCCCAGCCCGGCCAGCATCACGGCGGTAACGGTTTTGACAAAATACGGTGCGGCGTCGGAAACCACCGGTGGACGTATCGGGCTGTTGCTGTCGAGTGGGCGCAGCGGGATTTCCGTCAGCTCACTCAACGTGGCACCCAAGGCCTGCCAGTTACGTTCGACCACCTCTTGGCCCTTGTTGCTGTAGCTGCGGGCAATTGCTCCCTGTAGCTCCTGCAACGCCACTTCACCCGGCAGGATCTTGGTCAGATGGAAGAAGGCCATCTGCATCACGGTATTGATACGGGCACCCAAATGACATTCGCGCGCCAGCTTGGCCGCGTTGATGATATACAGTTTTGCCTGGCGCTGATGTAGGATCGCCTGGACCTCCTGCGGCAGGCGTGACCAGACTTCATCCGCGCTATAAGGGGTGTTGAGCAGGAAAATGCCGCCAGGTTTTAGCCGCTCCACCATTTGATACTTGTCGATAAACTGCCACTGGTGGCAACCGACAAAGTCGGCGCGGTCGATAAGGTACGCCGAATTGATCGGCTTATCGCTAACCCGCAGGTGTGACACAGTCAGGCCGCCGGCCTTTTTCGAGTCGTAGACAAAGTAGCCTTGAGCAAACATCGGCGTGCTGTTACCGATGATTTTGATGTTGTTCTTGGTGGCAGAGACTGAACCATCGCTGCCCAAACCGTAAAATAATGCCTCCAGCGAAGCCCGCTGAGGTAGGGTTTCTTCGTGGAGCGGTAGTGAAAGACCGGTAATATCGTCGAAAATACCCACGGTAAAGCGTGGGCGGGGCTTATCCAGCATCAACTCGCGGAAAATGGCCAGCGCACAGTCCGGGCCAAACTCCTTGGAAGACAGCCCATAGCGCCCGCCAATCACCATCGGCATGCTGGTGCGTTCGCCACGGCTAAAGCCTTCTGCCAGCGCGGTCATCACATCCAGGTATAAAGGCTCGGCCAGAGCACCCGGCTCTTTGGTGCGGTCAAGCACCGCAATTTTTTGTGCGCTTTCCGGCAGTACGGCGAGCAGATGTTTGGCGGAGAAGGGACGATAAAGTCGGACTTTAAGGACGCCCACTTTTTCACCGCGCGTCAGCAGGTGGTCGATCGCTTCTTCACAGGTGCCGATAGCGGACCCCATCAGGATCACCACGCGTTCGGCCTGCGGGTGGCCGTAATACTCAAATGGCTGATAGCTGCGGCCGGTGATGGCAGCAAACTTGTCCATCGCCTGCTGCACATGCTGGTAAGTATTGTCGTACCACGGATTGGTCGCTTCCCGCGATTGGAAGTAGGTATCCGGGTTGGCTGACGTACCGCGTATGACGGGATGATCCGGTGAGAGAGCCCGGCTACGGTGGGCGTCGATGGCGTCCTGCGGCATCATCTGCTGTAGCGTTTCGTCGCTCAGCGGGGCGATCTTGTTGATTTCATGCGAGGTGCGGAAACCATCGAAGAAATGAATGAACGGCAGGCGGCTGTTTAGCGTGGCCGTCTGGGCGATCAACGCGAAATCCTGCGCTTCTTGCACGTTGCTGGCGCACAGCATGGCGCAACCGGTCTGGCGTACGGCCATCACGTCGGAGTGATCGCCAAAGATGGATAATGCATGGGTTGCGACGGTGCGAGCGGCAACGTGGAGGACGAATGGCGTCAGCTCCCCGGCCAGCTTATACAGCGAAGGGATCATCAACAACAATCCCTGGGACGAGGTGAAGGAGGTGGAAAGCGCGCCGGTTTGCAACGCGCCGTGCACGGTAGCAATAGCTCCGCCTTCGGACTGCATCTCCACCACGTTGGGTACGTCGCCCCAAATGTTTTTCCTGCCGTCACTGGACCAGGCAGCGGTTTGTTCCGCCATGGTCGAACTCGGGGTAATTGGGTAAATGGCAATCACTTCACTGGTGCGATAAGCCACGGAAGCGACAGCGTTATTACCATCTGTAGTAATCATCTGCAGTACCTTTCTGTGCTCACAAAGCTGCAAAAGTCAGCTTCTTATAATCATCAGTAAAGTCTAACAGAGGGGGTTATTTGTGCTTTATCGCATTTGTGTGACGCACAAAATCCGGATGTAAGGTGATATTTCGTTAAAAAATAATTACTATTTGCAGCGTAATGGTAAAGCGTTGCCGCGATGTAACGCTAATTTAATCTCCGCGTTTCATATTGATGTGACGCGAAACAGAAAGAAGAAGTTGAAAATGACCGCATTTATCTATTTAGCTATGGCGATTATCGCCGAAGTGATCGCCACCACCTTGCTGAAAGCCTCTGAAGGGTTTACCCGCTTGTGGCCATCGGTGTTTGTCGTGTTGGGTTACGCGGTAGCATTTTGGGGGCTTTCGATGGTGGTAAAAACCATGCCGCTGGGGATTGTCTATGCCATCTGGTCCGGATTGGGGATCGTGCTGGTGTCTATTGCCGCGGTGTTTATTTACCAGCAGAAGCTGGATTTGCCTGCGGTGGTTGGTATGGGGCTGATTATTGCCGGGGTGCTGGTGATCAATCTGCTCTCCAAGTCGGCAGGGCACTGATCGGGAGCTAAAATGCTTTCAGGTCAAAAAAAAGCCAAATTAATGGCTAATCATATTTCTATTATTAAGCTAACAAGCTAGATTACTAAAGTTGTCTTTCCGGTTGCCGCTTGTTGATGAGATGAATAGGCGGCAACTTGAAGCTCAACGGGTGGACATCAAAGATAACCAAACGGGCCCATCGTTCCAGTGGCTCGGGTTATCAGCAATGGCAAAATTACACAGCATCGTTTCGGTTCAGGGGTACGAATAATGATCTCAGCAAAATGGCTGCTTGCCGGCGCCATACTCTCTTTGGCTGCCTGCAGCAGTAATAACAACCAAGAACCACAGCAGATCGCCACCAGTGCCAATATTGGTGCGATACCTACCAGCGAAAGCTGTGCCAGCGTGGGCGGAGTAACCACCATTGCTCATTCGCTCAACGGCGATACGCTCAGAATGTGTCAGATGCCGAACGGCAAACAGTGCGAAGAGTCGGCGCTGGGCGGTGGAGCCTGTGCCCGGTAAGGCCATTTTATCCCGGACGTAAGGTTGCTACAGGTTGGCAACCATTGTTACCTACATCACCGTACCAGCTCCCTCTCCCTGTGGGAGAGGGTTGGGGTGAGGGGGGATAATTAGTTAACCCAGTCTTTCAGGGTATACACCAGTTGGTGATCGCTGCCGCTCAGGGTCAGCTGTTGGCCATTGAGTGAGACTTTTGCACCGTTAGCCAGCAGCGTCCCGATGGTTTGATCCCATTGGTTACGTTGTGGATCCGCGCACATCATGCGGGTAGTGGCGAGGTTTTTCACCGTTAGCACGCCGTTCTCTAACTGGCCCTGGCCGAAGAAACGGTTGCACATAGACCCGGAAATATTCATTTTCTCGCCGAACTCAATGCTCGGGCCGCTGCCTTGTTTCGCCTCAACCGCCACACCATCCACGCTTTGCAACACAAAGTTATGATGCAGCAAATCGCTTTCTACTACGGTTTGTTGTTTGGTTTGCGCGGAACCACAACCAGCCAATAGCGCACAGGCCATTGCTAAAGGGATCAGTTTTTTCATTATTGTTTCCAGAAGATAAACGGGCGCAGCATGTGCGCCCCTACAAAAGGTTGAGAGAGTTAGGGACGTAAAGTACGCCCAAAGCATCAGGCATTAAGCTGATTGGGGCAGGCTTCACCCCGTGCAAGCTGTTCAATATTTTTCAACGTGGTTTGCGAGATACTGGTCAACGCCTCTTCCGTCAGGAACGCCTGGTGGCCGGTAAACAACACGTTATGGCAGGCGGACAGGCGGCGGAAAACGTCGTCCTGGATCACATCGTTGGATTTGTCTTCAAAGAACAGGTCGCGTTCGTTCTCGTATACGTCCATCCCCAGCGCACCAATCTTTTGCTGTTTGAGGGCATCGATGGCGGCGGAGGAGTCGATCAAGGCACCGCGGCTGGTGTTAATCACCATCACGCCGTCCTTCATCATGGAAAACGCGTCCGCATTCAGCAGGTGATGGTTTTCCGGCGTTAACGGACAGTGCAGGGTGATCACGTCCGCCTGGGCATACAGCGTTTTAAGATCGACATATTCGGCACCCAGTTCTAACGCCTGCGCGCTTGGGTAGGGGTCGTAGGCCAAGAGCTTCATGCCAAAGCCTTTCAGAATACGCATGGTGGCTACGCCGATCTTACCGGTGCCAATCACCCCGGCGGTGCGGTTATGCATATTGAAGCCGATCAGTCCTTCCAGCGAGAAGTTGGCATCGCGGGTGCGCTGATAAGCACGATGAATGCGGCGGTTCAGGCACATCATCATGCCCACGGCGTGTTCGGCTACGGCTTCAGGTGAATAAGCCGGAACGCGCACCACCTTGATACCCAGCTCTTTCGCCGCATCCAGATCGACGTTATTGAACCCGGCACAACGCAGGGCGAGGATCTCGACCCCAAGCGCAGCCAGCTCTTCCAGCACTTCCCGGCTACCGTCGTCATTGACGAAGATGCACACGGCCTTACAGCCGATGGCCGTTTTGGCGGTTTTCTTGCTTAGCAGAAAGTCGAAAAACTCCAGCTCATAACCAAACTGCTGATTTACCAATTCAAGATACTTACGGTCATACTGTTTGGTGCTGTAAATCGCCATTTTCATCGTGGTTTCTCCCGCGTGATTATGTGATCAAATTAACATATTTTGCCAAATACGACAATGGTTTAGCACCCTGTGGCGGCGCAGGTCTTTTAGGGTTTTATGCAGATAATCAGTGTATTAGCCATTTTCTATATTCACTGGGTAAATATCAAAATTGCGAAACCTGCTCTATAAATGATGAGATGGGTTCACCTTCACCTGCCAGGGGATCCGTGTCATCATTGCACCTGGCTAATCGATGTTTATCAGGAACTAAACCTGCGCTTAATGACCAAGAGATTAAAAGTATTCGTAGCGATCGTGGCGGGCATCATCCTGTTGATCATCGCGCTGTGGCAAACCCTACCTCGTTGGTTGCCGCGTGCGATAGCGCCTTGGTTACCGCAGGGTAGCCAGCTGGTTTTGCAAGGGCCCTTGCGTTGGCAGCAGGGGGCTTTGCATCTTGATGGGCTGAAGTTCAGCGCCCAAGACTGCGCCATCGCCAATGTCAGTGAACTGCAACTCGCCTACCAAATGGGAAGTTGGCATTTAAAGGGTGAACGAGCGGACGTAGATACCGCCTGCCTGTCAAAATTGCCCGCCTCCGAGGGGGACAGCACGCCATTGGCGCTAGACCAACTGCAAGCGATGCTGCCGCCGTTTGACCTGAACATCAATCTTCTCACGCTTACCCCATGGCAAGCCTATGCCGGTAAACTGCAGCTGTCGTCTGTGGCCACTGGCCAACGGCTGCATTATCAAGGCAAGAACGTCACCGCCGAGGCGCAGTTGGATGAACATCAGCAACTGACGTTAAGCAAGCTTAGCATCACGCCACCCAACAGCACGGTTCCTGTGCAACTGACAGGCAAAGTCACCATACCGCTGGATATGGACAGTTTACCAACCCAAGGGGCGTTGCAAGGTGAAATACAAACTGCCTATCTGGAAAAACCCTTGTTGCTGGATTTGCATTGGCAACAGCAGCAGGGGGTGTTGACCCTGACGGAAAAGGGCAGCGACCAACCGTTGGCTACGCTCCCCTGGGCATTAACGCCAAAACAGATCAGCATCGAAAAAGGGGAATGGCGCTGGCCTTACCTGGAGCAACCGCTCAGTGGTGGATTGAATGTGGCGTTGCATGACTGGAGCCGGGGGTTTGACGAAACCCAAATTACCGCACGTTTGAACGTGATCACCGCCGGGCACAACGGCAAGGGCAACGCGGTGCTGACGTTGGGGCCGGGTAGCCTGAGCCTGACCAACAGCGATCTGGGATTCCAGCTTACCGGGCAGGCAAACCTGGCCAATCTCTCGCTTACGGCGTCAATCCCCGGCATTATCAGCGGCTCGATCCTTAACCCAACGCTGGTGCTACAGCCGGGATCATTACTGCGCGCCTGGGGCAGCCCGGCACCGGATATGAAGCTGGAAGAGGCTCGGCTGCCGCTGGCTGGGGTAAAAGTCACCGCTCTTGGGATCACTGGCCGTTTGCAGGCGATTATCAGCGCCAGCGAAAGTTACTGGGGGCGCTTCAAGCTGCATCTGGACGGTCAGGCACAAGATTTCTGGCCAGACCATGGTCAGTGGCAATGGCGTTCTTGGGGTAACGGCAAGTTACCACCGCTACAAGCTGCATGGGATGTCGCAGGCAGTGGGCGTTGGCAGGACACCAGCATCACCCTGGATCGTCTTTCTACCGGTTTTGATCGGTTGAAATACGGCATGGTCACGGTCGCGACGCCGCGCATGACGCTAAGCCAGCCGATCCAGTGGCAGCGGGATGTCAAAGCACCGAGCCTTACCGGCGGTGTGCAACTGGTGGCTGACAAAACCAGTTTTGGTGCAGGCAGTTATTTGCCAGCTTCGGTGCTGGATTTGCAGTTGCAAGGTACGGGGCCAGACAGTTTTCAATGGCAAGGCGCGTTGCAGGCCGAGCAGATTGGGCCAATCAAGTTGCGTGGCCGCTGGGATGGCGAGCGTCTGCGCGGGGAAGGCTGGTGGCCAAAACAGTCGTTAACGGTATTCCAACCGCTGATTTCACCCGATCTGAACATCAAACTGCGCGCGGGTGAGTTCTATGCACAGTCGGCATTCTCGGCGGCACGAGTGCAGGGGTTTGAAGCTGGTGGCCACTGGGTGGTACGCAACGGTGGCATGTGGCTGCAAGACGGCGAATTGAGCGGGCTGGATTTTGTCTTGCCCTATCGGTTTAAGAACCACCTGTGGCAGCTTGGGGCCAAAAGGCCGATCATGCTGCGCATCAAATCCATCAAGACGCTGTTTGAGATGCAGAATATTACCGCCGATCTGCAAGGCACCTATCCGTACAGCGAGGCGTATCCGTTGACGTTGAGCAATATCGGTGTAGATATGCTCAACGGTCATATCAGCCTTTCGGCATTACGTATGCCGCAGCATGATGCGGCGGTGCTCAAACTGGATCAAATCGACCTCAGCGCGCTGTTTACCGCGCTCAAGCCAAAGCAGTTCGCCATGTCTGGCCGCATCAACGGTGAGTTACCTCTGTTCCTCAACCACCCCAAATGGCTGGTGAAAAATGGCTGGATCGCCAATGCGGGGGTCATGACGTTGCGGCTGGATAAAGATATGGCCGATGCCATTGGCAGCAATAACCTGGCCACCGGTGCTGCCATCGACTGGCTACGCTACATGGAGATCAACCGCTCAAAGGCGCGGGTCGATCTCGATAACCTGGGCGAACTGACGCTAAAGGCGCATATCGATGGCGTAAATCCGCAGAAAAATGCCAAGCGTGAGGTTATCCTTAACTATAGCCATCAGGAAAACGTGTTTCAGCTGTGGCGCAGCCTGCGCTTTGGCGACAATTTACAAGAGTGGCTGGAGCAGGCGCTCTCTAAACCCGAGGAACAACAATGAAGAACGCGACAGGGCCATTGCTGGCAGCCGTGTTGGGCGCATCCTTGCTGAGCGGTTGTGTACCGCGCATTGAGGTGGCGACGCCTAAAGATCCCATCACCATCAATATGAACGTCAAAATTGAGCATGAGATCCATATCAAAGTGGATAAGGACGTTGAGAACCTGCTGAAAGACCAAAGCGGTCTGTTCTAGGAGCCAGCATGAAAAAGCATTATCTGTGGTTGATTGCCGCCGGTTGGTTATTCAGCGGGATGGCTCAGGCGTTGACGCTGGATGAGGCCAAGCAGCAGGGGCGGGTGGGCGAAACGCTCAGTGGTTATATCGCTCCGGTGAAGCAGGACGCGGAGACTCAGGCGTTGGTGAAAAAAATCAATGCCGGGCGCGCCGAGAAATATCAGCAGGTGGCCGCCAGCAATCATATCGCCATCGATGAAGTCGCGCGGATGGCCGGGCAGAAGCTGGTGACACGAGCGCCAGCAGGGGAATATGTCCGTGGCATTAACGGTCAGTGGTTGCAGAAATAAAAAAGCGCGCCTTAGGCGCGCAACGGAATTTAAACGACTTATTGTTCTGAGGGTAAAACGGATTTTGCAGGTGTGTTTCACTTCCCAGAGCGCAATCTTTGCGCCCTGGTATCGCTATTTAAGCGGCGATCACTTCGGCCAGTAACGCTTTGGCATCGGCCTGGGCTTTGGTCGCAACGTCTGGACCGTAGGCAATCCCTTCGGCAAAGACGAACTCAACCTCGGTAATACCGATAAAGCCCAGGAACAGACGCAGGTAAGGTTCTACCAGGTCGGTTGGGGTGCCTTTATGGATGCCGCCACGGCTGGTCAGAATGATGGCGCGTTTGTTTTTCACCAAGCCTTCCGGGCCGTTCTCGGTGTAACGGAAGGTGACGCCGGCACGGGCAATCAGGTCAAAATAATTCTTCAACTGAGTTGGGATGTTGAAGTTGTACATCGGCGCGGCGATAACGATAGTATCGTTGGCTTGCAGCTCGGCAATCAGTTCGTCTGACAGGGCCAGTGCTTCTTTCTGGCGTGGGGTCAGCGGGGCATCTGAAGGGCGCATTGCGCCAACCAGTTCGCCATCCAGCACAGGGATCGGTTGTGCAGCCAGGTCACGTACGGTGATGGTATCGTTGCTGTGAGTATTGGCCCACTGCTCAACGAAGAAATCAGCCAGTTGGTTAGATT
The DNA here is from genome assembly GCF_001006005.1 of Serratia fonticola. Lineage (NCBI taxonomy): Bacteria > Pseudomonadati > Pseudomonadota > Gammaproteobacteria > Enterobacterales > Yersiniaceae > Serratia > Serratia fonticola. The sequence goes on along the minus strand of NZ_CP011254.1, from coordinate 4,908,754 downwards.
GAGAATAAGTTGCCAGGATGCTGGATTTTAGAACCAATACTTTGCTCATCGAAAATTCCTTTCATGTTGACTGTGACATCAGGGCTGGTTGCCCGTTGCATGAGGTACACTCTATTCACATTGTTCCAACAGGGATAGCGGAATATTTCGAGATCTACGTTCGATTTTATTGAACAAGAAAATCCAGGCTAAACGGATGGATTATGGGGAGAAATGCCATTGTGGTATCCTGCTGCGCTAAGTCAAAAAATCGATAAACCTAATTTAATAAACGCAGTTATTGGCACCGACACGTCAGCTATAACATCAAACCTAGTCCCTGACGTTAACCAGTAGCTGCGAAGAAACAAGGAACACCGAACGTGAAATCTACGCTCGCGGCATTGTCATCCCAACTGGGTGACTTGATGCTCCGTGATCAGCAGCGCCTGCAACGCCGGTTGCAAGGTGCGCGCAAAGTCAAAAGCCCCGAAGCTCAACAGGCGGTTGCCACAGAAATAGCGGGTGATATCGAGCAAGCCTTGCAGAAGGTGCGCTCCCGCGCGGCCTCGTGCCCGAAAATCACTTACCCTGAAAGCCTGCCTGTCAGCCAGAAGAAGCAGGACATTCTTGCCGCCATCCGCGATCATCAAGTGGTGATCGTGGCGGGTGAAACCGGCTCCGGCAAGACCACGCAGCTACCGAAAATCTGCCTGGAGTTAGGGCGCGGCGTCAAAGGCCTGATTGGCCACACGCAACCGCGCCGCCTGGCTGCACGCACCGTTGCCAACCGCATTGCCGATGAGCTGGAAACCCCGCTGGGTGGCAGCGTCGGCTACAAGGTGCGCTTCAACGATCAGGTAGGTGAAAATACCCTGGTCAAACTGATGACCGACGGGATCTTGCTGGCCGAAATACAGCAGGATCGCCTGCTGATGCAGTACGACACCTTGATCATCGATGAGGCGCACGAGCGCAGTCTGAACATCGATTTCATCCTGGGTTACCTGCGGGAGCTGTTGCCAAAACGCCCGGATCTGAAGGTGATTATCACTTCGGCCACCATCGATCCGCAGCGCTTTTCTCGCCACTTCAACAATGCGCCGATCATTGAGGTTTCTGGCCGTACCTATCCCGTGGAGGTGCGTTATCGGCCGGTGGTAGACGACGCCGACGATACCGAACGCGATCAGCTTCAGGCCATCTTCGACGCGGTAGACGAATTGGGGCGTGAAGGGCCTGGCGATATCCTGATCTTTATGAGCGGTGAGCGTGAAATCCGTGACACCGCCGATGCGCTGACCAAGCTCAACCTGCCGCACACCGAGGTGCTGCCGCTGTATGCCCGCCTGTCCAACAGTGAACAGAATCGGGTGTTCCAGTCGCACCACGGCCGCCGCATCGTGCTGGCGACCAACGTGGCAGAAACCTCGCTGACCGTGCCGGGTATTAAATACGTTATCGACCCAGGTACGGCGCGTATCAGCCGCTACAGTTTCCGTACCAAAGTGCAGCGTTTGCCGATCGAACCGGTTTCGCAGGCTTCTGCTAACCAGCGTAAGGGCCGCTGTGGGCGTGTTTCGGACGGTATCTGTATCCGCCTGTTCTCGGAGCAGGATTTCCTGTCTCGCCCGGCGTTTACCGACCCGGAAATTCTGCGAACCAACCTGGCCTCGGTCATTTTGCAGATGACCTCGCTGGGATTGGGCGATATTGCCGCCTTCCCGTTTGTCGAAGCACCTGATAACCGCAATATTCAGGACGGCGTGCGCCTGTTGGAAGAGTTGGGGGCGATCAAAACTGCGGAAAACGGCCACTATCAACTGACCCCACAGGGCCGTCAGTTGGCGCAGTTGCCGATCGACCCACGCTTGGCGCGAATGGTGTTGGAAGCCCAGAAGAGTGGCAGCGTGCGTGAGATGATGATCATCACCTCGGCGTTGTCGATCCAGGATCCGCGTGAGCGGCCAATGGATAAGCAACAGGCCTCCGATGAAAAACACCGCCGCTTCGCCGACAAAGACTCCGATTTTATGGCGTTCGTCAACCTGTGGGATTACCTGAAAGAGCAGCAGAAGGAAAACTCTTCCAGCCAGTTCCGCCGCCTGTGCCGCAACGATTTCCTCAACTATCTGCGGGTACGTGAATGGCAGGATATCTACACCCAACTGCGCCAGGTAGTGAAAGAGCTGGGCCTGCCGGTCAACAGCGTGCCTTCGGATTATCGCAGCGTGCATACCGCGCTGCTGAGCGGCCTGCTTTCGCACATTGGCCAGAAGGATGCGGATAAGCAAGAGTTTACCGGTGCGCGCAACGCCCGTTTCTCCATCTTCCCTGGTTCCGGGCTGTTCAAGAAGCCGCCGAAATGGACGATGGTGGCAGAACTGGTGGAAACCAGCCGCCTGTGGGGCCGTATAGCCGCGCGTATCGAACCAGAATGGATTGAGCCGATGGCTCAGCACCTGGTCAAGCATCATTACAGCGAACCGCACTGGTCCAAATCCCAGGGCGCGGTGATGGCCAGCGAAAAGGTCACTCTGTTTGGGTTGCCGATCGTCGCAGCTCGCCCGGTGAATTACAGCACCATCGATCCGCTGCTGTGCCGTGAACTGTTTATCCGCCATGCGCTGGTGGAAGGTGACTGGCAAACGCGGCACCCGTTCTTCGCCGCCAACCTGAAGCTGCGTGCCGAAGTAGAAGAGCTGGAACACAAATCGCGCCGCCGCGACATTCTGGTGGATGACGAGACGCTGTTCAGTTTCTACGATCAGCGTATTCCGAGCGACGTGGTGTCCGGGCGTCATTTTGACCAGTGGTGGAAAACCGCCGGGAAGCAGAACGCTGAGCTGCTCAACTTCGAAAAAGAGATGTTGATCAAGGACGGAGCCAATAAGGTCAGCGCGCTGGATTATCCGAACTACTGGTATCAGGGCAACCTCAAGTTGCGTCTGACTTACCAGTTTGAGCCGGGTACCGACGCCGATGGCGTGACAGTGCACATCCCGTTACCGATCCTCAATCAGGTGGAAGAGGCCGGTTTTGAGTGGCAAATCCCCGGTATCCGCCGTGAACTGGTGATCGCGCTGATCAAATCGTTGCCTAAGCCGATGCGCCGCAATTTTGTGCCAGCACCGAACTACGCTGAAGCTTTCCTTGGCCGGGCAACGCCGTTGGAAATGCCGCTGCTGGATTCGCTGGAACGCGAGCTACGTCGCATGACCGGCGTGACGGTGTCACGTGAGGATTGGCAGTGGGATCAGGTGCCCGATCATCTGAAAATGACCTTCCGCGTGGTGGGTGAGAAACACAAAACCCTGCGCGAAGGCAAAGATCTGGCCGCGTTGCGGGCCCAGCTCAAAGATAAGGTGCAAGAGACGCTGTCGGCCGTGGCTGATGATGGCCTGGAACAGAGCAATCTGCATATCTGGAGCTTTGGCAAACTGCCTGAGTTTTATGAGCAGAAGCGTGGCGGTTACTCGGTCAAGGCTTACCCGGCGCTGGTGGACGAAAAAGACAGCGTAGCCATCCGCCTGTTTGACAGCGAACAGGAGCAGCAGCAGGCCATGTGGCAAGGTACGCGCCGTTTGTTGCTGTTGAACATCCCTTCGCCGATCAAATATCTGCATGAGAAGTTGCCGAACAAGGCCAAGCTTGGGCTGTATTTTAACCCGTATGGCAAGGTATTGGATCTGATCGACGACTGTATCTCCTGCGGCATCGACAAGCTGATTGCCGAACACGGCGGGCCGGTGTGGGCGGAAGAGAACTTTGCCCGGCTGCAAGAGTTGGTACGGGCCGAGCTGAATGAAACCGTGGTAGGCGTGGCCAAACAGGTGGAACAGATCCTGACGACGGTGTTCAATATCAACAAGCGCCTGAAAGGGCGCGTTGATATCTCGTTGGCGTTGGCGCTGTCCGACATCAAGGCCCAGCTTAATGGCCTGGTTTACCGTGGCTTTGTCACCAATAATGGTTGGAGCCGCCTGCCGGACACCTTGCGTTATCTGCAAGCGATTGAGCGCCGCCTGGAGAAACTGGCGATCGATCCGCACCGCGATCGCGCTCAGATGATCCGGGTGGAGCAGGTCCAACAGGCGTGGCAGCAGTGGCTGAACAAGCTGCCGCCAAAACGCCAGCAGGATGAAGAGGTGAAGGGGGTACGCTGGATGATCGAGGAGTTGCGCGTCAGCCTGTTCGCGCAGCAGTTGGGTACGCCTTACCCGATTTCTGAGAAGCGTATCTTGCAGACTATCGATCAGCTTTCTGCGTAACCTTTAAGCCTTGCTGAACAGGCGAGGCTTAACAAGCTACATCCCAGCAGCGTTAACGGCAGGTGCTGGCCCATGGCGGCCAGTGCCAGGCCGCCAGCGATCAGCAGATAATAGAGTAACCCCAATATCGCACCGGCAGCACCCAGCCGGTTGCGGTAATGCTTTAGCGCCTGGCTGAGAATATTGGGAATGGCCAAGCCAAAGGCCACGGTCACCATCATACAGGGCAGCAGGATCATCAGACTTGCCTGCCAATACCATGCAGCAACAGCGGCCAACAGGGCTAACAGACTGGCAATTTGGATCTGTCGGTAAGCGCATAATCCTTTTTGCAGAAGGTAGCGGTTTGCTGCTGCGCCGCACAGGCTGCCAAAGGCCAAAACAATCCCCGAATAACCAAACTGCTCGCTGGTCAGCCCCAAGGTCTCAAAAATAAACGGGGCCAGACTGAAGTAGCTGAACGCCATGATGTTAAAACTGGCAACCAGCAACGCCGAGCACCAGATTTGCCTATCGCGCAGCATCTCCTGCAAACAGGGGAGTAAAGCGATACCGGCGGTTTGCTGGCGGGTTTCTGGCAGCGCTCGCCAACACCAGATCAGCAGCAACAGCGCCAATCCTGCTTGCGCGGAGAAAATGGCCATGCGACCGCCCCAAAACACCAGCATTCCGCCGCTAAACATACCCAACACCGGGCTTATCGACAATGCCATGCCAATTATCGCAAACATCTTTCCTAACGCCTGCCCCTGATAGACATCGCGCAGCATGGTCTGCGTCACCACAGAACCAACGGCGGCACCAAAGGCGATAACGGCGCGTGAGACGATGAGCAACGTGAAAGAGCTGCTCAGCAACGCCAGCAAGGCTCCGGCCGTATACAGCACCAAACCGGCGAGCATGGCGGTTCTACGGCCATATTGGTCACTTATCATTCCCCAAAACGCCACGCCGAAAGCGAAGGCGAAAAAATAGACCGACAGGGTGTGGCTGGCCTGCGTGGCATCGATCTGGTAATCAAAGCGGATAGCGGTTAACGCCGGGCTGTAGAGCGTTTCCAGGATTTGTGGTGCCATGATCATCACGATGATCAGTGGCAGAGGTAGATTTTTGATGGACATGACATTCTCCCTAAAAAGTATCGCCAGTATAGGGAGATAGTGATTGTTCGATTACAATCATCAGGACAAAAAACAATGAAAATAGGACTGTGGCATGGCGCTGATTCTGCAACATCAGGTGTTTGATCCGGATAGTTACTCCGCTCCGGTGGTGGGAATTAGTGCCGAGCTGGCGGATCATGATTCTGGCGAACATCAGCATCAACGGGCCCAGATCCTCTATGCACCACGTGGCTGTATGACGGTGACATTAGCTGAACGCTGGCTGATCCTGCCGCCAACGCGCATTATCTGGATACCGAGCGGGGTGCGACACCGCGTGCAACTGCGTGGGCAGGTGGCTTACCGATCGCTCTATTTTGCGGATGCCGCGATGCTGGCAATGCCGCACAGTGCGGTGTTGGCCGCCAATCCGTTACTGGCAGCGGTGATAGAACGCATCGCACATTGGCCGTTTGACTATGCGCAGCAGAACCCACATGCGGAAGATTTATTACTAGTCTTGCGCAATGAACTGAGCGTGGCGGAGCAGGAAAATACCAGTTTGATGCTACCGAGCGATCCGCGAGTTGCGGCCTGGGTTGACGGTTTAAACGGCGTTGATCAACTACCCGGGCTGGTGGTATTGGCGAAGGCGATCAATCTGCATCCTAAAACGCTAACGCGAATTTTCCTGCGGGAAACCGGGCTGAGCTATCAGCAGTGGTGCCAGCAATGGCGTTTGATGCACGCCATTGAGTTACTGGCGCAATTGCCTTCCGTAAGTGCGGTTGCGCAGCGGCTGGCCTTCTCTAGCGACAGCGCGTTTATCGCCTTTTTCCGCCAGTATACCGGCACCACGCCAAAGCGGTTTATGGCGGGTGGGGAACGGGGTGTTGAGTAATTTTTGTTGTTTTGATTGATTGGCAATACCATTAAAGTGATTTAAATCACAATATTGTGATTATTATAAAATTAATTAAATGCAACTTGAATCACATTTTCAATATTGACAAATCTATAATTAAAAAATGTCCATCATTTTTTTGTGAACCAGATCTTCAATTGCAATGTATTTCACATTAAAAGTGATTTCAATCACAAAATGGCATCGGATTGCGTTTCCCATTATTACTCCATAAGCTGCAAAGCAATTCCCAATCCTCTTGGAATAACGATAGGAAAAACACATGAATGGATTGATAGATTACTTCCCGGAAAATGCATTTACCGTTCACCAGCATGATTGCGACTGGCAGCAGGCTATTGATTTATCGATGAGCTGTCTGCTGCAAAATAATATCGTTGAGCCACGCTATGTGGCGGCTATAAAACACAGCACGCAAAATAATGGCGCATATTATATTCTTACGCCGGAAGTGGCTATGCCCCATGCACGTCCGGAAGAAGGGGCTTTGGGCACGGCATTAACCCTAACGGTATTGCCGCAGGGGGTATATTTCAATGATGACAATCCGCAGGTGAAAGTGTTAATTGGCCTGGCGGCGAAAGATGCCGACAGTCATATCAATGCCATCCAGTTATTGAGTGAAATGTTCTGCGATGACCAGGCAATTGAACAGCTTACTCAGGCAACTAAAGTATCAGAAATAAAAGAAATCATTCAGCGCTTCTGATTTTACACACTCAAGGATCAATATAATGGCCAATAAAACAATGCGAGCCAGAGTGCAAGCTTTTGGCGGGTTCCTGACGGCTATGGTAATCCCTAATATCGGCGCATTTATTGCGTGGGGATTTATTACGGCACTGTTTATTCCCACCGGCTGGATGCCTAACGCCCACTTTGGGCAACTGGTCGGGCCGATGATCACCTATTTGCTGCCGCTGATGATCGGTTCCACCGGTGGCTACCTGATCGCGGAAAAACGTGGCGCGGTGATGGGGGGGATTGGCACCATCGGCGTGATTGTAGGAGCTGATATTCCCATGTTCATCGGTGCAATGGTAATGGGTCCGCTGGGCGGGGTGATCATCAAATATATCGACACCAAGCTGGATAAGCGTATCCCCGCTGGCTTTGAGATGGTGGTCAATAACTTCTCTCTGGGGATTGTCGGCATGTTCTTGTGCCTGTTTGCCTACGAGGTGATTGGCCCAGCGGTACAGCAGGCTAACCATTTGGTACGTGCTGGCATTGAATCTCTGGTAGCCACGGGATACCTACCGCTGTTGTCGATTATCAACGAACCGGCGAAGGTGTTATTCCTGAATAACGCCATCGACCAGGGGGTGTATTACCCGCTGGGTATGCAGGATACGGCGGTGAACGGCCGCTCGGTGTTCTTTATGGTGGCCTCTAACCCTGGGCCAGGGCTTGGTATCCTGCTGGCTTTTTCGCTATTTGGCCAGGGTATGAGCAAAAAGTCGGCACCGGGCGCGATGATTATCCACTTCCTCGGGGGTATTCACGAACTCTACTTCCCGTATGTGCTGATGAAGCCGCTGATGATCATTGCCATGATTGCTGGCGGCATGGCGGGGATCTACGTGTTTGATCTGATGGGTGCAGGTTTGGTTGCCGGGCCAAGCCCGGGTTCAATCTTTGCCTATCTGGCTCTGACGCCGCGTGGTGGCTTTGCTGGTACATTGGCGGGCGTCGCCGCCGGGACACTGGTTTCGTTCCTGATTGCCGCACTGATCCTGAAAACCGAGAAAAAGCAGGTGACCGAAGATAGTTTTGATGACTCACAGCGGCAGGTGAAAGCCTTGAAAGCTGCGGGCAAAGGGCAAACACAACCGATCCGCCACATCGCATTTGTTTGTGATGCAGGCATGGGTTCCAGCGCGATGGGGGCAACCACCTTCCGTAAACGTTTGGAGAAAGCCGGGGTGCCGATCAGCGTGAAGCACTACGCCATTGAAAATATTCCGCCGGAAGCCGACCTGATTGTGACGCACTCTAGCCTGGAAGGGCGAGCCGAACGGGTGAGCGATAAACCCAAAGTATTGATCAGCAATTATCTCGGTGACAGCAATCTCGATCGTTTGTTGGAACAACTGGTTGCCACACACTCAGAAAAGGAAGCCGTATGAAAACCCAAGCCGCCGCTATTTATGGCCAAAACGACGTTCGCCTGCGTGAGTTTGAATTACCGCCACTAGGTGATGATGAACTGTTGGTTAAGGTCATTTCCGACAGTGTGTGCCTGTCTACCTGGAAGGCCGCCAAATTGGGGGCTAACCACAAGCGGGTACCTGATGATGTTGCCGAACACCCGGCGATCACTGGCCATGAATGTGCCGGGATCATTGAGCAGGTGGGCAAAAACCTACAGCAACGCTACCGGGCTGGGCAACGTTTTGTGCTGCAACCGGCGATGGGATTACCGAGTGGTTATTCGGCGGGTTATAGCTACGAGTTTTTCGGCGGCAATGCCACCTATATGATTATTCCACAGCAGGCTGTGGAGCTAGGTTGTGTATTACCGTATGAAGGCAGCTATTTTGCGGCGGCCTCTTTGGCAGAGCCGATGTGTTGCATCATAGGTGCCTACCATGCCAATTACCATACGACGCAATATGTCTATGAGCATCGCATGGGGATCAAACCCGGCGGCAACGTGGCGTTATTGGCCAGTGCCGGGCCGATGGGTATTGGTGCGATCGATTATGCCATCAACGGTAACATCCGCCCTGCGCGGGTAGTGGTCGTGGATATCGACGAGGCGCGTTTGGCGCGGGCCAGGTTGCTATTGCCGGAAAGCGTAGCGCGTGAAAAAGGCGTTGAACTGGTGTATTTCAACAGCAGCAAGGTTACCGACCCGGTGGCTGCCTTACGTGACCTGACGCAGGGCCACGGCTTTGACGATGTCTTCGTTTATGCCGCGGTGGCCGATGTGCTGATGCTGGGGGATGATCTGCTGGCTGAAGACGGTTGCCTGAATTTCTTTGCGGGCCCAACCGACAGTGAATTCAAAGTGCCGTTTAACTTTTACAACGTGCATTATGCATCCACACATGTCGTGGGCACTTCGGGGGGCTCGACGGGAGATATGTTGGAGGCGCTGCAACTGACCGCTGAAGGCCGCATTAATCCTTCGGTGATGATCACCCATATAGGTGGGCTGGATGCCGTGCCGGAAACCATCATCAATCTGCCTTCGATCCCCGGCGGGAAAAAGCTGATCTATAACTTTGCCACCATGCCGTTAACCGCAATTGCCGACTTCCCAGAACTCGGGAAAACAGACCCATTCTATGCCCGCCTGGCGGAACTGGTGGCTGAAAGCCACGGCGTGTGGAACGAACAGGCCGAGCGTTTCCTGCTGCAACATTTTGGCGTGGAAACAGGAGTATAACTGCCGATGAAATCGCTGGCTTATGACATTGTACGCACCACTCAACAGGCTGCATTGGCTGCCTGGCCGCTGCTGGGCTGTGGTGATAAAAATCAAATTGATGGGGTGGCCGTCGCAGCCATGCGTCAGCAACTGAGCGGTATGGCCATGCAGGGGCAGATTGTGATCGGTGAAGGCGAAATCGATCAGGCCCCCATGCTGTATATCGGTGAGCGGTTGGGGAGCGGGAATGGTCCGGCAGTGGGCATTGCTGTTGATCCTATCGAAGGCACGCGGATGGTGGCCATGGGCCAATATAATGCGCTGGCCGTGATCGCCTTTGCCCCACACAATGCTTTGTTGCATGCCCCAGACATGTATATGCGCAAGATGGTGGTGGGGCCAGGAGCTAAAGGGGCTATCGATTTACGGTTGCCTCTGGAGCAAAATCTGCGGCAAGTCGCGCAGGCATTGGGTAAGCCATTGCATCAACTGCGAATGATCACGCTGGATAAACCGCGCCATGAACTGATCCGCCAACAGGCGCAGGCGCTGGGGGTGAAGATTTTTGCCATTCCTGACGGTGACGTGGCCGCCAGCCTGATGACCTGCCTACCAGGTGGTGAAGCCGACATCATGTATACCTTGGGGGGCGCGCCGGAAGGGGTCATATCGGCCTGTGCGGTGCGTCTGCTGGGCGGAGATATGCAAGCCGAGTTGATCGATTTCTGCCAGGCGAAAGGCGATACGCCAGAGCACAGAATACTGGCGCAGGAAGAACGGCGGCGCTGCAGCAACATGGGAATTGAGATTAACACCATTTTGCCGCTCAATGCCCTGATCGCCAGTGATGAGGTGATTTTTTCGGCAACCGGGATAACCAAAGGTGACATTATCGGCGGAATAAAACAAAAAGAGGGGTACTTGAGCACAGAAACCCTTATGATTAATGGTACCGACGGATCGTGTAATAGAATTCATACATTACACTTGCATTGATGGTATCGCAGGACGAATGAAAACGTTGACAGAAGATGAAATAATTGAACAACTGGACGAGCAGGAACAATTGCTTAGTTGGTTACAGAAGGCAAATGAGATTTTATTTTCTGCTGTCAAAACCTATTTGCCACAGGTGTTTGTCAATAACGATCCCGACATACTCGAATATGCGGTAAAGCCATTGTTGGCAAAATCCGGCCCATTGGACAATATGGATGTCTCCCTACGCTTATTGTACGCATTAGGAAAAATCAAAAAAACCGTTTATGCCGATATCATCTGTCTTTCACAATTTAGCCAGCATGTGCAGGCGGAAAATAGCTCGCTGAGCTTTCATGATGAAATGACCTTTGATTTTATTGCCAACCTTAACGCCATTACGGAAAACGAACAGCTTTTCAGTGCGATAAGAAAGATGAAGTTTTCCAGCTTTGAGGTTTTTAATACCGAGCGCTACGGCAACATGATTAAAACCGGATTAACGCTGGCAGTGACTTCGCTGTTAAAGGAACTGACCAATGAAAATAGCGCTAACTGTTAATGGGCTGACGATCGATGCCTTTTTTACCGATGAGGAGGTCGAGCTGGTGCACTTACCTTTGCTGCGCCTGTTGGCCCAAAAGCAGCAGCAAAAGGGCAGGCGCCTGGTGGTATTCCTGGCGGCACCTCCCGGCAGTGGTAAATCGACGCTGACGGCCTTCTGGCAGCATTTATCGGCACAGCATGATGAATTACCGGCATTGCAAACTCTGCCGATGGACGGCTTTCACCGTCCTAACTCCTGGCTTGATGCACAAGGGTTGCGCAACAAGAAAGGAATGCCAGAAACCTTTGATCGTCAGCAGCTCGAGTTGGCGTTGGCTTCACTCGATCAACCACGGCCATTCTGGCCTACCTACGATCGCGTATTGCACGATCCGGTGCCCAACGCGATAGAGGTGACCGCACCGGTAACGATCGTAGAAGGTAACTGGTTGTTACTTGATGAGCCAGGTTGGCGCGATCTGGCACGCCACAGCGACTTAACGCTATTTATTCAGGCACCAGCACAGCAACTGCGGGCAAGGCTGATCGAGCGTAAAATGCGAGGTGGTTCATCACTGGAGCAGGCCAGCACCTTTTATCAGCAAACCGATGGGCCAAACGTTGATAGGGTATTGCAGCACAGTTTGCCCGCCACCATTACCCTCCGGTGGGATAACGGTGGCCTGCGCTGTTTGGAGGAGTCACTTACCGGCGGCTAAGAGATCCAATGCATCGCGAATGCCGGTAACTGACAGCGCGCGGTTATCGGCCCGGTAGCGGTCTTGTGCTGCGGGTGCAGAACTCTGGATAGCGATAAGTCGCCAGCCTTCGGCGGTCTTCAAGATCAATGGGGAGCCGCTGTCACCGGGTAAGGTGTCGCACTGGTGTGATAACACGCCTTGTTGCGCCCAACCGGTGACTTTACAATTTTGATGGCTGTAAAGATCGTCCAGATGATCTTCTGGATAACCGGCCTGAGTGACCAGGCGCTTTGCCAGCTTTAAGGTTTGTGTTAACGCTTTTCCGTCACCTTGCCATAATGGCAACGGTTTAATCGCCAGCGGCTTGTTATCTTTTAACCTGATCAACGCAAAATCATACGCTGCCGCCGCCGGTGGCACGATCCAGCCGTCACCATCCGCCTTCAGCTTTTCACCTAATGACTTATCGACCAGCGTTTCGATATTTTCCGTCTGGTATTGCCAGCCTTTGCTACCGGAAATAAAGCGCAGCGCCACGGCCTTATCAAGATTGCCGGGAGGGGCCAGTACGCAGTGGCCAGCGGTGAGCGCCAGATGGGGAGAGATCAGCGTAGCGGTACACAGGTTGCCACTGGCGGTTTCTACCTGACCAATGGCCTGCCACGGCCAACCGCTGGTTTCGGTGACTTTAATACGGTCGTCTTTGCCAAAAAACAGACGGGTTTGATCGGCCGCAGACGCCTCGGAAGGGCTATCAGCATGCGCAGAATGGGATAAAGCCAAAGGAAATGAGCACAACAACAGTAAAACAGAGATGCGCATAGGTTTCTTGCCTGACAAATTCGGATCATCCATAGACACACTGAATGCTAACTATAGACTGATTTAGCCGCTGTGTAGATGGTCGGTGATTGATATTCCGATAATTTCCTGAGAAAAATCGGAGATTACAGATAAAAAAAGCTGGCGATAAGCCCGCAAACGATCAGGGTGCCAAGGATGATTTCGAACCGATAGCGACGCAGCATAGACAACCCCCCGATGAAAAAACACCCGGCGAACCGGGTGTTGGACAACACTTACCAGAACAGGTGAGGGGTGCCTCACGCCGGTTGACTATCAGGCAGCCGGAGTTGCTGCTTTCTTGCTGGATTTTTTGTGATGCTTTTTAGCTGCTTGAGCTTTCTGGGCCGGGGCTTTATTGCCGCTGGCTTTGTGATGCTTCTTGGCTGCCTGAGCTTTTTGCTCGGTGGTTTTCTTGGCGTGATGCTTTTTCGCGTGAGTGGCTTTAGCCGGTGCTGTCTGAGTAGTGGCAACTGGTGCAGCAGCAGGAGCGGCAGCTTCAGCTGCGAACGCGATAGATGACAAGCCCATTGCAGCGGCAACAACCAGAGCTAATACTTTTTTCATCGGTAGATCCTCAAATATCTGTTGGTTTGTAACCCCACTGCGGGGCCGTTGAAATAATCTTATGCAAACCGAAGAGTACTTTCCGTGAGTGATTGGTTTCGGCGTGTAACTCAATGTACGAGTGTCTGGGCGGGGGAGTGTTGCTGCCGTTGTGCGATCGTTTGCAGGCTGTGAAAGCTAGCATATTTGTACGGCTGTCACGGATGATGCAGAGAACATCGACGCGCCGCGAACGCATCAAAACAAACTAATTTAGTTACAACATACATTGATGGTTGTGCAAACCAGTATCCCTTGACCCCGGAGCTCCAGGAAAGAACTTACACTATGGAACATCGCTGAGCTTATTAGGTGGAAATAGGGCGGGACGCTATTAGAGAGACCATTTAGGGGCGTAATGCCCCCGGAAAATTTACGCTAATGTGATCCTATCCCCCGTCGCCGGGCTAATCGTATTAGGCAACCACAATTGCCCCCAAGGGCCAGTGCAGTGGCAGCCCATCACTTTCTCGGGTTTGATTTGTTTGAGAAAACGCTGTACCTGCAATAATCGCAGCGGTGAGGCATATCTCAGGTGAAAGCCGCCAATCAGCGCGTGGATCTTATCGATACCGGTGATCTTCTGGCAGTGCCGCACAATATTGATTATTCCGCGGTGGCCGCAGCCAGTGATGATAATCAAACCTCGATCGGATTTATAAATCAGCACTCCTTCATCGGCGATGTAATCAGGGGACTGTTGGGCATTTTCAATAATGCCGTAGGCTTTTGGGGCTGCTACCTCGATTTCACCAGACCAGATGAATCGCTCACTGATTTGCACCGGGGTTCGGGTCAGTTCCATGGCGTGGCGCGAGTAATCCACTTCCGGCGATAGACGTTTGATTTTCTTTACGCGGCCCAGAAGATTAACGGCGGCATAGCGCACGTCTTGCACGCCGGGGTGGCAAATTATTCTGCTGTTATCGGGCAACCAGGGTACGCCACCACTGTGATCGTAATGGCCATGAGAGAGCACGGTAGCGGTCAGGTTGTCGAGGCTGATCCCCATTTGAGCCGCATTTTTTAAAAAACTGCCGTCCGGCCCGGTATCAAAAAGTACGCTGTGGGATTCATCCCGCACTAACAGGCTCAATCCAGCTTTGGCGATTAACGCTTCATCTGCATCGGCAGCCAGGCGATTTTCAAGTAACACATTGATGGTTAAGGTCATGTGGACTCTATTTTTCAAATCCGTACGTTAAGCTATACCAGCAACACCTTAACGTACGGAGGGGGCGGAGATTACAGGTAACGGCTTTCCAGATGCCGGCGGAAATAGCTTGGGTCTAACGTCTTACCCGTGGCGTTGGTGATCAACGTATCGGTAGGGTAACGGCTGGCATGACGCCAGATATTTTGCTGTAACCAATGGAATAGCTCGGTTAAATTACCGGCAGCAATATCTTCGCTCAGTTTTGGCATTGAGCTGCGTGCACTGTCAAACAGTTGGGCCGCATACATGGCACCCAAGGTGTAAGTTGGGAAGTAACCAAAGGCACCGTCCGTCCAGTGGATGTCCTGCATACAACCGTTGCGATAATCGCCCACGGTATCCAGGCCAAGGTAGCTGTGCATCTTCTCATTCCACAGCGCCGGAATATCTTCTACCTCGATCTCGCCCTCAATCAACACACGCTCGATTTCATAGCGCAATATCACATGGGCAGGGTAGCTGACCTCGTCGGCATCGACGCGGATCAGGCCAGGCTTCACCCGCTGATTAAGGCGAATAAAGTTGCTTTCTTCCAGGGCCGGTTGTTCACCAAACTGATTGACGATCAGCGGCCGCAGAACTTTCAGGAAGTCACTCCCGCGAGCCAGCTGCATTTCAAAGAACAGACTTTGTGATTCGTGGATCGCCGTCGACCGAGCTTGCGCCACGGGCTGGCCCAGCCACTCACGCGGCAGGTTCTGTTCGTAACGGGCGTGCCCGGTTTCATGCACGATGCCAAGCAGCGCGGTAAGGAACTCTTTCTCGTTGTAGCGAGTGGTGATACGTACGTCCTCCGGCACGCCGCCGCAGAACGGATGAGCACTAACGTCAACCCGGCCGCCGTCGAAGTCAAAGCCGAGCAGCTTCATCACGCTCAGGCTCAGCTTACGCTGGGTGTCGACATCGAACGGACCTTGCGGGATCAGGCAAGGCTCCTGCTGCTGTTTGGCGACCACCTTTTGCAATAGGTCGGGCAACCAGGTTTTCAGATCGCCAAAGATACGGTCCAGATCGCTGCTGCGCATGCCAGGTTCATACAGATTGAGCAACGCATCATAACGGCTGACACCCGCCGCCTGTGCGCGGATCTGCGCTTCTTCACGGCTCAGTTTGACCACCTGACGTAGGTTATCGCTAAAGCCTTCCCAGTCATTGGCCGGACGTTGTACTCGCCAGGCATGTTCGCAGCGCGCACCTGCAAGGGATTTGGCTTCGACCAGCGCTTCTGGCACCAGCACGGCATTATCATATTGGCGGCGCATTTCGAGCAGGTTGGCACGGTCAAATTCATCTAGCGCTTCTTGTTGCGCGCGGTCGAGCAGTTCACCCGTTTTCTGTGCCGTCAGGATTTGATGCTTCAACACGCTCAATTCCGCCAGGGCTTCGGAACGCGCCTTATTGCCACCTGGCGGCATCATGGTTTGCATGTCCCAGCCGCTGATGGCCGAGAGATGGTCAAAACGTGAAAGGCGGGTGAATAGGGCGCGAAGTTGGCCGTAGGCCGTAGAGGATGATGCAGATGTCATTTGTTCAACTCCATAGTGGATCCGTTGAGCCAACGGGGCCGGATCGTTATGCCGGCTCTGTTTTGGTATCTAAAGGGGGTTTAATCGGCCAGCAGAAGCGGAAACTGGCGCCGCCCAAAGAGCTCGCCTCCACAAAGACCTGGCCTTGATAAGCTACGGCGATGGAATGCACGATCGCCAATCCAAGCCCGCAGCCGCCGGTAGCGCGATCGCGGCTGGGATCGAGGCGGACGAAGGGTTCGAATACCCGTTCGCGTTCTTCTGGGGGAATGCCTGGGCCATCGTCTTCCACTTGCAGGCATGCGGCGTCACCGTCAAACCACAGGCCGACGCGTAAACGCCGTTCGCTATAGCGCAGGCCATTGTTGACCAGGTTGTCTAACACGCGTTCCATCAGCCGCAGATCGACACCGCCAAAGTCACCGACATGTGGGATATTCAGCTCAATGTCACGCTCTGGGTGGATCAACTGGATATCGGCCACCTTATCCTGTAGCCAGCCGGGCAAATCGATAGGCTCAATATTCAAGGCTACCTGAGGACGATCCAGACGCGCATAGGTCAATAGCTCGTCGATCAGGGACTCTAGCTGGCCGATATCCCGATTCAACGCCTGTTGCTCGCCGTCGGTCAGGTTATCGCTCATGGCCAACCGGTAGCGCAGGCGTACCAGCGGAGTCCTCAGTTCATGGGCAATACCGTCAATCAGCTGTTTTTTACTGACGATCAGCGTGTTGACGTTATCGGCCATCTGATTAAAGGCGACGCCAAGCCGGTAAAGGCTCGAGGTGGGTACAAAGTGGGTACGTTCATCGAGATGTCCGGCCCCCAGACGTTGGGCGGCATTTTCCAGTTTCAGCAAGTCTTGCCAATGCGGGCGCATCCACAGGAATACCGGCAGGGCCAGCGACAAGCCGATAAAAATCAGCAGCACCAAATCCAGAATGCGCATCTGGTGCAGATAAAACAGATAAGGGATGGGGCCAACGACCAGCACGTAGTGGCTACGGGGAATGCGCTGCATAAAGGTGTAGCGATCGTCCAGCGCAATAATCTCTCCCATGTGCAGACGCTTGGTGAGATCTTCATTCAGGTTCTGCTTACCGAGCGGCTCGATATGCAGTTTGAACGACAGGTTTAAATCCAGGGTGGCGATGGTTTTGTTCCAGTCCTTTAGCGGGATCTCCCGCAGCTCGCTGCGCATCAGATACAGCGAACTCTTCATCAGGTCGTCCATTGATTGGCGCCCGGCACGTTCGGCGGTGACCTTGTAAACCAGGCCAACCAGCATCGCCATCACCAGAAAGCAGACGAACAGCAGTAAAAAGAACTGTACGAACAGTTTTCTCATTGTTGCACCGATGCCCAGGCGTTGGGGGCAAACAGATAGCCTTTGTTGCGCACCGTCTTGATGCGAAACGGCTCCAGGGCATTGTCATACAGCTTGCGGCGCAGGCGTGAGATGGCCACATCGATGCTGCGGTCCATACCGTCGTAGCTGACGCCGCGCAGGTTTTGCAGCAACGCTTCACGGGCCATGATCTGCCCAGCATGGGTCGCCAACTCCCACAGCAGATCGAAATCCGAGGTAGAAAGGGTGACGATCTCTTCCCCCAGTGTCACCTGGCGGTTGACCGGATCGATGCACAGCAAACCAAAATGCACGGCATTATGTTGGGTGATGTTCTGGGTTTGTTCTTCTTTTGGCTGGTTGCTACCGTGTTGGCGCAGGTGTAAACGCAGGCGAGCCAGCAGCACAGCAGGCGGCGTGGTCTTGAGGATGTAGTCATGCGCACCCATTTCCAATGACAGGATGTGATTCATATCGCTGTCCAGTGAGGTGAGCAGCACGATCGGGCCAGGATAAACCGGGCGCAGATCGCGGCATAGCGTCATGCCGTCCTTGCCGGGCAGCATGATATCCAACAGCACCAGGTCTGGCTGTTCCCGCTCAATACAGGCCTGTGCCGTATCGCCACGGGGTTCGATGATGACGTCAATGTCATGTTTGCCCAGATAGGCGGCAATCAGTTTGCCCACTTCAGGATCGTCTTCTACAAAAACAATTTTAGTCATAATAGGGTGGTTTTATAGGAAAAACGGCATCCAGCATAGCGCGCTGCTCGGTGTTGCGCCATGCCCATTATTCAGCGCAGCGGTCGCCCGCCATCCACGCCGTGAGTGCGCCCGGTGACGTAGCGGCTGCCCATCAGATAATCCACCAGATTGACCACTTCACTTTCCCCTGGGGCGATCTGCATCAGGGATTTGGTCAGTGCCTGCTGGCGATAGGCTTCATCATCGCCGGTGTTGAACATAATCAGTGCCGGGGCGATGGCATTGACTTTGACGTCGGGGGCCAGTTTGCGGGCAAAGGAACGGGTCATATTGTCCAGCGCGGCCTTGCTGGCTGCATAGGCAATGTGCTTGTCGCTGCCTTTCTCCACCACATAATCTGTCAGGTGGATGATATCGGCACCGGCTTGCCCTTGGCCAAGCAGGCAGGGTTCGAGCAGTTGGTTTAACAGGTAGGGCGTGTAAACGTGGATCTGGAGCATCGAAGCCATTACCTGTTCAGGCGGAGTCTCGGCCGATTCTGCCAACCAGGCACTGGCGTTATGGATCACGGCACGCAGCTTGGGAGCAACCTGTTTTACCTGATCGGCAAAACGATAAATCCCTTCGTGGGCAGAGAAATCGCCCTGCAGGCAGATTGCGCCAAGGTCTTGGAGTTCGGCTAAAGCCGGATATTCACTGCGATAGGCAATAATGACCGGAACGCCTCGCTGTAAGAACGACTTGGCCAGAGCCAGCCCAATTCTACGGGCACCGCCGGTGATCAGCACAGGGGCCGAGTTGTGAGAGACCATCGAGTAAAGCTCCTGAGCAAACTGGTAAACATTAAGGTAATTATGCCATTATACGTTAGAAAGCGGATAACGCTTGCCATCGATGACATTTCAGCACTGGCCACCAGAAGGGTAACGAAGATGAACAACGATCATCTTGCATTCGTCGCGCGCAGTGAGAGAGTCTGTTTTGACTACACCCATTTTTTATCTGCCTCCTGCAAGAAGCAGTGGCGCTTTATTGATGCAATCTATGGCGTGATGCCCATTTTTGGTATGGTCGTGAAATCGCGCGTGGCAGACTCACGCTCACGTCAGGATCAGTTGAAAGAGTTGGCGTTACAGGTGGTTTCGACGCAGGTCAGCGATGAGGTCAACATTGTTCGCCTGATCGATCTGGCCCGGCAGCAGCAGTTGGTGGTGTTTGATATTCAACTGCCGTATCCGCTGGCGGCGGAGCAGTTGGTCGCCATTGAGAAAGAGTGCGGCGAATCGGTGATAGTGACGCAGGTGGGTGAGCGGATCACCATTAACGCCAAACCGGTGGCGGGCAATTAACCGGGTGAGTCAGACACAGGCTCAAAACGTAGGGGCGCTGCATGCTGCGCCCGTCTGAATAATCAGTAGGTTAGCCGTATGCAGTGCCCCCTATGGTCAATCCAGTAATTCGTTAATGGTCGATCAATGCAACATAAACCATCCGGCCGGCAGGGTTGCGGCCAACAGCAGCATAACGGTGCTTTTCTCTAGTCGGTTGAGCAATTTCACATCCTGATGTCCACTGCGGGCATACATAAACACCAGCAAGCCAGGTGCATACAGCAGCACCGACATCAACAGGTGCATCAGACCTGAAGCATAGAGTAGCCACAGCCCATACAGGCAGGCACCGCTGGCGGCGAAAATCAGCCGCTTGTCCTGCCGCTGACGGGCCACCTTGAACAGGAAGGCTCCCACCAGGAAATACGGCACCAGGATCATCTCGGAAGCGATGGTCAGCAGCGAGTTGTAGTTGCTGCCGGTCAGCCAGATAATCACCAGCGCAATTTGCACCGCACCATTGGTCAACCACAAAGAGGCTGACGGGGCGTGGTTCTGGTTTTGCTTGCGAAAAATTTTGGGGAATGCGCCGTGTTGAGCGGCCAGCAGAGGCACTTCGGCCGCCATGATGGTCCAGCTGAGGTAGGCCCCGCACACCGAAACGATCAGGCCAGTGGCGATGATCACATCACCCCAAGGGCCGATCAGATCAACCATCAGCACCGCCATTGACGGGTTACGCATTTCAGCTAACTCACTGCGTGGCACCACGCCGAGCGACAGCAGGGTGATCACCAGATACACCGCCAAAGCGGAAATCACGGCCAGCATGGTGGCGCGGCCAACGTCCTTTTTCTGCCGGGCACGGGCGGAAACGACCACAGCACCTTCAACACCGATAAACACCCACAGGGTGATCAACATGGTGTCTTTAACCTGCTGCCAGACTGGCGTACCAAGAGCAACGCCGTGGAAATCCAGGGTGAAGGTCTCCATGCGGAACGCGATAGCGGCCAGCACGGCAAACAGGCCGAGGGGCAGCAATTTGGCGAGGGTGGCCACCAGATTGATGCTGGCCGCCGTTTGCACGCCGCGCAATACCAAGGCATGGACGATCCACAGCAACAAGGATTCGGCGATCAGCGCCTGCCAGGTATTGCCATCCCCCAGGATCACCGTGCCGCTGCGGTCAGTAAACAGGCTCAGTGCGGCAAACACGATCACCAGATAAGAGACGTTGGCGATCACCGCACACAGCCAGTAACCCCACGCAGAGCAAAAGCCCACCAGTTCGCCAAAGCCTTCTTTGGCGTAGGTGAAGATGCCACCATCCAGGTCGGGGCGCAGGCGTGTCAGCAGCAACATGGCAAAGGCCAGGAACAGAATACCGACGCCGGTGATGGCCCAACCAATCAGCAAGGCTGCCGGGCTGGCAACCTCGGCCATATTCTGCGGCAGGCTAAAGACACCTGCGCCCAGCATTGAGCTGAGCACCAAGGCGGTTAACGCGGTAAGACCAAGTTTTCTTTCCAATGATGGATCCCGAGACAGAATAAACAACTATGCGTTCCGTGCAGGCCAGCCATAACGTCATGGCAATTACCGCAAGGGCAGGCAATGGAGCTAAAAATTGGCGCAAATTCTAAGGGGAGATGCTTGCGGATGCAATGATTGGTTATGCGCGATGGATAAAAACTTATTCAGCAGCGGCATAAAAAAAGGCTGCACGGTGGCAGCCCTTCGATCAAGGTGACAGCAGGGATTATTTGAACAGATCGGCGCTGACGGTCAGGTTGCCGCCGCTCTTGTTCTGCCACTGGCGGGTCACATGGTAGTACTTGGCGCCTTTCTCTGCGGCACGTTTGGCCACTTCGGTAGAGACGTCGGTCATGCTGTTGAAGTGGCCGGTAAAGGTCACGGAATCAAACGGCACCATCTGCGCGGCGGTGACGTTATTCACTTCCTGGATCTTGGTGCCGTTCGGCAGGGTTACAGTGTAACGCTGGCCGGTAGAGGTCTGAGTTTCGAAGAAGCGGCCAACGTCGCGGGCTGGTGAGCCGGAAGAGGCAACGCCTGGGATCTCGACCTTGGCGGCTTCTGCACCACCAGCAGCCAGCATGGCTTTACCGGCTTCAGAATCGGCAGGCACGGCATCCGGGCTCTGCACCATACGTTTCGGCGCATCGGCTTTATAGATATAAGCGGTGATGAACTGGTTGCCGCCCTGGTTGGCATCCACCTGACGCACGATAAAGAACGAGGCAGCGCCTTTCTTCTGTGCGGCTTTGGAGATGGCGTCGTTGATGTCTGGCTGACTGCGGTAGAAGCCGCTGACGGTCAC
Source organism: Serratia fonticola (assembly GCF_001006005.1). Lineage (NCBI taxonomy): Bacteria > Pseudomonadati > Pseudomonadota > Gammaproteobacteria > Enterobacterales > Yersiniaceae > Serratia > Serratia fonticola. The sequence continues at coordinate 4,886,954 of NZ_CP011254.1, read as the reverse complement.
GGTATCGTAAGGTTCAAGCAGGAAGGCTTCATCTTTCGGCAGCTCTTTAACGCCGTTAATCACGCGGTACTTGGTCTCTTTGCTGACTTCTGGGGCATCTTTATGATAGACGTCTGCGGTGACGCGCCAGTTGCCGCCATTGTTACTGTTGTTGATGTCCTGGATATAGAAGGCATCGGCCCCCATTTTATCTGCACGGCGGGATACGGCATCGGCAGCTTCGTTGATGGCAATAAAACGGCCGGTAATGGTGATGCGATCAAACGGCTTGATGGCCGCTGCTTTCTCAGGAGTTAACTCTTGCGCGGCATGCACAGACAGCGCAGTAAGTGATAACAAGGCTGATGCGATGATCGTGGTCTTCAGCTTCATAAAAAATCCTTTCGCCAAGCGCAGTAACGTTTATAACGTGCTGAACAGTTTAGGTGTAATTCAGCCGCAGATTATGCCATGTAACCTTGGCAGGTGTCTCAGCATTTTATGTGATGCGATGCGACAAAGCCGAGCCACACTAGATGAGCCACGTTGGGACAACAGTTTATAAGTTTCAATAATAAAGCGTTTAATCTCATTAATGTTAATTATTCACAATTTTATAACTTTTATGCTCGCTGTCCGCGGCTGACAGGAAATGGCCTAGGGCTGGTTCTGCACAATAGTGCGTTGAAAAGGGCCTTCCAGGCAGTTTTTGCATCCAGATTTGAGATTTGTCATAGCCTTAGCTGCATTTTTATGTAAAAACTGACGGGTAAACGTAAGCAATTATGGATCATCGATCACATTTTCAGTAGGTTATAGGTGGCACCTTAATTTGCTGACAGGCAAGGCTGATAAAAAACTTGCCAGCCGGTGCTATCGCTATGGGTAAGACGATAATAAACATCATCAGAACAGGTGAGAAGGGAACATTATGCGTATTGGTGTACCAAGAGAACGGTTGGCCAATGAAGCCCGAGTTGCAGCAACGCCGAAAACGGTAGAACAGCTGCTGAAACTGGGCTTTACCGTCGCGATCGAAAGCGCGGCGGGAAAACTGGCAAGCTTTGAAGATGCAGCTTATCAAGCCGCAGGGGCGACAATTACCGATACAGCCGATGTGTGGCAATCGGATCTGATCCTGAAGGTTAACGCACCTCTTGAGGAAGAAATTGCGTTAATGCGAGAAGGCAGTACGTTAGTCAGCTTTATCTGGCCTGCACAAAACCCAGAATTGATGGCGAAGCTGGCGGCCCGCAACGTGACCGCTATGGCCATGGATTCTGTGCCACGTATTTCACGTGCGCAGTCCCTGGATGCGCTGAGCTCAATGGCCAATATCGCAGGCTATCGCGCTATCGTTGAGGCAGCGCACGAGTTCGGGCGTTTCTTCACCGGCCAGATCACCGCCGCCGGTAAAGTTCCCCCGGCCAAAGTGATGATCATTGGTGCTGGGGTTGCTGGCTTGGCCGCTATCGGTGCGGCTGGTAGCCTGGGGGCGATCGTTCGCGCCTTCGACACCCGCCCGGAAGTGAAAGAGCAAGTGCAGAGTATGGGCGCAGAATTCCTCGAGCTGGACTTTGAGGAAGAAGCAGGCAGCGGCGATGGCTATGCCAAAGTGATGTCGGAAGCCTTTATCAAAGCGGAAATGGCGCTGTTTGCCGCTCAGGCAGAGGAAGTGGACATTATCGTGACCACGGCGCTGATCCCTGGCCGCCCGGCACCAAAGCTTATTACCAAAGAGATGGTGGCTTCCATGAAGCCGGGCAGCGTGATTGTCGATCTGGCCGCGCAAACCGGTGGCAACTGTGAGCTGACCGTAGCCGACCAGGTGACCATCACCGAAAACGGCGTGAAGATTATCGGCTATACCGATCTGCCAAGCCGCTTGCCGACGCAGTCCTCACAGCTTTACGGCACCAACCTGGTGAACCTGCTGAAGCTGTTGTCGAAAGAGAAAAACGGCGAAATCGATATCGACTTCGAAGACACCGTGATCCGCGGCGTGACCGTGGTTCGCGATGGCGAAGTCACCTGGCCGGCACCGCCAATCCAGGTATCTGCCCAGCCGAAGCAGGCTGCCGCCGCACCAATCGAGAAAGTTGAAAAGAAACCAACCTCACCAATGGTGAAATACGGCCTGATCGCACTGGCGATCATCCTGTTTGGCTGGTTTGCCAATTCGGCACCGAAAGAGTTCCTGTCTCACTTTACCGTGTTTGCGCTGGCCTGCGTGGTGGGTTACTACGTGGTCTGGAACGTCAGCCATGCATTGCATACCCCGTTGATGTCGGTCACTAACGCGATCTCAGGGATTATCGTGGTCGGTGCGTTGTTGCAGATTGGTCATGGCGGCTGGGTGAGTTTCCTCTCCTTTGTCGCGGTACTGATCGCCAGCATCAACATTTTTGGTGGATTCACCGTCACTCAGCGCATGCTGAAGATGTTCCGCAAAAACTAAGGGGTAGCAAAAATGTCTGGTGGATTAGTTACAGCTGCATACATTGTTGCCGCTATTCTGTTTATTTTCAGCCTGGCCGGTCTTTCGCGCCATGAAACGTCCAAGCAGGGTAACCTGTTCGGCGTGGCTGGGATGGCGATCGCGCTGATCGCCACCATCCTCGGGCCGGATTCCGGTAACGTGGGCTGGATCATTATCGCGATGATCATCGGTGGTTCCATCGGCGTGTATCTGGCCAAGAAGGTCGAAATGACCGAAATGCCAGAGTTGGTGGCGGTGCTGCACAGCTTCGTGGGTCTGGCTGCGGTGCTGGTCGGCTTCAACAGCTACCTGGATCACGGTACGATCGCCATGGAACCGGTGATGGAAAACATCCATCTTACCGAAGTGTTCCTCGGTATCTTCATCGGTGCAGTGACCTTTACCGGTTCTATCGTGGCCTTTGGCAAACTGCGCGGCATTATCTCTTCCAAGCCGCTGATGTTGCCTAACCGTCACAAGCTGAACCTGGCTGCCCTGGTGGTTTCCTTCCTGCTGATGGTGCTGTTCGTTCGTACCAACAGCGTTGGTTGGGAAGTGTTCGCACTGTTGATCATGACCGTGATTGCTCTTGGCTTCGGCTGGCATCTGGTGGCGTCAATCGGTGGGGCAGACATGCCGGTGGTGGTGTCGATGCTGAACTCCTACTCCGGTTGGGCAGCGGCGGCGGCAGGCTTTATGCTGAGCAACGACCTGCTGATCGTGACCGGTGCGCTGGTCGGTTCTTCCGGTGCGATCCTGTCGTACATCATGTGTAAAGCGATGAACCGTTCGTTTATCAGCGTGATTGCCGGTGGTTTTGGTACCGATGGTTCCTCAACCGGCGACGCAGAAGAGATGGGCGAATACCGCGAAACCACGGCGGAAGAAGTGGCTGAACAGCTGCGTAACTCCACCTCGGTGATCATCACTCCAGGCTACGGCATGGCGGTGGCACAGGCGCAGTATCCGGTCGCGGAAATTACCGAGAAGCTGCGCGCGCGCGGTATCAAGGTGCGCTTTGGTATTCACCCGGTGGCGGGTCGTTTACCAGGCCACATGAACGTGCTGCTGGCGGAAGCCCGTGTGCCGTACGATGTGGTGCTGGAAATGGACGAAATCAACGATGACTTCCCGGACACCGATACCGTCCTGGTCATTGGTGCCAACGACACGGTGAACCCGGCGGCGTTGGAAGATCCGCGCAGCCCAATTGCTGGTATGCCAGTGCTGGAAGTGTGGAAAGCGCAAAACGTTATCGCGTTCAAACGCTCGATGAATACCGGCTATGCCGGTGTGCAGAACCCGCTGTTCTTTAAAGAGAACACCCAGATGCTGTTTGGCGATGCCAAGGCCAGCGTGGAAGCGATCCTGCGCGCGCTGTAATATCACTGTTGGAAAAACACAATGCCAGCCACTTCACAGTGGCTGGCATTTTTTTAGCTAGAGCTCTCACATATTCGACCGTAGGGGCGCCGCATGCTGCGCCCATTTACTCAACCTGCTATTGGCCGTAATAGGCGTTCTTGCCGTGCTTGCGCAGGTAATGCTTATCCAACAACACCTGCTGCATGTTGCCAATCCCCGGCGTCAACTGCCGTGAAAAAATCCCCATATAGGCAATCTCTTCCAGCACGACTGCGTTGTGAACTGCGTCATGCGCATCCTTGCCCCAGGCAAACGGCCCGTGGGCGTTGACCAGTACCGCCGGAATGGCGCTTGGGCTGATGCCGCGCTGGCGGAAGGTTTCAATAATCACCTTGCCGGTATCCAGTTCATAATCGTGCTCGATCTCATCTGCGGTCATCAACCGGGTACAAGGGATCGCACCGTAGAAATAGTCGGCATGAGTGGTGCCCCAGGCAGGGATATCCAACCCGGCCTGCGCCCAGATGGTGGCATGGCGTGAATGGGTATGCACGATGCCGCCGATGTCGGCAAATTCGCGGTACAGCGCCAGATGGGTAGCGGTATCCGAAGAGGGTTTCTTACTGCCCTCAATGCGTTGGCCATCAGCCAGATTGACCACCACCATATCCTCCACCTGCATATGCGCATATTCCACGCCGGAAGGTTTGATCACCACCAACCCGCGTTCACGGTCAACGGCGCTGACGTTACCCCAGGTAAAGGTCACCAGCTTGTGGCGCGGGAGGTCGAGGTTGGCCTCCAATACCTGCTGTTTAAGCTGTGGCAGAGTTAGCATGTCATTCCTCCTTGCTGCATTTGCTGTTCAATCCAACGGCGGGCTTGCACGATCTCGGCAACCGGTTCGTCGGCCTTTTCGGTCCACATCTCTATCAGGAATGCACCGCGATAGTTGAGCTGTTTCAGCGTGCGGAACAGGGCGACAAAATCCACACAGCCTTCACCGAATGGCACATCGCGGAACTGGCCCGGTGACGTCTCAGTGACCGGGAAGGTGTCTTTGAGATGAATGGCCGCGATGCGGTCAATACCGAGATGCAATTCTTCCGCTACGTCGTTACCCCAGGCGCTGAGGTTGCCAACGTCTGGATATACCGTGAACCATGGGGAAGCCAGCAGGGCATCCCAGCTTTTCCACTTGCTGATGGAACTCATGAATTCGGTATCCATAATTTCGACCGCCAGCATCACCTGCGCGGCAGCGGCACGTTCCACCGCCCATTGCATACCCTCGGCAAAGCGGGCGAGGGTTCCTTCATCCTGCTGTTCGTAATACACGTCATAACCCGCCAACTGAATGGTGCGGATGCCAACGTCTTTGGCCAACTGGATCGCCTGTTCCATGATCAGATAAGCCTGTTGCCGCGTGGCCTCATCATGGCTGCCGAAAGGGAAGCGGCGATGGCCAGAAAGGCACATGGAGGGGATATTGATGCCGGTTTCCAACATGGCGCTGACCAGCGAAAGTCGCTGCTCTTTGCTCCAGCTCAGTCGTGCCAGCCGTTCATCACTTTCATCAACCGACATCTCGACAAAATCAAAGCCGCAGGCCTTGGCCAATGCCAGCCGCTCCGGCCAGCTCAGGTGTTTCGGCAGCGCTTTTTCGTAAATTCCCAACGGATGCTGGCGCATATCAAGATCTCCAAATGTCATCAATGGCGGTATGGAACTGACGTGCGGCCACCACCGGATCGGCAGCCTCGGCCAGCGCACGCCCGGCAATAAACGCCGTCACGGCGATGTCTTTAAACAGCGGCAAATCGGCCGGGACAATCCCGCCGGTAACCGAAAGCTCAATCCCCAGATCGGACAGCGCCTTCATGGTGTCAAGATCCTGTTGGCCCCAGGTTTGCCCGCTGGCCTGTGCATCGCGGCCCCGGTGGTAAATCGCCTGTTTGATACCCAGATCGCGCCAGGCTTTGGCATCTTCCAACGTCCAGCGGCCAAACAGTTCGATCTGGATTTCGCCCCGGTAGCGTTCGGCCACCTCCAGCGCGCTAGCCATGGTGGCCAGGGGGGCTGCGCATATCACTGTCATCCAGTTGGCCCCCTGCGAAAAAGCCTGTTCGGCCAGGGTAGCTCCAGCATCGGCCACCTTCAGATCGGCGACCAGCGTATGTTGTGGGCAACGTTCACGCAGGGCGCCCACTGCCTGGATCCCGGCGCTGATACATAAAATGGTCCCCGCTTCGATGATGTCGACGTACGGATGCAGGCGGTCGACCGTTTGCAGAGCGGCATCTAACCGGGTGTGATCGAGCGCCAATTGCAGGCGCGGTTTGATGGTCATAAAGCCTCCTGAAAGTCGCCGTGTTGCAGCGTTTGTAGCGTGGCAACCAGCGCCTGATAACGTTGGTATTTACGGTGGTAAGCATCCTGAGCGGCGGGATCTGGCAGAACGGTTTCGATGCGTGGAGCCAATGCCCGCTGCGCGGCGGCAAAGTCGCTGAAAGCGCCGGTGCCCACCATGGCAGCCATTGCTGCACCTAAACAGCCGGTTTCCTCCACCTGCGGGAGCTCAACCGGTAAGCCGCTGACGTCGGCAAACATTTGCATCCAGGGAGCCGATTTAGCAGGCCCCCCGGTGACGCGCAGCGCCTTGGCCTGGGGGAAACGTTGCCGCATACGGTTCAGATGGGTCATATGGCAGAACACCACGCCCTCGAAAATCGCCTGTACCAGGTGTTCTCTTTGATGGAAGGCCTGGATGCCGTAGAAGCTGGCACTCAATCCCAGTCCGGCGTTGGAGCCATAAAGGAAGGGGGCAAACAGCAACTGGCTGCCAGCCTTGGGTAGGTCAGCCACCCAACGGTTGAGCTGCGCGTAATCTTGCAAGCCCCATTGCTGGCAAAACCACTCCAGATTGGCTGCGGAGGTAGGGCTGGCTTCGTGGACGATGTATTTGCCTTGCTCGGCATGGCGGCCATAAACGAACGGATAGCCGGAGTCGGAAGCGATCGTTGCGGTGATCCCGCTGGTGACCGACCAGGTGCCCATCACTGCGTTGAGTCGGGTTTCATCCTGCAGCCCGGCACAGAGTGCGGTGGATACCACGTCAAACAAACCGCCTACCACCGGGGTGCCGACTTGCAAGCCGGTCAACGCCGCGGCTTCAGCACTAACGCGCCCGGCGATCTCGGCAGAACCGACAATCGGCGGTAGGGCTGACATGATCTCGCCGATGCCAAGCAGCTGTGCCAGCGCCGGGTCATAACAGCCGCGCTCCATCTGATACAGATTGGATTCGGAGATATTGGTTTCTTCACAGGCCAGTTCGTCCGTTAGGCAGTAACGCAGGTAGTCATGCGCCATCAGCACGCTGCCGATCTTGGCGTAACGCTCGGGTTGATGCTGCTTGATCCAGCGCAGCAGCGAAACCGGATGGCCGGTCCATAGGGTTTGGCGAGTTTGCTCGTACAGGTCTTGCGGCATGCCCGCTTGTTGCCAGGCCATCACCTGAGCCAGTGCCCGCTGATCGGAAGACAGAATAGCGTTACCCAGCGGTTGCCCCTGTTTATCTAACAGGAACACGCCTTTGCCCTGGGCCGAAATCCCCAGCCCCTGAACGGCTGCCGCAGCGATACCGTTGTGTTCCAACACCTCACGGATCACGCTGGCGGCGGTTTGCCATAGCGCGGGCATATCCCGCTCCGCCCAACCAGGCTGTGGGGCAACAATTGCCAGATTACGGCGGGCAATGCCCAGTTCTTTACCCTCGGCGTCATACAATCCGGCCTTGATAAAGGTGCCGCCGCAATCGAGCCCTAGCCAGTATTTCATTGCTCGCTCCCGGCGACCTGGTCGCATTTGTTGGGTAACATCAGCGCCAGCAGTGCGGCGATCGCCAGTGAGGCAGCCAGGCTATAAACGCCAACGTCCTTGTTGAACAGAGTGATCAGCACGCCGACCATATAGGGGCCGCAGAAGCCACCGAGGTTGCCCAAGGCATTGATCACGCCGCGTGCGCCACCGGCCACTTCGGCGTTGAATAATTTGGGGGGAATAGTCCAGAACACGCCTGCGGCCGCCTGAATAAACACGCCGCAGCCGACTAACGCGGCATAAGACCACCAGATGTGATCTTTCAGCAGCACGGAAAGCGCCATGCAAATAGCAAAGCAGGCCAGCGGCAGGGCAACGAAGACTTTGCGTTTACCGGTACGATCGGACAAGGTGGAAACGATCAGCATGCCGAAAATGGCACCAATGTAGGGCAGCACGGCAAGCCAGCCTACCTGTTCCATATTGCCGTTGGTCAGGCCCTTCAGAATGGTGGGCAGCCACAGGGTGTAGCCGTAGATCCCGGTTTGGTAGAAGAAGTTAACCAGGATCAGTTGCCACATGATCCGGTCGCCCAGCACGCGCCGCAGCGAAGCATTGCGCACCGTTTTACCTTTGATCAGCAGTTGTTCGTCATGCAGGGTTTTGATCAGGTAGTCTTTTTCGGCCTGCGAAATCCACTTCGCTTCCTGCGGGCGGTTGCTGATTGTGAAGCACCACAACGCCATTACCACCAGTGACAGGCCACCTTCCACCAGGAACAGCATGCGCCAGTCCCAGGCGGTGATGATCCAGCCGGATAGCGGGGCGGTGAGGATACCGGCGATCGGCACGAACATGATCACGATAGCGTTGGCACGGCCCCGTTCCTTGTCCGGGAACCAGTTGCTGATCATGGTCAGCACTACCGGCAGCATACCGCCCTCGGAAACACCCAAGGCAAAACGTAGGAACAGCAGTTGGTATTGATTGGTCACCAAACCGGTCAGCACCGAGATCACCGCCCAGGCCAGCAGCGACCAGCCAATAAACTTCTTGCCGTTACCGTTAACCGCCAGCTTGCCGCCGGGCACTTGCAGGAACAGATAACCGATAAAGAAGATGCCGCCTGCCAATCCGGCCATTGAGGCGGTGATCCCCAATTCGGCGTCCATGCCGCCAGGCATGGCGAAGGCGATATTAACGCGGTCCATATAAGAAATAATGCAGGTAATCAGAATAGGCGGCACAATTCTCAGCCAGCGTAATTTGGGTATGGTCTGACTTTGGTTAACAGCAACAGAAGCAGTATTCATGTTATTGATACCTTCGCATAAGTAGGGGGCTCGGAATAAATCCGTATTATTGTTTACCGTTTCATAGGTATTATTTGATGTTCTATTTTATTGGTGTCGTGATCAGGCCACTGCTTAGCGCCAGGGCGTTGAGACCATCCTTGATAATAGCAATCCTTTGCTCGACACTCTCTTGTGCCGAGGTGGACAGTAATTTGATACCGGCATAGTTTAATTCTGCCAGCGGAGCCTGATTAAATAATTGCCGCGCACTGTCCAGCGTCATTAATGATTCATGGCAAACATAATGGCTGCCATCGAATGGGGCAAAGGGCGCATGAGTATCCTCCCATTCGCCATAAGCACCTTGGCTGGCGGTGCCGGAGAACATCAGGGCGCTTAATAACCCTGCCTGTTGGCACTGTTTAACCTGTTGCAAAGGCAGATGGTTATTATGCCCTTCAATAGCAGAACGGCCCCAGTTGATGGCCAGGGTTAGCGTATCGCCAAAGTGGCGGTTAATCGCCTGCGCCGCGATGATCTCATCTTCCAGCGTCAGGAAACCCTTGCGTGGCATGGGCCCGGTCAGCGCATCGCAGTGCTCAATTACCAAATCGCATTCCCAGTGCCAACCGGCAATGTCTTCCAATGAGGCAATGAAGGCCTGCCGCGCCGCCGCACTGTCTTTTTCCTGCCGGTTGGGGGCCGATTGAAGCTCCAGGGCTACCACCTGTTGGCGACCGGCGCGATCGTTGGTTCGCTTAACTTTGTCATGTATTGAACGGATATAATCCACCGCTGCCTGGCGCTCTTCCTCATTACGGGCGGCGAGGCCAAAATCCCGCCCACTGCCGCGTCGTTGCATAGTCCCCATTACCGCGGTAAGCACCAGTTGCCAGTGGTTGGGGATCTGCTTAAGCAAGAAATCGTCACCATAAGGATGCAGATCGTCCAGACAAGGTTGCTCCAGCCCACGGATCAGCGGCAGTTCAGCCAGCCGATCCCAGAATTGAACTTCCTTTTCACGTTCGAGCTGATGAAATGAAGGTGCACAAGGATAAGCACCAATAATAAAGCCCGGCGTTGTGTTTTCCATATTTTTCACCTGATATTATCGCAATCAATGAAACGGCTAAATTCACGTTATGAGACAGTCTTTATTTCATCGTACTGGAAAGTAATGTTATCGGTATTTTCACCACCACCTTTCTGATATCGCAGGGCGTTTGATTAATGCAGGCAGGGCGATGGACATCTTGCGGATAAAATACCGCAAAATTACCGGGCTGCATGGTTAACCAGGATTCGTCTTCCACATCCTGATAGAAAATAATGTCGCGCTGCGCTAATAATTCCTGATGAATAACGTTGTTTCCTCTGTCCGCCGCAACGCCTATTAATTCAGTACCACTTACCAGGAACTGCACGTCGATATTTTTGCGGTGTACTTCAGGGCGCAACTCATCTTTATGTTGCGTGTGAAGATCCAGAACCTGTACCACATAACCGGTTTCAGGATCCTCATAACGCCCGGCAGACAGGGCGGTAAAGTCGGTGTTCTGCAAATAGGCCACGGCTTTGGCAATCGCCGGGGGATAGTGTTCTGCTGCCGTATGGGCAATATGGCCGAAGATCATAACTGCTCCTTAAAGTGCCTGAATGCGGGCCCAGACACGATCGTCTACCGGGATGCCATCGCGTTGATTTTCGGCGCGGAGGTGCGGGAAGCGGTGGCCCGGCAAGCGAATGGCGACTTCTGGGTTATCACGCTCGGCGCTGGTAACGTAATCCATAATGCGCTGCAGTTTTTCATCACGGGTTTTGCCGTCGATCAGGCGGTCGATCTCAATGGCGATAAACACCTGCGAAATGCCGTATTCATCGCGGTTATCTTCGGTAACTTCAGCGACCGATGAACCGCCAGAGAGCAGGGTAGCGATCATATCCAGCACGATCGACAGCGCAGACCCCTTCCAATAGCCCATCGGCAAGATACGCCGATTTTCCTCGATGATGGCCGGATCGCGCGTCAGGTTGCCGTCGTTATCGAAACCGCCGTCTACCGCCAGTTTTTTGCCCGCCAGGCGATTCATTTCCAGCGCGCCGTAGGAGAACATCGACATCGACATATCTACCATGGTGATGGGATTACTCGGCACGGCGACGATCAGCGGGTTAGTGCCGATACGGCACTCTTTAGCCCCCCAAGGTGGCATGACGGCGATCGAGTTGGTCCAGCAAATGCCGATATAGCCTTTTTCTGCCGCTTGCCAGCCGTAACCTCCGCCACGCATCCAGTGGTTGGCATTACGCAACGCCACCAGGCCAATCCCGTGTTGATCTGCTAACTGCATGGCGCGATCCATCATCTTGCGGGCGGTCAGGTTGCCAATGCCCTGATGGGCATCCCACTGTTCGATTGCGCCTAACGACAGCAGCTTGCTCGGTTCGGCGTCAGGCACGATATCACCCGCGTCCAACTGCTGAATAAAGCGTGGGAAGCGGTTGACCCCGTGGGAATAGACGCCGCTTTCGGTGGTATCGGCGAACAGGGTGGCACACTCATCTGCCGTGGGTTCCGCCAGGCCCCGTGCCAGCAACACGCGTTTGAATTGCTGTTTTAACTCGGTATAGCTCACTCTCATACTGCTTCTCCCTTATGGTGAACTGCATGTTTTGTGTTCTTTTAATTTCAATATGCGAAATTGCATTTCAAATAAATGCTATACCCCTGCTGGGACGAAGTCAAAGCCGGAGTCTAGGAAATTATCGCGTAAAAACAGTTAGTTAAATTAACCTGACGATTATGTGATCGGCAACACAGTTTGAGGGGTTTGGCGTGCTACAGACGTGACAAAGCAGGGAGAGGCAAGCTCCCCCTGCGTGATTGCCAGCCCATGATTACCCGTGGGTATTCAGGACAATGCGGTACAACGATGCGGTGGCGGTAATGTAGAGTTCATTGCCTTCCGGCCCGCCGAAGGTGCAGTTGGAAACGCACTCCGGTACCGGAATTTTGCCAACTTGCTCCCCGCGCGGATTAAAGATAATCACGCCGTCGGCACAGCTGCAAAACAGGTTACCGGCGCTATCCAGGCAGAAGCCGTCCGGGATCCCCGGTGTGACCTGAGCAAAATGCCTGCCAGTCTTTAACTCCCGTCCTTCCACCTGATAGACCCGCAACTCGCGACGCCCAAGGGTAGGGAAGTCAATAATCGACATATCGGCCACGTACAGCTGGCTTTCATCTGGCGAGAAGGCCAGGCCGTTAGGCCGTTGCAGATCGCTGGCGGCAATGTTCAACGAGCCATCACGGGGATCGAAGCAATACAGATAACAGCCGATCACCTGGCTTTCCGACTTGTAGCCCTCTTCATCGCCGATGATGCCGTAAGGCGGATCGGTAAACCATAATGTGCCGTCGGAACGCACCACGATGTCATTCGGTGAGTTGAAGCGCTTGCCATCCACCCGGTCGACCAGCAGTTGGACACTGCCGTCGTGCTGGGTGCGGCTGATACCCCGCCGCCCGTGTTCACAGCTGATGACGCGCCCCTCGGCGTCTCGGGCATTACCGTTGGCATAGTTGGATGCGGCACGCCATACGCTGAGCTCGCCATTGCGTTCCCAGCGGAACATGCGATTGCCTTTCACATCACTGAATACCACGGCGTCCTGCTGTGGTAGCCATACCGGGCCTTCGGCCCAGATGGCGGGGGAACACAAACGTTCCAGTCGTTGTTCGATCATCTCAGCCTCCCGATTACTTCACGCCCCAAATCGTTTTGTAATGGCCCTGATAGTCATTTTGCGGGTCATACAGGTTATTCGGGCCACCGTCATTGGCGATGTTCTCGCGGGTGACCAGATGGGCCGGAGTCACGTAACCGGAAGGAGCCTGCTTGGCGAAGGCACGGTTAAACTCATCCAGCAACTGCCAGCCGTGCAGCTTCAGCGGCTCGGGCACGGTGGCAGACTGGCTGTCACCGGAACGAATGCGTTGGTAGGCAGAAATGGAGCCGTCACCGGCCGAGATATTAAACGGCGCATTGCTGCCGCCTTTGCCGGCTGTTTTCAGCGCCGGGGCCATAAAATCGAAATACAGATCGTTGATCGCCAGCGCGTACTGGAACTTGTCGCCGTATTTCTGCAACAGGCTGAAGGTCATGGCTGGCATGCGGCTGGCGGTATCTGCCAGCGGGGTGTCGATAAACTCCACCAGCTTACAGCCGCTGCATTTAGCCACTTCCTCTTTCATCACGTTGGCTTTGTCCAGGGCGATTTGGTACAGCGAATCGGTAAAGATCAGCACGTTGGCCTGCCCACCGGATTTCACGACCGCGTACTGTGCGGCGATGCGTGCTACCTCGTTGGAATCGGAGGTCACGTTATAAAACACATCGTATTTGGCGATGGGGCCAGGTTCCGGCACTGCATGCCAGGCTGTCAGAACGATCCCCTGAGCCACCGCCTTTTTCAGCGGGATTTTAGCCACGTTAGGGTTCCAGCCGCCGATCACGATCCCGTCTGGCTTTTGGGCAATAGCTTGATTCAGCGATGACAGTTGGTCTTTCACCGAACCGCCACCGTCCAGCGTTTCCAACTGCCAGCCCGCCACCTTGGCCGCTTCGCTCAGACCTTGTTGCACACCCTGCACGCCGCCGTTCTTCATGTCGGAGGCAATAAAGATGATTTTCTTGTTCGCCTGCAGCTGCGGCCCGCTGGTAGGGCCATCCCATTGGGTACTGCTGGCAGTGGCTTTGGCTACCGCTGCGGTGGCCTGATCGAGATAGGTATCTGCCCAGGCCGGTGAGGTGGCCAACAGCAGAGTGGTGATCCCGGGCAAAATCCAACAATGTTTCATGGCTGTGCTCCTGATTAAGGATTGATCGCTTTTTGGTTGTTGTTGTCGGCAGATGCCGCCTGACTGCGTTGTACTGCTTTCTGATTGAGTAACCGACGGCGTTGGGCATAACCGGCCAATGTGATGGACAGCAGCAGCGTTGCGCCGTTGAATAACGGTTCGACCCAGAACTCTCCACCAAACTGTTGGATCCCCGCGATGCCGATCGCCAGAATGGCAATGCCGACCACGGTGCCCCAGACGTTCACCCGCCCTGGGCGAATGGTGGTACTGCCGAGAAATGCGCCCACCAGGGCGGGTAACAGGTAATCCATCCCGACGCTGGCCTGGCCTACGCCCTGTTCGGCAGCGATCAGCACGCCGCTGAAACCGGTGAGCACGCTTGAGGCGATAAAGGCGCCAATGGTGAAGCGATTGACCGAAATACCATTAAGCCGCGCCGCAGCCGGATTGCCGCCTACCGCGTACATGCAGCGGCCCAGCGGAGTATGTTCGGTGATCAGCCACAGGATGACGGCGACGATCAGCACGTAGAAGGCCACAATCGGGATCCCGGCAATTTCGGTGTGATGCAGGGCGATAAAGGCATCGGGCAGGTCGCCGACAATCTGCCGCCCGCCGGAGTGCCACAGCGCCACCGCATACAGCACGGTGCCGGAACCCAGGGTGGCCACGAAGCTGTCTATATCCGCCAGCGCTACCAAAATGCCGTTAAGCAGGCCATAAAGCGCGGAAACGACCAGCACGGTCAACACCGCCATCTGCCAGGAGAAGCCATATTCCACCTGTAAGGTGATCGCCAGGATGTGCCACAGCACGATACCGAAACCGACGTTCAGGTCGATCTTGCCGACGATCATCGGAATGGTGGCCGCCAGCGCCAGCAGGGCGATCTTGGCCTTGCTGGAGAGGATCGCCTGTACCGTCAGCATTGAGGCGAACGACGGCGTGGTAAGCGAAAAGACGATCACCAGCGCAATACACAGCAGCAGCAGGCCATAGCGGGTGATGATTTGCATCAGCCACGGCCCGAAGCCGTCCTGCCCCAGGCTGACACGCTGTTCCAGCGCCGTTGATTTGACGGACGTTTTATTCGACATGGTATTCCTCCACAACGGCTTCCCCGGTGCTGGCCGAGGCCAGCTCCAATAAATTGGCGAACGAGACCTGCTGGTTCTTCAACTCGCCCACCACTTTTCCCCGGTTAAACACCAGGGCGCGGTTACAGATATGCGCGATCTCTTCAAAATCGTTGGAGATCACCAATACCGCCACGCCGGCTGCCAGGGATTTATTTAACAGATGATAGATTTCAGCGCGGGCGCCCACGTCAACCCCGGCTGTGGGGTCTTCCAGGATCAGTAACGGTGCTGCAAGGTGCATCCAGCGGGCCATCACCACTTTTTGCTGATTGCCGCCGGACAGGGCGCTGATATCGATATTGACGTCCTTGGGGCGTACGTCGAACAGTTGCACCTTCCACCAGCTGGCACCGATTTCAGCGCGGCGGCTATAGCGCGAGAACAGTTTTTGGCCGCTGGCACAGGGGTTGATAAACAGGTTTTCCCGCACGCTCATCGACATCACCAGGCTTTCGCCGGTACGATCGCCTGCGACCAGAGACACGCCACAAGCCATCGCCTGTTGTGGGGTACTGGCGGCGTAAGGTTTATCGCGGAACTGGATTTCGCCGCTGTCTCGCTGGCGCAGGCCAAACAGCAGGCGGCCAATCTCTTCCTGGCCAGCACCGCGCAGCCCGGCAAGAGCGAGCATTTCACCCGGTTGTAAATCGAAGCTGACTGGGCCGATATCCCCGACGCTGACGTTATGCAGTTGCAACACCGGCGGCTGGTGCTGCGGCAGCGGTTCACGCTGATCTTCCGCCATCGCTTCACCCACGATCATCTGCACCAGATCGCGCAGGGAATAATCGGTAGTGTTGCCCCCGGCAACGTAGCGCCCGTCACGCATCACGCAAACCCGATCGGCTATTTCAATCACTTCATCCAGACGATGGGTGACGTAAATCATGCCGACTTTTTTGGCGCGCAGCCGGTTGATCACCGCAAACAGGTGGCGTACGTCGTTGGCGGGTAGGGAAGCGGTAGGTTCATCCAACACCAGCAGTTCGGCATTCACCGCCACCGCTCTGGCAATGGCCAGCAACGACTTCTCCGTGCGGGAAAGCTCAAATACGCGCGCGTCTGGGTCCAGGGCAATCCCAACATCCTGTAGGGCTTCCAGCGCACGGCGGCGAATGGCACGCCAGTCTATCAGCCCGAAACGGCGGGGAAACCCCATTACCAGCGCCATATTCTCCGCTACCGTCATCCATTCAATCAGACCTAGATCCTGATGGATAAAGGCAATCGGCTGACGGCTATCACTTTTAATCGCCGCCGCCGAGGCAATGCTGTTACCTTGAAAGTGGATATCGCCGCCATCGCGCGGATACACTCCTGCCAGGACTTTGATCAACGTGGATTTACCCGCGCCGTTTTCTCCTAGCAGCGCCAGCACTTCGCCGGGCATCACCTGCAGGCTGACGTCGTTAACCGCGATGTTGCCGCCAAAACGCTTGACGATATGGCTGAGCGTAAGAATGGGTTGATCCGCATTGCCTTGAGTCATGTGATGCGCCCCTGTGTCGGTTCGCGCCATCAGCGCGATGCCAATAAATGAACTAATGCTGTTTAAATCAACCTTAAATTTCAACATGCGAAATCAGATTTCAAAAATGATATGCCTAACGTCGAGCTAAAGCAAAGCCGGGACGCTTTTAATTCTCCTTAATAAACAATGGATTATTTTTAATTTTGTCAATTTGTGACGCACAACTCACTTATAAGGTTGCCGGAATGTTGCGGGTTTTAACCTCGCTACTGAAAATGATACGGCGTTCCAACTTCACCTGATGCGGTCCTTGGAGTAACATTCTCCCCCAGTAGGTCCGCTTCTTACGCCGTGGCAACGGCTGGCGGCTCAACAATGGAGAGACTTCGCTATGAGCCTGAAAGCTGTTGACGAAAAAGATGATAAAAAAGACAAACCCCTGGGCAGCCAAAGCCTGTTTCGTGGTTTGCAGCTAATTGAAATACTGAGCAATTTCCCTAATGGTTGCCCACTGGCGCACCTGTCCGAGCTGGCAGAGATGAACAAAAGCACCGTGCACCGTCTGTTACAAGGGCTGCATACCAGTGGCTATGTCACGCAGGCGCCTTCCCCAGGCAGTTACCGCCTGACCACCAAATTTATTTCTATTGGTCAAAAGGCGCTTTCCTCATTGAACATCATCCACGTGGCTGCGCCGCATTTGGAGCAGTTGAACCTGGAAGTGGGGGAAACGGTCAACTTCTCCAGCCGGGAAGACGATCACGTGATCCTGATCTACAAGCTGGAGCCGACCACCGGCATGATGCGCACCCGCGCTTACATCGGCCAGCATATGCCGTTGTACTGTTCGGCGATGGGCAAAATTTTCATGGCCTATGGCAAGAGCGACTATCCGGATCACTATTGGCAAACCCACCAGCAGGAGATCCAGGTGCTGACGCGTAACACCATTACCGAATTGCCGAAGATGTATGAGGAGTTGGCGGATATCCGCAAGCAGGGCGTGGCGATGGATCGCGAAGAAAACGAGCTGGGCGTGTCCTGTATTGCTGCCCCGGTGTTCGATATTCAGCAACGGGTGCCTTATTCCGTTTCGGTTTCGCTGCCTACGGCCAAGCTGCAACAGGTTGGCGTGCAGTCGTTGATGAAGCCGCTGCTGGAGACCACGCGGCGCATCTCTCAGGAATTGGGGTTTGTGACGCAGGGGTGATTTTGCTTAACAAGGCAGATCCCTGACGGAGTTTGTGCTTAATTTAACAAGATTTGCGCAACATTTGTGCAATCTAACACATCAGATCACAAAAAAGGGACACAATGAGTTATCTTATGTCCCGATTTCATCCCTTTAACGGATCCTAGACCCATATGATTATCAAACCTAAGGTTCGCGGCTTTATCTGTACCACCACTCATCCGGTCGGTTGTGAAGCCAATGTTCGTCGTCAGATTGCCTACACCAAAGCACAGGGCAAGATTGCCAATGGCCCTAAACGTGTGCTGGTGATCGGTGCATCTACCGGTTATGGTCTGGCTTCCCGTATTGCCACCGCCTTTGGCAGCGACGCTGCGACCATCGGCGTATTCTTTGAGAAAGCGGGCAGCGAAGGCAAAACCGCCACCGCTGGCTGGTACAATTCGGCCGCTTTCGATAAAGCCGCTAAAGAAGCTGGCCTGTACGCCAAAAGCGTCAATGGCGATGCCTTCTCCAACGAATGCCGTGCCAAGGTGATTGAGCTGATCAAAGCCGACCTGGGCCAGATCGATTTGGTGGTTTACTCGCTGGCTTCGCCGGTGCGTAAAATGCCAGATACCGGCGAAGTAGTGCGTTCCGCGCTGAAGCCAATCGGTGAGGTTTACACCACCACCGCTATTGACACCAACAAAGACCAAATCATCACCGCCACTGTTGAACCGGCGAGCGAAGAAGAGATCCAGAACACCATCACCGTGATGGGCGGCCAGGATTGGGAACTGTGGATGTCGGCGCTGGAAGAAGCGGGCGTGCTGGCCGAAGGTGCCAAGTCTGTTGCCTACTCCTACATCGGTACCGACCTGACCTGGCCAATCTACTGGCACGGTACTTTGGGCCGCGCCAAAGAAGATTTGGATCGCGCAGCAACCGCCATCCGTGGCGATCTGGCTGCCAAGGGCGGCACCGCTCACGTTGCCGTGCTGAAATCCGTGGTCACCCAGGCTTCTTCAGCCATTCCGGTAATGCCGCTGTATATCTCCATGGCCTTCAAGATCATGAAAGAGAAGGGCATTCACGAAGGCTGCATGGAACAGGTTTCCCGTTTGATGCACACCCGTCTGTACGGCGAAGAGATGCCGCTGGACGATCATGCCCGTATCCGTATGGATGACTGGGAACTGCGTGATGATGTGCAGCAGGCCTGCCGCGATCTGTGGCCGTCAATCACTTCCGAAAACCTGAGCGAGCTGACCGACTACACTGGCTACAAGCAGGAGTTCCTGCGCCTGTTCGGCTTTGGTCTGGAAGAAGTGGATTATGACGCGGACGTTAATCCAGACGTACGTTTCGATGTGGTAGAGCTTTAATTTCCTACCCCAGAATGTCAAACAGGGCCCAATTGGGCCCTGTTTGTTTTATAACGTACCGAAATCAATCTTCATCGTCGTGCTCGTCGTCTTCATCCATCACGATCGGGCAGTCGAAGTCATCCGGTTTGAGCACTAGCAGGTCGCATTTCAGATGGTCGATCACCTGTTCCGCGGTATTGCCGATAAACGCGGCAGAAATACCGGTGCGGCCCAAGCTACCTAACACCACTACGCCCGCTTGCAAATGCTCGGCCAAATCCGGGATCACTTCCTCCGGCAGGCCTTTCTCCACGTGGGTGAATTCTTCGTTGATGTGGAATTTTTGCCTTAACGCCTTCATGGCGATCAGGTGCTGCCCGCGGATCGCATCGTTATAGATGCTGGGGTCAAAATCGGGCAGTTCGATGGCGATATTGATCGGGGTAACCGGGTAGGCACCTACCAGGTGCACTTCGGTTTGATCTACGTTTTGCGCCAGTTCGAGCGTTTCTTTCACCAGCCGGATATTGAGTGGGTCATGATAAGGCTCTTCGCTGGATAGATTAACCGCCACCAGCGCTTTACCCCCTTCAGGCCAGGGTTGGTCTTTCACCATCCACACCGGGCAAGGGCATTTGCGCAGCAGATGCCAGTCTGTCGGGGTGAAGATCACCGATTCCAGCCTGTCGTGCTGATGGGCCATTTTCAACAGCAAATCGTGCTTGCCGCTCAGCACTTCCTGAATGATCGCCTCATAGGGGCGATTGTGCCAGACCACTTTGATTTCAATGGGGACACCGTCTTCAAGATAGAAGCGGCATTGCTCTTTAATCCACGCCGCCCGTTGGCTGATCACCCCTTGCCGCATCGCCGTTCTTTCGTCAGGGGAAAGCAGGGTGGTCATTTCGTAAGAGAAATCATAGATAGGAAGGAAGGCCTTAATCCGCCCGCCGTTCCGCTTGATCAGGTAAACTGCCCGGCGCAGCGCCGGTTGATCGTCCTGATTGGGGTCAATAGCCACCAGTAGATTCTGATACTTCGCCATAGGGCCTCCTTACAGCTGTAGATCAACAGTCTGTTTACATACAGAGTAACCCAACATTGAAAAACAGAACAGCGGCAGAGAGGGGCTAGGCCAACAATTTCAGCGAATCATTGGCCCAGTAGGGGATCAGGCGCTTACGGAGACGTTGATGCGTGCGACACCCGCCAGTTGTGACAGGGCGTCTGCGTTTTCGATGGTGATGTATTTGCCTTTCACGCTGAGGATTTCACTTTTCTGGAAACGCCCCAACAGGCGGCTGATGGTTTCCACCGTCAGGCCCAGATAGTTGCCGATATCGCCACGGGTCATGGTCAAACGGAACTCACGCGGTGAGAAGCCACGTTCGGCAAAGCGGTGCGACAGGTTATACACGAAAGCGGCCAGGCGCTCTTCGGCGTTCTTCTTCGACAGCAGCAGGATCATATCCTGGTCGCCTTTGATCTCACCGCTCATCAAACGCATGATTTGCTGGCGCAGATTAGGCATTTTGCCTGAGAGGTCGTCCAGCGTTTCAAACGGGATTTCACAGACCATGGAGGTTTCCAGCGCCTGAGCGAAGCTTGGATGCTTCAGGCCACCGATGGCGTCAAAGCCCACCAGATCGCCCGCCAGGTGGAAGCCGGTAATTTGTTCATCACCCTGTTCGGTGATGGTGTAGCTTTTGATGGTCCCGGAGCGGATGGCGTACAGTGATTTCAGTTCGTCACCGGCTTTAAACAGCGTTTGGCCTTTCTGGATCGGCTTTTTCCTCTCGATGATGTTGTCGAGTTGGTCCAGCTCATGCGTATTCAGCGTAAAAGGAATACACAATTGGCTGATGCTACAGTCTTGGCAATGGATCGCACAACCACCAGACTGGATACGACGAATCACGCGTTTTTCCGGGATCATAGATTAAGCTCACGCAATAATTGATATGAGTCAATTTTAACATCTTTTGCGGCAGGTGATAAGTACAGCAAGAACAACAATAGCGACATTTTGTGTGATTTTTAAACACAGCTGTTACTCATCATTCCGTAGCATACTGATGTTTAGTGATTTATTGACTTCGGAAAAGCCTGGCTGATATTGACTAAAACCATATGAAAAACGAATAAATCTCGCATTATCATCGGCTTTCTGCGATTAGTCTTATCGATTATGTGGGCATTAATGGGCGGATAGCTTTCATCCGTGATGGTAACGTAGGATAACGAGTAAATATTTCTACACAAATCTGTGCGGTGAATGAGCCCGCCAGTGATGACGGTACTGTGCAGGAGCGAATGGGCGCAGCATGCTGCGCCCAGCTTTAAAGTCAGGCGCTATTTTTAGCCAAAGCGTCATTAGCCGGAACATAGCGCGGGACGTTGTTATGTCCTGGCTGGTCGACTTTGACGATCAGCGTCAACACCGCCGCCACCAGATACAAACCGGTATACACCCACACTACGCCTTCGATATCAAAGAAGGGCAGCACAATAGAAGCGATGGCCGGGGCCGCGAAGTTGCTCAGGCCAGCGGAAAGGTTATAGATAGAGATGGCAGCGCCTTTGTGGTTGGGTTCCAGCACCGGGAATACTGCGGTCATGGGGACGAAGGCCGCAACGGTGATCCCAAGCATCACTGCGGGCACCAGCGCGATCCAGAAGTTATGGCCAAAATGCACCGGCAGGTAGTAAAACGCCAGGCTGGAGATGGCGCAACCGATGCAGCCAAACCAGCGTACCTGGCGCAGCCAACCGATTTTCTCCCCCAGAATGCCCCACATGATGTTGGTGAATATGGTGACAAAGAAGAACACCGCCCAAATTTGTAGCCACTCGGACATGCTAAAGCCCAGCCGGCCTACGTACAGCATCGGCATAATCACCGCAAAGCCAAACAGCGACAGCGTGTTGATGATGCGGATCAGGCAGGAGAGGAAGATATTGCGGTTGGTGAACAGGATCGTCACCGCACGGGAAAGCTCTTTGAGTTTCTCCTGCGGTGACAGATCGGCCTTGGGGCTGGCCTCACCCACGTTGCGCAGCAGGAACATCGCCATCAAGCCACCGGCAGCCACCCAGGCAATGGCAAACCACAGGGTGCCGGTTTCGCCCATCAACGGAATGGTAAAGCTGGGCAGATAGCTGCCGACACAGCCGATGCCGATCGAGTACATCGCCCAGAACCAGCCCATCGCGGAAGAGAGCTGCTGTTTAGGGACGTTCTGCACCACCAACATCACAAACGAATAGATAAACAGCGGATAGGCCAGGCCACGAATGCCGTAAAACAGCAACATCAATGGGTAGTTACGCATCCCCAGGCCAAACAGCATAAACAGCACGTGCATCACCAGCCACAGGATAAAGCCGATGCGCATGGCTTTTTGTGGCGTGATGATTTCGGCCACCACGCCGGAGCTCCAGGCCGCTAGCGCCGCTGCCAGGCCATACACGGTAAACACCAGCGCCGACTGTGCCGGTGTGAACCCCATATCGGTGATGTGTTTAGACAGAAAAGCCATCTCAAAGCCGTCGCCGCTCATGAAAATGGCGATGGCGATGTAGCCCCAGAACAGGTTCATCGGCAGGCCGAACCAGTGTTTATGTGTTTGTGGCATAACAAACTCCAGGATAGGTGTAAGGGTACAGTCTTATTATTTTTTACCGCGCCGGGATCATGCCCGGCGCAGGGCCAATTGTTGTTGATAGAGCTGGCGGTAGGTGGCCAGACGTTCCGCGAGCAGAGGTTGGCGTTCGCCGTCCGGCAGGAAGCGCCGATCGATGGCGGGTTTGTGGCAAACCTGCTCCACCGTTCCGCCCGCTGCCAGCCATCCCAACCGCGCCGCGCCCAAAGCGCCACCGGCTTCGCCGCCAAGATGGGTGACCACCGGCAGATCGAGCACGTCGGCCATCAGTTGCGCCCAATGTTCGCTACGAGCGCCGCCGCCAATCAGTGAGCATTGCTCCAGTCGGGTCCCCGCCTGCGAAAGCACCTCAAGGCCGTCCGCCATGCCGAAGGCCACGCCTTCCAGTACCGCATAGCCCATTGCCGCACGCTGATGGCTGTGGGTCAGGCCGTGGAACGCACCGGTCGCCAGCGGATCGTTGTGCGGCGTCCGTTCGCCGGACAGGTAGGGCAGAAAGACCGGGGCCAGGCGCTGTTCCGCCAGGTTCATCTGGGCGATTTCGGCCAACAGCGTGGGTTCATTGCTGCCCACCAGTTGGCAGAACCAGCGCAGGGCACTGGCGGCGGTAAGCATCACGCTCATCTGATGCCAGCGCTCAGGCAAGGCATGGCAAAACGCATGGACGGCGGATTGTGGATTGGGGCGGAAGCGATCGTTAACGGCAAACAGCACGCCGGACGTTCCCAGCGAGATAAACGCATCACCTGGATTAACCGCGCCAATGCCCACCGCGCTGGCTGCGTTATCTCCACCGCCACCGGCGATGATAATATTGTCAGCAAGGCCCCAGGAGCGGGCAATATCGCCTTTCAACTGGCCGGAGACTTCGCTGCCTTCTACCAGACGCGGCATTTGATCGCGGTTGAGGCCACAGGCAGCGAGCAAGGAATCTGACCAGTCCCGCTTGCCCACGTCGAGCCACAGCGTGCCAGCCGCGTCCGACATATCCGAAACCTTGTCGCCACTCATCATCCAGCGCAGGAAGTCCTTGGGCAGCAGGACGGTGGATATTTGCGAGAAGATTTCCGGTTCATGCCTGGCAACCCATAACAGCTTGGGCGCGGTGAATCCCGGCATCGCCAGGTTACCGGCAATGTCATGTAACTCCGGTGCGTTCTGCGTCAACTGTTTGCACTGTTCGGCGCTGCGAGTGTCATTCCATAAAATCGCCGGGCGCAAAACCTGATTATCACGGTTGAGCAGCACCGCACCGTGCATTTGGCCGGAAAGCCCCAGCGAGCGGATTTGCGGCCACTGTTGCGGAATCTTGGCGCGCAAACGGCTCACCACCGCCTGCGTTGCCCGCCACCAATCGGCCGGATCCTGCTCGGCCCAGTGAGGATGCGGGCGTTGTACTTCCAGCGGTTCACCGGCGCTGGCGATCAGGGTGCCGTGGTCATCAATCACCACGGCTTTGATTTCTGAGGTGCCTAAATCGAGTCCTAGATACATGGTTCGCTCCCTTTATTGCGCCAGCCAGTGGTTAACCCGCTCGATGGATTGGCGCAGCAGCTGGCTAAAGGCACTGCTGTGGGCCAAGGTGCTGAACAATTTCTCATCTGAGGCAAATACCGCCACCGGATCGGCCGCTGCGAACATCTGGTGGACAGCGGCGGCGTCCAGAATACCGTCCTGATATTCATAAGGCAGTTGGCCTTGGTGCCAGCGCTGCATAAAGACAAAGAACAGGGCAGGCAGTATGGCCGTGGCTTTCGGCTCCTGGCCGCGCTGATAACACTCTTGCAGCGTTGGGGTAATGAAACCGGGGATTTTGGAAAAACCGTCGGCGGCGACGCGCTGGTTGGTATCGCGAATATAGGGGTTGCTAAAGCGTTCCAGAACCACGTCACGGTAGGCGGCCAAGTCGAGCGGGCTAGGCGTCAGGGAAGGGATCACGTCCTGGGTCACATAGTCATAAGCCAACTGGTGGATGGCTGGGGTGCCGGTGCTTTCATGAATATAGCTTTGGCCAATCAGCGTACCGGCCCAGGCAATGCAGCTATGGCTGGCGTTGAGGATGCGGATCTTGGCTTCTTCATAGGGCAGCACTGATTCAACCATCTCGACGCCGACGTTTTCCAACGCTGGCCGCCCGTTGATGAAATCATCTTCGATCACCCATTGGATAAAGGCTTCCCCCATTACTGGCGCACGGTCCTGGAAGCCGGTGGCTTCGGCAACGCGCTCGGCAACTTCCGGCGCTGGCCGTGGCGTGATGCGGTCAACCATGGTGTTGGGGCAGCGGGTGTGGCTATCGATCCAGGCGATCAGCTCCGGTTCTTTACGCAGTTGCAGGAACTGCATCAGGCCGTGACGGAAGCGTTCACCGTTATGGCGCAGGTTATCGCAGTTCAATAACGTGACAGGGTCACCATTAAGCTGCTTTCTGCGTGCCAACAGTTGGGCCATGGTGCCGTAAATGGTGCGGCAGGCGCCCAGCAGATCGGCCTGAATATCGGCGTTAGCGCGATCCAGGTTGAACTGATTATCCAGATAATAGCCGCCTTCGGTGACGGTGAAGGAGATGACGCGGGTTTCTGGCTTGGCCCCCTGTGCGGTCAACGCGGCCAGTTCGTTATCCCAGGGAATGACCTTGCTGATGGAGGTAATGGTTTCATACTGACGTACGCCCTGTGGGGTGACGGTCTCCAGCACGTATTGGCCTTGTTGCTCAGCCAGCGTATTCAGTAACGGCGTGGCGTCATCGCGAATGTTGGCAAGCGCAATCGACCAGCGGCTATCGCCTGTTGCAATCAGCCGATGCAGATACCACGCCTGATGAGCACGATGGAAAGATCCGGCGCCGATATGCAGCCAAATGGCTTGAGAAGAGTTCACTGGTTTGCTCATAACGTTCTCCACTAAAGGTTATTTTAGGGCATCCGCCCTTTTGTGGGGCATTTGCTCTGTTAATGGCGATAGAGTAAATAAACTTTTGCCCTTTAAATGGGCTTTAGCTCACAAATGTGCAAATCGACCTCTGCGGGCAGGTGGAATGCCGGTAAAATGGGGCCATCAGGGGTAGCGAGTGAAACAACATGGTCAAACACGATAAGAAGCTGGATCAGGCGGCGCGCGCCGCCTGGATGTATTACGTGGCCGGACAGACTCAGAATGAAATTGCCGAAGCGTTGGGCGTATCGCGCCAGGTTGCGCAGCGGCTGGTGGCATTGGCGATCGACAGCGGTCTGATCAGCGTCAACATTTCCCACCCGGTAGGGCGCTGCATGGAATTATCGGCCCGTCTTAGCGCACGCTATGGCTTAACGCTGTGTCAGGTGGTGCCTAGCCAGGGAATGGAGAGCGCTGGAATAAACCGCGCGGTGGCGGTGGCCGGGGCTGAAGTGATGGCGCAGTTTTTGCGCAGTGAACAGCCATTGAACATTGGGGTTGGTTCAGGCCGTAGCCTGAAGGCGGCGATTGATGAACTGCCTGAATTGGAGCGGCCACAGCATAGCTGCGTCTCACTGATTGGTGCGATCGCGGCTGATGGCTCCTGTACCCGGTATGATGTACCGCTGTGGATGGCGGAGAAAACCCAGGGCCGCTACTTTATCCTGCCCGCACCGCTGTTTGCCGATAGCGAACAGGATCGCGCCTTGTGGTGCAACCACCGCATTTACCGCACGGTTAACGACAAGGCCAGCCAGGCCGATGTGACCTTTATCGGCATTGGCACCATCGAATATCACTGCCCGCTGCACAAGGATGGATTTATCACCGCAGAAGATGTTGATCGGCTGTGCGAATCTAACGCGGTGGCAGAAATGCTGGGCCATTTTATCGATCCGCAGGGCCAGCGGGTGGCCAGCGAACTCGATCGGCGGCTGACCAGCGTCAATCTGCACCAACGGCCGGAAAAACCGGTGATTGCGCTGGCCGGTGGCGCAGAAAAGCATCAGGCCATTCGTGCCGCCTTGCTAGGCCGCTGGATCAACGGCCTAGTGACGGATGAGGAGAGCGCCTTGGCGCTACTGGCCGATTAAATCAGATCCTGGGGCAGGAAACCTTCATGTTTCAGCAGCCATTGTTTGCGCTGCACCCCTCCGGCGTAACCGGTCAGCGCACCCTGTGAGCCGATCACTCGGTGGCAGGGAACCACGATACTGATCGGGTTCGTGCCGTTAGCCATGCCAACTGCGCGCGAAGCGGTTGGCCTGCCAATGCGCTTGGCCAATTCCCCGTAGGTGATGATCTCCCCACAGGGAATTTGCCGCAGTTGTTGCCAGACGGTGCGCTGGAACTCGGTGCCCGCAGTCATCACCGGCACAGTGTCGATGGCTGCCAACTCGCCAGCAAAATAGCGTTGCATCACTTCCGTCAGGCCGCCTGGGTTGGCTTGTTCCTGAATGATGAAAGGAGAGGCTCGATAATGGCTGTTGAGCAGCTTCATCAGGCGAGCCTCATGATCGGTCCAGTCCAGCGCGCGCATCCGTCCTTGCTCATCTCCGATCAACACCAGTTCACCGACCGGCGTCGGCATACGATCAATAAAAAAGGTCAGCATGTTGTTCACTCCTTGCGTTTGATAGGGCGATTATTACATGAAAGAGCCGGATGTGATGGCGGATTTCGGACATGCTGATGGGGCGGGGGCTAAAGGAAAAAACAGGGTACACCCAAGTGGGTATACCCCGAGAGGCGAAACGCCAAGATGTTAATAAAACCACAAAATCATTTTCTATGGCTAATTGTATGACATAATTCCGTCGATTAGGATTAATTGTAAATTAACGTAATTCGTTGTAGAGAAGGGTCATTAAACACCGATTCACGAATGGGTTTGCCCATTAATTCCGAACCCATATTATCCAATGGCATTTTGATAAATTCATTGGTGTTGAAGGCGGTTTCACGATAGCAACTGGATATATATTGACCATCATTGCGCGCAATTTCGCAGGTTGGGGCGCTGATTTTGCCGGAAAACTGGATGCTCCCGGAGATGGTGTTGTGGCTAACTTCTTGTTTTGAATGGGCTGAAAGTGGCAGGGCTGCCAGTATGGCCAAAGCCGTAATAATAGATTTCATAAGCTATTCCTATTAGCATAAAGTAAAACCATCCATTAACAAAAAAGTCGATTATTGTCTAAAAAATAAACTTCCATTGTCTGATGATTTAATTTCCAACGTTACTATAATGTATTGAGTAAATAATAATAACAGCAATCGTTCGTTAATTGAATTTAATAGTAGGGATGGGCAGGCAGTAAAACCATGATTTAGATCATAGTGGGAGAATTTAGGGGGCGATGTGAGAATTATTACTTTTAATGCTGCTTATAATAACGGGTGTGACTTTAAATAGCGATATTAATGTTAAGGCCGCATAGTCATCGTTATTCTGCGGCCCTTAACCTTACTCTTTAGAGTTACAGCATCCCCGCACTGCCACAGATACGGATCTTTTCTGCTACCACTTCTTTCATCGCCAATTTGCCCGGGACGATGTATTTACGCGGATCGTTGGCCTCCGGATGTTGGGAGAAATAGCTCTTCACCGCATCGGCAAAGGCGATTTTGAGTTCGGTAGCCACGTTGACCTTACACACCCCCAGCGAAATGGCTCGCTTGACCATCGCTTCCGGGATACCGGAGGCACCGTGCAGCACCAACGGGATCTCCAACTGTTCGCGGATTAGCGCCAGCCGGTCAAAATCCAGCTTGGGCTCCCCGTGGTACAGCCCATGAGCCGAACCTATGGCGACGGCGAGGGAGTCGATCCCGGTAGCCGCGACAAACTCGCGGGCGGCTTTTGGGTCGGTATAAAAGCCGTCTGCGGCATCGACAATCAGATCGTCTTCCTGGCCACCCAGGCGGCCCAGCTCCGCCTCTACGCTAGCCCCATAGCGATGGCATAACGCGACGGCCTGCGCAACCAGTGCGATGTTCTGCTCAAAAGGCAGGTGCGAGCCATCGATCATCACCGAGCGGATCCCGGCTCTGACCTTGGTGGCGATATCCTCGAGTTCTTCGTGATGGTCCAGATGCAACGCCAGCGGCAGGTCATGGCGCTGGGCTGCCGAGCGGCAAATTCCCACCAGATAGTCGGTACCCGCATAGCTAAAGGTGCCCGGGGTCCCGGCCATGATCACCGGGGATTGCAGTTCGGCGGCGGTTTCTGCCACGACCTGCACCGTTTCAAGATTGTGTACGTTGAACGCTGGCACGGCATAGCCCTGCCTTTGTGCTTTCAACAGCATTTCACGGTTGGATATCAGGTACATAACGGCTCCTTACAGCTCGGTAGCAGAGTAGGGATAAATGGTCACGCCTTTTACCACGCGGTTGACTTCCCCGGTTGGGCAAGGGTTATCCGGCGTCAGGCCGCGCGCCAGCGAGCTTTCAAACGCCAGCATTTGGGCGAACAGCAGATAGGGGAATAACAGCCAGATATCGTCGTCGGCATGATGCAAATCGGACTGGCCCGTTTTCTCCGTTGGCGAGTTACCCAGGCCAACCAGCTGCTTGGCCAAACCGTCGCGCTGGAGTTCGTCCCACAGATCCTGCTCATAACGCTCGGTATAGCGGTTGCTGGAGAGCATCAGCAGCACCAACGTCTGTGGATCGACCATAAATTTAGGGCCGTGACGCAGGCCCAGAGGCGAGTCGTAGCGGGTGACGATTTGCCCGGCGGTCAGTTCCAACATTTTCAGCGAGGCTTCCTCCGCCAGGCCGGTGAAACAGCTACTGCCGAGCACGATGTAACGGCTAAAGCCACTGCTGGCCAGGGTTTTTACTTGGGATTGCAGCGTTTCACGCAGTTCTCTACAGCGCTCGATCATCTGCGCTAGTGGTTGCTGGGCTGCATCCAGGGAATAGGGGCCTAACAGCAGCGCGGTGCTCAGCATCATGCAACTGAAGCTGGAGGTCATGGCAAAGCTCTGGTCGTTTGAGCCCTGTGGCATCACCAGGGCACAAACGTTCTTACGGCCGTGCGCGTAGTTGGCCAACTGGCTGTCCGGGTTGCACACTAGCATCAGGTGATAGCACTGGGGGAGCAGTTGATCTGCCAGCGCTACCGAAGCGACGCTTTCCGGGCTGTTGCCGGAACGGGCGAAAGAGACCAGCAGCGTCGGGCGTGACGGGTCGAGAAACTGCTGCGGATTGGCGACGATATCGGTGGTGCCATAGGCCGCAACATCCCGGCCGGTTTTCTCCCTCAGCCATGGGGCCAGCGCCCGACCGGCAAAGGCTGAGCTGCCAGCACCGCACAGCACAATCTGCAGGCGCGGGTTTTGCAGCAGCGGCGTCAGGAAAGCGGAGCATTGCTCCTGTTGTGCGACCAACTGCTGGTGCAAGGCAGCCCAAAGGTCCGGCTGCTGCCAAATCTCACGGGCGGTATGCAGCGCATGATGTTGCTCCAGCCAGTCCGCATCGTAAGAAAAATAACCTGTCATGATGGTAACTCCTTAAAAAATAAAACGGTTAATACCTAATAAATGCCTGTTGATGCGGTGCTGAGCCAGGTTAGGGTCTGGTGCTGTGAGTTGCCCCTCACCCTAACCCTCTCCCAAAGGGAGAGGGGATCGAACCGTGCCACCGGCCAACTCCTGCGCTCGCCACTAATTAGCTTCTGTACCTGGCTATTTCTCCGTACCCACTCTTAGGATTCCGGAGTTGCTATGTACCTGACTGCTGCTTCGTACCAGCCCCCTCTCCCAAAGGGAGAGGGAATCGAACCGTGCCACCGGCCAACTCCTGCGCTCGCCACTAATTAGCTTCTGTACCTGGCTATTTGTCCGTACCCACCCCTTTGATTCCGGAGTTGCTATATACCTGACTGCTGCTCCGTACCAGCCCCCTCTCCCTTGAGGGAGAGGGGATCGAACCGTGGCACCGGCCAACTCCTGCGCTCGCCACTAATTAGCTTCTGTACCTGGCTATTTCTCCGTACCCACCCCTTTGATTCCGGAGTTGCTATGTACCTGACTGCTGCTCCGTACCAGCCCCCTCTCCCTTGAGGGAGAGGGGATTGAACCGTGCCACCGGCCAACTCCTGCGCTCGCCACTAATTAGCTTCTGTACCTGGCTATTTCTCCGTACCCACTCTTTTGATTCCGGAGTTGCTATGTACCTGACTGCTGCTCCGTACCAGCTCCCTCTCCCTTGAGGGAGAGGGTTGGGGTGAGGGGGCGATCCCAGATGCCTAATACGCCTGAACCTGACCGCCGTTCCGTTTAGTGCCTGCTTTCGAAGTAGCCTCTGTACCTGACTGCTGCTCTGCACTAGCTCCCTCTCCCTTGAGGGAGAGGGTTGGGGTGAGGGGGCCAGCGGAAACCCATTCATTGGTCGGCGATAATCACCTGGACCCCCAGATTTTGCAGCGCATGCAGGTAATTGGTCGGAATGCGGCTGTCGGTCACCAATCGGTGGATCTGGCCGATCTCGCGGATCATGCAGAAGCTGCTACGGCCAAACTTGCTGGCGTCAACCACCGCAATCACTTCGCGGGCCACTTCGCACATGGCGCGGTTGAGCTGTGCTTCACCGGGATCTGGCGTGGTGATGCCGCCCACCAAATCAAAGCCATCAACGCCGAGGAAAAATTTATCAAAGCGATATTGGCGAATGTGCTGCTCGGCAGCGGGGCCATACAGCGACCAAGACTTGCGCCGCACGCTGCCGCCGACCACCATCAAATCCACCTGCTCATTACTGGCCAATTCAAAGGCGATATTCAGGGCGTTGGTCATCACCACCAGGTCTTTCTTACCTGCTAACTGGGTAGCCATCTGGCTAGTGGTGGAGCCCGAGTCGAGAATGATCGCGTCACCGTCGTTAACCAACGCGGCGGCGGCACAGGCAATGGTGAATTTCACATCGCGGTTGATGCGCCCCTTGTCTTGTAGCGGGCGATCGAAGGCGAACTGTTTATTGAGCATCGCGCCGCCGTAGGCCCGTACCGCACAGCCACTTTTTTCCAGATGGCGCAGATCGCTGCGAATGGTGACGGTAGAGACGGCAAACTGGCTGCTCAACTGTTCCACGCGCACCGTGCCCTCACGGCATAGCTGGTCGATAATTAATTCCCGCCGTTTTACGGTATTGATCATGAATAGCTGACTCCTGATTTACCCGTAGCAAACCCCGGCCGTGGCATAGGGGCCACAGCAACCGTTACAGGCGTATTTTCAGTCTTTCGTTGCAAATTACAGCAAACGAAACCACGCAACGCAATCGAAAAATTTAAATATAATCTTATATTTCAACCGGTTATTACCGTGGCGTCTTTCGGTTGGTCATCAAATGAAAGCCGCGTGGAAATAAACTGAAAACCGGTAATGCCTTATTTATTCGGCTAATATCTCCGTGACCACGCCAATTAATTCCGCCGTGGATGAAAGCTACCCACGGTGATTAATGCGGGTGAGCTTTCCTTAATTTTTTTATTGCCAGCTTTGGCGCAACAGTGCCGCACCGCGTACGCCGCTGCTGTCGCCATACACTGGGGGATAAACCATCGCCGGTTCCGTCCCTGGCAGTAGCCAGCGGCTCATGGCGGCAGGCAACTGTGCATAGAGTTCGCTCACGTTAGAAAGCCCGCCCCCTAGCACGAAAGCGTCCACATCCAGCAACAGTTGCAGGCTGGCCAACGCGCTGGCCAGGATATCGATGTAGATCCCCATCAGGTGCTGCGCTAACGGATCGCCCTGACGGTAACTGGCGATCAGCGCCGGAACGTTGGCCGCGCTATGGCCAAAGTGTTGGCTCAGGGCCAACAGGCCGCTACCGGAGACATAACGCTCAAAGCAACCGGTTAGGCCGCAATTGCAGACAAACAGCGGCAGATCGTAACGCTGCGCCAATTGGGCCGAGATAGGCGTATGCCCCCATTCACCAGCCAGTCCATTGCGACCCTTGTGGAGCCGTTTGTTCATCACCAGCCCGCCGCCAGCGCCGGTACCGATGATGGCACCAAACACCACCTCCAACCGTTCGGTCTGGGGCGTGCTGGCCTCCGAAAGTGCAAAACAGCGGCAATCGTTTTCAATCTCTACCGGTCGCGATAGCTCCTGGGTCAGATCGTCTGCCAGACAGTGGCCCGTCAGGCAGGGCACGTTTACCGCCAACTGCTTGCGGCTGCGTGGGTCGGTGATCCCCGGTAAGCCAATGCCGATGCTGCCTTGGGTGTGCAGGCTGCGATCGGCCTGGCTGACCAGTTGCGCGATGCAGGCGAGAAACTCGCGGTAGTCGCCGGTGGGCGTACTGACGCGCTGGCACAGCACCTGATTCAACTGGGCATCGTAGGCGGCCATTTCGATTTTGGTGCCGCCAATATCAAAACCGTAACGCATAGCATGAGTAGCCACGGTTTACTCCTCGCCCAAGGTGATGACGGCGTTTTCCCGGCGGGCGCGTTCGGCGGCAAAGACCATCAGGTGACTCTGCAAAGTTTCCTGCGGGCCAGACAACACTTGCGAAGGATCGTTGGCACGCACGGCAGCGATAAAGTGCTGCATCAGATAATAATCGCCGCCGCCGTGGCCAGACATGGTGTGCAGGTCTTCGGCCTCGTCCACGTCATACAGCGTTTCGCGGTCGTCAAGGAAGGAGGTGATGCGGATGTAGCGGCCATCGCCCTCCAGGCATCCCTGGCTGCCAAAAATGCGCGTTTTGCGATCTTCCATTTTGGTAAAGGCGGTCATGGTAAAGGCGGCGGTGCGGCCACCGCTAAACTGCATATTCACCACCTGATGATCCACCACGTTGTTATCACAACGGTAGACACAGCGGCCATAAGGGCCGTTGCGCAGCGCGGCGACCAGTTGCTCCTGGTCGACTTCCGGCGTCAGCACCCGCAGGAAGCCCGGCGTTGCCTTGTGAATATCGCCAAGGTAGATACGTTTGGCGGAATAGGGGCATTCGGCCTCAACGCTGCAGTCCAGGCAGTTATCCGCAGCGCCCTGTGGCTGGTTTTCCTGGCGGAAGTGGCGTAACCCACCAAATGAGCTGACCTGCTCACAAGGGGTATCCATCACGTAACGGATCCAGTCGATATCGTGACAGGATTTTTGCAACAGCATAAAGGCCGCCTGCTGGTCATTGCGCCAGTTGCCGCGCACGAAAGAGTGGGCCTGATGCCAATAGCCCACCGGCTCCAGATGTTGCAGGCTAACGATGTCGCCAATGACCTTATCGCGCAGCAGTTGTTTGAGTTTCTGGGTATAGCGGGTATAGCGCAGCACGTGCCCGACGGAGAAGATGATCCCTTGGCGTTCCACTTCTTCCACGATGGTGCGGCACTCA
Source organism: Serratia fonticola (assembly GCF_001006005.1). NCBI lineage: Bacteria > Pseudomonadati > Pseudomonadota > Gammaproteobacteria > Enterobacterales > Yersiniaceae > Serratia > Serratia fonticola. The sequence goes on along the minus strand of NZ_CP011254.1, from coordinate 4,853,045 downwards.
CTCGCGTCCGGCGACAGCGGCTTTTCCAGCAGCATGTGATAGCCCTGTTTGGCGAAGGCCAGAGCCGGTGCCAGGTGCAGAGTGTCCTGGGTACAAATCATCACCGCATCGGCCAGCTTGCCCGCTGTTACGGCCTGCTGCCAGTCGGTAAACACGTTTTCGGGGGAAATGCCGTGCTGGGCTACAAACTGCTGGCGATAGGTATCGCGCGGTTCAGCGACTGCCACCACTTGCATCAATTCTGGATGGGCGAGCGCATAGCGGGAATAAATTTCCCCACGAGCACCGGCACCAATCACCAACACGCGCACCGGGCGTCCGGTATAGTCATTAGATTGAGCTGACGACATTGCAAAGTACTCCCAAATTATCCCAGTGACTGGGTAGAGTTATTATTCAGGTTGTCACCGCTGGCCTGATCGAACAGGTGGGCGCGGGCCAAATCAAACGTCAAATGGATCTGTTCGCCGATGCTCGGTTCCCAGTCTGGCTGAGACGCAATCCGCAGCACGAAGCGTAATCCGGCCAGTTCGCAGTGCAGCAACTCTTCGTTACCCATGCGTTCAATGGTGGCGATGCGGGCCGGGAAACAGTTTTGGGTACCGGCAGCGCACAGGCGCAGCGCTTCAGGGCGAATACCCAGGCAAACGCGCTGGTGCGGATAGTTTTCCAACTGCTTTTCCAGCGCGGGCGGCAGAGTCAGCAGATAGCGATCGTCGATACGCAGCTGTGTTCCCTGAGCATTACGCAGCAAGTCCAGATCGTGCAGGTTCATCGACGGGCTGCCGATAAACTCGGCGACAAAACGGTTGGCGGGGTGGTGATACAGGTTGATCGGCTTGTCTACCTGCATGATGGTGCCCCGATTCATTACGCAGATGCGGTCGCCCATGGTCATCGCCTCGACCTGATCGTGCGTCACGTACACCATGGTGGCAGCGGCGCCTTCCTGTTTCAGTCGGTTGTGCAGTTCGATGAGCTGCACGCGCATGGAAACGCGTAGCTTGGCATCCAGGTTGGAGAGCGGTTCGTCGAACAGGAACACCTTCGGTTTACGCACGATGGCACGTCCAACTGCCACGCGCTGGCACTGGCCACCGGAGAGCTGGCCAGGCTTGCGATGCAGCAAGTTGGTGATTTCCAGCTTCTCGGCGGCATCCTGCACCCGCCGGTCGATCTCGGCCTTACTCTCTTTACCAATCAGCCCAAAGGCCATGTTCTTGTAGACGGTCATATGCGGATAGAGCGCATAGTTCTGAAACACCATAGCGATGCCGCGATCTTTGGGCATGGTGTCGTTAACGCAGCGGTCGTGGATCATGATTTGGCCTTCACTGACGCTTTCCAGCCCGGCGATCATGCGCAGCAGGGTGGATTTGGCGCAGCCGGACGGGCCGACAAACACCATAAACTCTCCGTCCTTGATATCCAGATCCACGCCATGCAACGCCCGGAAACCGTTGGGATAGACCTTTTTCACACTGTTTAATTGAATACCGGCCATGTCTGTTTACCTTATTGTTCGCGGTTAGCCTTTAACGCCAGCGCTGGCGATGCCCTGGATGAAATAGCGTTGGAAAAGAATGAACAGCATCAGCATCGGGATCACCGCCATCAGCGCCCCCGCCATCAGCAGCGGGTATTCCACTCCGGCACGGCTGGACAGCGAAGCCAGGCCCACCGGCAGCGTCAATTTCTCGGTCGTGGTGTTGACGATCAGTGGCCACATCAGGTTATTCCAGCTCCACAAACCGTTAATGATGATGCAGGCGATGATGCCGGGGCGGATCAGCGGCAGCATGATGCGCCAGAAGATGGCGAAGTAGCTGTAACCGTCGATCAGCGCCGCTTCCTCCATTTCCTTAGGTACCGCCAGGAAGAACTGCCGCAGCAGGAAGGTGGCGTAAATACTGAAGATCCCCGGCAGCACCAGGCCGGTAATGCTGTTAACCAGCCCCATTTTCTGCACCACCAGGAACTGCGGGATTAGAAATGCCTGGCCGGGCACCATCAGGATCGAGATGCACACCAGGAACACCGCGTCACGGCCACGAAAGTGCAGGCGGGAGAAGCCATACGCGGCCATGGTGGCGATCACCATTTGCAGCGTCACGGTGGAGAAGGTGGCCAGCAGCGAGTTGATATAAAAATCCGCGAAAGGGATCTCGCGCATGATCTTGCCGTAGGCCTGCAAGCTGGGGTTTTCCGGCAGCAGGGTCAGCGGGATCTGAATGCTTTCGGCCTGGGTTTTCAGCGAGGTCACCAACATCCAGATAAAAGGCACCACCGAGGCCAGCGCCGCCAGCGTCATAAACAGATAGACCAGGGCTCGTTTGCTTATCGTCATCAATGGCTCCTCAGCTCACTCTCAGGCGTTTGCCAATCGCCATCTGCACCAGTGTGATCACCAGCGTCACGGCGAACAGCACCACGGTAATGGCAGAGGCGTAGCCTTTCTCTTGCAGATAGAAGGCGTATTTGTAGAACAGGTTGGTGATGGTCATCACGTCACCTTCCACCAGGGCGCGGTCGAACATCAGGAACACCACGTCAAAGATTTGCAGGATCTCGATAAAGCTCATCACCGACACAAAGAACAGCGTCGGCACCATCATCGGCAGCGTGATAAAGAAGAAACGGCGCAGGGTGCTGATACCGTCGATATCGGCGGCTTCATACAACTGGCGGGGGATACTTTGCAAACCGGCCAGCAGGATGATGATTTTCAGCGCCAGCGACGACCAGATAATGATGATGGACACGCTGATGCGTACCACGTCCGGATCGGAGAGCCAGGCGACCGGCGCAATGTGCAGCAGGTTTAGCCCCTGGTTAATCAGGCCAAAATCCTTGTTGAACAACCACTGCCACACCATTGCCACTGCGGCAGGCATGGTCACCGCCGGTAGAAACAGCAGGGTGCGCAACAACGCTTTGCCGCGAATGTTCTGGTTCAGCCCAATCGCCAGCAGCAACGACAGCAGCAAGATCACCGGTACGCACACCACCACATAAAACAGGGTGTTGAAGGCGGCGGTATAGAAGTCATCGTCCTCAAACAGGTTGATGTAGTTGTCAAAGCTGATGGTCGTCCAGCTCATAAACTGGTTGAGGTCGGTAAAGCTGTAAACAATGTTCTGTAAAAACGGGATGAAGTAAAACACCGTCAGGCCGATCACCAGCGGCAGGATCATCACCCAGCCCCAGAAGCGTTCGGCTCGCTCCAGGCGGCTTAATGCGGCACGAGGTTTGCTCTTTGCCTGTTTTATGTTGGCCGTAGCCGTTTCTGCCAGCGACATGTCGCCATTCCTCACCTTTGACTGCTCAGTGTTTCCGCTACGGCCTGCCTTCGGGTAGGCAGGCCGTAGCGCGGGGAATTACTGCTCCATGATGCGTTCGATCTTCTTGATCGATTTATCCATTTCCGTACGGGCATCCGCGCCCATAAAGATTTTCTTCAGGCTGCCGATCCACATGTTTTGCCACTTCGGTGTGTTGGTGCCTGCGGTTGGATAGGCCTCGGTCACTTCCAGCGTTTGGATGTACGGAGTGACGTCAACCTTTTTGACTTCCTCCGCCCAGGCTTTAGCCGCGATCTTGTTGGCCGGGATCACTACCTTCGCCAGGGTGGCTTGCGAGGCTTCGCTGCTCATAAACTCGATGTACTTCCAGGCTTCCTGCTTGTGGTCGCTCTTGGCGGACATGGCATAGGCCAGACTGTGGGCCACGCCAGACTGGCGCTCGATCTTCGGCATCATCACCACGCCGATGTGCTCGTTGATCAGCGGATTGTTGGCGAACGGTGCGGCCAGCCAGGAACCGGCATACACCATGGCGGCGCGGTTGGACTGGAAGATGTTTTCGGTCTTCACTTCGCTCATCTGCTGGGCGGTTGGCATCAGGCCGTCTTTCATCATCCCTTGTAGCTGCTGGTAGACCCAGATGGCGTTGTCGTTGGCGATATCGGTCGGTTGGCCATCTTTTGGCACGATATGATTGCCTTTCTGGAACAGCAGGTTCATATAGCTGTCCTGGCCGTCGATACTGAGATCCATCACCAGCGGGAAGGCGCTGCCCTTCAGGCCGGTTTGCAATTCGGCGGCCTTTTTCTTCATGTCGTCCCAGGTCCAGTCGCTGGTGGGATAGCTGACGCCGGCCTGATCGAACAGTTTTTTGTTGTACCACACGGCAATGGAATCGACGTCGCGCGGGATGGCCATCTGTTGGCCGTCGTATTGATAAGCCTTAACGGAGCTGGCAACGATATTATCCAGATTGACCGTGCCGTCTTTTAAATAATCGCCCAGCGGTTGCATAATGCCGTTTTTGGCATATTGCACAAAATAGGGCATGTTAATCCAGAATATATCCGGCGCGACACCGCCGGCGGCGGCAGAATCTAATTTAACAAAGTATTGTGCAGCGGGGGTTAATTCTATTTCCACTTTGATATTCGGGTTGGCCTGTTCAAATCGTTTGGCAATTTCCTGTTCGGCAGGTAATTGGTTTCGATCCCAAACTGCATAACGTAATGTTATCTGATCGGCGGCATATAACATGGTCGGCAACAATAAAGCGGCTGCAACAGCGGAATGCAACAGAAAACGTCCGGCGTTTTTTCTAGGTGACATTGCTTTACCCTCGGTGTCGGCGAATACATTTTTTGTGAACGTGATTTCTTTCTATCCCTTAACTTTCAATGTGTCAATGCGGCCATTTTGCCCAAAAATGGGGCATGTATCTTTCACTGTTGTTAACAACGAAAGGTCAAAGCCACCAACCGAAAGCCTTTTTTGTTGATGAATTGTTAATGTCGAAGGGCGAAAATCCGTTGTCGGGCGGCAGTTATGGCTTGCTGGGGTCATAGGATTAACTGATAACCCTTGCACCATAATGGGGATTAAAAACGTTTTTATTGTGCAGGCCGCGGCATCTTTCATTTTTGTGATGCAAATAAACAAAAAAATTAATTTTTTGCCGGGTGAGAGGGTGTTCGCTGGCTTTTTTTGTTGGCCTATATTGCCTGTGGTGAAAAAACACGCTAGCCTGAAATTAATTCAATCCTACCGTAAAATAAAACAGGGCAGCTATTATGCGTCTCACGCTACTATTTACCCATTGCCTGGAGAAGATATTTCATCGCCAAGCCGCACCGCAGGTGGAACAGCAAAACCAATTCAGCTGTCTGAATAATGAGACCCTCTCATGGCAAGGCGTGTATTGTCTGTACCGCGAGGATAATGAAACCCGTCGGGAATTACGCTATCAACTTGAGGGGGAATTGGCCGATGATATCAGCGTGCGCCATGTGCAGTCGGTGCCCAGCCACTTTCCCTGTTATGCCGAGGCCGATGAGAACTATCTGACGACCGAGCCTGGCCTATTTCCCGACCCGCTGATGCCCATTCAGGATCGGCGTTTTTTTGCCGCCTGCCGTTATTACGCCAGCCTGTGGCTGACCTTTACGCCGCCAGCGCAGGGTATTGCCGGTGGCGACTATCCGCTAACGCTGCGGTTGTTCGATCAAGAGACGGGGGAAGAGCTGGCCGCAGCCAGCATGACGCTGCATGTAGTGCCCGCCGCCTTGCCAAAGCAGAGGTTGCTACATACCGAATGGTTACATACCGACTGTTTGGCGGACTATTATCAGATTGCAGTGTTCAGCCCGCAATACTGGCAGGCGGTGCGTAACTTGGTACGCAACGCGGTGGCAAATGGCGTGAATATGCTGCTAACGCCGATCTTTACGCCGCCGCTGGATACCGCCATCGGTGGCGAACGCACCAGCGTGCAGCTGGTTGGGGTGAAACGCAGCGCAGCGGGTTATCAATTCGATTTTGAACGGTTGGCGCAGTGGGTAGCGCTGGCGCAGGAGGAGGGGATCGAACACTTCGAAATTGCCCACCTGTTTACCCAATGGGGCGCAGCGCATGCGCCCAAAATTATGGTTGAGGTCGCGGGGGAATTGCAGCTGTTGTTTGGTTGGCATACCGATGCCCACGGCAGCGAATATCAGCAGTTTCTGCAGGCATTGATGCCAGCGTTGACCGGTTGGTTCCGGGCCCGGGATCTGCAACGGCAGGTGTGGTTCCACATCTCGGATGAGCCCAAATTGGAAAATATCGCCGCTTACCAACGCGCCAGCGATTCACTGCGGCCTTTGCTGGAGGGGTTCCGCACTTTCGATGCGCTCTCGGACTTTGACTTCTATCAGCGCGGGTTGGTAGAAACCCCAGTAGTAGCCACCGATCATATCGAGCCGTTCCTTGAGCATCAAACCCCGCAGCTGTGGGCCTATTACTGCTGCGTGCAAAGAACCGAGGTGGCCAACCGCTTCTTTGCTCAGCCTTCGGCCCGCAACCGCATTCTGGGTATCCAGCTTTACCTCTATAACATCAGCGGTTTCCTCCACTGGGGCTACAACTTCTATAACAGCAGCCATTCCCGGGAGAAACTGAATCCCTATGCGGTAACCGACAGCGGCAACGCCTTCCCCTCTGGCGATCCTTTTGTGGTTTACCCTGGGCCGGATTTCATGCCGATAGAATCGCTGCGCTTGCGGGTGTTCCATCAGGGGTTGCAGGATCTGCGGGCGTTGCAGTTGTTGGAGAGCCTGACCGATCGCGCCACGGTGGAGCAGTTGATCGATCAACAACTGGGTATGCGCATCACCTTCAAACGTTACCCTCATCAAGCCTCTGTGCTACTGCGGCTGCGCGAACAGGTTAACGCCCGTATAGAGGCGGCTCTGTAAAGCAGAGGATAGAGGGGCGAGCATTCTCGCCCCTGACGCCTGATTTCATCTTTTCGTCATCAAACGATCATGTTCAGGTCATGACGCTGGCTTAAGTTTTCAGCGACTAGGCCAGGAGATGACCCGATGTTTACTTTGGATAGCCTGCTGCAAGATGTCTTCCCACAGCATTCTCCCCCTGCCTGGCAGCGAAGCCTGCTAAGAACCTTACTGCGTGAAAAAGAATTCAGACAGTTTGCCGCCGACTATCCGCACCTGAAAGGGTTGGATCTGATCGAGCAGGTGGTGGACTACTTTCATTTGAGTTGTGAACTGGTTGATGGGGATTTGGAAAACATCCCCAGCCAAGGCCCAGTGGTGTTGGTTGCCAACCATCCCATTGGTTCGCTGGATGGCTTGGTGCTGTTGCGGACGGTGGCGGCGGTACGGCCAGACGTCAAGGTAGTGGCCAACCAGCTACTGAGCTGTATCGAACCCTTACGTAATCTGTTTGTACCGGTTGATAACCTGGGCAATCGTACCAACCGCCAGCAGATCGCAGCCATGCAGGCCCAGTTGGATAATCAGGGTGTGCTGATCCTGTTCCCGGCGGGGGAAGTGTCCCGCATGAGTCCCAAAGGGATACGCGATGGCCACTGGCATACCGGATTTCTGCGGTTGGCTGCCAAGGCGCGGGCACCGATCGTACCCATCCATATCAGCGCCAGAAACAGCGGCCTGTTCTATTTGACCTCGCTGATTTATCGCCCTTTATCCACCTTGCTGTTGGTGCGCGAGATGTTCAAACAGCAGGGCGGACGGATCAAAATCCGCATCGGCGGGCGCATTCCGTTTGCCCATTGGCATGATGGCCATACTCAAGCACGCGATCTCGCCGAGCGTTTCCGTCGCCATGTCTATCGGCTTGGTCAGGGGAGGCCGGGACTGTTTACCAGCGAATCGGCCATCGCCTTGGCGGAAGATCGCCTTGAGCTGAAAAAAGCGTTGGCGGCCTGCGAGCGACTGGGTGTTACGCCGGATGGCAAAACCATTTTCCTTTATCGCCGTCAGGGGGAGGCCAGAGCACCGATCCTGCGGGAGCTTGGCCGCCTGCGTGAGATCGCTTTCCGTGCCGTGGGCGAAGGCTCGGGGCGGCGGCGTGATTTGGACAGCTATGACGACGACTATTATCACCTGGTGCTGTGGGATGAGGAAGAGCTGGAGATTGTCGGTGCCTACCGCTTTATCCCCACGGCACCGCAGTTGGCCAGCAAAGGACTGGCAGGCATCTACAGCAACAGCCTGTTCCATTACGATCGTGATATGACGCCGATCCTTGAACAGGGGATTGAGCTGGGTCGTAGCTTTATTCAACCGGCCTATTGGGGGAAGCGCGGTCTGGATTACCTGTGGCTCGGCATTGGCGCCTATCTGGCCAAATATCCGCAGTATCGCTATCTGTTCGGCCCGGTATCCATTTCAGGCGGTATGCCGGTTGCCGCTCGCGATTTGTTGATTGCCTTCTATCGCCTCTATTTCTCTCCAGACCATGTTATGGCTCAGTCACGGCAACCTTATCCGGCCTCCTTGCCGCAGGTATTGGCCCAGTTCGCCGGTGATGATTATCAGCAAGACTTGCTGCGCCTGAAAAGCCTGTTGAGCAACCTCGGCTGTTCGATCCCGACCTTGTACAAGCAATACACCGAGCTGTGTGAACCTGGCGGCGTGCAGTTTATCGACTTCGGTACCGATCCGGCGTTCAACCACTGTATCGATGGTTTGGTGTTGGTGGATCTGACGCGGCTGAAGCCTGCCCGCTATCAGCGCTATATTGCCGCTCATCTTTAGCTTGGCTAACAATGTAGGGTTGCGCCTATTCATAATATCAATGGGTCATGAGATGCAGGCTCCGTTTTGACCGAAAGTGCGGCCACGCCAGATTCTCCCATGGGATATTGGTAGCCGGTGAGAGGATCGCCTAGAATTAGCGCTTTCTCGCGCCGGAGTGCCCTATGTATCACCCTTATACCCCAACCTTGTTGTCTGCCGATGAGCCTGCGGCCGTGAGCGTTGAGCTGCCACAGGCGACTTCTCCTTTCTTACTGCTGTGCGATCACGCGGGGCAGGCCATCCCAAAACGTTTGGGCGATCTTGGGCTGGCCAGCGGCGATATCGATCGGCATATCGGTTGGGATATCGGTGCGCTGGCGGTTTCCCGCCTGCTGGCCCAACAGTTGGATGCAACATTAATCCATCAGCACTACTCGCGTTTGGTGATCGACTGTAACCGTACGCCGGGTATTGCCAGTTCGATCCCACCGTTATCGGAAGTTACGCCAATACCTGGCAACCAAGGGATCAGCGCGGCCGAAGCGGGCGCCCGTGAACAGGAAATTTTTCAACCTTATCACCAGGCCATCAATCACACGCTGGAAGCTCGCCGCGCCAATAACCAACCCTGCGCGGTGATCGCCATGCACAGCTTTACGCCGGTGTTTAAAGGCGATGCGCGGCCGTGGCAGGTTGGGCTACTGTTTAACCGCCATCCACAATTTGCCCTGCTGTTGGCGGAGTTGCTGCGTGCAGAAGGGGATTTACAGGTCGGTATCAATGAGCCTTATGCGATGACTGATGCGACCGACTACACGCTGCCGGTGCATGCGGAACGCCATGAATTACCTTATGTTGGCATTGAGATCCGCCAGGATTTAATCGGGGATAGTGCGGGCCAGGCAGCATGGGCAGCCCGTTTTGCCCGGCTATTGCCATTATTATGGCAACGCTGGGAAATTTGACTTTAGTATTGATGGCGGTGATGATTGCGTAAGGAAAGCGTTAGCGTCGATGGACAATGCTGGGAGTGACGGGTGGAACATATTGATAACGGACGGTTTATCAAGCAGGAGCGTTTTGAAGTTCTGGCAATCTTGCGCGACATTTATAAGCAAAGAACGCCGCTGCGTGTCGTCAATCAACAACATGAATTCATTGGCCAATTATTGAGCGTTGGCGCTGATAACATCGTCTTTGATTGCGATGCTCCAGAGCAGATCCCCGGTGGGAAATTCAGCATTGTGATTGAAAACCATGATGCAAAAATCGAATTCTCCGTCGACCAGGCGCAGCTGACCGAGCATAACGACATGCCGGTTTACGAGGCGTGCCTGCCGAAACAATTGGTTTATATCCAGCGTCGCCGCCAGTTACGTATCACCACGCCTTATTGGCGTGAGTTCTTCTGTAACGGTGAACACAGCGATGGCACCCCTTATCAACTGCGAATTCACGATCTTTCGCCGGGTGGCGTTGGTTTGCGTATTGATGGCGCGGTACCCGACTATATGCAGCCGGGGCTGGTGTTTAATAAGGCGCAATTGGATTTGGGGGATTACGGCAAGTTCAAGGTGAATATGGAACTGATCGCCGTGAATCAAGATCATGATATTGATGAAGACCAAACGCATCATTTCATGCGCCTGTCCTGCCGTTTTCTCAAGATGGGAATGCTGACCGAACGCAAAATTCAAAGCGCGGTGTTTGCTTTTGAATTGGATTTCAACAAGAAGAAAAAACGGTGAGTGGCCATGGCGCAGGGGCTACCTGCGCCGTCTGCCGTTATTTCAGCGCCCGCAGGTGGCCGATCTCCTGCCAGCCGTGACGCGCTGCATCTTCCAATACCGCACACACCTCATGGATCGCCGTCGGCACTGCCTTGCTGAAAGGTTCCCCCTGCAGCAAATGGGCAATTAACAGCGCGGTGAACATGTCACCCGTCCCCTTCACCGGCGAATCGATTTTGGCATGGGTGAAGCTTTGCGCCTCGTCGGCGGTGACCAGCAACAGGCCAACTTCTTGAGCGCTGTTGGCCACGCCTGGCGCGCTGGTGACCAGTACCCACTGCGTATTGCCTTTGAGTAGCGCCCGTGCAGCCTGTTCGGTTTGCTCACGCATGCTCAACGCCATGCCGCACAGCTGCTCCAGTTCGAAACCGTTCGGCGTCAGGCCATGGGCCAGATTGAGGTATGGCGAGCGATAACGCTCAACCAGACGTTTATCGACGTAAACCCCTTCGCCATAGTCTCCCATCACCGGATCGATATAGATCTTGATACCCGGGTTGAGGGCAATCACCCGCGGCAGCCAGTCGGCCAGAATATGGCACTGCGCCACGTCACCCAGGTAACCGATAATGATGGCCCGCGCGCGGCAGACGACTTCACGGGCGATCAGATCTTCCAGAAAACCGCTGAACCATTCGCTGGAGATCGCTCCCCCGTGCGGCGCGCCGTAATAGGGCGGGCAACCAAACAACACGCTCGGTACCTGCAACACCTCCAGGTTTTTCTTCAACAACGTGCGGTAGGCAATGCCATTCCCCACGCTACCGTAGACCACCTGCGACTGAATGGTGATCACATCAATGGGTGGTGGCCGCAGTTTAGAGCCTTGTTGCATGTGGACTTCCTTGGTTCATTGTTATTCAAGCGCAACGGTCGGCAGAGGTAACTCGCCGAGGTAGAGAAGTTTAACCTATTGAAGGGGATGGCTACAGTAGGTCGCGGGAGAGTTTGATGATTTTTCGTTGGATCGCTTGCGATTTTTCCTGCGGCTAATCGTGATGCGAATCACAAAGCTTGCCGTTGCCGGTTGCCTGGCGATCGCGTTCGCGGTATTACTTGCGCCGTAGCCTAATCAGCTACTCAATCATTTTTATGATGGCGTGTTACTGCGCAAGCAGGCAAGACCAAAATAGAAATGCACTTCTTCTGTTGAAGGGGAGCATTTTCATTTTGGTCTTTTTTTTTGCTTTTTTTGCCGGGGAAAACCTATGGATTATAACAAGTTGGGCTTGGACATATTGGCACTGGTCGGGGGGAAGGATAACGTCAGTAAGCTGACGCACTGCGCCACCCGCCTGCGGATGGAGTTTAACGACGATAGTCGGGTCGATGCGAAAGCGATCGAAGCTTTGCCCGGTGTGATCAGCGTGGTCGAGCGCGGTGGCCAGTTCCAGATTGTGGTGGGCAACAACGTGCAACAGACTTTCCGCGCGTTGCAAAAAGCGATCGGCCAACCGCAGGGCAAACCGGGCGGACAGCAAAAGAACAAGGCCAAGGGCGGTGTCTTTACGCAGATTATCAGCGTGATTTCGACCACCTTTACGCCGGTGATCCCGGCTATTACCGGTGCGGGGATGATCAAGGCGCTGCTGGCGATCCTCAAGTTAACTGGGGCGATCAGCGCGGCCAGCCCAACTTACCATCTGCTGGATACCATCGCCGATGCCGCCTTCTTTTTCCTGCCGGTGCTGCTGGCCTATGGCGCCTCGATCAAGTTTGAATGTAACCCTATTCTGGCCATGACCATCGCGGGAGCCTTGCTGCACCCTAATCTTGCCCAGATGCTGGCCGCCGGATCGCCAATCGATTTTATTGGCATCCCGGTGCGGTTGGCCGATTATGCCGGTTCGGTGCTGCCGATCATCTTCACGGTATGGTTGATGTCCTATATCGAGCGCTTTGCCGAGAAAGTCTCACCGACCATGATTAAATTCTTCACCAAGCCGATGATCATCCTGCTGGTTACCACGCCGCTAGCCTTGGTGGCGGTGGGGCCGTTCGGCATTTTCCTCAACGATCTGGTGGCCAGCGGCGCGGCGATTATCGATGGCAAGGCCAGTTGGCTGATCCCGATGTTAATGGGCGGGCTGCAACCGTTCCTGGTGATCACCGGCACCGCGTGGGCGATGACACCTATCGCTACCGGCCAGTTGAGCAAAAACGGCTTTGAGATGATTAATGGCCCCGGCATGTTGGCTTCCAACATCGCCCAGGGCGCGGCCACCCTGTGCGTAGCGTTCCGCACCAAGAACAAAAACCTGCGTCAATTGGCCTCATCCGCCGGTTTCACCGCGCTGTTGGGGATCACCGAACCTTCACTTTACGGCGTCACGCTGAAACTGCGTAAACCGCTGATCGCGGCCATGATCGGTGGCGGCTGTGCCGGTGTCTACGCGGGTGTCAGCGGTTTGGTGCGCTATGCCTTTGTTTCGCCAGGATTAGCGGCATTACCGGCCTTTATCGGCGAAAACCCGATGAATATCGTGCACGCTCTTATCACCTGCGTCATCGCTATCGTCGTGACCTTTGCCTTGACCTGGATCCTGGGCTTTGAGGATCCGGTTGATGAAGAAGAGGCAACAGCCACAGACAGCGCACCGTCTGGTAACGACGCATTGCTACACAGCCCGTTGGCAGGCCAACTGGTGGCGCTGGAACAGGTGAATGACGACGTATTCTCGCAAGGGTTGTTGGGCAAGGGTGTGGCGATAGTGCCTGAGCAAGGCGTGCTGCGTGCACCTGTGGACGGGGAAATCGTGACTTTCCTGCCTTCAAAGCATGCCGTGGGCATTAAGGCCGATAACGGTATGGAAGTGCTGATGCATATCGGCATCGATACCGTCAATCTTAACGGTGAGCATTTCAGCTCTCAACTGCAGGTGGGCGATCGGGTGAAAATCGGTGATGAGCTGGTGCGCTTTGATATTGCCGCCATTACCGCGCTGGGTTACGACATTATCACCCCAGTGCTGGTGGTCAACAGTGAGCAGTATCCGCACCTGAGCTGTCGGCAGCCTGGCCCGGTGAACTTTGGTGAGCAAATTGTCGCGCTGCATACTGAGGAGCACAACGCATGATTTACCAACAGCTGAACGATTTTCCACCAGGCTTCCTGTGGGGGGCCTCAACCTCGGCTTATCAGGTTGAGGGGGCATGGGACGAAGACGGCAAAAGTCCTTCAATTGTGGATATGCTCGATCATCCCACCGACACGGCAGATTTTAAGGTGGCCAGCGATCATTACCACCGTTTTCGTGAGGACGTTAAGCTGTTCGCCGAATTAGGGCTGAAGGCGTACCGTTTCTCCGTAGCCTGGACGCGCATTTTGCCCAACGGCACGGGCGAGGTGAATCAGCCTGGCCTGGCGTTCTATCGTGACCTGATCGATGAACTGCTCAAGCACGGCATTGAACCGGTGGTCACGCTCTACCACTTCGATCTGCCCTATGTGCTGGAACAACAGGGGGGTTGGAGCAACCGGCAGACCATTGATGCCTTTGTCGAGTATGCGGACGTGCTGTTCACTGCCTTTGGCGATAAGGTCAAATATTGGCTGACCATCAACGAGCAGAACACCATGATCCTGCACCCTGGCGCCATCGGGGTGCCAAAGGGCGGCGAACTGCCTACCAAGCCGGTACTTTATCAACAAAGCCACCATATGCTGGTGGCGCAGGCGCGGGTTATGGCTTTGTGCCATCAGCGCTGCCCCAAGGGGAAAATCGGCCCGGCGATCAATACCACTGCCATGTATCAGGAAACCTGCCATCCGTTGGATGCCATCGCGGCCCATAACTGGGAAACGCTGCGCTGCTGGAGCTTTCTGGATGTTGCGGTACATGGTCGATACAATGCGTTGGCCTGGCGATATTTGCAGGATCGCGGCCTTGCCCCGGTGATTGAAGATGGAGATGCGGAGCTATTGCTGCAAGGGCGGCCGGATTATGTGGCGATTAACTACTATTCCACCGCCACCATCGCTGCCAGCCGTGGGGATGCCTCAGATATCACGGCTCGTGCGGGGGACCAGCAAATCATGCTGGGCGAACCGGGCGTGTATCGGGCAGCGGAAAATCCGTATGTCGACAAAACGCGTTATGGTTGGGTGATCGACCCCGTGGGCCTGCGGCTGACGCTGCGCAAGGTTTATGAACGTTATCATCTGCCGATTTTAATTACTGAAAATGGCATCGGCGCGCCGGACCAGCTATTGTCTGGGGATATCATCAATGATGATTACCGCATCGATTTTATGCGTGCGCATATCGAACAGATGCAGTTGGCGATTAACGATGGTGTCGATCTGCTGGGTTACTGCCCGTGGGCTGCTATCGATCTGGTCAGCACGCATCAGGGCTACGCCAAGCGCTACGGTTTTATCTATGTCAACCGTGGCGAACAGGATCTGCACGATCTGCGGCGTATCAAGAAGAACAGTTTCGCCTGGTATCAGCGCCTGATTGCCTCGAACGGCCAACAACGTGGATAACACAGTTTAATGATGAAAGTCGTCAAGGTGCTCAATAACAGCCTGGTGCTGTCCACCGACAACGATAACCGCGAAGTTATCGTGATGGGCAAGGGCATCGGGTTTAACAGCAAAGTGGGAGATGTGCTGGCTGCGGCCAGCATAGAAAAAGTCTATGTGGTGCAGAATGGTCAAACCGGCCACGACCATCTACGCCTGATAGAAGCCACGCCGGAGCAGCATATCGAGCTGGTGCAGATGATCCTCAGGCTGGCCAACAGCCAGCTTGGCGGCCGGGTCAACGAACAGATCTTTTTTACCCTGGTGGATCATCTCAGTTTTGCGATTGAGCGCTGCCGTAAAGGCATCATCATTCAGAACCGGCTGTTGCATGAGGTAAAACGCTTTTATCCGCAGGAGTTTGCCGTGGCGTTACAGGCGCTGGCGCAGATCAACGAGCGTTTGGATATCCTGTTGCCGGAAGCGGAGGCGGGGAATATTGCCTTTCATCTGGTCAATGGCCAGACCGACGTACAGAGTATGGAGCACACGCTGTTGGCGGTGAAGATGCTGAAGGATATCTTCAACATCATCAAATACCATTTCCGCATTGATATCGCCACGGACTCGCTCAATTACTCGCGTTTCCTGCTGCATATGCAGTTTTTCATTCAACGCATGATCGATAACAAACAGGTGAAGTCGAAAGACGATTTCCTGTTCTCGCAGGCGACGAAAGAGTATCCCGATGCCTATCGTTGCGCACTGGTGATCCGTGACTATGTGAAAAATCTGCTGCAAATGGAGATGTCCAACGACGAGCTGCTGTACTTGGTCATCCACCTGACGCGGATTGTCGATCGGGACGATTAGGCCCGGTCTACAGCGCGTTCACCGTTTCTGCCACCAACTGCCGCAACCGGGTAATCAGCGGTGACTGACTGTTTTCGCGCAGCGCCAGATACAGCGGGGCGCTCAGTTGAGCCTCCTCGGCAATGTTGCGAAAAACGATCCCGTCGCCGCCTAGACGCCGCATGGATGCCGGTACGATTGACAATCCCAGGCCAGCACCGACCAGATTCAGCGTGGCGGGCAGGCGTGGTGCCTCTTGCACAATGCGCGGGCTGAAACCGGCTCGGTGGCAGGCGGCCAGAATGGCATCATACAAACCTTGGCCCGCCGGGCGGCGATACAGGATCAGCGGTTCGTGGATCAGTTCGGTCAGGGGGACCTTTTCGCTGCTGTCTATCGCCAAACGATGGCCAACAGGCAAGGCGATCAGCATGGGTTCAAGCAGTACAGGTTCGATCAACAACCCTGGTATCCCGCTCACCGGCGAGCGTACGAAAGCCACATCCAGGCGTTCATCTACCAAGGCTTCCATTAGCTCTCCGCTGCCAGCCTCTTCCAGCAATGTGGTGATCCCGGGCAGAATATCGCGGTAACGGCGTAACAGATTGGGCACAAACGGATGCAGCGCCGCCGAACTGGTAAAGCCGATCGCCAAATGACCTTGCTCACCCCGTGCCGCACGATGGACCGCTTCGGTCAACTTCTCGGCTCTTGTCAGTAAAGCTCTTGCCTCGTTAAACAGCACGCTTCCTGCCTCTGTGGTGCGCACTCCACGCGGTAATCGTTGTAACAATTTTACGCCCAGTTCTTCCTCCAACCCTTGCAGCAAACGGGTCAGCGGCGGTTGCTGAATGTGCAACCGAGCCGCGGCACGGGTGATATTTCCTTCTTCAACCACGGTAACGAACGCCCGCAGGCGGCGTAGCTCAATCATATTCATACCTTATAGGTATCGAAACTGGTTTAGAAATGCATTAGACATCATGACATGGCCGCGCGCATCATGCGAGATAACAACTCGGGTGATGTAGGAAATGCAATGTCTGACTCTAACGCGGTACAGGATCATGAAGTCAATCAGCCACCGAGCAATGGTCAACTGTTTTCAGGTTTTCTTATGCTTGGTTTGATTGGTTTTGGCGGAGTGCTGCCGCTGGCGCGCAGCATGTTGGTGGAACAACGCCGTTGGTTAACCGCTGAGCAGTTCACCGAACTGTTGGGATTGTGCCAGTTCCTGCCGGGTGGCAACGTCATTAACCTTTCCGTGGCGGTGGGGATGGAGTTTCGCGGGCTGCGTGGTGCGCTATGTGCTTTGCTGGGGCTGATTTGCGCCCCAACGGCAATTGTGGTTGGCCTGGGCGTGATTTATGCCCGCTACCAAGACGATGCCCATGTGCAACACGTGTTCGCCGGGTTGGCCGCAGCGGCGGCGGGTTTGTTGCTCTCTACCGCGTTGAAAATGTTGTTGCCACTGTGGGGGAAATGGTTGCCGTTAGCGATTGTCGCCATTGCTTTGGTGGCGATTGCCTGGTTACGCCTGCCATTGCTGCCTACCATGCTGGTGCTGGCCCCGCTAAGTATTCTGCTGGCCTGGAGGAAACCTTCATGATGGCGGTGTTAATCTCGTTGGCGATTATTTTTACCGAGCTTTCGCTGATGGCGTTCGGCGGCGGCTATACCATCCTGCCGGAAATGCAGCGCCAGGTAGTGGAGGTGCATCAATGGATGAGCGCCCAGGAATTTAGCGCGCTGTTCGCCATGGCACAGGCGGCACCGGGGCCGAATATGATGATCGTGCCGCTGATTGGCTGGCACGTAGCGGGCTGGGCCGGGCTGTTGGTTTCCTCCGTGGCTAAGTTTGGGCCGTCGTCTATTGTCACCATTCTGGTGATGGGGGCTTGGCGGCGTTTTAAAGATAAGCCCTGGCGGCGTATCGTGCAGGTTGGGCTGGTACCGGTCACGGTCGGGCTGGTTGCCGCCAGCGGCGTGCTGATTGCCCAGGCTTCAGCGACCAATTGGCGGTTGGCGATATTAATAGTGTTAGCGACATTACTAAGTATGAGTAAGCGCATCCATCCGTTATGGATCCTGGCGGGCGGGGCGGTGCTGGGATTAGTGATGGGTTAAACACTTAATTATCTAGAGGGCGCAGCATGCAGCGCCCTGCGTAGCGATGTAGATCATTATAGTTATTTTAATTAATCGGCGGAGTAATTAAATTAATTTAATTATCCGAGTAAAAGACTAATAACATTTAATGATTTTGTGATTAGACTCTGGAAATTAAAAATTCCGCTTTTATTTTACATTGATCACTTTATGGTGATTGGGTAATAATCAATTCGTTGTACTCTCTTACATTATCTATGACAAGGGGATTGTCTATGGAACGCTTAGGTCTTGCATTTTTTGGCCAGATGTCTGGTGGGTGAGGGGATAATCGCGGTGACCGTACCGATTACTGTGGCAAAAATTCATGTTCATGGTAATCGGCTAAAGTTAACCTTTTAAATAAAGCACACAGGTTATATCTTTCTGGCCCTACTTCATGAAAATACTGGTACGTATACTTGCCTCTTTGGTTAGCTTTTATCTGGCTGCAGCTTTATTAAAAGGGGCCTGCGTGTGGTCGTTAGGTTGGTATGCTGCACCAGCCAATATTTCTCACTTACTGGTTTCTCTCTCGTGCTGTTATGTAGTGGCGAAATTGGTTTTTTGTGTAGTGGACTATTTCTACCCGAAGTAGTGGGTTGAAATTACGATACCAAAGATATTAACCGGCTCAGCACGTAGGGGCGCTGCATGCTGCGCCCTTGGTCATTAATCTCAAGCCACCCGTTTTGGCAGGTGGCTTTTTCATCAAGGCAGCTGACGATAATCTTCGTCGGATACCGGCTCCAACCACTCGTTGGAGGAACCTTCGGCCGGAACCGCCACGGCAATATGCGCAAACCAGCTATCCTGGGCTGCACCATGCCAGTGTTTGGCTCCTGCCGGGATATTGACCACGTCTCCGGCGGTAAGTTGGCGAGCCGGTTTATTCCACTCCTGATACCAGCCGCGCCCCCCGGTGACCAGCAGGATCTGGCCGCCCTGATGGTGAATATGCCAGTTATTCCGACAGCCTGGTTCAAACACCACATTGCCAATGGCTACCCCTTCGGTGGTCAACATGTTCAGGTAGCTGGTGCCGGTGAAATATTGCGCATAGGCATCATTTTTCGGCCCTTTGGGGAAAATACCGTTACCGTCAAATTTCTCGTTCATTTTGTCTCCGCCGTCAAATTACGCCTGCTTTCAGGAAGCAACCAAAAAGGGTGGCCGAAGTGCTTATGGCCGACAGAGGGAAGTGTATTACAGGGCCAATTCAATGATAAGGTAGCCAAATATGCATACACCTATGCAAATAATTCATCAGTCATAACCTGCAAGCACGCGGCCTTAGCTGGCGGCATTCTTAAGAGCAAATTTTGGTGGAAAGTACCATGAAGCAAGCGTTTAAAAATGGCGTATTGGCGTTACTGTTGTCCTGCGTGGCAGGGGCCGCCTGGAGTGAGCAAACCCTGGTTTTCGTTCGCCACGGCGAGAAGCCAGACAACAATAGTGGTCAACTGACCTGCAAAGGTTTTAACCGCGCCTTGGCACTGCCGGAGGTCTTGATCTCCCGCTTCGGTAAGCCGGAGGCCATTTATGCCGCTGGCCCCAAGAAAAATAAGCTGGGCAGCTCCATGCGGGCATTGACCACCATCACCCCAACGGCCATTCGGCTTTCGCTGCCGGTGAATATCCAGTATCACGCCGATGACATCGCTGATTTGCAGACGGCTCTGCTGGACGATCGTTTCCGCAATGCCGTGGTGTATGTTTCTTGGGAACATCACAACCTAGTGCAGGTGGTAAAAAATATTATCACCGCCGAAGGGGGCGATCCCCAACTGGCGGCCAAATGGCCGGGGAGTGATTTTGACGGTATCTATGTTCTGACCATTAACCACGATGCACCCGTCAACAAGATCCGATTCGAGCGTCAAACCGAAGGGCTTAACGACGTCGCGGATACTTGCCCAAGCGGAATGAAGTGACAATATCAGTGCAGAAATTCAGTCACCGGAGTCACTAGGGGCACGGTACGGTGCTCCTATCTATCCAGCAATATTACCCCTTTGATTTTTCGCTATTTCTCAAGGTATAGGCTGGGTGGCACGCCAAGTACCCGACGGAATAGTGCAGTGAAGGCACTTGAACTCCCATAGCCAAGGTCCAGCGCAACGCGAGTAACCGATTCCCCATTGTTGAGGCGGGTGATAGCCGCCAGCAAACAGGCTTGTTGGCGCCACTCGCTAAAACTCACCCCAGTTTGAGCTCGGAACACTCTGGTGAAAGTGCGCCGACTCATGCCTGCTTCAGTAGCCATTTTGTTGATATCGATAGAAAGCGAGGGATTTTCAATCAGTTGACGGCACAGTCTGGCTAAACGAGGCTCGTCGGGCAACGGAGTATTTAGCAACAGCGACGGCATAGTGGCAATTTCATCAAGCAACAGAGACATAATCTTGCCTTCTCTATTATTCAGGTCATAGAGTGCTGGCAAATCCACTGCCTGTACTAACAGGTTTTGTAGCAGGGGGGACACTCCAATGACCCGACAGTCATCGGGTAGTCCTGCGGCACGGGCAGCGTCCGGGGTAAAAAATGCGTTCAACATGGTGACAGGGCCACGCATATGCATCTCATGGTCGATGCCGGCAGGTATCCAGCATGCCCGCTGTGGTGGAACAACCAAGTTTTCGCGCGCCGTGAACACGCTGATCGTCCCAGAGGCGGCATAGGCAAACTGGCTGCGACGATGTGTATGGGAGGGAAAAGTCGAAGACGCCGGGTAGTCATTTGCGGTGACTACGGCAATTCGTGGGATGTCTTCGTAGGGGTCGAGTAACGTATTACGCATGGCCCAAACTCTATAATAATTGACTCAATATTGAAAGCGAGCTGGTACTGCGGATCCTACAATGGCCACGGTAACGAAATCATCTGGCACATTCAGTTTATTAGGAGTCGATATGTCCAACACGTTTCACCGAGTAGGTAGTGGTCCGCATCCTGTCATCGTTCTTCACGGGTGGTTTGGCGATTGTCATGCTTTCACGCCAATGGAGGACGCCCTTAGCCGCGACGAATTTACTTATATCTTTATGAACTACCGTGGATACGGGAGCATGAGCTCCGCAACTGGCACTTATAGCATGGATGAAATTGCGATGGATACCTTATCCCTTGCTGATGAGCTTGGATTCGACACGTTTAGCTTGGTAGGCCACTCGATGGGCGGAATGGCAATTGAACGTGTAGCGACTTTGGCTCCTGAGCGCGTGCGTATGTTAGTGCCTGTCGCACCGGTTCCTTCCTGCGGTGTGGTTTTCGACCCTGTAGGGCAAGCATTGTTTAATGGTGCGGCTGATAGCATCGAGAATAGAAGGATCATCATCAATCGTAGTACTGGACAGCGCCTTTCACGATCGTGGATCGACTGGAAAGCTGAGTATTCCATGGAGCGTTCGTCCAGAGCCGCTTTTGCCGCTTACTTGAATGCATGGAGTAACACCGATTTCAGCGCGGAGGTACAGGGTTTACCACACAGGGTTAAGGTGCTGATCGGGGAGTATGATCCGACATTCAATACGGATCTGATGCGTTCTACCTACCTTGCATGGTATCCAAGGGCTGAACTGGAAATACTTGAGAATGCAGGCCATTACCCAATGAATGAAGTACCGCTTGCCCTGGCAACGAGCATAGAGAGCTTCCTGCGACAGGCCTGAATTTTGAGCGCAGCTAAAAAGCCTTCGGGGATGACAAGGTTTTAGACCATGGCTATCGATTTATTTTTCGCTGCTTACTTTGACTGTTGCTAATAAAATTAGTATATCGCTTTAACGGTTTTAATTATAGGAATGATGAATAGGCATTTACTGTCGAATAAAAATAACTTGACCTTGATAAAATAATTTAGAATGATAGTCATTATCAACTTCCGGATGGTTATTCTGTGATGACATCATTTGAGAAATGAGTTGGTAGGTTATATCACAAACCTTAGCACCTTCAGGCATTTTTATAATGCCTGAACAATCTCTCTTGTTTTTATGATTTATTGAAATCAATATTGTAATTTTAAAAAAGTTCATTACTTACATTTTAGGGGGGTTAATGAAAAACATTCTATTTATCTTTTTTTGTGTTTTTCTTGGGGTGGCCATAGGTTCTATTGCGAGAAGCTTTAACGCGTCTCCGTTATTTCAGTCCTTGGCTATTTCTACTGGCATAGCAATCGTGATGTTTATTTATTATCAAGTAACAGGAGTTTTTAAATGAAAGTCTTAAGCTTTGATGAAATTAATTTGGTTTCAGGTGCAGGAAATGTAAACTGGGAACAAGCAGGTAGAGAGGTTGCCGTTGGCGGAGCCACAATCGCTGGCACGGCATTCGGAACGGGTTTGGCTGGCCCATTAGGGCCGGCAATTGGACTAGCCGCAGGGGTTGCCGTGGGCGCATTATATGATGCTGCAGGAAACCCAAAAGCCAGTGGGCCAGCCGGGAATGGAATTTGTCGACCTAATAAGCCATTAATATGCATGAGTAAACAAGGTCAATACGAATCCTACTGCAATGGGCTGTAATCTTTCGTGATAGTGGGGCAATCATTGAGGTGGTTTACATCACACCTCAATGATTTTTGTGGATTATCTTAAGTGGGCAACGGTATCTCCACGCTTATCTTTAATACCGTCACTGAAACCCACGTTTCCATCGATATAGATTGAACATCCCCGGCTTGGAGAACATCACCAGGTTACCCAACAGGATCAGGCACAGGCCAATCACCGCATTCAGATGCCACTGGTAACCCTCATACAGAGTGGAGATTGTCAGCGCCACCAATGGGAACAGCAAGGTGCTGTAGGCAGCGGCGCCCGAACCGATGCGGCCTAACAGGGTGAAATAGGCGGCAAAGGCGATCACCGAGCCAAAGATCGCCAGATAGAACAACGATCCCAGATAGCGAGTGGTGAATTCGAGCTGCAATGAAGCGCCCTGTGCCAGTGCGATGGCAAACATCAGCAGTGCGCCGTAGCTCATGGCGTAGGTGTTGGTGGAAAGCATATCCAGCCCACGGCGTTGGTGGCGAGTGCTGAGCATATTCCCCAGCGAAAAACCGTAGGTGCCCAGGGCGCTTAACCCGATCCCTTTAAGCAATTCTGGCGCCATCTGGGTCGCCATCAGATCCTGCCAAAACAGTGCCACGATGCCGATCATGCCTAACAGCGCTGCAGGAAGCAGGTTGGGGCTGGGGCGTTGGCGGAAGAAAATCATGCTGTTAACCGCGTTGAACAACACCGCCATCGAGAAAATCACCGATTCCAGCCCGCTGCTGATATAGGCCGCCGCCAGGTAGAAACAGTAAAAGTTAAAGCCAAACACACAGCAGCCCTGCAACATGCAGAACAAGTGGTCCCGCAGGCTAATGGCCCGCAGACGGCGTAGCACCAGCATGGCCAGCCACATCACTGCGGCAGCCAGCAGGAAGCGGTAACCGATCGAAACGGGGATCGCCACCGTGCCTTGTTGCAGGGTAATCGCAATCCAGGTGGTGCCCCAAATCAGCACCACGGCAAGATACAACAGCGTATTCATAAATTCTCCTGTGAATGATGACGGGAGTATTCATCTTTCAGCGCCGTAACGCTTTCAGCCTTTTGCGGCCAATTGCATATTCTTGCGCTTTTTTTGTTAAAAGCGCCCGGTGGCAACTGGTATCCCGCGCCATCACTCTTTAAACTGAGACGGCTTGGATCACAGGAATAGGGCAGCTATGGCATACCTGGCATTTGAAACACTGCACCAACATAAAGCCCGGTTGCACAACAGCGTGCAACTGGGCTCTGGCGTGCAACTGGCGGCCTGGTCCAACTGCAACGACCGTATCACCCAGGAAAGTGCCGATCACCACACCCTCAGCCTGTACGTGGCGGATGGTTATGAGTGCTATCAGAAGGTGCCCGGGGGGTGGCAGAACGGCGGCGGCCCGGATCGTTTTTGCATCATGCCGCGTCATTACGAATCCACCTGGGATGTCCGCAGCAATCTCTCCTTTGTTCATCTGTATTGTACCGACCAGCATTTGCGCCATTTGGTGGAGCAGACTTGGGATCGCAGCCCGGCGTCCATCAACGTAGAGCCGCTGTCGTTTGCGGAAGATCCGCAGATCACGTTGCTGTATCGCCAGTTTTTACTTAATCACAATTGGCAAGACACCGCCAACCAGCTGGCACTGAGCAGCGCCTCCACGCTGTTGATGTCGCATATGCTTCAGCGCTACACCCAGTTGCAATGGCGGCTGCCTAGCGTGCGTGGTGGGCTGGCACCGGCCGTGCTTAAGCGGGTACAAGAGTTTATTTATCACCATCTCGATCAACCGCTGGTGCTGGCCGATCTGGCCGCTCAGGCGGAATTGAGTGAGTTTCATTTTGCCCGCATGTTTAAACACAGCACCGGGCAGGCACCGCATCAGTATGTGATGCAGGTGCGTTTGCAACAGGCGGAGAAATTACTGCGCAACACGCTGATGCCGCTAACCCAGATTGCGCTGGATTGCGGCTTTAGCTCGGCCAGCCATTTCAGCCACCGTTTCAAGGCATTCTATGGCCATACGCCGATATGGCTGCGGCAGCAAAGCCGTTAATCCCTGAGGAGAAAGGATATGGAACAACCATTTTGTGGTGTTGAGGTACTTTTTGTCGCGGGTTTTGGCCCGATCACCCAAAACACCAGCCAAAGTGCTGCGTTTTATCAGCAAGCGCTGGGGTTGCCGCTAAAGCCAATGGAAGGGAATGAGGACTATCTGCTGACCGAGCACGATGCCTTGAACGGCGTGAAGCACTTTGCGCTGTGGCCTTTGGCGCAGGCTGCCCAATCCTGCTTTGGTCAGGATCAATGGCCACAAGATTTACCGGTGCCGCAGGCGTGGATGGAGTTTGACGTGGCAGATATGGCGAAGGCCACCCAAACGCTGCTGGATCAGGGCTATCAACTGCTGGTAGCCAACCGTCTGGAGCCGTGGGGCCAGAGCGTCACCCGTCTGCTAAGCCCGGAA
This sequence comes from Serratia fonticola, assembly GCF_001006005.1. NCBI lineage: Bacteria > Pseudomonadati > Pseudomonadota > Gammaproteobacteria > Enterobacterales > Yersiniaceae > Serratia > Serratia fonticola. The sequence goes on along the minus strand of NZ_CP011254.1, from coordinate 4,828,221 downwards.
GGTTTGCTGGTCGGCGTGACTTTAACGCCCTGGATGCGGGCTAACCCATAACCTACTGGCTACCTATGGCGCAGCACCATCGGCGGATGGTGCCAGGAACGGTGGTTATGGCAGGGGGAAGGCGGTCGGGTTTTGGCTCATGACATCAATGAAAACGTCCTTGAATGACGCCCAGAACTGCATAATGCCAGCCAGGTTGAAGGACATGCCCATCAGCCCCATCACAAACCAGCAGCTAGTGAACAGCCCCAGGCTGCTGAACACAAACGCCATGCCGTTACGGCTGGCCTTACGGCACACCACATTCAGTTGGCTGGCCAGAAACATCATCACTGCGCTCAGCAATTCCCAGCGCATCATAATAAAGCCAGTGGCTATGGTACTCATCGGAGGTGATCCTTTGCTACAAATGCCGCAGCCGGCTCCAGGTATCAGACCTTGGGGCAGAATGCGCATTGGATAGACGGTGGTTTAGGTTGTTAGTGTGATCTGCGTCACATTGTAGCATTGGAATAATTGGCGTCTCAATAGTCGTTATGGCCTGTCTGACAAATCACAGCAACATTCCAATATGTTGAAACATTTATGCCAAATCATTAGCAACCTTTTAATGTGGCGCCAGGGCTATTAACGCTATGCTTGCCGGCTTTTCGCACCCTTTTTAGCAATCAGTCAGGCAGGTAAGACCCCACGCATGGCCCAATTAAAAGATCCTTTCCGTGACCATCCCGCCGAAGAAACGTTGTTCATTCGCCGTGCCTGCGTGGCGATGGTGCTGGTCGTCGCCTGTTTTGGCTTGCTGGTTTTCAACCTGTATCAGTTGCAGATCAAACAGCATGCGTTTTACCAGACGCGCTCTAATCAGAACGACATCAAAATGTTGCCCATCGCCCCTCATCGTGGCCTGATCTTCGATCGCAACGGCATCCCGCTGGTGCGCAACATACAGCTGTATCAGATTGAAGTGACCCCCAGCAAGATTGCCGATATGGCAGGGCTGCTGCAAAACCTGACGCCCATTGTTGATCTGACGCCGGATGACATCGCCGCCTTTCGTGATGATATGCACCACAATAGTCGCTATAAGCCCGTTACCCTCAAGACCGGGCTTAGTGAAACCGAGGTGGCTCGTTTTGCGGTAAACCAGTATCGCTTTGACGGTGTGACCATCGATACCTACCAGCAGCGGCAATATCCTTACGGGGCACAGTTGGCGCACGTGGTGGGGTATGTCTCGCGAATTAATGATAACGACGTCAAAAAGCTGGAGCAGCAGGGCCAGGCGCAAAACTATGCGGCCGACCACAATATTGGCAAACAGGGGTTGGAAGCCTATTACGAGAAACAGCTACACGGTACCACTGGCTATCAGGAAGTGGAGGTGGATAACCACGGGCGTATCGTTCGCCTGCTGAAGGAACAACCGCCCCAGGCGGGTAAAGATATTTATCTGACGCTCGATCTGCACCTGCAACAGTACATCGAAGGCTTGCTCAAAGGGCAACGGGCGGCGGTGGTGGTTGCCGATCCGCGCGACGGAGGCATTCTGGCGATGGTCTCCAGCCCTAGCTACGATCCCAACCCGTTCGTCAGAGGTATTGGCTATCAGGCCTACAAGTCGCTGCTCAGCAACCCGGATTTACCTCTGATTAACCGCGTGACGCAGGGGTTATACCCACCGGCTTCAACGGTAAAACCTTATATGGCGGTATCGGCACTGTTCGCTGGTGTCATCACCCCAACCACCACTTTCTTTGGCGCACCCACCTGGACTTTGCCGGGAACGCAGCGCCGCTATCGCGACTGGTTGAAAACCGGGCACGGCCTGCTGAACGTCACCAAGGCGATCGAGGAGTCGGCCGATACCTTCTTCTATCAGGTTGCCTATGAGATGGGGATCGACCGGATCCATCAGTGGCTCAGCCAGTTTGGTTATGGCAAGGCGACGGGGATCGATCTGAACGAGGAATATCGCGGCGTGCTGCCGAGCCGGGAATGGAAGCAGCGAGTACATAAAAAAGGGTGGTACCAAGGTGATACCATCTCGGTGGGTATTGGCCAGGGGTATTGGGTCGCTACGCCGATCCAGATGGTGAAAGCGCTGACCACGCTGATCAACAGCGGCAGGGTGAAAACGCCGCATCTGCTGTATTCGATGAAACAGGGCCGGGAAGTCGAACGCTACCAGCCACCAGAGCAGGCCGTGCAGATTGGCGAGCCCAAATCGCCATATTGGGGGATCGTACGCAACGGTATGTATGGCATGGCGAACCTGCCTAACGGCACCGGGTATAAGCTGTTCCATACCGCGCCCTACCAGATAGCGGCCAAATCGGGGACTTCACAGGTTTTCAGCCTGAAGGAAAACCAGACTTACAATGCCAAAATGACCCCGGTACGCCTGCGTGACCACATTTTCTACACCCTGTTTGCGCCGTATAAAAACCCGCGGGTGGCGATGGCGCTAATTCTGGAAAACGGCGGTGGGGATGGCGTAGTTGCAGGGCCGACGGCCAGGGCAATCCTGGACCACATTTTCGACCCGGCCAATGTGCCAGCGCCGGGGCATAACGACGGTAGCCAGACGTTGTTTGGAGACAGTGACGATGTGCAACATTAAACGCGTTTGTTTTTACTTTCTTACAAACTGCAACCTTCTGGCAATCTGACTCAGGTTAGACTGAGCGGATAAATAATCAGTTTAAAAACGTAGGCTTAACAGTGGCTCCTCCAACCAAGAAAAACGGTAAAAACTACTCGACGGCGCGTTTTGGCTGGATTTGCGCAGGCATCTTGGTCTGCTTTTTTCTCTTGATGTTCCGGGTCGGTTATTTACAGTTGCTGGAACACCAACAGTTGGCCGACCAGGCTGACCAGCGTTCCATTCGTACCCAGGTGGTGCCCACCAACCGAGCGATGATCACCGACCGTAACGATGCGGCGCTGGCGGTCAGCGTCTCTTCCAAAGATATCGTGTTGGATCCCAAACATATCCTCGATACCCAAACCGATACCAGCACCGAGCGCTGGCAGAGTTTGGCCAACGTGTTGAAAATGCCGCTTGCTGATGTTCAGCACCTGATCCAGGCCAACGCCCGTAAGCGCTTTGTCTATCTGGCCCGCAAGGTGGAGGATGACAATGCGGCCTATATCAGCAAGCTGCACCTGACCGGCGTTAGCACCGAGCAGGACTTCAGCCGTTTCTATCCCATGGGGCAAGACGCCGCCGGGCTGATTGGCATTGTGGGGCAGGATAATCAGGGGCTGGAAGGGATTGAGCTGGGTTTCAACCCGTTGTTGCAGGGTAAAAACGGCCTGCGTGTCTATCAGAAAGACGGCAGCGGTGCGGTTATCGGCGTGATCAAAAGCGTTGATCCAGTGCCGCCACCGAACGTGACGTTAAGCATCGACAAATTTATTCAGTACGTGCTGTTTTCCCAGATCCGCGATGGGGTGATCGCCAACCAGGCCGACTCCGGCTGTGCGGTGCTGGTGAAGGTGAATACCGGTGAGATCCTCGGCATGGCCAGCTATCCCTCTTTCAACCCCAACAACTACGCCAATACGCCGGTGAAAGACATACATAATGTCTGCAGCAGCGACAGTTTTGAACCTGGCTCGACGGTTAAACCGGTGGTGGTGATGGTGGGGTTGGATCACAAGCTGATCCGGCCAGATACCGTGCTGGATACTACGCCTTATACGGTGAACGGCCATCTGATCAAAGACGTGGGCCATTGGTCGAAACTGACCATTACCGGCGTGCTGCAAAAATCCAGCGATATTGCGGTTTCGCATATTGCGTTGGCACTGCCTGCCACGGTGTTGCCTGCCGTTTATCGCAGTTTTGGCCTTGGTCGGCCAACCGATCTGGGGATTGGCAACGAAAGTAGTGGCTATCTGCCCGCTCACCGCGCGCGCTGGGCCGATATTGAACGAGCCACCTTCTCCTTTGGCTACGGTTTACGCGTCACGCCGCTGCAGATGGTGCGTGAATATGCCACCATCGGTTCATTCGGTGTTTATCGTCCGCTTTCCATCACTAAAGTCACTCCGCCGGTCATGGGTCAGCAAGTCATGTCCGCTGAGGTGGTAAAAACCGTGGTGCACATGATGGAGAGCGATGCGTTGCCTGGGGGGAGCGGCCTCAGTGCCGCAGTGCCTGGCTATCGCTTGGCAATCAAGACGGGAACTGCTGAAAAGATGGGACCAAACGGCAAGTACGATGGTGGTTATATCAACTACACCGCAGGCGTGGCACCGGCCAGCGATCCGCAGGTGGCCCTGGTGGTGATGGTCAATAACCCCAAGGCAGGCAAACACTTTGGTGGCTCGGTGGCGGGGCCGGTATTTGGCAAGATTATGGCCCAGGTGCTGGAGCATATGAATATCTTGCCGGATGCCCAGCCGTTGAAAGTGGTAGCGGTAGCCAAGGGCTGAGTGGCAATTACTTCTCAACCACCCGCAGATCGATTCTGCGGTTTTTCGCGCGATTGGCTTCGCTATCGTTAGGCACCAAGGGGTAAGCCGAGCCGTAACCTTCGGCGCTGATACGGCTTTCCCCAATCCCCATTTTTACCAACGCCATGCGTACCGCATCGGCGCGATCCTGCGATAAACGCCGGTCCATCTGCTCGTTGGTGGACTTATCGGTATATCCCCCCAACTGGATCTCCACATCCGGGTAAGCACGCAGAATATCGACGATATTCCTCAGCTGTTCTTGTGATGCTGGGGTTAACTCGGTGCGGTTGGTGTCGAACTGCATGCGATCCAGCGTAAACCAACGCTTTTCGCTAGTGGGGGCATTGCTCTCAATATAGGTGATCAGCAGGTTCTCGACGCTACGCTGTGACAGCAGGAGCTGCTTGCCATCGGCCAACCTGCGGTAGGTCACATCGCTCTGACCGCTAGCCTGCATGGGTTGTAACACGCTAAAACCGCGCAGTGAGAACAGCAGCGATACCAATAGCAGCGCCAGCATTAACCACGGCCAGATACGGCGTTTGGGGGGCGCTAGCGATCCGGTGCGGGAAACGGCCGGATCGGCTGGGATAAGAGCAGGTAGCTGGTTGAGTACCGCCGTTGGCTGGGCTGCGGCAATCTGCGGCAACTGCCACTCGAGCCAGCCTTTTAACGACGGTGATTGTAGGGAACGCTGGCGCAGATATTGGCCCAACAGGCCAAATACCACCGCGGAGGCCACGGAAAACAGCCGCTCGGCGACCTGTTTTTCCAGCACATAAAAGCTCACAAACAGCTGGGTGAGGCGCTTCACTTTGTGGCCAAGCACCATCGTCAGCAACGCTGGGCTGAATTTGCCCAGAGCTTCATCCAGAAAGCCCAATTCAAAGGGGGGAGTGCGCCCGACCAACTGGCGGAAACGGAGGGAGTTGTCATTGCGATGCAGGTAGTCGCGGGTCTTTTGCAGGATCAAGGCCCCCATACCGTTAAGGCACAACGCGATCTTTTCTTTAGCCGTTACCAGCTTTTGTTCCAACACCGTCAGCACCTGGGGCGAGATCGCCGCCATCTGCTGGTTAATGACATTTCCCATCTGGTACATCCGAACCTCCATTTCATCTGCGCGTATTCTGCACCGCAGAGTATGGTCAGTTCAACTTGTTAAACTACGAAACTAACATGGATAAGTCTGATATTTCAGCCTGATTACGGTATTTTTCATCGTCTGGCCGATTCTGCTGCTGAATCTGGGCTCTAGCACTGTCGCAGAGTAACAGACTGGCCTGCTATGCCGAAGAGAATATTGATTAAAAAATGAGTAGCGAAGCGGAAAGGAAGGTTGCGTCTCCCGAAGCTCTGGCCTGCCAAAGGTGATGTTCGCTTGATAGTGGCTCTTTTTGAGACGGAATTTGAATTTCAGCGGTGCATTATTGTCTGAAAACGCTTCCTGTTTAAAAATCATGCGCCAACTCCATGAAGGACATGATGCAAAATCCTTCGGCATTTACCGATCACCAAGATAAATCAGAGAGGGTGGAAATTTAATAATGGCCATTTTTTTAAATAGGGTGAAAGATAAAAATACTTTAAAATAGGTTATTTCTTGAATTAATCTCAATTAAATCCCTTATTATTTTGAATACTCCTAACAAGCAGGGTTATTCTTGCAAAAATAAATCCCGTTTAAATAATAAAAAAATGACATATCCGACCAGTCAAAATGATGTTGTGGGTTTTTGTTCTGCATTTTAACTTCATAATTAGAATAATGTTCTATTTTATTTGTTGATGGTGTTTTTTACTGAGGCTTTATTGATTGTTTTAAACATTTCGCGATAACATTCTCGTTAAGCAATGCAGACAATTCCCTATTGCAATTTTATTGCGTTATAGGTTCTGCCATTGTTGCCATATTGTATTTTGGTATTATGTCGCTTTCACACGAAGCTGCTTCAATGGATTTGACGATGGGAGTCAGAAAGGATGAATCTTGGTGTGGACATTATTGAGATCGCACGGGTAAACACCGCGTTAATGCGAAGTGGCGATAGGCTGTCACAACGTTTGTTAACCCCGCTAGAGCAGCAGGCACTGGGGGATTTGGCCGAAAACGTCGAACGACTGGCTGGCTTCTGGGCGGCCAAAGAGGCGGCGGTGAAAGCGCTCGGTACCGGGTTCCGCCTGGGGATCCTATTCCACGACATCGAAATAAGACACGATGATTTGGGCTGCCCTTATTATTTCTTCAGCGGTGAATTTGCCAGATTGATGCAGGAGAAAAAATTGACTCACGCCACGCTGAGCATTTCTCATTGTCAGTCACATGCCATTGCCGCAGCGGCATTGGGTTAATTATAAAGTAAGGGAATATCTATGTCTCACTATCCCGATATCGGGGGTAAAAATGTAGTTATCACCGGCGCCAGTGGTGATATTGGCTTGGCCATTTGTGAGAAGTATCTCGAACAGCAGGCTAAGGTATTCGCTATTTACCATCACGATAATAGCGGTCTGGAAAAATTAAAATCCGCCCATCCGCAGGGTGAAAATCTGCATATCCTGCAGTGCAATGTTGCCGATGTCAGCGAGGTGTCCAGCCTGGCCGATGAGCTTGAGAAACAGGCTCATGAGGTGCATGTGTTGATTAATAATGCCGGGATCTACAAAGACAACGTATTTTCTGCGCTGACGTATGAAGAGTTTGATCAGGTTATCAAGGTCAATCTGTATGGCACCTTTACCATGACCAAACGGTTGCTGCCATTATTGCGTCACGCCCGCAATTCAACGGTGGTGAATATATCTTCGATATCCGGCATCACCTCCAGCTTTGGCCAGAGCAATTACAGCGCCGCCAAGGCCGGCATTATTGGCCTTACCCGCACCCTGGCCAGCGAAATGGCCTCGAAGGGGATCCGCGTCAATGCCGTGGCACCGGGGATGATTGAATCCAGAATGGTGAAAAAGGTGCCGCGCCAGATAGTGCGCAACGTAATGTCCGCTATCCCGTTGAAACGTCTTGGTCGTGTCGACGAGATCGCCAACGTGGTGGCTTTCTTAAGTTCAGACGCATCCAGCTATATCGTTGGTCAGACCTTGGTGGCCGATGGCGGCCTGGTGATGCGTTAACCGACAGGAATGTTGTATGGCGAATTATAACAAGAGCTTAGTCCAGCCCAATCTGCTGCTGAAAATGGGGTCCTGGCGTGCACCGATATTTATGGTCGACCGCATCGTGGACTTTTCACCGGGAGAAAGAGGGTCGATTACCGTGATCAAGCACGTCACCTTTAATGAATCCTATATTCCGGGGCATTTTCCAGACAATCCGGTAATGCCTGGCGTGATGATCGCCGAGATCTTCGGCCAGTCTAGTGAATACCTGAGTCTGCTGAACGATTTTTGCCAGTTGCATGAACGAGAAACCCAGCAACCCTTGAAGAAATTTGATGAGGTATCGCGGGCGCTGCAGACGCCAGAGGGCACGGCACGAGTGATAGCCGAGCGGGCGCGCGTGTTAGGCGTGCTGGCCTCTCAGGACGTCAAGTACAAAAGCATGGTCGCGCCGGGCGACACCATTGAAGTCAATAGCCGCCTGGCGTTCGCCGATATGAACGGGTTCCACCACTACGAAGTGGAGGCGCGGGTTGGCCGGAATGTGGCGTGCGCCGGGCGGATTGTCAATTTTCGCACCGATCGCATTCTGGCTGAAGGCAAAGGTATGTACGTTTAACTAACAGGGAGTAATGCCGCTATGAGTAACATCGCGCTTATTGCAAGGATTGAACAGCGCAAGTCTGTGCTGGAGAAAATCAAAACGGGGCTAATAGAACGCCTGAACCTCTATCAGAAAGTCAGTCAGATTGACGATGACACGCCGCTGTTTGGTAGTGGGTTGAAGCTGGATTCGGTGGATGCCACCGAGGTCGTCGTGTTGCTCGATGAAATCTTCGGCATCCGTGTGACAGAAGGTGACGATCCTTCCTACATGCGTAGCGTCAACACCCTGACTTCGTTTGTTATTGCCAAGCAGGGGGAAACCACCAACGGATCAGCAACAGGAGCGGACAAGGAATGACCAAACTCACTGACATTCATCGGCAGCACGGGGCGGTAATGGGGGAGCGTAACGGCGCTGCCATTCCCCTGAGTTATTTTGCAGCGGAAGAGGAGCACAAGGCGGTACGTCAACACATTCTGTTGTCCGACTACTCCCATTTTGGCATCGCGGCCATCAACGGTGACAGCGCCTGGTCGTTGCTTAACCAGCTGGTTTCCGGCGATGTTTCATCGATCCGGGATGAGCAAGCCATGTACAGTCTGATCCTCGATGAGGCTGGCAATATCATTACCGACCTGTATATCGCCTGTGATGACGAACGTTTTCTGTTGCTGTCGGAGTGGGTCAGCGGTGAAACGCTGTGCGAGATGCTGCGTGCCAAGCTGGCTGGCAATGAAGACGAGTTTGAGGAAATCGACTCGATCGAATCGCTGACGCCAGAGTGGGGCATGTTGCACTTTGAAGGGCCGTACGCCTGGGAACTGCTTGCTGAAGTTTATGGGATGGATGTGATTGGCTTGCCATACCAGGAACATATGCACGTTGAGGACGATCTGATCCTGCTGCGCAGCGGCAAACACGGCGAGTACTCTTACAAACTGATGGGGCCACAGGATCTGCTGGCCGATGTTTGGACCCAGATGCTGGAGGCTGGCGAAAAGTACGACATGCGTACCGGTGGGCTGAACTACCAGCGGAAAGTGCGCCTGGAAAACCCTTGCTGGGAACCTGGCATGTTCAATGCCTACACCGGCTGCCCGATCGCATTGCAAATGCAGTGGGCAGTGCGTTACGACAAAGACGCTTTCACCGGCCTGGCAAGTTTGAACGAACGCGTAGAGCAGGGCATCAGCCACCGTATCGTGGGGATGAGCATTGCCGGGAAACCGGACGCCATCCCGCAGCGCGGCGACAAAGTGATGTTTGACGGTAACTGCATCGGTGAAGTGATCGTCTGCGATTACTCGGCAGATCTGCAAGCCTGCCTTGGCCGTTTGTTCCTGACCGATGCCTGGGCTTGGGCAGACATTGATGGCTACCACGTGGTGACGGCTAATGGCCCGGTGGCGGTGACTACGTCGGCGGTGCCTTTTGCCCGTAACTACAGCTTCCTGATTAATCCTTCTGAACACAGTTATGTCGACAGCTCGCGCCCACGCGATTTGTTGCAACAGCTTGAATGGCAAAAGCTGAGAGAAGAGAACGAGTAAGCCGAACACTCCCTAAAGCATCACGTTATTTTGCGCCATGGCAGCATGGCGCACTCACATTCGATTTCTGGTTTGCTGACACGGAAGACACTATGACAGTCACGCGTAAACGAGTGGTGATCACCGGTATGGGTCACCTCTCTTCCATTGCCACTAACGTTGCCGAGTTCAAACAGGCACTGCTGAATAAAACCTGTGGGATCAAGCCCAGTAAAAAGTACCTGGAATGGTTCGAGGATGCGAACGCCTCCGAGGTATTACAGCCTCTGAGTTGGCCCGATCTCCCTGCTGATACCGTTGCCTCTTTGGATAATGCTTCGTTGTGGGCCTATAAGGTTGGCCATGAGGCTTTGCAGCAAGGGCAGTTACCACGCGGAGAACTACGGGATAGAACCGGGCTGATCATCGGCGTTTCCTCTGCCGGTACCGAGCCTTTTATGCCGCTGATCGAACGTCAAACGGAGCGCTTCTCGTTGAAGAAGGCCATGGTCTCCGGCAGTTTTTCTTCCTGTAGCGCCATTGTCTCTTCACTGCTGGGGCTGAAAGGGGGCTTTGAACTGGTCGCTACCGCCTGTACGGCCAGTACCAATGCGATGGGGATTGGTTATGACCTGATCCAGAACGGCAAGAATGCCACGGTGTTGGTGATTGGTACCGAGCCTGTCTATCTGCCGACCTTTGCCGGATTTTACGCTCTCCATGCCATGAAACGTACGCCGTCCAGCCCGTTCTCCGGTGCTCCAGGGATGTCGGTTGGTGAAGGTGCTGGCGCTTTGTTGCTGGAGGAATATGAACATGCCGTCGCTCGTGGCGCGACGATCTATGGCGAGATGGTCTCTTACGCCACCTCTTGCGATGCCTATCACGAGACTGCCCCAGACCCTCGGGCCGAAGGGGCAGTACAGGTGATGCGCCATGCGATGCAGAATGCCGAGATTGGGCCGCAGGATATTGATTATATCAACGCCCACGGTACCGGCACAGATGCTAACGATCGCTGCGAAACGCTGGCCATGAAGAAGGTCTTCCCGAATATCATGGCTATTCCGGTGAGTTCAACCAAGGCTTATGTGGGGCACAATATCGGCGCCGCCGGGATCATTGAGCTGACCGCCTGCTTCCTGACCTTGCCGGAAAACAAGATCCTGCCAACGCTCAACTTCACTACGCCGCGCGCAAACTGCGATCTCAACTACGTGCCCAACGAGTTCCAGGAAGCCGAAGTCAAGATGTTCATGAAGAACAACTATGCCTTTGGCGGTAATAACTGCTGTGTGATTGCCAGCGTCAAGCCTGAGCAAAGTCCGGTAACGCATTATCAACCCAAACGCGTCGCGATCACCGGCATGGGGGCCGTCAATTCGGTGGGCCACACCTTGCAAAGCATGCTGGAAACAATGTGGGCGCAGAAGCCACTGTCACAACTTTTCTCACCGGAGCTCGATGACGATACACGCCATGGATTTCGTGAATTACTCAATGTCATGCTGAAAAACCAGGGTGTGGCTAACTACATGAGTAACCGCTTCGGCGCACAGGATGTGGAATATGAGCTGAACAAACCGGGCGGGGTGCATCAGGTGCAAGGGTTGGATGCCCGTAAGACACTACGCCGCTTTGACCCGCGTAAAGCCAATACCATCAGTACCTTTGCGTTACTGGCTCTTACCCAAGCCATGAATGACGCCGGGCGTAAGATCAAACGGGACGGTCAGTCGATTGGCATGATCCTTGGCATGTCCAAAGGGCCGCATTCGACGGTGGATCGTTACCTGCAAAGCCTGTTCCCTGACCCAACCAAAGTGCGGACCTCCGAATTTCCAGGTGCGCTGATGAATGCCATTTCGACCTTCTGTTCCATTTCTGAAGGGATCAAGGGCTATAACACCTCACTGGCCACAGGTATCAATGCCGGTTTGGGCGCATTGACTTACGGCTACGAGTTGGTCCGCCAGGATCTGCAACCGCAGATGATTGTAGGGGGGGCGGATGAAAATATGAACACCTTCGTCATCTGCCTGCAGGCGCTGAACAGCGATCTGCTGCTGACTCACGACCCAGCTGATTTCCAGATCTACAGCAAGGACGCCAAAGGCTATATCCCAGGTGAAGGTGCGGGCATGCTGCTGATTGAAGATTTACAGCATGCCCAGGATCGTGGCGCCCACATTCACGCCGAGATTGTCGGCTATGGCAAATCCAGCGATGGCTGCTACTTCGCCAAGGATGATATGCCAGCGCGGATCGAGTCCATGGCGGTGGCCATTCGTCAGGCATTGCACGAAGCCGACATTGAGCCGCAAGAGGTGGATCTGATCTGTGGCACCAGTGATGGTACTGCCGCCCGTGATGCCGTTGAGATTGGGGCGATCCGTAGCGCCTTCGGTGAGGCTCGCCGTAACCTGCCGTTTGTTAACTACAACGCCTGGTTTGGTCTGGTGGAGTCCTGCGTCGGTATCCTCAATATCGCGGTGGTCACGGAGATTATGAAGCGGGGTGAAATCCTGCCGATCCCTTACACCGAAAACTTCTGTGCGGAGGATATCGCCTTTGTCACCCAACCGCTGAAGAAAATCGTCCGTAACGCTCTGGTGCTCGGCGCAACGGAAGGCGGCAATCACTATGCCGTGGTGCTGAGGAGTCTGGCGTGATTCAGAATGTCGTCCTGAGTGGTTGGGGCGTCACCAGTGCTTATGCGCCGGATTGTCCGGCGCTGATCAAGGGCCTGAGCGAAAACAGGTTGGCCAGCACACAGCCCTGGTTCGCCACCGAAAGCGAATGGCAGGATCTGCGTTTGAGTTGCAACCCGCACCATGTTGCTGACCCTCAGCCAGCCGGTACGACGTTTACCCGCCTGCAACCGGTTATCAATCAGGCGCTTGCCGGAGCTGGGATGACAACGGATCAATTGCAGGGAAAGCGGGTTCGAGTTTATCTGGTTGGCCATGGTGAACGGCCCGACATTGCTGATTTTATGGGGTATCAGGAGCGCAACGACCAGGAAGAGCTGCGGTTATTTCCAAAAATCAAACGGCTGCATGCCAAGAGTTACGGTCAGGATCGGCTGGCGCGACAGCTGACGCAAAGTTATCAGCTCAGTTGGCCACCGGTTTCACTTTATTGCGCCAGCAACTCTTCTTTAGCGGCGGTCCATTTGGCCCACTCGGCCATTGCTGCCAATGAGGTTGATTTGGTGCTGGTCGTTGGCTGGTTTGAAACGATGACGCAGGACATTGTCTTCCTGGGGGGCCAGGACATGCTGGGGGAAGAGGGTTCACAACCGTTTAGCAGCCATAACAGCTGCATTCTACCCACCAACGGTGTCGTGGCGCTGATCGTTGAAAGCGAGCAACACGCTCGTCAGCGCAACTTTACTTCGCCTGTTAATTTGCGCAGCTCAGTGTTTTGCCAGAGCAGCGGTGCCAGGGGTAGCAGTTCCTTCACGGCGGATTTCCGCACCATCGCCCAGACGTTTGAGCGGGCACTGCTGGAAGCCGGGCTCACCGCGCAAGATATCGCCTGCGTTTTCCCTCATGCCAATGGGGTGATCGCCAGCGACAAGGCAGAAGCCATGGCGCTGCAAAAAGTCTGGGGGAAATGCGGGGTTCCGGTGGTCAGTTACAAGGGGCAGGTCGGTTATATGGAGAGCTGCTGTGGTTTGCTGGATCTGATGCTGGCGGCGGATGCGCTACAACAACGTCGTCTGCTGGCGCTGACCACGCGTTACCCGATTAACGACAGTCTGCAAATTCATGTTCATGCCGATAGCCCGCCGTTGGCACTGAAACGGCAGCACATCCTCAAGTCTGGCATCGGGCTCGATGGCTCGGCCATCGCCATGGTGATCTCCGCTAACAGTGAGGATGTAGATGAACACGGTTAAACAAGTGATACCGGCGGCAGCCATCAATCTGGTGGGGTTTTCCCTGCTGGAACCCTGCACGCCGATGCAACGGTTTTTTCCTAGCTGGTACAACGTGTGGGAAGCCTGGTTGCATAAAAAAGCCAACGCCAAAGCGGGCAGCGACCAGTGGTTGTTCCGTCGTTTCGGCATTGACAGTGAAATGCTGCCTGAAGAGGCGCTGCGTAAAGCCAATTATCGTGGCTGGTTGAACGATATGAGTGCGGCCTGTGCTCAGGCGGTGGCTCAGTTGGGGAGTAAAGGGGAGTTTCGCCTGCGCAATGAGCGTAATGCGTTGATTTATTGTGATTCCTGGGGCGAGGCATCGGTATTTGAAGGGGTCAATAGCTGGCGAGACTCATTGAGCGTCGATATTCTGCCCAAAGGTATCGTGAGGGATTACGGTATCAAGGATTTCACCTGCAAATTGCGCGGTGAGCGTAACGGTTTGGTGAGTGCGTTGCGGATGGCGCAAGACTGCCTGAACAGTAATATGGCCGATAACGTCATCATCTGTGGCCAATTCCGTAGCTTCCCAGCGTTGGTTTTCTCTGAGGCCGAACACTTTCCTTCATCCAGCAAACGGGGGCCGATCCCTGCCAACAGTCAGTTCAGCGTTGAGCGTGTCGGTTGCCTGATCCTCAAAAAGCAACCAGGCCAGGGCGTTGCTCTGCATTTGAGTGACTATCAAGCCTTGTCGGGTTCTACCCAGCGGCGCGCGCTGCAGCTGGCCGACCACTGTAAGCGGTATCTGGCTACGGATACCCAGGCCGTGTTGGGCGTAACACCACCGGCACTGTCATTTCGCGCCGTGCAGCGGCAAGCGTTTGAACAGTTGCCTGCCGGTCTGGCTTGCGTCTCGCTCAGTGAACTCTACGGCGACAGCGGCTGCATGAATCCGGCGTTGGCCTGGCAGTATCTACTGCAAAGCAATATCACCGGGCACAGCTTGTTGAGTGTGCTCGACGGTGAGGGAGGAGCCTGGTTGCTGGAGAACTGGGTACCGCAAGCCTGTCACTTACCGTCAAATCAGCGGGGAACATCATGACCACCCTACGTATTGCACAACCTCTGCCTGTGGTGTCGATGCAACAGGCAGGCAAACGCTTTGGTAAAGGGCCGGGTGCCATTGTGGCGCTGGGATCGATTACCACCGAAATCCATGACGGCGAATTTATCGCGTTATGTGGGCCATCCGGCAGTGGTAAAAGCACGCTGCTCAATCTGATGGGCGGTATCGATTATCCCACCAGTGGCCATGTCTATTTGCTGGGTAACGACCTTTCCACGCTCAATGACCAACAAACCGCTCGCCTGCGTGCTGATGCTATCGGCTTCGTATTCCAGTTCTTTAACCTGCTGCCGGTACTGAGCGTGTTCGATAACGTTTATTACCCACTGATGCTTAACGGCTTCAGCCGCCGCGTGGCGCAGGACCAGGTGATGGACATGATCGAAAAAGTGGGGTTGGCGGCGCACTACAAACGCACGCCCGGCGAGCTTTCCGGCGGGCAGCAGCAGCGCGTGGCGATCGCCCGTGCGCTGGTGAAACGCCCACGTTTGATCGTTGCCGATGAACCCACCGGCAATCTGGATACCCGTACCGGGCAGGAGATCGTCGATCTGCTGCTTACCATGAATCAGGAACTGAAAACCACGTTTGTTATTTCCACCCATTCATTGACGCTGCGCGATCGGGCCAAACGGGTGTTGGAAATCAGGGATGGAGAGTTGGAAAATGATTTTGTCATCGCTTAAGCGTTACGCTGTCACTTTATTGGTGTTGGCCAGTGGGCTGTCGCAGGCCACTGGTTTGCCGGAAGCGCAGGACAACCCCAGCTTAAAGGCGATCCTGACGGTTAATTCCCAAGCACCAATGAGTACGTTGACCCGTGCGGCCAACCAGTTGCAAGCCTTGTATCAACAGCACCCGGAACGCCACATTGCCAAAATGTTTTATGGCTACGCGCAACTGTTTATGGCCACGGATTTTCTGGCCAAGAAGAATTATATGCGTGCGGCAGAAACCTCAAAACTGGGCTTTTTCTACATAGATGAAGCGGCGGAAAGCGAAGGGAGCGACTGGCAGATGCGCTTTCTGCGTGTGCGGATGGATGCATTTGTTCCAGCTACCCATGGCCGTTGCGTCGTGGCCTTGAAAGACCTGGACTATTTGCAGCAGAACCCGGCGGTGCCCGCTGATTTGAAACCGATGATCACGCTGATGTCCGCGCATGCGCTGGCCAGTTGCCAACGTGTGGCCGATGCCAAGGCGGCCTGGGCGGCGTTGGCACAGCAGGGCGCAGAGGGGAAACGTCTGTCCGAGCAAAGTACGGCACCTGAATGGACGCCTGCTGAACTCAAAGCCATCATCCAGCCGCTGTCGGAGGTGCCGCTATGATGAATATCCTGTTCTGGGTTGCCAACATAATTATCATTTACGCCTTGTTGGTGGTGATCGTGACGGCGATCCGTAAACCTACCGATATCCGTTACACCTTCCTCAATCTGTTTCGCCAGCGCCGTCGTTCCGGGGTGACGCTACTGGCGATCACTCTGGGAGGGGTGGCGGTCTTTATCTTTGGCGGGTTTGTCGATTACTCGTTCTGGGCGCTGCGAGAACAAACCATCCGCACCAACCTGGGGCATATTCAACTTTATCAGCAAGGCTACCTCAGCAGTGGAGCCAACAATTCGCTGCAGTACACCATCGATAATTACGATGAGGTGAAACAGCTCCTGCAGGCCGATCCGGTGATTGCCCCGAAGATCGCCACCATTACCGGGCAACTGGCGTTTACCGGCATCATTTCCCAGTATGACAAGGGGGCTTCCACCTTCTTTACCGGCGTGGGGATCGAACCTCTAACCTCGTTGGTATTGGGCTCGCTGGATAAAATCATTTCTGGTAGCGACCTGTCGCGGGTTGAGCAGCAGGACATCACCCTGGGTTCTGGTATCGCCAATGCCTTGTCGGCGGGCTATGGCGACTGGGTCGATATGTTGGTGGTCAACCCGCAAGGTGGGCAAAACGCCATGTCTTCTCAGGTGCGCGGCGTCTTCCAGTCCGGCATCAAAGAATACGACGATACGGCGATCAAGATGCCGCTGCAAACGGCCCAGCGTCTGTTGCAGACCCAGGATGTCAGTAAAATCATCATCATGCTGCAGGACACCAACCAAACCGAAGAAGTGTTAGCGCGGATCAACCAGCTTATTGACCAGCATCAGCTCAAGCTGGAGGCGCGCTCATGGGATGAGTTGGCCATTTTCTATCATCAGGTGGTGAATCTGTTTGAAGGGATCTTCCTGTTTATCAAATCCATCGTCAGCGTCATCGTGGTGTTCATGATTGGCAACACGTTGATGATGAACGTCATTGAGCGTACCCGCGAAATCGCTACGCTGCGCGCACTCGGTCTTAACCAAGCCTATATTGGCCGCTTGTTTGTGTTGGAAGGGATCATCATTGGCATTATTGGCTCGGCGCTGAGCGTCAGCTTCGGCATTCTTATCGCTGCACTGATCAATATCAACGGCATACCGATGCCGCCTTCGCCTGGTTATACCCAGGGCTATCTGGCCTTTGTGCTGTGGGATCAGGACTTCAATCTGTTCTGGTTCTCCTGCGCGTTGCCGCTGGTGACGGCATTGATAGCGTCCATTATCCCGGCACGCCGGGCATCGAAACTGGTTATAGCGCAAGCGTTCCGCTTTGTTTAACCCCTCAGGGAGAGAAGAGACATGTCAAAGGGACAAACCGTACTCATTACCGGCGCAGGCCGTGGCATTGGTATGGCGATCGCCGAAAAACTGGCGCAAGAGGGCTATGACCTGATCCTCAACTACCGCAAGGATCAGGGGAAAAGTGCGGCCAATCTGCAACGCTTTGTCGCAGCAGAAACCCGCGTGAAGGTGACTTTGGCCAAAGCGGATATCGCCGAACCGCGCGATATCAGTGAAATGATGAAAAAGCTCAGACAGCAGGGGATCGAACGTATCGATCATCTGGTGCTGAATGCCGCCGCCGCGCCGTTCAAAGCCTTTATGGACATGACGCGCAGCGACTGGAAGCTGTTGCTCAATACCAACCTGATCGGCAACACCGCCTGCGTACAAGAAGTGGTACCGATGATGCCCCAGGGCGGTACGATCTGCGTGATTTCCAGTCTAGGCAGCCAGCGCGTATTGGAAAAATACCCGCTCGGCATCGCTAAATCGGCACTGGAAAATCTGGTGAGCTACCTGGAGGTGGAACTGTATGACCGCAATATCCGGGTCAACGGCATCTGCGCCGGGGTGGTGAACACCGATATGCTGCCGTACCTGGACGAGCTGTGGTCAGCAATGTTCGAACGTTGGAATAACGCGCCGCGCCGCTGGAAGGTGGAGCCGGAAGAAGTGGCCAACATTACCGCGTTTCTGGTCTCTGAGCAGTCGAGCGCCATACGTGGCTCCACCCTTATTGCCGATCTTGGCATGATGCTGGATATATAGCCCCATAAACAAGGACCGTTCCCATGAAATATCAATTAGCTGGATGCCTGGTGTTACTGGGTCTGTCGGGTGTGGCTCAGGCGGCAGATCTGTTGGATCGTCATCAACTGAACAGCCTGACCCAGGAAGATCAGCAGGCCCGTGAGATTATCCGTCGTGCCGATCGCGTGAGGGCACCCGACCGGCCTTTCCGCTATACGCTGACACTGCTGGAACATAAGGGAGGGCGTGATGTCACGGAAAACCAGCAGGTACTGGATATTTCCATGCGCTTCTATAAGCCTTCGGAGCAGGTAGAGAAAGGGGATGCGCGTGCGTTGGTGCGTTTTATCTCCCCGGTACGCGACAAAGGCAAAGCCTTACTCTCCGATCTGGACAAAATGTGGTATTACGCTCCAGACCTGCGGCGTCCGATCCCCATTTCCCGCCAGCAACGCCTGGTGGGGCAGATCTCCAACGGTGACGTGGTTGCCGCAGACTTTGATTACTCCTATATCTCCCGGCTGGTGGGTGAAGAGGCCTGTGGCCAGACGATCTGCTACAAACTTTCGTTACAGCGCCGTTGGCCCTATGTCACTTATCCAGCGATCAGTTACTGGGTGGAAAAAGATACCGGTTTCCCTAGCCGGGCCGACTTCCTTTCCGCCGACGGTGTGCCGATCAAGCGCTCGTACTATCGCGATTATCAGCAGGTGTTAGGCCAGATGCGGCCCACCACCATCGTGGTGGAAGACGCGCTGCGCAAGGATAACTACACCACCATGCGTTACAGCGACATCCGGTTGGAATCGTTGCCGGAAAGTAACTTCCAGAAAGAGTATCTGCTGAGGTTGAACGGTTGATGGCGAGCAGGCGATCCCCGATTAGCGGGGTTCTGCTGCTGGTGGGCGCCTATAGTAGCAGCAGCTGGGCGGTTGACTGTCTTATCCAACGCGGTTACGCGGGTATGGAGGGGATATCGTCCCATACCTCGGACTCATTATGGCAGTTTGACGACCCGGCATTTCGTAACAACGCTATTGCCAATCTGTACCTTTCCGGCGTGGCCCGCTGTACGTTGACCGAGACCCTCAGCGTCAAGGCGCAGGCCAGTGGTGAATACGCTCTCCAGGCAGGTCAGCCGGGAGCCCTGGAAGATCAGCGCCGCCAGGGGCTGGGCATACTCAACGAAGCCACTGCCAGTTGGGCGGTCAGCGACAGTGGGTATATTGATGCCGGTAAGGTACGTAAAACCAGTGGTTATCTGTTCTCGGTTGCGCCGCTCGACCTGCTGCGCAATATCAACGGCAATATGCGTAGCGTACGGGTATTTGGCTTGGGGGAGCGCGGGCGCAATTTCTATGATGAAGGGGCGTATGGCATCAGCAGCTCATGGTACCGCAACGAAGGGACCTTCACGTTAGCGGCCTTTCCGCGCCTCAAGCGCAACCACCAGCGTCAGGAAGCCGCCTCGGAATGGGACGCGATCCTGCGCACCAACAGTACCGACAGATACTATGCCAGTTATACCGCGACAGGTCTGAAGGCCTTCAACCCGACTTTTTCGCTACTGGCTGGCGATCGGAAAACCGTGGCGCTAGGCACTAGTGGCAACCTGACGGATATGCTGATCCTCAGCGTTGAGGGGTCGATTTCCCATGGGCAGACCTGGCGTCACCTGGACATGGCTTCCGCACGTGCCATGCGCCAACTTGCCAATGTGCAGGAGCCGTACAAGGTGCGCGCCAATGGTGCGCAAGCGGATATCGGTGTTGGCCTGCGTTACACCACTGGCGATCAAAGTGAATACGGCGCGGAATATTATGGTCAGAGCCAGGGCTACAGCCGCAGTGAGTGGCAGGACAACGTCGACACCATTCGCTTCGTCAATGGGGGTTACGGTCAGTCATTGCCACCGCTACCGCCATCGTTCATGGCGGATATCCGTAACGGCTATCAGCAGTACTCCCGCATGATGGCGGCAGAAACCGATAACGTCGGGCGGGGCGGCGACCTGCTCGGCAAACACTACCTCACCCTCTATACGCGTACCAATAAAGAGCAGGTCGGCAGTATCGACTGGTCGGTCTCCGGCATGGTCAACCTGGTGGATGGCAGCAACGTGCTGAATCTGCACCTGAGCACGCCGCTCAAAAACAACATTGAGGCTTATAGCGGCGTTGCCGCCAGCTTCGGCAGTAAAGAGAGTGAGTTTGGCACCTTCGGAGAAAAAGGAAATATCTATGCAGGTATGCGAATCAATTGGTAATACACCGGCCGCAACTAACGTCGCGGACGGTTGGATGATGATTTTCCCAGGACAAGGATCCCCGGCGCTCGGCATGGGCAGCGATGTCTGTGATGTTTCACCGGGCACCAAGGCGGTGTGGGATTGTGCCAGCGATGTTTCCGGGCTGGATGTACGCAAGCTGTGCCAGAAAGGGCCGATGACACGCCTGACTAAAACCCTTTATCAGCAGTTGGCCGTCACCACCGTTAACGCCGCCATGCTGACGTTGTTACGCGAACGGACTCCCGTGTTGGAAACCGGTTATGCCGGGCATAGCGCAGGTGAATATACCGCGCTGTATGCCGCCGGGGTGATGGATCTGGAAACGCTGTTCCGTGCGATCACGCTGCGCGCGACCATCATGCAAAACCTGGCCGAACAGCGCAAAGGGGCGATGTATGTGGTCAAGCCCTACAGCCATGATGCGCTGCGCGAGCAGATCGACAATCTTGGGTTGGGAACCGTACTCAACGTGTGCTGTGACAACGGGCACCAACAGCAAGTGGTAGGAGGGGAACTGACCGCCGTTAAAACCCTGGTTAATCATCTGGCGCGCCTTGGGGTAAATACCATCAAGTTGGGCGTCAATGGTGCCTGGCATACACCGTTGATGCAGGATGGGGTGGCACAGATGCGCCAGGCATTGGCCGACCTACCATTCTCTTCGCCGGTTTGCCCGCTGATCATGAACAGCAGTGGTAAAGCGGAATACGACGTGGCACAGATCAAGGAAAATTTGGCGTTGCACCTTATCCATACCGTGCGCTGGCGTGAAAGTATGGATCGGTGGGCCCAGATGGGACATCGCCGCTATCTGGAGATCAGCAACAAGAAAATCCTCAGCCACCTGTTGGCGGAGCACTACGGGGCTGACGAGGATTACCATATCCAACACTATTACCATCTCGTTGGCAGCAGTGTTAAGCATGCGGGATAAGGGCGATATGATGCCAACATTGACTACTTTCAGCCAAAGATACATGCGAGGAGCCGTGATCCCCGTGGTATTGGTCTCGGCTATTCTCACCTCGTCACTGATCCGCAACGTCATTGATATTACTCTGCCGGAGATGATCGCCGGGTTGGGGGCAATCTGTCTGTCGATTGTCTGGAGTATGATGCGCGATGGTCAAGGCTACTGGGCGTACAGCGTATTTACCTTGAGGGTGTTTAAAAACCCGCAAGCGATCGCGGGGCAGTATAAAGAGCGTAAAATAGCAGGAATGGCGAAATTGCTGTACCAGCCTGGCTGGGCTTCTTTGGTCATACTGTGCCTCGCGGCAGCACTGAGCGGGCTGATATGGCTATGCGGCCCAAACTGGCATTATCCCTTGATTGGGCTGCTTGGTGTCTTGGTGCTGCCAGCATTAATGGTGGTTCAGCTAGGCAAATCAACGCCGTTCAATATCCTGCTGGCCTTGAAGTCCTATAGTGAGCCCGAAACCTATCGACCTCGGCAGCGCCGTTTGCCAAGATTGGTGGCCGAAGATTTGCTATTGAATCTGTTAACCAATTTCGCCCTGGTCTTGCCGATTGCCCGTAAGCCTGCATTTAGCCTGGCTCCCGGCTACGCCGATCCTGCCTTTATCGTCGCGTTTATGATCCTGATGGGGGCGGTGACGCTGTTTATGCTGGCGTTTGCCAGCCGGACGCGGCGCTATGTGTTGTTTGGGGAGTTACTCAATGGCACGCTGGACGCCAACTCTGCGCCTGCTGCTCCCTGGGCGTTCACCGGCAAGCTGACACGTTGGCAGCGTGGTCTGCTCTGGTTGCTGGCTTCGCAGCTGTGGGCTATTGCGATCTGCCTGGTGTTTGCGGTATTGCAGATCACTCCGCAATTTATCCCGCTATACCTTTGTGCATTGTTGCCGCTACTGGTCGTTTACTGCCTGGAGCGCTATCAGACCTTGTATAGCAACTACAACGACGCGCTGGAAATGCACAAACGCCATCAGGTGTATGCCAATAACGATGCCAAAACGATGAAGTAATTCATAGGGGGCTCCTGGCGCCCCCATGTGACTAGAGAAGTCTGCAGTTATTGGATATTGAAGAAGCCAACGCGCAGCAGCACTTCAGCGACCACAATCAACCCGCTGCCCAAGGTAAGCAACCGCTTGTTGATACGTTGGGAACGCCAGCAGAGTGCCAGCGCGCACACGCCAGCGATCAATACGACCCACGAGGCTAAACGCAGGCTGGCCAACTGAGCAAAGGCGTCCAACGGTTGATGAGGGAAGGTGACAACGTCACTATTCCACACCGAGGTCAGATACTCCGTATACACGGGTTGTACCAGCAGACGGCACAGCGTGATGGCTGCCGCCAAATACAGTGCTATTCATTCACTTTATGAATGTAATGGAAAACGTAAATTGACTGCAAAATCCTATTTCCCGTTATGTAACCCACTAACGTGCAACTATATAGCATGGTTTCCACCACGCTGAGAAAAACTGACGTCTCTCGCATTGGTGAGAGAAATTTATGGGATTGTGACAAACAAACTCATATACTGTGTTGACTTAGGCTAAATCGAGGGACTGAAGGCTTATGAGATACGATCCGGTTTCGCAAACTTTTGTTGAAGATGACTACCGCCTGCAAGATCACCTTGATTTTAAGCGGCAACACGCGGATATCAACTATCAAAAGTTGCACGCTCAGCTCAACGAAATGAAAGATGAGAATATGTATGCCTTACTCACGGTAGAGGAGGCACAGTATTTCTTAAAAACCTTATGCGATCCCAATGCCAACCAGTCGTGGAAGGACGCGATGTTTTCCTGCACCGACCCGATGTCGTCTTTTGCTGGCAATATCGCCGAGTCACTGTCCGTGGGCAGGATCGCGATGGAGCTGAGAGGGTTTGGCGTCACGGCAACCGAATACGTGGGGAGGAATGGCAATCGCTACATCCGTTTGTCGGGATACCCTGGTATCAGAAGGTATTTAAATGCTACCCGCTACCTGATTGATAACCAGAGAATATTAGATATAGGCATCGGGACCAGAGGTATAGAGAATGGCATTATTGGTGGGGCAAGATTCTGTATTGTGTTTGCCGCAGCTTATCGAGCCGTTGAGCTATTGCTAAAAGATGAGTATGGTTTAACCGATTTTTTTGTGAATTTAACCATGGATATGGCTAAATTGGCGGTATCTGTGGGGATTGCTTGGGGAGCAAAAACGATAGCTACCAGTCTTATGATTACTGGAGGCAGTGTTATTGCTATAGCTGGTGGTATATTTTTACTTGGGCTTGGTATTAGTTATGGTTTATACCGGTTGGATAGCGAATTAAAAATAAGTGAAAGAATTATTAAGCATCTGAAATCATATAAAGAGCATAACGCCCCGTATCATCCAGATCAATTTTTTAACACTTGGGGGAGATATAGCCGTGGTTAAAATAAATAGACCGCTAGTTGGATTATTTGGAGTCTTTGTTTTTTTACTATCATGCTGGCTTAGCTGGGTTTCGCTAAGTGGGTATTTGTCTTTTTTTAAATTAAGCGATGTCATTATTTTCTCTTGGAAAGTAGGTGTGTTCATATTCGGAACCCCTTTGCTGTTCTACTTTTCATATTTGGCGGTTTTGTGCGTAATAAAAAACAAGGTTCCAGCCATGAATAACAAACTCGCTAATTCATTAACTTTATTCGCTGTATTTGGCGCTATAATAAGCTTATTTTCCTCCATATACATTGGGCATAATCTCAAAGAGAGAGGGTATAAAGTATGCTCAAAAGCGTCTTGGGTAGCGCCTAATGAATACGTAAGAGATCTAAAGCTCTGTCCGTAGTGAAATTGTTATTTCTTCAGTAGTTAAAGGGACTTAGTCATGGATGATATTGGTTTTTAACGCAAGGGGAAAACATGGATGACGTAACTAGAGGGCTATATGGTTTTTTTGCAGCCTTTCTTTTACTCTTTGCTTTTTTAGGGTGCTGGATACCTTTAAGTGGATTTATAGAATTTTTCACATTAAATGATGTCGTGAACTACTCTTGGAAGTCTGGGTTCATGATATTTGTAGTTCCTTTCATTTTGTATTTTGTATATTTGATAGTTTGTAGTGTGGTAAAAAACGAGTTTGTAAAAATGAATACTAAACTAGGTAATACCTTGGGCATTCTTCCAGTGCTTGGCATTGTATTTGGCATGCTCTCATCTACATATATAGATCAAAACCTAATAAATAACGATTATAAGGTTTGCCCAAGTAAATCGCTGATGCTCCCTAATAAGTATGTAAAAGACATAAAACTATGCGGACAATCATAAACCAGACACTCCAATAAAGAGTGCCTGGTCTTTAGGATCAGTATACCCTGTCATCCCAGATGCTATAACCCGAAGTGCCCGCGCTCTTATGGCTCCAGCTAATGGACTTATACTTTACCTGCACCTTTTCAAACGGCATTTTGTCACCCTCATCGATGGAATGGGGGTAGATACAGGTGATGTCGACAAGGGTTGCTTCGGTCAATTTAACTTCGTAGTAAAGCTCTAACTGGCCAGCGGGATTGACGCGGTAAAAGTAAAAAATGATGTCTATCGGTTCATTTTCCGTTATTGCCACACCTAGTAAAGGAGATGACTTATCGATTGGTTTAATAAAATGTACCGGGTGGTGGGAGACGTTCTGTTCGCGGCTGATGCTATGATTTAAGCCTAATACCTGCACCTGATTTTCATGGCCAGCCTGGCACCGGTTGCCAATAGAGTCCAGCGATGAGCATCCGGCGGAGATTAGGCCCTGTCTCTTGCCGTTAATACTTGCGTAAATCAAATTAGACATATCGCTTCCTTATGTAGTCCATACCTTCATTAAAAACACGATCAGTGTCGCTATGGCGGCGCTGAGGGCACCGTAAGTTGGAGCGTAAACCGAAAATGTTCACCGCTTGAATCCGTAAATTTCACCTCGGTAATAATGCAGATTACCTATAAATAACTGGGGTTGTCTATAAAAACGCATGTGTTGCAGTTTCTATTATTCAAAATTAAAATGTCAGTCCATTGTTTCATTATAAAAATATATGTTATTGACGCTTTTATCTGTGCCTGATTAGTGCAGGTTAAATTGCGAAAACAGAAGTCGCTATTTACTTGAAGGCGGCAGAGGATGCCTGACGCGAATGGATCACAAATCCCGGTGGACAGAGGCTGCGAAAAAGCGACAATAAGCGGGTTAACTTAATCAAAGGACATGAAGTAATGCATACACTTGACGCTATTGAGCAACGCCGCGCGACCAAACAGTTTGATACCCAGCATGTGATGACGCTGGATGAGAAGAAGGCGCTACTCAATATTGCCCTGCAAAACACCCCTAGTGCTTTCAACCTGCAACATTGGCGCCCGCTGCTGATTGAAGATCGTGCCCAGCGTGAACATATCCGCGAAGTGGCTTGGGGCCAGGCGCAGGTAACCGATGCCTCTATGCTGGTTGTGCTGTGTGGCGATCTGTCCAGCTGGGAATCCCAGGTGAAAAACATCTGGCGTGAAGCGGCAGAGCCGGTGCAACAGTTTATGTTGCCTGCTGTTGACCAATATTACCGCGGCAAGGCCCAGGTACAGCGTGATGAAGTGATGCGCAGCAGCGGTCTGTTTGCTCAGACGTTGATGCTGGCGGCCAAGGCTCAAGGTTATGACTCTTGCCCAATGGACGGCTTTGATTTTGACGCCGTGGGCAAGATCATCAATAAGCCAGAGCACTACCAGATTGCGCTGATGGTGGCGATTGGCAAAGGTATCAGCCAGCCTTACCCACGCATTGGTAAACTGCCGGTTGATGAGATTGTACAGATTGACCGTTTTTAATTGAATTGCCTCTCTCCTCGTTGGGAGAGAGGTTCTTATAGTTGCTGACTGCTGAATTCACATGTTCGACCGTAGGGCCGCCGCATGCTGCGCCCGTTTAACCCATCTCTTGAATAATCCGACCCAACTTTTCACGCTGCTGTTCACTGAGTGTTTGCGCACCGCCGTGGCCCGCATTCTCAGCAATTAATTGATATAACCCCACCAGCCAATCGTAGATGTACAACGCCGTATTATTGATCGGTTCGACAGGTAATGCGGTCATGCGTAGATCGGCGCTCTGGCTGGGTTTGGTAAAGATCTTATGGCCACGGTTAATGCGGCTTTCTGGCCGTTGCGCCTGCGGACGCAGTTGGAAGCCAAGCCAGGCGACAAAATCCCCCAGCACCGTCAAGGTACAGGCGATCTGCCGCTCGACGTGATTTTCTCTGTTGTGACCCGCGTGTCCCGGGTCGGCCAGGGCATTCCCTAGGCGTTGCCAGATATCCAACCGGAAACTGGCGGTGATCAACTCATCGGCCAGCGTGGTCAAGGTGGCTGTTTCCACCGCCAGCAGGTCGATTAACGCACGATGTTCAGCCAGATTACGCAATTGGGTGATCCATAGCTGTTGCACCTGCAAAACCACGTTAGCGCCAGACTCCAGTGGAGATACCACAGTAGGTTGCTCGTCAAACAGATCTAACGCGATCGCCAAGGGATCGTCGTTGTGCGGGCGATCTTGCTGCTGTTGGCAAAAGAGTGGCAGTAGGGCGTCGCGGTCTGGCAACAGGTGCTCCAGTAGTTCACCGTGCAGAGTGGTGCGGTCTTGCAACGCTTTTACCGTGGCCTTGGCGAGAGGCGCTTTATCCTCGGTTGCTACGTTGAGCCAGCGGCCAAGCAGGTTGTGCCGTAACTCTTGCTCATGACGATCGAAACGTTGTTGCAGGCGATTATGACGGGCGGCAACATTCACCGAAGTGAGCAGGTAGTCGGTCATACGCCGGACTTCATCTTCATTCATCGCCAGCAGCGTTCCCCAAACCTCGCCGGGATGGCCAACGTAACGTTGTACGGCTTGGTCAAAATGGGCCGACGAACGCCGATCGTACGGGGTAAATGCCCAGATCAACTCGGGATGGCCACGGCTATCGGCTTCCTGATGTTGTTGTGCCCAATGATCCAGCGCCTGGCCGACCATTGTTGCTTCTTCACGGCAGGCCGCAGCATGGCAGACGATCAAAGCTTGCATAGCTTGTTGGTCGCTATAACGTTGTAGCAACGTGAGGCTTTTGGCCTGTTGCAGACTCTCGTCGTCTGTCGTATAGGCAGGCAGATCCAGATAATCGGTTGACGCAAAGCCGCTGTGGGCCGGGTGGCTCTGTAAAGGGATCAGCAACTCTGCGGCCAATAACCTCAGCTCTGCCAAGGGCATCGTCATCACGCCGTTATTGAGTTTGAGCTGAACCTTGTCACCGGTCTCTTCCAGCATTGCTGGCGTCAGGATACCGTAGCTGGGCTGCTGATTTTCATCCGTCAGCAGGCTGAGCGGAGCCAGCACGCTTGCTGCGCCCCCCAACTGCTCCAGCCGGTAAGCCAGACGGCGATAACATGCGGTTAATGCCGGTTCTTCCCCCCACAGCGGAGCAAACAGATCCGCCCGGTCATCAATGGAAAGATAGGGAGCGATAGCCAAGGCGTTTGGCCAGTATTCGCTGTCCCAGCACTGTTGTAACCGAGGGTCGTCTGTGCGCAAGCTATCCCAGAGGGTGACGATATCATCGGCACCGATACCCGGCACCGCCTGAGGTTGGCAACGTTTTGTCAACGAGGCGATAAGTTCTTCGAACTCTGTTTTTTCTATTGCCTGTTGCGTATGACTGCTACGCGCCAGCATGCACACTAACTCCACCGCCGTCAGCAGCTGAAGCTGCACCGGATAATCAGGATCTTGTTGAGGTACGGCGTGGCTAAAGCGGATCGCTATCCCTACGGCGGAGTGCCCTGGGCG